>NZ_CP040818.1:1332500-1932500 GCF_005887635.2 Paroceanicella profunda | reverse complement strand
GCCGTTGGGCTGGGTGTCCTCGAAATTGACGCCCTCGTCGCCCTCCAGCTGGATGATCTCGTCGATGGCCAGCTCGGCCAGCCCGAGATCGTCGAAATGGAAATGCTCCACGCCGACGAACGTGTCCGTGCCCTGGTCGGAGCGGGCGTCATCGGGGTTCAGGTGGACGATGGTGATCTCCACCTTGCCGTCCGCCCCTTCCCCGAACAGGAAGCGGAATTCGGTCACCCGGTCGGCGTAGACGGCGTAATCGTCGCCCGCGCCGCCCTCCACGCGGTCATCGCCCTCGTCCATGATGAACACGTCCGAGCCCGCGCCGCCGGCCAGCGTCATGTCACGCCCGTCATCGACCAGGATATCGTCGCCGTTCCCGCCGGTGAGCGTCGTGCCGAAGGCATCGGCCAGCACCACGTCGCCGGTATAGGTGTTGCCCTCCCGGTCGACGTTCGAGACGGTGGCGCGCTGCACCTGCGCCAGCGAGGTTTCCACGAACCGGTCGAACACCACGTCGACGGCGAGGTTCGCGACGGCCAGCGCCCCGTCCCTGGCGATGTCGACGGCCGCGTCCGCCGCAGCCGTCTCGGCCTCCGAGCGCAGGGCGTCCTTGTCCTCCTGCGACAGGCCCTCGGTGATCCTGTCGAAATCCGCGAGGTCCGAGAGGTTGCCGGTCAGCGCGCTGAGCTGGCCGGAGAAGTTCTCCACCCCGGCCACGTTCGGCGTGAAGCTGTTGAACAGGTCCGCGACGGGCTCCAGCAGCCTGTCGATGTGCGTCGCCCGCAGCACCGGGTTCAGCACCGGCGCGACGACCGCGTTGAACACGAAGCTCGCCGCGTTCAGCAGGGGCGCGATGGGCCGCACGACGGTGGCCACGATCTCCATCGGGGCCAGCAGGAAGCCGACCTTGTCGTTCACGCGATCCATCACGTCAGCCGCGGTGTTGATCACCTCGACCGTGTGGCCAAGCGCCCGGTTGGCGCCCGCCACCGCGCCGAACACCGTCTGGCCGGGAATGGCATTGGCCCGCGCCACCAGATCTCCCCGCGCCGCGGCACCTTCCTCGAACGCCTCGGCGAAGGATTTGAGCTGGCCCGCCGCCCCCTCCAGGCGCAGCGCGATGGAGGCGGGCGTCTGCTGCTGACCGGGGGCGACGATCTCGAATTTCGGCGTCTCCAGCACATGGATGGTGTCATCGAGATGCCGCACCGTGGCGCGCAGCACGTCGCCCTGCGCGATGGATTCGATCAGGTTCGGCTCGACCACCTCCTCGATCACGCCGATGGCCTCGTCGATGACCAGTTGCAGCTTGCCGGCGGTGTCGACGATGTTCTCCAGCCGGTGCTCCAGCTTCTCCGCCGCGTCGCCGACCTGGTCGAGGCCCTTCGAGATGATGTCCGTCGCCGCCTTGAACGCGCTGCCGAACACGCTGGAGAGCTTCACGACGACCTTCAGCGCGGCCTCCAGCCCTTCGGTGAGATCCTGCACCGCGCTGGCGGTGTCGCTCACCTGTCCGGCGAACCCCAGGACGGAACTGGCCGCCTGCAGCAGGTCCTTGCTGGACCGGATGTCGTCGAGCGCGCCTTGCAGGCCCGTCGCGTCGTCGCTGCCGTCGATGAAATCGCCCAGCCCGTCGAGAACCGGGGCGAGGCTGACCTCTCCGTGGATGCTCTCCTGACCCGGGGTTGCATCGAGGCCGTCAGTGCTGCCGTTGGCAGAGGGGGTGGTGGACATGTCGCTATCTCCGAACAAGGGTTGAAGCACGCAGTTCACAGTCTCTGCAGCTTCAGTCGGAGCGGGCCGCCCGGCGGTTCAGAAATTCTTCAGATTTCCTTTCGGGGCCGCCTTCACGCAGCCGCCGCCGCGCAGCGGACATCCCGCAACCCATTGGAAATAAAGGACATCGAGGGCACGCAC
Organism: Paroceanicella profunda; assembly: GCF_005887635.2. GTDB lineage: Bacteria > Pseudomonadota > Alphaproteobacteria > Rhodobacterales > Rhodobacteraceae > Paroceanicella > Paroceanicella profunda. The sequence goes on along the minus strand of NZ_CP040818.1, from coordinate 1,930,589 downwards.
GGCCGGTCGCAGAGCAGGGCACGCAGGCACCGCCCGGCGGCTACTGCACAGGCGGAGCGCCGGCAGGCCACGCATCACCCCGGACCCACAGGGCTTCGATCCGCCCGGACGCGGGAGCGCGGACACCCCTGCCCGGAGCCACCGGCAAGGCGCGCGCGCCACGCGGGCGAGGCCCCGTGAAGCACCTGCCCCGGCGGAGACCGCAGCAGCACCAGCGATATCGGGAAGACCTGCGCAGGCGGCGGATGGGCCTCGGCCCGAAGGCGGGCAACCGGCGCTGGTGGGGGGGGCAGCCGGAGCCCCGGCCTGCCCCAAAAGAAAAAGCCCCGCTTCATCAGCGAGGCTTTTGTCTGCTAACCTTTGGGGGTTAGTGGTGGAGCCAAGGGGAGTCGAACCCCTGACCTCTTGAATGCCATTCAAGCGCTCTCCCAACTGAGCTATGGCCCCATCCGGTGCCGGATCTCTCCGGTGACGCGGTGTTTAGTGGCCTCCCGCCGGGAGTTCAAGCAGAAAATTCGCGGCGGGAGATATTGCGTTCAGTTTTCCGTATCGTCGTCGGAATCGGCCCGTTCGCCGATCTCCTCGATCGACACGGTATCGTCATCATCGTCGTCGTCGAGCACGTCGTCATCGGCCACGTCGATATCCTCGTCGTCGTCGAGAACGTCGTCGCCGATGGCATCAGGCGCAGCCGCAGCCGCCACCGGACGCGGTTTCACAACCTCAGCCCGCTCGGCCCGACCCCGCTTGAGGGTGAGGCTCTCGAGGCTGAAGACCCCTCCGCAGACGGGGCAGGTTGCCGGGTCATTGGTCAGATCGTAGAAGCGGGATGCACAACTCGGGCAAACCCGTTTAACGCCCCATTCGGGATTAGGCATGTTGACCCCCTGATTGCAGGTGGAAAAAAAGACGCCCGGCCATGCCACAGCCCCCCGGGCTTGTCAAAGGCTTTGGCAAAAAAGACGCAGAGCCCGCCTGCCGGCAGGCGGACGGCTGATAGATCTTGCAGCGCCTCAGACCCGTATTTACCTTTCGCGCGTAACACAAGTGCCCGCGGCCTCCCGCGCGGCCGATTTCCGGCCCGCCCGCGCGCCCGCCCTCCCCCGCCCTCCGGGCCTCTTTCCGGACGGCTCCGCCTGCCAGAAGGAACTGCCCGTGCTCTATCATGCCTATGAACTCGCCCATGCCGCCGTCTCGCCCATGCGGCTCGCGGCGCGGATGGGCCAGGAGGCCCTGCAGAGCCCGTTCAACCCCTTCGCCGCGACCATGGGCGCCCGGGCCACCTCCGCCGCCATCGACCTGTTCATCAACGCCACCCGGCGCTACGGCAAGCCGGAGTTCGGGCTGGACGAGACCCAGGTCTCCGGCACCACGGTGCCTGTCCTGGTGGAGGAGGTGATGGAGCTGCCTTTCTGCAAGCTCCTGCATTTCAAGCGGGATTCCGCCGTGGCCCGGGCCCGGAACGACCCGCCGGTTCTGGTGGTGGCGCCCATGTCGGGGCATTACGCCACCCTGCTGCGCGGCACGGTGGAGGCGATGCTGCCCGAGCACGAGGTCTATGTCACGGACTGGACGGACGCCCGGGACGTGGCGCTGACCGAGGGGGTCTTCGACCTGGACGACTACACCGACTATGTCCGCGAGTTCTGCCGCTTCATCGCCCGGCGCGGCGAGCGGACGGCGGTGATGGCCGTGTGCCAGCCCGGCATTCCGGTGATGGTGGCCGCCAGCCTGATGGCCGAGGACAGGGAGCCGGCCCGCCCGGCCTCCGTCACGCTGATGGGCTCGCCCATCGACACCGCCTGCAACCCCAAGACCCCGAACGAGCTTGCCACGCAGCACCCGCTGGAATGGTTCGAATCCAACGTGATCGTGACCGTGCCCTGGCCGAACAAGGGTTTTTTGCGCCGGGTCTACCCCGGGTTCCTGCAGCTTTCGGGCTTCATGTCGATGAATCTCGACCGCCACCTGGACGCCCATTTCAACCATTTCCGCCACCTGGTTCAGGGCGATGGCGAGAGCGCCTCGGCGCATCGCGCCTTCTATGACGAGTATCTGGCGGTGATGGACCTCACCGAGGAGTTCTACCTGCAGACCATCGACCGGGTGTTCCAGCGCCGCCTGCTGGCGAACGGCGCCTATTTCTACCGCGACCGGAAGGTGGACCCGGGGGCGATTCGCGACACCGGCTTCCTCACCATCGAGGGCGAGAAGGACGACATCACCGGCATCGGCCAGACCGAGGCCGCCCATGCCCTGCTGGTGAACCTGCCGGCGGACAGGAAATCCCACTGGGTGCAGCCCCAGGTGGGCCATTACGGCGTGTTCAACGGCTCGCGCTGGCGTCAGAGCATCCAGCCGAAGGTGCGGGACTTCATCCGCGCGCGCCGCATGCCGGTGCGCGGCTGACCGGGCCGGCCGCACCCTTGGGCGACACGATCACGCTGCTCGACCCGCCGGTGGACATCCGGCTGAAACGCCTCGCCCGGGCGCGCCGCCTGACGCTGCGCATCGCGGCGACGGATGGCTCCGTCCACCTCACCCTGCCCGCGCATGTAAGCCTCGCCGAGGCGCGGATGTTCGTGCTGCGACAGGAGGACTGGCTGCGCAGCCGGCTGTCCCGGGCGCCGCAGCCGGTTCTCGTGGCGCCGGGCATGGTGCTGCCCGTGGAGGGCAAGATGACGCGGGTGCTGCCCGGCACCGGCCGGCGCGTGCTGGCGGAAGCGGACACGCTCGCCGTGCCCGGCCCGGCGGAGACCGCCGGGCGCCGGGTGGAGGCCTGGCTGCGCACGCTGGCGCGCGAGCGGCTGGTGCCGGCGGTGGACGGCTACGCCGCGCGGCTGCGCCGGGCCCCCGGCCGGGTGACCCTGCGCGACACCGGATCGCGCTGGGGCTCCTGCACCTCCCGGGGAGACCTGATGTTCTCCTGGCGCCTCGCCATGGCCCCGCCGGAGGTGCTGGACTATGTGGCCGCGCACGAGGCCGCGCATCTGGTGGAGATGAACCACTCCGACCGGTTCTGGGCCCAGGTGGCCGGCATCTGTCCGGACTACGCCCGCCACCGCGCCTGGCTGCGTACCCACGGCGCCACCCTGCACCGCTACCGCTTCCGCTGACGCTGCGCCGAGCGCCTGCGCACAGCGGGCCCGGCCCTGTGAGGTGCTCCCATGCAGTGCCGCCCTCTGCCCGCCAACCGTGCCGTGCCGTGCCGTGCCGTTGAGCCAGATGCGCGGAGAGCCGCACCGCCTCCACCCTCCACCCTCCACCCTCCACCCTCCACTCTCCGCCAGCCACCATTCACCATTCACTGGCCTTCAGCCTCCAGCCTCCAGTCGCCAGCCTCCAGTCGCCAGCCTCCAGTCGCCAGCCTCCAGTCGCCGCCGACGCAGCGCCGCCCGGCGCCGCGTCGGCAGCGGGCGGGATGGCTGGGCAAGCCCGCCGCGATATGGCAGACGGGGTCCGCACCTGTGACAGCCAGCGAAAGGGCCCCGGATGGACAGAGGCTCCCCCGATGAGGACTGGGCCGAGGATTGCGCGCCGCGCCGCGTGCTGGAGCTGTTCTCGACCAAATGGACCACGATGATCCTGCACACGCTGCAGGTCCGCCTGGGCGGTCAGGCGCGGGCCGGGGTGTTGCACCGCTCCATTCCCGGCATTTCGAAAAAGATGCTCACCCAGACCCTGCGCGACATGGAGGAGACCGGCCTCATACACCGCGAGGTGCACGGCACGGTGCCGCCGGCGGTGGACTACTCGGTCACCCCGCTCGGCCGGCGCTTCGTCGGCGCCATCGACCTGCTCTATGACTGGGGCCGGCAGAACGCCGACGCCCTCGACGCCCTGCCCCCGCGCCGCACCTCCCGCCGCCGCTGAGCGCGCCAACCGGAACTGCCTGCGGCACACGCGGCATGGAAGCCTGACCCGGCGCGCCGGACCCGTGCGCTCCGCACCGGGTTGCGAACGGGCAGCGCGGCACCGGCGCGGATACCGATGACAGCGGCACCGCCACGCATCCCGCGAAAGCCGGGCAGCGGACAATCGCGGTGCCGGTCGCGGGGGCACGATGCGGCATTCGGCGCGGGTCCACAGCGCAGATTTTCGGCACGGGCGCGCGGCGCGGGGGTCCGACGCGGTGTGCGGCGCGAGCTTGCGGCGCGCCTGCAAGGTCCGGGCATCCGGCGCCAGCGGGCGCACCGAGATTGTCGGAGCGGGAGACGGGCGCAGGGGAAGCCGTTCGAAATGACAGCAGATCTGCCGGTCGAGGAAGCGCCCCGCCGCGGCCTGACTCCCGGGGGCATTTCGCCGCCACCTGCCGCTGAGGCGCATCGGCAGCGCCCGACGTGGGGAGATGCATTGCCGTCTCGCCTGCTGCAGGGGCAAGTCGCCCAACCTGCCGCAGGGGAGCACCGCCAGTGCCCGGCGTGGGGGGATGCATTGCCGTCGCCCGCTGCAAGGGCGAGGCGCCCCACCTGCCGGGGGGAAGCGCCGCCAGTGCCCGGCGTGGGGGATGCAACGCCATCGCCTGCCGCAGGGGCGATGTGCCGCCGCCCGGCGCGGAGGCGCATCCCGGGTGCCCGGCGCAGGCGCGCGGCGCCGAGGCTCGGTGTCGGAGCGTATCGCCACTGATCGGGGCCGGGTGTCGGGGACATCCGCGCAAGGGCCCCGCTGCGGTCAGCCGAAGCGGTCGCGGATGTGCTGGAGGATCTGGTCGCGGGTCTGGCGATAGGCGGAGAGCTTGTCCTCGCGGTTCTCGCCCAGCCCCGTCGGGTCCAGCACCGGCCAGAACTCCACCTCCACGGCGTTGTAGCGGGTGAGTTCCTGCGCGTGCCGCTGGGCCGCGGGCGAGAGGGCGACGATGAGGTCGTAGCCGCCCAGGTCGTCGCCCCATTCCTGCATCTCGTCGAAGCTGCGCGCCCGGTGCTTCTCCAGGGTGATGCCCAGTTCGGAGGCCACGGTGACCGCGAAGCCGTCCACCTCGATGTCGTGTTTCACCCCCGCCGACTGCACGTAGATCTCGCGGCCGTAGAGGCTCTTCATGATGCCCTCGGCCAGCGGCGAGCGGACGGCATTGTAATCGCAGCAGAAGAGCACCGAGTGGGGCCGCGGCGCCATCGGCTCAGCCCTTGTAGTGGAGGACGCAGATCAGGGTGAAGAGCCGGCGCGCCGTGGGCATGTCGGTGCCCACCTTGCCCTCGAGGCGCTCCATCAGGATCTGCGAGCCCTCGTTGTGGATGCCGCGCCGGCCCATGTCGATCGCCTCGATCTGCGCCGCGGGCAGGCGCTTGACCGCGTCGAAATAGCTTTCGCAGATCTGGAAGTAGTCCTTGATCACCTGCCGGAACGGGCTGAGGGAGAGGTGGAACTCCCCCAGGCGGCTGCCGTCCTCGGTCTCGATCTCGAACACCAGCCGGCGCTCGCGCACCGCCAGGCGCAGGCGGTAGGGGCCGTGGCCCTCGTCGCCCGGCAGGATGAAGGTGTTGTCCTCCAGCAGGTCGTAGATCGCGACGCGCCGCTCCTGCTCCACTTCCGGTGAGGGCAGCGACAGGCCGGTGTCGTCGAGCACGATGTCTATGAGGCGGTCACTCATGGGGCGGGTTCCCGGTTCAGCCGGTCGAGCCGGGCCCGCACGGACAGCCCGTGCGCCTGCAGGCTTTCGGAGGTGGCGAGGGTCTCGGCCGCGGGGCCGATGGCGGCGAGGGCGCCGGGCGTCATCCGCGCCAGCGTGGTGCGCTTCATGAAGTCGAGCACCGAGAGGCCGGAGGAGAAGCGGGCCGAGCCGGAGGTGGGCAGCACGTGGTTGGGCCCGCCGACATAGTCTCCGATCGCCTCCGGCGTCCAGGCGCCGAGGAAGATCGCGCCGGCGTGGCGGATGGTGGCGGCCACCGCGTCCGGGTCCGCGGTGCAGATCTCCAGGTGCTCGGGGGCGATGCGGTCGGAGATGGCGGCGGCCTCCGCGAGGTCCGCCACGGTGATGATGGCGCCGAAGTCGCGCCAGGAGGCGCCGGCGATGGCGCGGCGCTCCAGTGTCTCCAGCCGCCGCTCCACCGCCGCGGCAACCGCGGTGGCGAAGCCCCTGTCCGGGGTGACGAGGATGGCCTGGGCGCTTTCGTCGTGTTCGGCCTGCGACAGAAGGTCGAGGGCCACCCAGTCCGGGTCGGTGTCGCCATCGGCGATGACGAGGATCTCCGAGGGGCCGGCGATCATGTCGATGCCCACCCGGCCGAACACCCGGCGCTTGGCGGCGGCGACGAAGGCGTTGCCCGGGCCGGTGATCTTGTCCACCGCGGCGATGCTCCGCGTGCCGTAGGCCAGCGCGGCGATCGCCTGCGCCCCGCCGATGCGGTAGACGGTGTCGACCCCGGCGAGGCGCGCGGCCAGCAGCACCAGCGGGTTGGCCTTCCCGTCCGGCGTGGGCGCGCAGATCACCAGCCGCTCCACGCCCGCCACCCGGGCGGGGATGGCGTTCATCAGCACCGAGGACGGGTAGGAGGCGAGCCCGCCCGGCACGTAGAGCCCCGCGGCCGAAACCGGGGTCCAGCGCCAGCCCAGCTCGGCACCGGCCGGGTCCGTCCAGCGCAGGTCCTCGGGCAGCTGCCGCTCGTGGTAGGCGCGGATGCGCGCGGCGGCGAGGGCCAGCGCCTCGACCTCCGCGGCGGGCACCTCGGCGATGGCGGCGTCGATTTCGGCGGCCGTGAAGGCGAGGCTCTCCGGCGTGAGGGTGAGCCGGTCCCACCTGGCCGTGTACTCGATGACGGCCGCGTCGCCCCGGGTCGCGACATCGGCGAGGATGCCGGCGACGGCGGCGTCCGCGTCGTCCTCCACGTCCCGCCGGGTGGCGAGGAACTCCCGGAACCGGGTGGGGAAATCATCGGCGGAGGTGTCGAGGAAGGTCGGCATCTGGAACTTTCGGGTCAGGGCACTGACCCGCTTTACCCTGCCCGCCGGCGCGGCTCAAGCGGCGCGCGGGCCCCGGCCGGGGTGCCGGTCCGTCGGAGAGGGGCAGGCCCCCCGCCTCCGGCCCGGCGTCGGGACCTCGCGGTCCCTCCGGCCCCCGCGGAACCGGCCGTGCCTGCGGCCAGCGGCGAGCGGGGGCTCGATGCCCCCCGAGCCGCTCCCCCGGCCGGGTCCGGGCGGCGAGGGCAGGCAGGAGGCCCGGCCGGCAAAGCCCGGTGGCCGGCCCGGGCAGCGGGACCGGAGGACGGTCTCTCCGTGCAAGCCGCCGAACGGGAGAACCGGGCGGCAGGCAGGTCCGGTCGGTCGCGGGTTTCCGGGTCGTGGGCAGCGGGCGGCAGGCAGGGGTGACCGATCACAGGTATCCCGGTCGCGGACTGTGGGCGGCGGGTACGGGTGACCGGTCACAGGGTTCCCCGTCGCAGGCGACAGGCTGGAGTGACCGATCACAGGTCTCCCGGTCGCGGACTGTGGGCGGCGGCCAAGAGTGACCAGTCACAGGTTTCCCCGCCCCAGGCGGCGGGCACGGGTGGCTGGTCGCAGGTATCCCGGTCGCGGGCGGCGGGCAAGGGTGTCCGGTCGCGGGCGCGTGCATGGGCGGCGGCGCGGGATCCGTCGGACCGTCTCGGTCCGGCTCGCCCGGCCGGGGCCCGAACCGCGGGCACCCCGGCCGCCGCTTCGCGTGGCAGCCGCTCCGGCGCGGCCGGTCGCGAGGGCCGGGTCAGTCCCCGTGGCCCGGCGCCTTGCCGGAGGGGGCCACGTAGGGCCGGGTGACGTCGGTGAGGCTCACGTCCAGGCATTCGACCGTCACCGCGATCTCCCCGTCTCCCGCCAGCAGGAGGGTGAGCGTGCCCGCCCCCTCCTCCGCCGGCTCGAAGGCCAGGGAGAGCACGGAGAGCACGGTGTCCTTCGCGCTCCGGTCCAGCCCGTTCGAGCGCACCGAGAGCGCCGATTCGACCACCAGCAGGCTGCGCACCCGCTCGTAGGCACGGCCGGCGCGTTCCGCGGCCACCCTGTCCTCCCAGCGGAACCGGTTCACCAGCAGCGCCAGCCGGTGGTGACGCTGCGCGAAAGCGACATCGCCCACCGTGGTCACCGCGTCCTGGACCAGCGCCGAGATCACCGTGAGGTCCTCGGCCGTTTCCGCCTTCAGCCGCAGGGGGCCCTCGCCCGCATCCTCGAACCGTGCGTCACCGCTCATCGCCGTTCCTATCCTTTCACACGCTCGACCTGCGCGCCGCAGGCCGAGAGCTTGTCCTCGAGGCGCTCATAGCCCCTGTCGAGATGATAGACACGAGACACCGTGGTTTCACCCTCCGCGGCCAGCCCGGCGAGAATGAGGCTCACCGAGGCGCGCAGATCCGTCGCCATCACCGGCGCGCCGCGCAGGGTGTCCACCCCGGTCACCCTCGCCGTTCCGCCATGCACGTCGATGCGCGCGCCCATGCGCAGCAGCTCCGGCGCATGCATGAAGCGATTCTCGAAGATCCGCTCCTCCAGCACGCTCTCTCCCGAACCGAGCGAGAGCAGCGCCATCATCTGCGCCTGCAGGTCGGTGGGAAAGCCCGGGTAGGGCTCGGTCACCACATGCAGCGGGCGGATCACCCCGTTGCGCCGGCTCACCGCCAGGCCGCGGGCGGTCTCCTCCACCGCGATGTCCGCCTCCTCCAGCTTGTCGCAGAAGGCGCCGAGCAGCGCGCGTTCGCCGCCGATCAGCTCCACCCTGCCGCCGGCGATGGCCGGGGCGAGCATGTAGGTGCCCAGCTCGATGCGGTCCGCCACCACGCGGTGCGTGGCGCCGTGCAGCCGCTCCACGCCCTGGATGGTGATCTCCCCGGTGCCCTCGCCCTCGATCTGCGCGCCCATCGCGCGCAGGCAGCGGGCCAGGTCCACGATCTCCGGCTCGCGCGCGGGGTTCTTCAGCACCGTGGTGCCCTTCGCCAGCGTGGCGGCCATCAGCATGTTCTCGGTGGCGCCCACCGAGGCGAAGGGCAGCTCGAACACCGCGCCCTTCAGCCCGCCCGGTGCCTTCGCGTGCACATAGCCGTCGCGCAGGTCCAGCTCCGCGCCCAGCGCCTCCAGCCCGCGCAGGTGCAGGTCCACCGGCCGCGCGCCGATGGCGCAGCCGCCGGGCAGCGACACTTCCGCATGGCCCTCGCGCGCCAGCAGCGGCCCCAGCACCAGGATCGAGGCGCGCATCTTGCGCACGATCTCGTAGTCGGCCCGGGTGGAGGCGATGGTCTCCGCCCCCAGCGCCAGCACCCGGCCGGACTGCAGCGCCGCCACCTCGCAGCCCAGGCTGCGCAGCAGGTCGGTCATGGTGGCGATGTCCGACAGCCGCGGCGCATTGGTGAGGGTGAGCGGCTCATCGGTGAGCAGCGCCGCCGGCATGAGCGTGAGACAGGCGTTCTTCGCGCCGGAAATCACGATCTCGCCGTTCAGGGGCTTGCCCCCGGTCACGATGATCTTGTCCATGTCTGGCCTGCCTCTCGTCCGGACCCGTGTTCAGGTCTCTTCGTCTGCCTCGGAATCGTCGGAGGCCGCACGCGCCCGGCCCTGTGCCTTGCGGCGTTGCAGATTCGCCCTGAGCGCGGCCGCCAACCGCTCCTCGCGACTGGCCGCACCGCCCTCCCGGGCGCGCTTGCCGCCCGCGCCGGCACCGGCCTTGCTGTTCCCATCCTCCGACATGACAGGGCTTTTAGCGCAACCCTGACAGCGGGTCCAGATTTAGGCTTGCACTCCCCGCCCGATCGGCTAAAAGGCCCCCCGACGCTGCCGTAGCTCAGGGGTAGAGCACTCCCTTGGTAAGGGAGAGGTCGAGAGTTCAAATCTCTCCGGCAGCACCAGTCACCCCCATGAAATCGTTATGAGATCAGGCGTCCTGACCGCGGGTGCGCCGCGCACGGCCGTGCCGGCGGGAGCGCCCGGGGCGCGCCGCGTCCCGGCGCCGGGGTGACCGCACGCGCCGGAGCGCCTCCGCGAGAGCCAAGCGATTCGGAGAAGGGCGGGCCCACCCGCCCGAGGGGCAGGAACGCGCGCAGTCCCTCCGGCGCGTCTGCCCGGGCGCCATCCGGGCCCGGCCCGGGCGATGCGGCCGACGGGTTGCAGCGGCAGCGACGGCTCCTCGCCCGTGGCGCCTGGCCCTCGGCGCGCCGGAAGAGGGGGTTTGTCCGGCCCTGCCCGGGCCGCCGCGCAGATCCGGGTCCGGATCGGATCGGGGCGGACCCGGCGAAAGCCGCAAGCGGCGCGAGGCTTCCCGGGCCGGCAGGCCCGCGCCGCGGAGGCCGCGAGGTCCCGCCACGGTGGCGTTCAGCCCTCCCTCACCAGCTCTCCCGATACGGTGCCCGGCCCGGGCCAGGCATCCACCGCCGCGAGCAGGGCGTCGAGGTCCGGATCCTCGATCCGGAGTTCCCGGCACCCCAGGATGACGTTCTCCAGGTATTCGCGGCTGGTTCCCAGCCGCCCGACGCCGGTGGCGAGATACCGGACCTGGTCCGCGTGGCTGATTCCCGTGTCGATCATGGCGGCCTCCGGGTCCGCCACGAAACACAGCGCCTCGACGGGGCCGTGGGAGGTTTCCACCGGCGCGAAGACCGCCCTGTAGCACGGCGCCATCATCTCGCGCCGCCAGATCACCTCGGACTCGCGGTCGGCGGTGTCGGCGGCGAGACGGAACACCAGCCCGTCGCAGGCCGGTCCGATGTCCAGCGCCGCCATCAGGCCGGGCGCCTCGGCCGTCCCGCGCGCTCCCGACCGGTCCACCAGGCAGAAGCTGCGCCGATACCCCGGCAGGCGTGCCCGGCGCACCTCGGCGAAATAGACCGCCGGGTCCCACATGAGGGAGCCGTAGGCGAAGACCCAGATGTCCTCCCCCTGCCACGGCGCCAGCGTCTCGCGGCGCATCTCCTCGCGGAGCGCGTCGCTGTAGCGCGTGTTGGCACGCATGCCGCTCTCGGCCCAGATCCGGTCGACCTCGGCAAGGTCCAGGTCGCGGAAGAAGCTTGCCTCCGGGTCACGGATCTTGCCCGCGAGGCCGGGGTGATGGCGGAAGGCATCGGGGGCGAAGGGCATCGGGATTCCTTGCTGAACTGCGGATGACCGGCGGCATGCTCCCTAGGCCTACGGTCGACACGGGCCGGGTGCAACCGTTCCGGCGCACGAGATCGCGGGTGGCGCGGCCGTGGCCGGGAGGGCCCGGGCCCCCTCGGCCAACCTCCCCGGCCGCAGCCGGGCCGGCATCCGGCCTGTTGCGCTCCGTGGCGGAAGCCGCGCGCAGGCGCTTGCCGCGCGGCCTGTTCCATGAAGCCCTGCCCGCGGTTCGAGAAGTCGACACGCGGCCCGGCCAGTGGGATGTGCAGGGCCCGGCACCACACGCGGTGCGGCCGGTGCGGCGCGCAGGATCGGGCACCAAGCGGGGCCCGGCCGGAGCGGAGCGCAGCGTCAGCCTCCACGCAGGGCCCGGCCGGTGCGGCGCGCAGCGTCAGCCTCCACGCAGGGCCCGGCAGGTGCGGCGCACGCGGTGAGGGGCTGTGCGCAGCCCGACCGGTGCGGGGCGCGAAGTCGGACGTCCTGCGCGGCCCGGCCGGTATGGGGCACGAAGTCGGGCGCCACGCAGGGCCCGACCAGTGCGGCGCGCGGGGTCAGGTGCCATGCAGGGCCCGGCCGGTGCGGCGCGCGGTGAGGCGCCACGTGGGGTCCCGCCGGTACGGGGTGCCCGAGGTCAGGCGCCGAAGAAGCGGCGGAACTCCTCCAGCAGCGCCTCGGGGCGTTCCTCCTGCAGCGTGTGCCCGCAGTCGAGCGCCCGCCCGGTGACCGTGACGGCCTTCTCGCGCCAGGTTGCCAGCACGTCGTAGAGCTGGCCGACCGTGCCCTGCGCGCCCCAGAGCGCGTGCACGGGCGCCCGGATGCGCGTGTCGGCATCGCTGGCATCATGCTCGAGGTCCACGCCGGCCGCGGCGCGGTAATCCTCGCAGATCGCGTGGCGCGTGGCCGGGTCCATGTAGCAGCGCAGGTATTCCTCGAAGGCCGCGGGCTCGGTGGCCCCCGGGACCCTGGTCTGTCCCTCGATGTGGCGGCGCAGGAAGAAGGCCGGGTCCGCGCCGATCATCGTTTCGGGCAGCGGGAAGGGCTGGATGAGGAAGAACCACCAGAAGTAGCGGGTCGCGAAGGCCTTGTCGGTGCGCGCGTACATCGTCGCCGTGGGCGCGATGTCGAGCAGCGCCATGCGCGCCACCGCATCCGGGTGATCGAGCGCCAGCCGATGCGCAACCCGCCCGCCCCGGTCATGCCCCGCAACCGCGAAGCGCGGGTGGCCGAGCGCGGTCATCAGCGCCAGCGGGTCGCGCGCCATCTCGCGCTTCGAATAGGCAATATGGGCGGGCCCGCCCCCGGGCTTCTCGCTGTCGCCGTAGCCGCGCAGGTCAGGCGCGATCACCGTGAAGTCCCGCGCCAGCGCCGGCGCGACCTTGCGCCAGGTCACGTGGGTTTGCGGATGCCCGTGGAGCAGGAGCAGCGGCTTTCCCTGCCCGGCGATGGCGAAGCGGATGCGTGGACCGTCGTCGGGGCGGAAATCGCGCAGCGCAAAACCGTCCAGAAAGGGGGAGGCGCCGATGTCGGTGAACCCGGCCATGCGCTCACCCCGCTCCGCGCCGTGCGGGGCGGGGCCGATCCGGAGTGCGGCGGGGCGCGGCGCGCGCCGTGAAGGACGGCCGGGGCAGGCCAGGCCCGCTGTCGGACCGGGCGTCGGTGCCCCCTGCGCCGCTGCGGCTGGGTTTCGGGTCCATGATCCTCTCCGGGCCAGACCGGCCCACATCAGCCGCACGGGCGCCTCCGGGTCAAGGGCCGGCGGCGCCTGTCTGCCACGCGGGATGTCCCGGGGCGGGCGCGGGCGCCCCTCCCGGGTCAGGCGGCGAGCACGGCCTCCATCGCGGCGGCCACGCGCAGGATGGCGCGGTCCTGCCCGGCGAGGCCGAGCGCGGTGATGCCGCAGGAGGGCACGCCGGTGGGCAGGGTCACGCCGCAGGAATCCATCAGGTTGCCGATGCGGGTGTTGCGCAGGGCCAGCAGGTTCTCGCGCACGTAATACTCCTGGTCCTGCATCATCCGCTCGGTGAGCGGCGGCAGGATCGGCGAGCTGGGGACCAGAACGGCGTCGTAGGCGCCCACGGCCGCGGTCCAGGCGCCGCGCAGGGCGCGCATCCTGGCGCGGTCGCGCAGCCAGCGCGCGGCGGAGACATCGCGGCCGGTGCGGAAGCGCTCGCGCACCTGATCGAACATCACGTCGGGGTTGGCCTCGATGGTCTCGCCCCATTCCGCCCAGGCCTCGCCCGCGAACAGCGTCGCCGAGAGGCCCATCGCATCGGCGAGGCAGGGCACCGGGGCGCGGGTGATGCCGGCCCCGGCCTCCGCCAGCCGGGAGACGGCGCGCTCGAACCCTTCCTGCGGCTCGGGGCGGAGATCATCCAGGGCGACGGTCTCCAGCACCAGCAGGCGGAGGCGGTCCGGCCGGCTGCCGGCGAGGTCGGGGATCGGCGCGCCCGCCATGGTGAAGGCAAGGGCCGCGGCATCCTCGACGGAGCGGCACAGCGGGCCCACGGTGTCGAACCCGGCGGCAAGCGGCACGACCCCGTCCAGCGGCAGCCAGCCATGCGTGGTCTTGAAGCCCACGAGATCGTTCCAGGCCGCGGGCACGCGCACCGAGCCGCCGGTGTCCGAGCCGATGCCGGCCGGTGCGAGACCGAAGGCCACGGAGGCCGCCGCGCCGGAGGAGGAGCCGCCGGGCACCCGGTCGGGGTCGTTCACGTTCGGCGAGGTGGCGGTGACCGGGTTGATCCCGATGCCGGAGAAGGCAAGCTCGGACATGTGGGTCTTGCCCAGGCAGACGAGGCCGGCGCGGGTGGCGCGCTCCAGAACCCGCGCATCGCGCGACGGGGTGCGCCCGGCCAGCAGTGCGGAGCCGGCTTCCGTGGCGGTGCCCGCGGTGTCGAACAGGTCCTTCCAGGAGATCGGCACCCCGTCGAGCGGGCCGCGGCGCAGCCCGTCCCGGGCCCTCCGGGCAGCGGCGGCGGCCTCGGCGCGGGCGCGGTCCGGCGTGGTGCGGGCATAGATGCGCCCGGCTTCCGGGTGGGCGGAGATGGCGGAGAGGAAATGCTCGGTGAGCGCCTCCGGATCGATCTCGCCCGCGCCGATTCCCCGGCCCAGATCGCAGGCGGTCGCGCCCGTCAGTGTCTTGTCCATGTCCCGTCTCCCCCTTGGCTGCGCCGCGACGGTAGCGAAGCGGGTCGCGGGCTGCAAGCGGGGGTGATCCGGCGGAGAGCGGCCCTGGCCGGGCCGCTCGCGCCCTCGTCTCGCGGCCGGGCGGCCGCTCGGGGCAGGGCGGCGGGCCGGGCGCCCGGCCGGGCGGGGGCCCGCAAATCTCGCTCTCGCGGAATCGGCGGGGAAGAGCTAAAGATGGTGTCATGAACGCCGAGAGCCCCAAGATAAGCCGTAGCCTGCCGCAGATCCGTCAACTGGACGAGGCGGCCGCGAACCGTATTGCCGCCGGCGAGGTGGTCGAACGCCCGGCCTCCGCGGTCAAGGAACTCATGGAGAATGCGCTCGATGCCGGCGCCCGGCGCATCGACATCGCGGTGGCCGACGGCGGCAAGACGCTGATCCGGGTGACCGATGACGGCCACGGCATCCCGGCGGGTGAGCTCGGCCTCGCCCTCTCGCGCCACGCCACCTCGAAGATCGACGGCACCAACCTGCTCGACATCCGCTCCTTCGGCTTCCGCGGCGAGGCGCTGCCCTCCATCGGCTCGGTCGCCCGGCTCACCCTCACCTCCCGGGCCGAGGGCTCGGCAGAGGCGGCGGAGCTGCGCGTGACCTCCGGCGAGATGGGCCCGGTCACCCCCGCGGCCCTGCCGGTCGGCACCGTGGTCGAGGTGCGCGACCTGTTCCACACCACCCCCGCCCGGCTGAAGTTCCTGCGCACCGACCGCTCGGAGATGCAGGCGGTGAGCGAGACGGTCCGCCGCCTCTCCCTCGCCGCCCCCTTCACCGCGATCACCCTGCGCGACGTCACCGGCGGCGGCGAGGGGCGGGTGACCTTCCAGGCCCGGCGCGAGACCGGCGCGCTGCCCGAGGCCCGCCTCGCCCGGCTGCGCACCCTGCTCGGCGCCGGTTTCGCGGAGAATGCGCTGCCGATCGACGCGGAGCGCGACGGGCTGCGGCTCACCGGCTACGCCGCCCTGCCCACCTATTCGCGCGGCTCCTCCGTGCAGCAGTTCCTGTTCGTGAACGGCCGCCCGGTGCAGGACAAGGTGCTCACCGGCGCGCTGCGCGCCGCCTATTCCGACTTCCTCAGCCGGGACCGCTACCCCGCCGCCGCGCTCTTCCTCGACATCGCGCCCGAGCGGGTGGACGTGAACGTGCACCCGGCGAAATCCGAGGTGCGCTTCCGCGAGCCGGGCATCGCGCGCGGGCTGATCGTCTCTGCCCTGATGCATGCGCTGGCCGGCGCCGGGCACCGGGCGGCGACCACGGTCTCCACCGCCGCCCTCGGCGCCTTCCGGCCCGAGGGCGGGCGCCCCGTGGGCCCCTGGCCGTCCCGCCCGGGCGGCGGATACACCCCGCCGCCGCGCCCCTCCGCCGGCGCGCTCTCCACGGCCTGGGAGGCCCAGGCCCCGTACGGCCAGCCGCACCGGCGCCAGCCCGGTTTCGCCGAACTGGGGGGCTGGTCCGCGCGGGTCGAAGATCCGCGCCCGGCCGGCGAGGCCGCCCCTTCAGGGGCGTCCGAGGCGGCCGGTGCCCGGCCGGAGGACGCCTCCGATCTGCCGCCCCTCGGCGTCGCCCGGGCCCAGCTCCACGAGAATTACATCGTCGCCCAGACCGCCACCGGCATGGTGGTGGTGGACCAGCACGCCGCGCATGAGCGCCTGGTCTACGAGCGCTTCAAGGCGCAGTACGCGAAGGCCGGCATCGCCGCGCAGACCCTGCTCATGCCCGAGATCGTGGAGATGTCGGGCGAGGATGCGGAGCGGCTGCTCGGCCATGCCGAGGCGCTCTCCGCCCTCGGCCTGACCATCGAGCCCTTCGGCGCCGGTGCCATCTGCGTGCGCGAGACGCCGGCCATGCTCGGCCGCTGCGACGCCGCCGCCCTCCTGCGCGACATCGGCGACGAGCTCGCGGACATGGGCAGCTCCGCCCTGCTGGAGAGCCGGCTGGAGGCGATCATGTCCCGCATGGCCTGCCACGGCTCGGTGCGTTCCGGCCGCCGCCTCAGCGTGGAGGAGATGAACGCCCTCCTGCGCGAGATGGAGGCCACGCCGCATTCCGGCCAGTGCAACCACGGCCGCCCCACCTGGGTGGAACTCTCGCTCGCCGAGATCGAGAAGCTCTTCGGCCGCCGATGACCGCCCTGCCAGAGACCCTTCCGCTCGCCTGGGTGCTGGCCGGCGCCGTCACTCTCCTGCTCCTCGCGCTGCTGCTGCGCCCGCGCCGGGACACCGGCGCCGAGGCGCGCGCCCTCACCGAGGCGGTGATCGGGCTCGACACCGCCATCCGCCGGCTGGACCAGGGCCAGTCCCAGCTTGCCGGCGGGCTGCGCTCGGTCTCCGAGGCCCAGGCCGCCGCCCAGGCCCGCATGGCCGAGATGATGGAGCGCCGCCTGGAGGAGGTGCAGAAGGGCATGACCGTCACCCTGCACGGCACCGCCACCCGCACCGCCCGCTCGCTCGGCGACCTGCAGCAGCGGCTGGAGGCCATCGACCGCGCCCAGTCCAAGATCGAGAAGCTCTCCGGCGACGTGCTGGGCCTGCAGGACATCCTGTCCAACAAGCAGGCGCGCGGCGCCTTCGGCGAGATCCAGCTCGCCGACATCGTCGGCAACGCCCTGCCGCCGGACGCCTACACCCTGCAGGCCACGCTCTCGAACGGCCGCCGGGCGGACTGTCTGCTGCACCTGCCCAACCCGCCGGGCACCATCGCCATCGATTCGAAATTCCCCCTGGAGGCCTGGGAGGGCCTGCGCGCCGCGCGCACCGAGCGCGAGCGCGAGGAGGCCGCCCGCCACTTCCGCCTCGCGGTGCGCCACCACCTGCGCGCCATCTCCGAGCGCTACATCATCGAGGGCGAGACCGCCGACAGCGCGCTGATGTTCCTGCCCTCCGAGGCGGTTTACGCGGAGCTGCATGCCAATTTCTCCGAGGTGGTGCGCGAGGGGTTCGAGCTCCGGGTGTGGATCGTCTCCCCCACCACCTGCATGGCCACGCTCAACACCCTGCGCGCCATTCTCAAGGATGCCCGGATGCGCGAGCAGGCCGGCGCCATCCGCCGCGAACTGGGCCTGCTGCACAAGGACATGGAGCGGCTGGTGGACCGGGTGGGCAACCTCGACCGGCATTTCGACCAGGCGGCGCGCGATGTGGAGGAGATCAAGGTCTCCGCCACCAAGGCCGGCAACCGGGCGCTGAAGCTGGAGGCCTTCGACTTCGACACCGCCGCGGCAGAGGCGCCCCGCCCGGCCGTCGCCGTTCCGCAGCGGCGCTGACCGGGCGGGGCGCCCCGCGTGCGCGACCAGCGCCGTCCACCCCGGCCGTCCGCGTCATCTCCACCGGCGTGCAGCGCCCCGCCCGCGCGCTCGCGCGCGCAGCGCCCCCCACACACACCGCCTCGCCCGCGCGAACAGCGCCCGGCGTAGCTGGGTCCGGAAAGAACCAGCGTGTTCGCCTCGCCCGCGCGATCAGCGCCGCCGGAGTGTCCCTCAAGTCCGCTCCGGCGCTCCCCCCCTGAGCGGATGGCGTGAAAGGCTCTCCGCCGGAACCGGGGCACAGCCGCATTGCGCCCCCCTGCATGGGCGGTCTCCTGGACCCGTCCGCCAATCCGGAGCCGACCGTTCTGCGGACTGACCGCATCCGGCCTCGTCGACCATCCGGACCCGAAGACCAACCCGGTCCGTCCGTCGTCCGGGCCCGACCGCTATCCGGCGCCGTCGGCCACCTGTAACCAACCGCTGTCCGGAGCCGACCGTCATCCGGAGCCCTCCGTCATCCGGCCCCGACTGTTATCCGGAACTGACCGCTCCTCCTGAACTGACCGCTGACCGGAGCCGAGGGCCATCCGGGTCCGTCCGTCGGCCGGACACCTGCGTCGCCCGGAGCCCTTCGCCATGCGGGCCCGTCCGCCACGATGTCCCGTGGAGACGCCCCCCCTGACAGAGCCATCCGGCCATCCGACGCGCCGCGCCGTCCCCTCCCCGGCGGAGAGATCAGCCGGAAAGCAGTGCCAGCTCCGCCTCGAACCCCTCCGCATAGGCCTGCGCCAGCGGCCCGCCCTGCGCCGCGCGCCACAGGCAATAGGCCGCCATGCGCCAGTGCAGCGCCGGGGCACGGGCCGTGAAGCGGCGCGCCGTCTCCGGGTCTGCATAGGCCGCGAGGAAGCGGGCCGGTTCGGCCGGATCCACCGGCGGGCCGCCGTAGACCCGGCGCATCGCGGGGGAGAGCGCCACGGCGATGTCCTCCACCGCCTCGCCGCGCGCCGGGCACTGCCAGTCGATCAGCACCGGCTCCGGCGCCATCACGATATTGGCCGGCACCACGTCGCTGTGCAGGAACACCTCCGGCCCCGCGGGCCCCGCCCCGGGCGCGGGGCGCAGCGCCTCCAGCGCGGCGCGGCGCGGGTCCCCGGGCAGGCCCGCGAGCATCGCCGCGCCCTGCGCCAGCGGGTCAGCCGCCATGGCGCGCAGGCCGGGCGGCACGGGCCGGGCATGCAGCCGGCGCAGCAGGCGGGCCAGCCTGGCCGGGTCCCCGTCCCAGGCGGGCCCCTCGACCCAGCGATAGATCAGCGCCCGCCCCGGCCCCACCGGGCACAGCGCCAGCGGCCGGGGGGCGAGGCCGGTGCCCTCCAGCGCCTGCAACGCGCGGAATTCCGCGACGGGATCGTTCGGGAACAGCGGCGTGCCGCCCCCCGGCAGCACCAGTTTCACCCCCAGCGCCCCGTCGCGCGCCTGCCAGCGCCAGACCCGGTTGGTGTTGCCGCCGGCGGCGGGGGCGAAATCCGCCGGGTGCACGGGCCCGAGCCCGGTCGCGGCCAGGGCCTCTGCCAGCGCCGGGGGAAGTGCCGCGCCCTGTCGCGCGGCATGGCTTCGCGCGTTGACCGGATCGACCCGCATCTGTAAACCCTGTTTCCGTTGGCCCCGTAGCTCAGCTGGATAGAGCAATCGCCTCCTAAGCGGTAGGTCGCGCGTTCGAATCGCGCCGGGGTCACCATTTTCACACAGGCTGAACCGGATCCTGCGCGGCACCCGGCCGTGCTGCCGCCCGCGTGCCCGCGCCCTGCCGGCGCGCGCCTTGCGCATGGCGCAGGGCCGGAATGCGCATGCCCCTGGGAACACATGGCTTTTTCCCGCCGTTGACCGGGCGCACCAGCACTGCACGAAAGGACATCCGCATGACACTTTCCAGGCTCATCCATGTCGACGCCGCGCCGGGCCGCGAGACCGAGCTTGCCCGCCTGGTCTCCCGTTTCGCCGCCGCCACCCGCCGCGAACCCGGCTGCATCGCGCTCCGCGCCCTGCACCGCGCCGGTGCGCCCGGCCGCATCGTGATGCTCGAGACCTACCGCGATGCCCGGGCGCTGGCAGCGCATGGCGCGGCGGAGCACAGCCGCGCCTTCCAGGCCGGCCTCGCCGGCGTCGCCCTGGGCGGGAGTGCGGAGGTGATTCCGCTGGAGGAGACCGCACGCCCCGCGCCGGAGGGCCACGCGCCGGTGCGCGGAGCGGACCATGTGGGCATCACCGTGCCGGACGTGCCGGCCGCGAGCCGGTTCTTCGAGGAGGCCTTCGGCGCGCGGCACAGCTACGACGTGACCACCCCGGACGCGCCGCCCATGGCCGGGCCGGACACGGAGCGCCAGCTCGGCCTGCCCGAAGGCGCGCGCATCACCCACATGCGCCAGCTGCGGATCGGCGACAGCGTGACGCTGGAACTGTTCGAGGTCGCGGGCGCCGACCAGCGCCCGGAACCGGCGCTGAACGACCTCGGCCTCACCCATATCGGCCTCTACGTGGACGACATGGACACCGCCCTGCGCAAGGTCAAGGCGGCCGGCGGGCAGGTGCTGTCCGACCCGCATCCCCTTGCCGGCCCCGAGGACCGGCCCGGCAACAGCGGCGTCTACGGCCGCACGCCCTGGGGCCTGCTCTTCGAACTGCTCACCTACCCCGGTGGCATCGACTATCCCCGCGGCGCCGACGCAAGACGCTGGGTGCCCGCTCCGCGCTGAGCCGGCTGCGGGGGCGGCCCCCCGCGAGGAGTGTCCCTGCGCGGAGCAGTGCGGCGACCGTTCGCGTGCCAGCATACCGGGTTCACGGCGGACAGGGCCGACCGGCGCGGCCCGGGCCCTCCCGCGACCCGGGTTCCCCCAGAAGTGCCGGGCGGCGGCGTTTTCGCCTTTCCTCCCCGCCGGAATGGTTCGGCGCCCCGTCCCGCCCCCCTCAGCCGGGGATCACCACGCGGAGGAGGGCGGCGACGGCGTCGCGTGTCAACGCCACGGGGGCCGCGGCGGGCGAGACCGGCCGGCGCGGCCCGGGCGCATCCACGACCCGGCATCCCTCCGCAACGCCGGCCGGCGGCGTTCTGGCCTCTCCTCGCCGCCGGAAAGATTCGGCGCCCTCCCCTCGGCCGGGGGTTACCACGCAGAGCAGGGCAGCGACCGTGCCGCGTGTCAGCGCCAGCGGATTCGCGGCGGACCCCGTCGACCCGCGCCCCCCCCCGACTTTCCGCGCAGGGCTGGCGCACCGCCCCGCCGGAGAGAGATCCGGCGCGTCCCGCCCTCCCCTCAGCCGGGGATCACAGCGCGGAGCAGGGCGGCGACGGTGTCGCGTGTCAGCGGCACCGGGTTCGCGGCGGCGCAGGGGTCGGCGAGCGCGAGGTTCACCGTTTCCTCCAGGCGGCTGCGGTCTATGCCGAGCGGGGCGAGCGTCTCGGGGATGCCGAGAGTGTCGCGCAGCCCGGCGAGCCAGGCCACCACCCCGGCGCCCGACCGCTCCGGCAGATCCAGCAGGCCGGCCAGCTCGGTGAGGCGCGGCTCGGCGGCGGCACGGTTGAACCCGATCACATGCGGCAGCAGGATCGCGTTCAGCAGCCCGTGCGGGGCGTCGTGCACCGCCCCCAGCGCGTGGGAAAGCGCGTGCACCGCGCCGAGCCCCTTCTGCAGCGCCACGCAGGCCATGCCCGAGGCCACCAGCATCTGCGCGCGAGCGCCCAGGTCCTGCCCGTCGGCGAAGGCCCGGGGCAGCGCGGTGCGGATCATCCGCAGCGCCTGCAGGGCGAGACCGTCGGCCATGGGGTGGAAGTTCGGGGTGATCCAGGTCTCCAGCGCGTGGCACAGCGCGTCCATGCCGGTGGAGGCGGTGAGCGCGGGCGGAAGGTCCAGCGTCAGCTCCGGGTCCAGCACCGCCACATGCGGCAGCATGATCGGGTGGAAGATGATCATCTTGCGGTGCCGCGCCGTGTCGGTGATGACCGAGGAGCGGCCCAGTTCCGAGCCGGTTCCCGCCGTGGTGGGCAGCGCCACCACGGGCACGCGGGCGGAGGTGTCCACCCGGGTCCAGTTGTCGCCCACATCCTCGAAATCCCAGATCGGCCGGGACTGGTGGACCATGAGCGCGATGGCCTTCGCCGCGTCAAGCCCGCTGCCGCCGCCAAAGGCGATCACCGCGTCATGTCCCCCGGCGCGAAAGGCCTCCACCCCGGCGGAGACCTGCGCGCCCGTGGGGTTCGGCTGGATGTCGGTGAAGGCGCCATGCGCGAGGCCGGCGCCCTCCAGCACCGCCAGCGCCCGGGCGGCGAGCGGCAGCCGCGCGAGGCCCGCATCGGTGACGAACAGCGGGTTGCGCGCGCCCAGACCGGCCACGATGTCCGGCAGTTCGGCCAGCCTGCCGGCGCCGAAGCGGATGTCGGTGGGCCAGGACCAGTTGCGGGAGAGGCCGGGAGGGATGTCGAACATCGGGAGGTCCTTTTTCTGGGGCGGATCGGCGGATGGGGGGCAAACGGTCATGGCTCAGGAAGCTCGGGTCGGAAGGCGCGGGCGGCAGGTGGCTGGCCTGCGCGGGCCGGGCGGAATGGCGCTGGCGCGGCAGCGCGGCGGCGGCCGGCTGGCGGGCGCGGATCGGGCGGGGTGGCAGCAGGCAACGCCGAGCGCCATGGCGGCGATGCAGAGCCGCCTCCCCCGGCGGCAGGGTTTCCATCCGGCCGATGGCGGCGGGCGGACGGCACGTGAGCTGCTGCGGGCAACCGGCAGCAGGCGGACAGCAGACGGACCGGCAGCAGGCACGACGGCAGCGAAGTCGATCCCCGACCGGTCCGATCCCCCTTCGGCGGCCGGCGCCCGACCCCCGACACGCCGGGCGGAGGCGCGGCACCGGCTCAGGCCCTGTCCGCCGAACGGTGCCCGTCCCCTCTCCCCGGCAACGGCCATGGCGGCTCAGAGGATTTCCAGGTAGCGGCGCAGCTCCCATTCGGTGACCTGTCGCGCGGCCTCCAGCGCCTCGTGCCGGCGGGCGAAGGCGAGATGGTCGACGAAGGCGTCCCCGAACAGGGCGCGCGCGGTGTCGGAGGCCTCCAGCCGGTCCGCCGCCGCGTGCAGGTCCCGCGGGAAGCGGCGGGCGGGCTCCGGCGTCACGAGATAGGCGCTGCCCTCCTGCGGCGGCGGCGGGGTGGCGCCGGTCTCGATGCCGTGCAGCCCGGCGGCCAGCACGAAGGCCATGGTGGCATGCGGGTTCGTGTCTGCCGCCGGAACGCGGAATTCCAGCCGGGTCGCCTCCGGCGTGTCGGTGATCACCCTCACGGCGCAGGTGCGGTTCTGCACCCCCCAGCTGGCCCAGGTCGGCGACCATGCCCCGGGCACCATGCGGCGATAGGCGTTCACCGTGTGCGCGGGCAGCGCCAGCATCTCCGGCATCAGCGCCAGCACCCCGCCGAGGAAATGCCGCGCCAGCTCCGACAGCCCGTCCGGCGCGTCCGGATCCGCGAAGAGCGGGGTTCCGCCCGCGTCGCGCAGCGAGATGTGGAAATGGCCGGACTGGCCCGGCAAATCCGGCCGCAGCTTGGCGAGGAAGGCGGCGGTGAGGCCCCGGCGCAGGAAGAAGGCCTTGGCGAAATTCTTGAACAGCGCGGCGTCATCGGCGGCCTTCACCCCCGCCTCGGCCTTCAGCGGGGCTTCGAAACAGCCCGGCCCCAGCTCGGTGTGCAGGCTGTCCAGCCCGATGCCCAGCCGGGTCATGCAGGCGGTGAAATCGGCGAAGAGCTCCTCGTTCACGGCGGCGGATTGCAGCGAGTAGGTGCGGTTCGCCTTGGCGTAGTGTTCCAGATCGCGGAACGCCTTGGCACGCAGGCTGTCGGGCGTCTCCTGCAGCAGGAAGAACTCGAACTCGAAGGCCGAGAGCGGCGTGACGCCCATGTCCGCGGCGCGCTCCAGCTGGCGCAGCAGCTGGTTGCGCGGGGATTTCTCGCCGAATTCGCCGTCGAAATCCGCGATCCACACGCCCGCCCCCTCCGCGAAGGGCCAGCGACGCAGGGTTTCGGGGAAGAGTGTGCAGGGGCGATCGATGTAGGTGTCGGTGTCCGACCAAGTGCGTTCCGCGCTGTCCCAGGCGTGGAGCACCTCGCAGAAGCTGTAGCCGTCACGGGCCAGCTTCTCCGCCTTCGCGGCCTCCACGCGCTTGTGGCGGAAGATGCCGTCCAGGTCGAAGATCCCCAGGTGCATCGCGGTGATGTCCGCGGGAAGCCGCGGCGGCGCGGCGCTCATCGGCGCGCCCCGGCCGCGGCGCGCGCAGTCAAGTTGCTGTATGTCACGCGTTTTTCTCCCCCATCGGTCCTTGAGCAGTGTGGCGGCGCCGGGCCGGAGGCTCAAGCCTTCTCCGCGCGGCGGGAGGAAATCTCCGCGCGCGGGGGCTGGACGGCCCTCCCGAGACGCCTGCAAGGGCGCGCCTCGTGTCGGGCGCATCTCCACGCGCGGGCACCGGGAGGACCGCCGGCGTCCGGGCACGACGCCGGCGCCCGGGCACGGCGGCGGCGCGGCACGGGCGGGGCGTGTTTCGCGACCGGGGCGCGGCCGCCCCGGCATGCGGAAGGGCCGCGTCCCGGGGGGGACCGCGGCCCTGTCGGCGGTGCGGGGGGAGGCGCGCTTACCGGGCGGCGAAGCGGTCGCGCAGGAAGCCGGTCGCCTGGGCGATGGCGGCGCGGGTGCCCGGCAGGTCGGCAAGCGCGTTCAGCATCACGAAATCGTGGATCGTGCCGGCGTAGCGGGTCTGCACCGTGGGCACGCCGGCGGCGATCAGCTTCGCCGCATAGGCTTCGCCCTCGTCGCGCAACACGTCGTTGGCCGAGGTGATCACCAGCGCGGGCGGCAGGCCGGCCAGCTGCCCGGGCGTCGCGTTCAGCGGCGAGACATGGATGTCCTCGCGCGCGGCCTCCTCCGGCAGGTACTGGTCCCAGAACCACGCCATCGCGGCGCGGGTGAGCCAGGGGCCCTCGGCGAACTGCGCGTAGGACGGGGTGTCGAGCCCGGCGTCCGTCACCGGGTAGAACAGGAGTTGGGCGACGAGGGCGGGCGCGCCGCGTTCCTTGGCCAGAAGGCTGACGACGGCGGTCATGTTGCCGCCCACGCTGTCACCGGCGATGGCGATGCGGGCCGGGTCGATGCCGAATTCCTCCGGATGCTCGGCCACGTGGCGGGTCACGGCGTAGTCCTGCTCGACGGCCACCGGGTAGCGGGCCTCGGGCGACCGCTCGTACTCCACGAAGATCACCACGGCGCCCGCGCCGGCCGCGATCTCGCGCACCAGGCGGTCATGGGTGAGCGTGTCGCCCATCACCCAGCCGGCACCGTGGAAATACACCACGGCGGGGGCGGCATCGCCCAGGCCGGCCGGGCGCAGGATGCGGATCTTCGTCGTGCCGGTCGGGCCGACGGGCAGGGTCCGGTCCTCGATGTCAACGGCGGGCGCCGCCACCGGGCCGGACTGGGCGCCGTGCAGCACCTCGCGGGCGTCCGCTGGGCTGAGGGTGTAGATCGGGGCGCCCTTCGCGGTGGCCGCGACGAAGGCGGCGGCATCGGGATAGAGCACCGGCCCGGCCTCGGCACTGCCGGTGGCGAGGGCGAGGATTGCGGCGCCGGCCTTCAGGAAACCGTGGGTCATGATCGTGTCACCTTTCGTATCGCTGTCGATTGCATCGTGTGCGATTTAATTAGGCGACTGTCGCAGCCACGTCAATAGCGCGATAATATCGTGCGCGATATTTTTATGCGATGACGGCGAAACGCGCCCCGCACCGCGGCGGAGCGCGCATCGGGCGGGGCTGCCCAGACGGGCCGGATCACATGGGCCGCACGCCCTGTGCCAGCATGGTCATGCCGGGGATCATGGTCTCCACGCTCGCCTCGGCGAAGCCGGCGTTGCCCAGCGCCGCGTCCAGCCAGGCATCGTCGAGCGAGCGCGCCTCCGGCGTGAAGGCCGTGTGCTGGAGCTGCCAGAGCGCGGCGAGCTTCGGGCCCGTACGGTCGGATTTCACCACGAAATCATGGATCATCAGCCGCCCGCCCGGCGAGAGATGCTGGTAGGCGCGGCTCAGCAGCCCGTCATGCGCCTCCCCCGGCACGCCGGAGAACAGGTAGGACATCAGGATCGCGTCCTGCGCCTGCGGCCAGTCCGCCTGCAGCGCGTCGCCCGGGGCGTAGTGGATGCGGTCGTCCAGCCCGGCCTGCTTCACATAGGCGGTGCCCAGCGCGGCGACATTCGGGAAATCGACGATCGTCACCTCCAGCTCCGGCCAGGCCTGACACAGGGTGATGGCGAAGGCCCCGGTGCCGCCGCCGACATCGAGCAGTTGCCGCGCCTCGGAGAGGTCCACGCTGCGCGCGAGGCTGCGCGCCGGGCCCAGCGAGCCGGAGTGCTGGCTGGCGGAGTAGAGCTCGGCCTCCCCCGGGTCGGAGAACCAGTCGGCGTAGGAGGCGGTGGCCTCCTCGGGCAGGGTGTTGTCCAGCGCCTTCTCGATCTGGTCGAGCAGCGGATACATCTGCCGGTCCACCTGCAGGCGCAGGTAATCGCCGAAATCGTGCTTCGCCCCCTTCACCAGAAAGGCCTCGGCGGCCGGGGCGTTCGCGAAGCACTCCCCCTCGACCGACACCAGCCCGAGCGCGGCCAGCGCCGTGAGAAGGGTGCGCGCGCGCTCCGGGTGCAGGCCGGTGGCGGCACCCGCCTGCTCGGCGGTGAGCGACTGCCCGGAGAGCGCGGTGAATACTCCGTGGTGGAGGGCTGCGAAAAGCGCTTTCGATCCCATGAATCCGAAGGCGACGTCGGAAATCTCTTCGGCCCTGGTGAGAAGTGTCATGCAAATGTCCTCGACGCGATCTGGCAGGATTTTCGGTGGAATGACCGGAATGCTACGCGGTTTTTCGGCAGCGCACCACCCGCGGGCCGGATTTCCGCTCCGAAGGTGGGCAGGGCCGCGGTCCGCCCGGCGCCGAACCGCCCTGCCCGCCGGCCCGGCAGCGCCCTTCCCGCGTCCGGCACCGGCGCCCTTTGCGGGCGGATACCGAGGGCGCGCCCTGCCTCGGGGGCCGCCCTGCGCGTCCCAGACACGGGCGCGCAGCGGCCTCGTCCGCTACCGCCTGCCCCACCCCGCTCGGCGCCGCCACCGGGCGCCCACAGACCATCCGGACGGCGGGATTCGCAGCGCCCTGCACTCCCCACAGCCGGGCCGCCCCAAGCGGGCCTGCCGGTCCCCACATATCGCAGTCCGGCAGTCCGGCAGTCCGGCAGTCCGGCAGTCCGGCAGTCCGGCAGTCCGGCAGTCCGGCAGTCCGGCAGTCCGGCAGTCCGGCAGTCCGGCAGTCCGGCAGTCCGGCAGTCCGGCAGTCCGGCAGTCCGGCAGTCCGGCAGTCCGGCAGTCCGGCAGTCCGGCAGTCCGGCAGTCGAAGACGGCTCGGGGGCCGGGCCGCACCGGTCAAGGGGGCACGTGCGGGGGGCTCAGTCCCGCGGGCGCACGCGGTAGGCGCAGCGGCGGGCGCCGGCGAGAATATGGTCCTCGCGCTCCACGCTCACCTCCGGGCCGAGCAGCGCGCGAAAGGTCGCGAGTTCCGCCCGGCACAGCCCCTGGCAGGCCCGGGCCGCCGCGCAGATCGGACAGTGGTTCTCGATGAACAGCAGGCCGGCCGCGCCCTCGTCGCGCCACTCGGCCATGTAGCCCTCGCGGCTGCGCGCCGCGGCGAGGGCGGCGAGGCGGCCGGACAGCGCGGTCTCCGGCGCAAGCGCCGCGGCATAGGTGGCGCGCGTTGCCGCCTCGCGCCGGGAGATCAGGGTGTCGAGCCCCGCATCGCCGAAGGCCTCGCGCGCCGCCTCGATCAGGCCGAGGGTGAGGTCCGCGTGGCGGTCGGGAAAGCGACCATGCCCGCGTTCGGTGAGATGCCAGAACTTGCGCGGCCGGCCCCTGCCCCGCGGCCGGGCCTCGGCCCGCACCAGGCCCAGCGCCTCCAGCCGGGCGAGATGCTGCTGCGCGCCCGCAGCGGTCATGCCGAGGGCGGCGCCGAGGTCGGAGATGGTCTGCGGCCCGGCGCTCTTGAGCAGCCAGAGCAGCCGGTCTCCCGTGGCGGCGGATCCGTCGCCGGGCCCCTGATATGGCATTGACATGGGTTCTCCAGGCCGATTATTTAAAGTAATGACTTTATAATACAGGATCTCGTCGTGGACAATCCCTCATCCGGCAACCGGCCCACCGGGTCATGGCGCGAACTGCTCACCCCGCGCTATGCGCCCAGCCTGCTGCTGGTGTGCCTCGGGGTGTGGCTGCACGCGGCCGACAGCCTGCTGGTCTCCACGATGATGCCCTCGATCGTGGCCGACATCGGCGGCACGCGGCTGATCTCCTGGACATCGGCGCTCTACGAGGTGGGCTCCATCGTGGCCGGCGCGATGAGCGGCCTGCTGTCGATGCGCCACGGCGTGCGCCTGCCGATGGCCGCCCATGCGGCGGTCTACGCCCTCGGCTGCGCCCTGTCGGCGGCGGCGCCGGAGATGTGGGTGATGCTGGCCGGGCGGCTGCTGCAGGGCTGGGGCGGCGGCGGGCTGGTGGCGCTGAGCTTCGTCTCCGCCAGCCGGTATTTCCCCGCCCATCTCACCGCCCGGGCCATGGCGGCGATCTCCACGCTCTGGGGGGTCTCGGCCTTCCTGGGGCCGCTGATCGGCGGCATGTTCGTGGAATACGGCAGCTGGCGGGGCGGTTTCGCGCTGTTCATGCTGCAGGCGGTGGCGCTCACCGCCTGGATCCTGATGCGCTCGGCCGACATGCCGGGGAAATCCGCCGCCGCGGCGCGGGAGCAGGGCCGCATCCCGGTGCGGCGGCTGGCCTGCCTGGCCGGGGGGGTGGTGCTGATCGCCTTCGCCGGCATCGAGGTGACCGCGCTGCGCACGCCGCTGCTGGTGCTGGCCGGGCTCGGCTGCCTCTGGGTGTTCGTGCGGATCGACGGGCGGGCCGGGGCCGGCCGCCTGCTGCCGGCGGGGCCGCTGAACCTGCGCCAGCCGGCGGGCGCCGCGCTGGTGATGATCTTCTGCTTCGCCGCCGCGACCATCACCATGAACATCTTCGGGCCGCTGCTGATGGCCCGCATCCACGGGACATCGGCGCTGCTGGCGGGCTACATCATCGCCGCCTCCTCGGTGTCCTGGACGGTGATGGCGGTGCTGGTCTCCGGCGCGGCGGAGCGGCATGACGGGCGGCTGATCCTCACCGGCATGGCGCTGATCACCGTGAGCGTTGCCGGCTCGGCCGCGGCGCTGCCGGCGGGGCCGCTGTGGCTCATCACCCTGCTGGCGGTGCTCAAGGGCGGCGGGTTCGGCATGGCCTGGACCTTCATCCTGCGCCGCGCCCGGGCGCTGGCGCCGGAGGGCGAGCTGGAGCGTGTCGCCGGCGCCTTCCCCACGGTGCAGCGCATGGGCTACGCCGTGGGGGCGGCCTGGGTTGGGATCGTGGCGAACGCCTTCGGGCTGGACGCCACGATGGACCTTGCAACCGCGCAGCGCGTGGCAGCGGCGATCTTCATCGCCTGCCTGCCGCTGGCCGGGGTCGGGCTGGTGGCCGCCGCGCATTTCGTGCGGATGCCGGCGCGCGCGCCCTCGCTGCGCGCGGCCTGAGCCGGCTCAGCCCCGGGTGATGCGGCCGGCGAAGCAGCCGCGCCGGGCATAGTGCGCGTGGATCTCGGTGATCTCCGGCATCTCGAACAACCGGTCGATCAGGCCTTCCACGGCGGTGCCCTCGACGACATCGGCGTCGCGCATCATGCCCTCCTCATCGAAGCCGCGCAGGGAGAGGAGGCGCGGGCGCATCACCTCCGGCACGGTGTCCACCCGGTCATAGGCGGTCTCCGCCCCCTCGATGACGAAGATCGCGAGGGTGGCGCGGTAGGGCGAGGCCGCGGGCTGCGACACGTGGTTGAGCAGCAGCACGGTTTCGCCCTCCCGGGCATGGCGCAGCTCCACCCGGTCCGGGAAGTCCGGCGCCGCGCCGGCGGTCATCCGCAGAATGCCCCGGGCGGCGAGAATGTCGGTGTCGAGGCCGTAAAGCGGCAGGAACGGGTCGGCCGCAAGGCCGGTGATGCGGAAGGACATGGGCAGGCTCCCCTGGAGTGTGACAGGCCCCCTGCCTAGCCGCCCCGGGCCCGGCCGGGCCACCCGATTCCTGTGATTGCGGCGCGACGCCGGGGGCACCTTCCCCGCCCTGCGCCGCGGGCGTTTCCCGGGCAGGCGCCGGCACATCCTGCCCTCTGCCCTCTGCCCTCTGCCCTCTGCCCTCTGCCCTCTGCCCTCTGCCCTCTGCCCTCTGCCCTCTGCCCTCTGCCCTCTGCCCTCTGCCCTCTGCCCTCTGCCCTCTGCCCTCTGCCCTCTGCCCTCTGCCCTCTGCCCTCTGCCCTCTGCCCTCTGCCCTCTGCCCTCTGCCCTCTGCCCTCTGCCCTCTGCCCTCTGCCCTCTGCCCTCTGCCCTCTGCCCTCTGCCCTCTGCCCTCTGCCCTCTGCCCTCTGCCCTCTGCCCTCTGCCCTCTGCCCTCTGCCCTCTGCCCTCTGCCCTCTGCCCTCTGCCCTCTGCCCTCTGCCCTCTGCCCTGAGAGGCTTCGCCGGAGGTCGGTGCAGCGCAAGCCCTCATGGCTCCGTCATGTCCGTGCGGCAGGCGGTGCGAAAAGTGGCGGGACGCGGCGCGTGCGGTCCCTGCGGGGAGAGGGCGGGTTGGTCGGGACAGGGGGGCGCTCGCAGGCGGCGGGCCATGCGGAGAGGTCGTGCCGGGACACCTCGCCCGGGGGTCGGTCCGGGATATTTCGCCTCCCGCGGGGCGATGGCGGCGGCCCAGGGGCGGGTGGCATTCGCCCGGCAGCCCTCCCGGTGAGGGGCGGGCGGGACAGGGGGCCGCGCGCCGGTGGCGGATCAGCCGAAGAGGTCGCGCTGCGGGGGGTCTTCGCCGGGGCCCGGCCCCGGGGGCTCCGCATCGAGGGGCGCGATGGCGGACGCGCCTTCGAAGCGGGTGGCGTTCACCTGGCGGCTCACCCGGTGGAAGGCGAGCTCGCCGTCGAGATGCCGGGCGAGCAGGGCCGCGGCCGCCTCGGCACCGGTGGCGGAGGACAGCCACTCCCCGTAGGCGTCGGGCGCGAGAATCACCGGCATGCGGTGATGCAGCCGGTCGATCGGCGCCACGGCGGGCGCGGTGAGGATGGTGCAGCTCGTCAGCCCCAGCCGCTCGTTGCGCGCCCAGAGCCCGGCGAAGGAGAAGGGCCGCCCGCCGGGCAGGTGCAGGTACCAGGGGTCGCGGCCACCGTCCTCGCCCTTGGTCCACTCGAAGTAGCCGTCCGCCGGAATCAGGCAGCGCCCGGTGCGGA
The DNA here is from genome assembly GCF_005887635.2 of Paroceanicella profunda. Lineage (GTDB taxonomy): Bacteria > Pseudomonadota > Alphaproteobacteria > Rhodobacterales > Rhodobacteraceae > Paroceanicella > Paroceanicella profunda. The sequence continues at coordinate 1,899,738 of NZ_CP040818.1, read as the reverse complement.
ACGCCTCGCGGAAGGCGGGCTTGGTGGCCGCCGTCTCCGCCCGGGCGTTGAACATCGGGTATTTCGGCACCTCCTTCGCCCAGGGCGGCACAAGCCACCAGCGCCCCTCGTCCAGCACCTCGCCGTCATCCTCTCCCGCCCGCACGAAGAGCACGTCCTCGGTGGGGGAGATGTTGTAGCGCGGCGCGGTGTTGCGGGCGATGTCGCCCTCCGCCGTGAGGTTGTAGAGCCGGTGGATCTCGGCCCAGGAGAGGTGGTGGGTGAAGCGTCCGCACATCCCCCGGGCCCTCCGCGTCAGAGGCCCGCGGCGGAGAACAGCGCCTTCAGGTCGGCTTCGGGCCGCGCGCCGTAATGCGAGATGATCTCGCCCGCCGCTATGCAGCCCATGCGCCCGCAGGCCGCGAGGTCGCGCCCGCTCACCAGCCCGTGGAAGAAGCCGGCGGCGAAAAGGTCGCCCGCCCCGGTGGCGTCCAGCACCCTCGCGGCGGTGGCCGGCACCTCGATCGTGTCCTGCCCGTGCAGGATGATGGCGCCGCGCGCACCCACCGTGCAGGCCACCAGCGCGCAATCGGCCCGGGCGGCGTCCAGCGCCGCGGAAAGCGTGGACACCTGGTAGAGCGACATCAGCTCATGCTCGTTGGCGAAGAGCAGGTCGAGGTCGGTGCGGATCATCTTCAGGAAATCGTCGCGGTGCCGGTCCACGCAGAACGGGTCCGACAGGGTGACGGAGGCGCGCCCGCCCGCGGTCTTGCAGGCCGAGATCGCCTTGGCGAAGGCCTGGTGGCTCTCCGGCCCGTCGAAGCGGTAGCCCTCGAGGTAGAGCCACTCGGAGCCGGCCATCAGCGCCTCGTCGATGTCCGAGGGGGCGAGGAACTCGGAGACGCCGAGATAGGTGTTCATCGAGCGCTCGCCGTCGGGCGAAACCATCACCATGCAGCGCCCGGTCTCGGCCTCGTGGTCGGCGGGGGCGAGCGGGGTGACATAGGTCGCGCCCTGGGCGCGCAGGTCATGGGCGAAGATGGCGCCGAGCTGGTCGTCCTTCACCTTGCCCACATAGGCGGTGCGATCCCCCAGCGCCGCGAGGCCGGCGATGGTGTTGGCGCCGGAGCCGCCGGAGATCTCGGTCGCCGGGCCCATGTGGCCATAGAGCTCGGCGGCGCGCGGGCGGTCGATCAGGGTCATGATGCCCTTCTCCACCCCGTGCTCGGCCAGGAAGGCGTCCTGCACCGGGGCGATGACATCCACGAGCGCGTTGCCGATTCCGGTGACCTGATGGGATTTCATGCGGTTTTTTCCTCGAATGTGCAGAGATCGTTGATGAGGCACAGGCTGCAGCGCGGCGCGCGGGCCGTGCAGGTGTAGCGCCCGTGCAGGATCAGCCAGTGATGGGCGTGAAGCTGGAACTCGGCCGGCACGTTGTCCTCCACCGCGCGCTCCACCACGTCGACATTCCTGCCCGGGGCGATGCCGGTGCGGTTGCCCACGCGGAAGATATGCGTGTCCACCGCCTGCGCCGGCTGGCGGAACCACATGTTGAGCACCACGTTCGCGGTCTTGCGCCCCACGCCGGGCAGCGCCTGCAGGGCGGCGCGCGAGGAGGGCACCTCGCCGCCGTACTGCTCCTCCAGGATCCGCGAGAGCTTGATGACGTTCCTGGCCTTGTTACGGTAGAGACCGATGGTCCTGATGTGCTCGATCAGCCCCTCCTCGCCGAGGGCGAGCATCTTCGCCGGCGTGTCGGCGATCTCGAACAGCGCCTTCGTGGCGCGGTTCACGCCCTTGTCCGTGGCCTGGGCCGAGAGGGCGACGGCCACGAGCAGCGTGTAGGCGTTCACATGCTCCAGCTCTCCGCGGGGTTCGGGCTCGCGGGCATGGAAGCGGGCGAAAATCTCCCGCATGGTGTTGAAATCGAGCTGGGTCGTCATGAGCCGGGACATTGCACCGCCGCCGCGCCCGGAGCAAGGGGCCGGCGCGGCCGAAGCCCCCAGGGGCGCGCGAAAGGAGCCGAGGAATGAGCGATATCTCCGAGGAACTGGCCCGCGCCCGCGAGGTGATCGCCGAGGCCGAGCGCCGGCTGCGTGCCGCGATCCGCCAGATGCCCGACAGCCCGCGCCGCGGCCGGCTGGCGCAGGAACGCTGGGCGCTGTGGCAGATGCTGGGCCGCGACCGGCCCTATTTCAGCCAGGCCGGGCAGGACGAGTTCCTCGACCGCACGGTGTTCCGGCGCAAGCGCGGCGGCGTGTTCGTGGAGGTGGGCGCCTATGACGGCATCACCGGCTCGAACACCGCCTTCTTCGAGGCCTTCCGCGGCTGGACCGGCCTGCTGGTGGAGGCCGCGCCGCACCTGCATGCCCAGGTCTGCGCCAACCGCGCGAGCCCCTGCCTCAACCTCGCCGTGGCGGCGCAGGAGGGCGAGGCCGACTTCCTCGACATCCGCAGCGGCTACGTGCAGATGGGCGGGCTCCTCGACACGCTGGGCGCCGGGGCCCGCGCCGCCATCGAGGCTGACAGCCGCACCCGCGCCGAGGTGATCCGCGTGCCCACCCGCCCCCTGGCGGACATCCTCTCCGGTGCCGGGCTGCGCCGCATCGACTACATCTCCATCGACATCGAGGGCGGCGAGGAGGCGGTGCTCGCCGCCTTCCCCTTCGCGCGCTTCGAGATCGCCGCCTGGAGCATCGAGGTGAACGAGGCCAGCCCGGCGATCGCCGCCATCATGGACGCGGCCGGATACCGCCTCGCCGCGCATGTCGGCGTGGACCAGATCTGGCTCCACAAGGGCTGAGGCGCCAGCACCGGTTTCCCGCGCTGCCGGACCCTCCCCGCACGGGCCGTTCCGCACTGCCCGCCGGGCGTTGCCGCCCCCGCGCCGCCCGTCGCGCACTGCCTTCCTCGAGCTGCCCGCCGGGCGCTGCCTCCCCCGCGCTGCCTGTCGCGCGCTGCTGGTCGCGCACTACATCCCTCACGCTGCCCGGCGCGCGCTGCGTCGCTCGCGCTGCCCGTTGCGCACGGCCGGTCTCGCCGTGCCTGTCGCGCCCTGCCCGCCACGCGCCGGCCAGCCCCGGCCTCTCCGCACTGGCCGACGTGCCACGCCCCGAAGCGCGCGCGCCGTCCCGCCACGCCGGCCGCCGATGCCCGAACAGGGGATCCCCCACCGGGCCGCGCGGGCGGGCGGAGCGTGCCCGCAGGCCCGGCTCCTTCGCGAATCGGCCCCTGCGCCGGGGCACCGACAGGGCCGGTCAGCCCTGCGGACCGGCCTCCCCGACGGCTGCGCCATGCCCCATGACGGGGGCCGTTCCAGCCCCGTCCGGTGCAGCCCCCCGCCTTCGGCCTGATCCCGGGAAGGGGCCTCCGCGGCGCACCTCCCGCCACGGCCTCGCCCGCCGCGATGGCCCGGAGCCGCTCAGCGCGCCGCCGGTCTTCCCACCGGCCCGGGCCGCGGAGCGGTCACCGCCCGCGCGCTTCGCGCCGGCCAGCGCCCCGTCCCCGGCAGGCTCCCGGTCGCGGCTTCGGGGCGGGGGCCTGCGGGCCTGCGGGGCACGCAATCCTGCGAGAAGGGATTTATCCCTGCGCCAAAACGGTGTTTCATGCGGGGACATCAGGGGCTGCCGGAACATGTCATGAGACTCCACCACCTGAACTGCGGAACCCTGCGCCTGTTCCGCGCCCCGCTCGTCTGCAGGGTGCTCCTGCTGGAGACCGACAACGGGCTCGTGCTGATCGACACCGGCTTCGGCATGGGCGACATCGAGGACCCCGTGACCCGGCTGGGGCCGATCCGCCACCTGGTCCGGCCGGACCTGGACCCGGCGGAAACCGCCCTGCGGCAGATCGAGGGGATGGGCCTGCGGCCCTCGGACGTGCGCCACATCCTGCTCACCCACGGCGACCCGGACCATATCGGCGGGCTGAGCGACTTTCCCCATGCCAGGGTGCACATGAGCGCCGAGGAGGCCCGCGCGCTGCACGACCAGCCCAGCCTTCCGGAGCGGCACAGGTATCGCACCGCCCAGATCGCCCATGGCCCGGACATCGTCGCCCATGCGCCGGGGGAGTGCAACTGGCAGGGCTTCGCCGGGGTGACCGTGCTGGACGACATCGCCGAGGGCCTGCTTATGGTCCCGATCCCCGGCCACTCCCGCGGCCACAGCGGATATGCGGTGCGCCAGGGCAACCGCTGGCTGCTGCACGTGGGCGACATGTTCTACCACCGCAGCACGCTGGAGGGCGGTTTTGGCGGCATGCCCTGGGCGCTGCGCAGCCTCGAGACCCTCGCCGCCTTCGACCGCCATGCGATCGCCGCGAACCACCACCACGCGGCGGACCTCAGCGCTCGGGCGCGCAACGACATCGACATCGTCTGCACCCACGACCCCTCCGGTTTCTGACCCGCCGCGCCGGGCGGGGCCGCCCCGACCCCTGCCCGGCAGGCCGGGAACGGCGCCCCCCGGAACGGCCTTGCGGGCGCAGCCCCGCGCAAGCCGCCCGCGGGGCGCGGAGGCACAGGATTCGGGTCGCCGGCCTCCGGGCGGCAGGCTATCCTGCACGCGACACCCAAGTCAGGAGAGACGAGATGACCGAGCACAGCCCCCGCGCCTATGACGTGATGGCCGAGGCGATCCGCCTGATCGGCGAACGCCGGGAGGACCAGCCCACGCTCGACGCCCTCGCCGCCGAGATGGGCATGAGCCCGGCGCATTTCCAGAAGCTGTTCAGCCAGTGGGTGGGGGTGAGCCCGAAGCGCTACCTGCAGTATCTCACGCTCGACCACGCCCGCGCCCTGCTGCGCGAGCGCTTCACCGTGCTCGACACCAGCCTGGAGACCGGCCTCTCCGGGCCGTCGCGCCTGCACGACCTGTTCCTGCGCTGGGAGGCGATGAGCCCCGGCGCCTATGCCGCCGGCGGCGCCGGGCTCGACATCCGCTGGGGCTGGTTCGACACGCCGTTCGGCGAGGCGCTGGTGATGGGCACGGACCGCGGCCTGTGCGGCATCGCCTTCGCCGCGGAAACCGGGCGGGACGCGGCAATGGCCGACCTCTCCGGCCGCTGGCCCGCCGCCCGCTTCCGGGAGGACCCGGACGCCCTCGCCCCCCTCACCGGCGGCGTGTTCGGCGGTGGCGGCCCGGCGGCGGGCGGCGAGACCCGGCTGTGCCTGATCGGCGCGCCCTTCCAGATCAAGGTCTGGGAGGCCCTGCTGCGCATCCCCACCGGCCATGTGACCACCTATTCCGAGATCGCCCGGGTGATCGGCGCGCCGAAGGCCGCGCGGGCCGTTGGCACCGCGGTGGGCCGCAACCCGGTCAGCTGGCTGATCCCCTGCCACCGAGCGCTGCGCAAGTCCGGCGAGCTGGGCGGATACCACTGGGGCCTGCCGGTCAAGCGCGCCATGCTGGCCTGGGAATCCGCCCGCGCCGACGCGGAGCGCCCCGTCCCCGCATCCGCCGCGGCGCCCGGACCGACCGCGGCCTGAGCCCGGCGCCGGAGCCGCACCGCGGCGACACGGAGGCCGGGGGCTCGATGCCCCCGGCCTCCGCTTCCCCCCGCGTACCGCCGCCGCCCCGCGTTTCCCCCGCGTACCGCCATCACCTCGCGTGCCATCGTGACTCCGCATTCCCCGCGCGCCGCCCTCACCCCGCGTTCCCCGCGCGTGCCGTCACCCCGCGTTCCCACCGCGCACCGCCGTCACCCCGCGTTCCCGCTGCGCACCGCCATCACCCGGCGTTCCCACCGCGCGCCGTTATCAGCCGGCGCCCCCCCCGCGCGCCGCCATCGCCCCGTGCTTCCCCTACGGGCTGCAACCGTGCCGTATCTCCCCCCCGCGTGTCACCTTCGCCCCGCCCACTTATGCCGCCGCTGCCCTGCGCACCTGCGCCGGAGCGCCCTGCCGCACCGTCGCCCCCGGCTGACGTCCCGAGCCAGCGCAGGGACGCGGGCAAGGTCGCCGCATGGCCGGATCGCGGCCTCTGCCGCACCGTATGCGCCTGCCGGTCGCGGCCCTTGCCAACCAGCCCGCGCCGCTGGACTGCCCGCCGTCTGCGCTGCCGGATCGCAGCCTCTGCCGCACCCTCCGCACTGCCGGGGCGCGGGCTCTGCCGCACCACCTGCACTGCCGGAGCGCTGCCCCTGCCGCCCCGCTCGCGCTTGCGGGTCTCGGCCCTTGCCCCGTTGCCGGCCCCGTCTGCCCTGTGGTCCAGCGGGGCCGTGTTCCCGACGGGAGAGGAGAAGCCGTCGATCACACCTGCCACGTCGACACGCGCCCTTCCCTGAACCGTCGCGCCCGCCCTTGCCCGGCGAGGTGCGGGACGGCACGCCGCCGACCCGCGGGGCATCCTCCGGGAGGAAGGGAGCCTCGCCGCGCCCGCGGAGGTGCCCTGCGCAGTCCCCGCACGACGCGGGCCCGAACCGCGGCGCATCGGCATCGGGCGAGGCGGTCAACCGGTTCGGGCGCAGGGCTGCGCGGGTCGATGGTCCCGTGGAGGCCCGGCACGGCGTCCGGCCACTTTGCTCGGCGCGGGCACAGCGCTGGAGGAGCGCAGGTATCGTCCCCCTGTCCGGCCTGGACTCTGCTTGAGCGCGGCAGGCGCGGAGCGGTGTGGTCGTCAAGGAAATGATCGGACGGACCCGGTGCAGGGAGGTGGAGATGCCTCTGCCCTCTGCCCTCTGCCCTCTGCCCTCCGCCTCATGCTGGCCCGTGCGCGGGGGGATGGCGGGGTCCGGAGCGGCGGTGCCGTGGTGTTTCGTCCCGACCGGGGGACGCCGGAGGGGGGCATCGAGCCCCCCGCCGGCGTGTCGCCGCGCACCGCGTCTCCGGGCACACCGGGGGAGAGGGGCGCGCCAAGCCTGCCCTTGCATCCCCGCGATGCGCCGCATAGTCTGCGAAGATACAATGTAACCGGATGGCCGCCATGCCCGAGTGCCCCGCCTGTACCCGAAGCGCCGATGCCTCGGCCGCCCTTGCCGCGCGGGGGGTGCGTGTCACCCCGCTGCGCACCCGGGTGCTGACGGCGCTCCACCATGCCGGCCGGCCGCTGGGGGCCTATGAGCTCTTCGACCGGCTGAAGGCCGAGGGGGCCGCCTCGGCGCCGCCGGCGGTCTACCGGGTGCTCGATTTCCTGGAGACGCAGGGGCTGGTGCACAAGCTGCAGAGCCTCTCGGCCTACACCGCCTGCAGGACCGCCCCGCACCCCCACCACGCCCAGTTCCTGATCTGCCGTGCCTGCGGCGCCGTGGCCGAGCTGGAGACCCCGGCGCTGGACCGGCTGGCGCGCGAGGCCGCGGGCACCGGCTTCCTGGTCGAACGCATGTCGGTGGAGACACGCGGCCTCTGCACCGCCTGTGCCGCCGCATGACCGCCCTCATCCGGACCGAGGCCCTCACCTTCCGGCAGGGCGGGCGCAGCATTCTCGAGAACATCGACCTCAGCGTGGCACCGGGCGAGATCGTCACGCTGATCGGGCCGAACGGCGGCGGCAAGACCACGCTGCTGCGGCTGCTCATCGGCACGCTGCACGCCGGTTCCGGCCGCATCCTGCGCCGCCCGGGGCTGCGCCTGGGCTACACGCCGCAGAAGATGCAGATCGAGAAGACCATGCCGATGCGGGTCGGCCGGTTCCTGTCGCTTTCCGGCGGGCTGAAGCACGGCGCGCGGGACGCGGTGCTGGCCCGGGTCGGCGCGCTGGGGCTGGAGGGCGCCCAGCTCTCCGACCTCTCGGGGGGCGAGTTGCAGCGCGTGCTGCTGGCGCGCGCCCTGCTGCGGGACCCGCAGCTGCTGATCCTTGACGAGCCCACCCAGGGCCTGGACCAGCCCGCCGAAGCCGCCTTCTACCGGCTGGTGTCGGAGATCCGCGCCGAGCGCGGTGTCGCCATCCTGCTGGTGAGCCATGACCTGCACGTGGTGATGGGCGCCTGCGACCGGGTGATCTGCCTCAACGGCCATGTCTGCTGCTCCGGCGCGCCGGAGCACGTGACCGCCGACCCGGCCTATCACCGCATGTTCGGCGCCCGCGCCGATTTCGCGCTCTACCGCCATCACCACGATCACAGCCATGACCACGCCCCCGCGGCCGGAGCCGCCCCGGCCTCCGCCGCGGCGCAGGCCCATGGCAGCGACGCCCCCCACACCCGCCATGGCGACGCGGCGGCCGGCCCCCGGCCCCTCCTCCCCCCGACCGGCCCCGGCCCGGAGGGCGGAGACGCGCCCGGCCCCGAACACAGGCACGACCATGCAGCTTCCTGACCCCGCCGCGCCCCGCCATGGATGACTTCCTGATCCGCGCCGGGCTGGCCGGCATCGTGGCCGCGCTGGTGGCCGCCCCCCTCGGCTGCCTCGTGGTGTGGCGGCGCATGGCCTATTTCGGCGACGCCACCTCGCACGCGGCGCTGCTCGGCGTGGCGCTCGGGCTGCTCGCCGGCCTGCCGGTGATGTTCGGGGTCACCGCGCTCGCCGCGGCCATGGCCCTCACGGTCACCGCCGCCACCGCCGCCGGCCGCTACGCGATGGACACGGTGCTCGGGGTCTTCGCCCATGCGGCGCTCGCCACGGGGCTGGTCTCGCTCGCGCTGCTGCCGGGGGTGCGGGTGGACCTCATGGCCTATCTCTTCGGCGACATCCTCGCCGTGGGATGGGAGGACCTCGCCCTGATCGGCGCCGGCGGGGCGCTCATCCTCGCGGTCACCGGCCTGTTCTGGCGCAGCCTGGTGAACGGCACGCTCAGCCCGGAGCTGATGGTGGCCGAGGGCGGCTCGCTGGTGCGCGACCGGCTGGTGCTCACCCTGCTGCTGGCGCTGTTCGTGGCGCTGGCGATGCGCATCGTCGGGGTGATGCTGATCACCTCGCTGCTGATCATCCCCGCCGCCGCCGCCCGCCCGCTGAGCCGCACGCCGGAAGCAATGGTGCTCGGCGCGGGGGTCGTCGGGGCGGTGTCGGTGATCGGCGGGCTGTGGCTGTCCTTCACCCTCGACAGCCCGGCCGGGCCGTCGATCATCCTCGCCGCCGCGGCCCTGTTCTGCCTGGCCAACGGCGCGTCGGCCCTGCGCCGCTAGGGCCCCGCGCCGCGGCGAGGCAGGTGCTCCCGAAAGGCCGTGACCGCGCCGGAGCCGGCGCATCCGGCGCTCACGTTGCCGGGTGATGCCCCGGGCCGGCAGGGGGCCTCTCGCGGTCAGGAGCAGGGCCCCGACCGGAATCGCAGCCTGCCCGCAGGCGCGGAAGGACCGACACCCGGCAAGCCGCGCGCCGCCTGCGCGAGGCCGGGAGACTGCCGCTCCCGACCGGACCGGCCGTTTCCATGCCACCGGCGGGAAAGCCATGCGCAGCCGCCGGGCCCGCCGCGCCTGATCGGACCGGCCGAACCCGGCTCCCCCTCAGTCCGGCAGGCCGAATTCCGGCGGATATCCCACGCCGACGAGGCTCAGCCCGTCCGGCGGGGCCACGGGGCCGCAGGCCGCGCGGTCGCGGGCGGCGAGGGCGTCGCGCACCCGCTCCGGGGGCCAGCCGCCTGCGCCCACCCGCTCCAGCGTGCCCACGAAGCTGCGCACCTGGTTGTGCAGGAACGAGCGCGCGCGCAGCCGGAAGCGGATCTCGCGGCCGGCCAGGCCGCGCTCCTCCGCCTCGATCTCCAGCGCGTCGAGGGTTTTCACCGGGCTGTCGGCCTGGCAGATGGAGGAGCGGAAGGTGGTGAAATCATGCCGCCCGAGCAGATGCGCCGCGCCGGCGCGCATCGCCTCCACGTCAAGCCGCCGCCCCACGCGCCAGGCCAGGCCGTTCTCATGCACCAGCGGCGCGCGGCGCTCGACCACCCGGTAGAGGTAGCGCCGCTCCACCGCCGAGAACCGGGCGTGGAACGTGTCGGGCACCCGCACCGCCTGCACGATGGCGACGGGTTCCGGCTTCAGGTGCCAGTTCAGCGCCTCGGAGAGGCGGAACGGCTCCCATTCCCGCGCGAGATCGACATGCGCCACCTGCCGGGCCGCGTGCACGCCCGCATCGGTGCGCCCGGCCGCCGCGATCGCGCCCACCGACGCGTCGAGCCGGCGCAGCGCGCGCTCCACGCTCTCCTGCACGGAGGGCTGGTCCTTCTGGCGCTGCCAGCCGGCGAAAGGGGCACCGTGATATTCGATGATGAGGGCGAAACGAGGCATGGCCCTGCCCTATCCCGGCGGCGGGGAATTCTCAAGTTCCCTGCGCCGCACGCACGCACGCCTGGCAGACCCGTGGCGCCCGCCGCCCGGCCCCCGTGCCGGGCAGGACCGGCCGCACACACGGCCGGCATCGCATCCGGGCAAGCACGGGTGCCTCGGGGGCCTCCGCCGCGCGACACGCCCCGGAGCCCAGTCTCCCTCCGAGACAGGCCCGCTGCCCTGCGCCATCTCGCCCCCAAGCGGGCCAGAGCCTCAGGGCGCGAAAGGCGCGACGTCCTGCCGTGAGATTGCCGGTCACCCGGCCCGGCCCTGTCGCAACAGAGCAACCTCGCAACCACTCGGCCACCCGGCCACTCTGCCACCCGGCCACACAGCCACACAGCCACGCAGCCACGCAGCCACGCAGCCACGCAGCCACGCAGCCACGCAGCCACGCAGCCACGACTCCTCGCGCGCATCCCGAGAGGGCGCAAGGGGCGCCATCGGATGCGACCGGGGCACGGCGCGTCTCACGGCTGGCCCCATGCCTCGGTGCTGCCCGATCCCGACCGCCATTCGATGGCTCACGGTGCGCGTTTCGCTGCCGGGTGCGGGCCGCATGGGCCCCGTGCGGAGCACCTGGTTCTGCCTGCACCGCCCTCCGGCTGCCCGCGCACGCGCCGGTGCCCTGCGCGCGGCCGCCCGGACATTCCGCAGCATCCTGCCGACAGGCCTCAACATTCCGGCCCGGAAGCCCCATATTGTGCGTGACGGAACAGGGGACTACGAGCAGGCATGGGACTATCCGACATCGCGGACGGCGTGACGCGCCTCGTCGAAGACGCGAGCCAGAGCGTGGGATCGATGTTCGAACCGGTGGTGCGGGTCGGCGTCACCGGCCTGTCGCGCGCCGGAAAGACGGTGTTCATCACCTCGCTGGTGGCGAACCTGCTGGACCGCGGGCGGATGCCCCAGCTTGCCGCCGGCGGGCGGATCGAGACCGCCTTCCTCCAGCCCCAGCCCGATGATTCCGTGCCCCGGTTCGACCTGGAGGGCCATCTCGCCGCGCTCTCCGGCGCCCGCCCGCACTGGCCGGCCTCCACCCGCGCCATCAGCCAGTTGCGCGTATCGCTCCGGGTGCGGCCCGGCGGCTGGCTGTCCGGCCTCTCCGGCCCGCGCACCGTGCATCTCGACATCGTGGACTATCCCGGCGAATGGCTGCTGGACCTGCCGCTGATGACCCGCTCCTTCGCCGAATGGTCGGCCGATGCACTGGCGGCGGCCCGCGCGCCCGCACGGGCGGCGCTGGCCGAGGGCTGGCTTGCCCGGCTCGAGGCCAGCGACCCCAGCGCCCCGCTGGAAGAGGTCTCCGCCCAGTCGCTGGCGAAGAGCTTCCGCGACTATCTCCAGGCCGGGCGGGACGCCGGCCTGTCCGATCTCGCCCCCGGCCGCTTCCTGATGCCCGGCGACCTGGAGGGCTCCCCCGCCCTCACCTTCTGCCCGCTGCCGGAGGCGAAGGGTGCACGCACGGGCTCGCTCTGGCGCGCCTTCGAGCGCCGGTTCGAGGCCTACAAGCGCGTGGTGGTGAAGCCCTTCTACCGGGACCATTTCTCGCGGATCGACCGTCAGGTGGTGCTGCTGGACGTGCTGGAGGCCCTGCATGACGGCCCGCGCGCCATCGAGGACCTGCGCCTCGCGATGTCGGAGATCCTGCGCTCGTTCCGGCCGGGGCCGAATTCCTGGCTCTCCGGTCTGCTCGGCCTGCGGCGGGTGGAACGCATCCTGTTCTGCGCCACAAAGGCCGACCACCTGCACCATTCCCAGCACCCCCGGCTGGTTTCCATCACCGAGGCGCTGCTGCGCGACGCCCGGGACCGCGCCGATTTCCGCGGCGCGCGCACCGCCGCGATGGCCATCGCCAGCCTGCGCGCCACCGTGGAGCAGACCGTCACCCACGAGGGCCTGCCGCTGGACTGCGTGCGCGGCATCCTGGAGGAGAGCGGCCGCGAGGTGGTGCTCCACCCCGGTGACCTCCCCGAGGACCCCGGCGCGGTGCTGGCCCCGGCCCGGGACGGCGCGCCGCTCTGGCTCGACGGCGACTACCAGGTGATGCATTTCGCCCCGCCGCGCCTCACCCGGCGCCCCGGCGAGGGCCCGCCGCACATCCGCCTTGACCGGGCGCTGGACTTCCTCATCGGCGACAGGCTGGAGTGACCCGCATGCCCCCTTCCCAGGACCCACCCCGCCGTCGCGGCCCCGTCATCCTCGGCGTCTCCGACACGGAGCGCCCCGGCGCGGCCCCCGCCGCATCAGCCCCGGAGCGGCGCCCCGCCACGCCCGGCACGCAGCCCGCGGGCGCGCCGCCATCCGGCGCACCGGACCCTGCCTCCTCCGCCGAGCGGCGCCCGGCGGCGGGGGTGCCGCTCTCCGGCGAGCAGGACCCGTCCTCAGGTCTCCCGCCCTCCGGCGGCCAGGACCCGTCCTCGGATCTCCCGCCGTCCGGCGGCCAGGACCCGTCTTCCGGCCCCCCGCCGTCGGGCGGCCAGGGTCCGTCTTCGGGCCTCCCGCCCTCCGGCCCGCCCGACAGGACCGCCGGAGCGGCGCCCGCTCACGGACCGACGCCGGAGATGCTGCCCTCCGGGGGACAGGGCCCTGCTGAGGGCAGGTCACCCGCCGGCACGACGCCGTCTCCCGGGCAGGCCCGGACCCCGGCCATGCCATCCCCGGAACACCGGAGCTCCGCCGCCCCTGCGCCGGGCTCCCCCGCGCAGGGGGCGGGCGCGCGGGCTTCTGCCCCCGGTGCGCACCTGCCGGAGCAGGATGCCGCCGCCAGCCGGCCGGCACCTTCCCCGGTCTCTGCCGGGAGCGCGGCAGCGCAGTCGGCGTCCGCGGCCTCCACGGGCGGCCTGTCCGGCCGGGCCGTCGCCGCGGAGGGGGAACGGCGCGCCCGGCTGCGGCGCGGTGCCGTGCTCTTCGACGAGGGTGCCGCGCTGGCCGCGGGCGCGCCGTCGCCCGCCGAGGCCGCCCCGATTTCCGACGAGGACCCCGCCACCGGCGCGGCCATGGCCCGCGCCACCCGGCTCGCGACCCGGCGCATGGGCTGGTTCGCAAAGCTGGTCTGGACAGCGCTGACGGGGCTGGTGGGCATGGCCGTGTCCTGGGCCGCCTGGTCCTTCGTGCTGTCGCTGGCCGAGCGCAATCCCTGGCTGGGCATCGCGGCGCTGGTGCTCGGCGGCATCGTGGCCTTGGGGGTGCTGGTGTTCGTGGTGCGCGAACTGGCGGGGCTGGCCCGGCTCTCGCGGGTCGACCGGCTGCGCGCCCGGGCCGAGGCCGCGCGCCGCACGCCGGGCCGCGAGGCGGCGCTCTCCGTCACCTCCGGCGTGGCGGCGCTCTATGCCGGGCGCGCGGACCTTTCCTGGGCCCGGGCCCGGGTGGCCGAGCGCGAGGGCGAAATCCTCGACCCCGACGCCCTGCTTGCCCTCACCGAGCGGGAATATCTCGGCCCGCTGGACGCCGCCGCCGCGCGCGAGGTGGAGCTGGCCGCCCGGCAGGTGGCGGTGGCCACGGCGCTGATCCCGCTCGCCTTCGCCGACGTGCTGACAGCGCTCTCCTCCAACGTGCGGATGGTCCGGCGCATCGCCGAGGTCTACGGCGGGCGGGCCGGAACGCTGGGCTCATGGCGGCTGGTGCGCGCGGTGGCGGCGCATCTGGTGGCCACCGGCGCCGTTGCGATGGGCGACGACATGATCGGCGCCATGCTCGGCGGCGGGGTGATGTCGAAGCTCTCGCGCCGCTTCGGCGAGGGCGTGGTGAACGGCGCGCTCACCGCGCGGGTCGGCGTCGCGGCGATGGATGTCTGCCGGCCGATGCCCTTCAGCGCGCTGGAGAAACCGGCCGTCACCGGCCTTGTGCGGCGCGCCCTCACCGGGTTCACCGCCCGGGCCTGAGACGCCGCTCCTCCCCGCGAGAGGCGATCACCCCGGCCAGAGGGCATCCGTTGAAGAGCGCCGGCGGGCCAGAGGGCGTCCGCTGATGAGCGCAGGCCGGCGCCGGGCCAGGGGTCGCGGGGAGCGCGGGCTCTCACCCGCCTGGCCAGCCCTGCCCGACAGTCCCTCCCCGGCGCGGGCCCTGCGCCGAGAGCGCGGGCCGGCGAGCGTGCTGCCCGGCCCGGGCATCGGACCGCCGGCGCCCCTTCCCGCCGCACACATGAAAACAGGCACGCCGTGCCCGGCGTGCCTGCTCTGCCCTGGTTCCGAATCTCCGGCTTCTGCGCGCCCCCGTGAGGGGCGTCAGTTGTGGCCGCGGCTGGTCATCCGGCCCGCGCCACGGCCATCGCCGCGCTCGAATCGGGCGTCGCGCATGTCATTGCGGCCCGGGCGCTGGCCACGGAAGCGATCGGTCTCGCGGCCCCGGTTGCGGGCGTCCTCCCGGCCGCCGCGGTCGCGGTCCCAGCGGTTGCCGCCCTGCGGGCCGCGCTGGTCGGGGCGCGGGCCGCGCCCCTCGACGCGCTGGCCCCGGTCGCGGCCCGGAGCCCAGCCCTGATGGCCCTTGTCCGGCCCGTGCTGCCAGCCCGGACGGCCCTTGCCGGGCCCGTGCTGCCAGTCCGGACGGCCCTTGCCGGGCCTGTAATGCCAGTCCGGCCGACCGTGCGAGGGCGCGTGATAGACCGGGGGCCGGCCCACCACCACCACCGGGCGCGGCCGCGGCGGGGCATAGTAGACATGGCCGCGCGGCACCACGACGATCGGGGCCGGCCGCGGCGCGTAATACACCGGCGCCGGCCGGTAGTAGTAGGGCCGGTAGACCGGACGATAGACGGGGCGATAGGCGAAGCGCGGGGCCACCGGCACGTAACGCGGCGGGCCGTAGACATAATGCCGGTCATTGTCGCGCGCCGCATCGGTGAGCAGGGCAAGCGCCGCCACGCCGGCGAGCACGCCGACGACGATCTGCCCCGTCTTGTCATCGGCCCGGGCCGGCTTCCCCGCCACGGAGCCGAGCATGACGCCCAGACTGAGCACCGTGGCCGTAATGATCCTGAACATGGCCGGAACCTCCTTCGTGTTCACTCCGCCTCATTGTGCCACATACGCGCGGGAAACCCCATTCCGTCGTCGTCGTAGCATCACGGTTTCGTGACCTCCCGGCCGTGCTGGACCCCCCCGGGCAGTTGATGTATAGCAGCCGCCATGCGGACCGTTCTCAGCATCGCCTTGCGAATTAGCGGCCCGGCGCTCCACGTCTGAAGCGCCGGGACAAAGGCGCATGGACTGCCGCGCCACCCTCTTCCCCAGACCGATGCAAGATGAACGGGACCACGATCATGTGTGCCGATACGCCTGACTACAAAGACACCCTCGCCCTGCCCGAGACCGATTTTCCCATGCGCGCCGGCCTGCCCAAGCGCGAGCCCGAATGGCTGGCCCGCTGGGAGCGCATCGGCGTGTACGACCGGCTGCGCGAACAGGAGGGCCGCACGCCCTTCGTGCTGCACGACGGCCCGCCCTATGCCAACGGCCACCTGCACATCGGCCACGCGCTGAACAAGATCCTGAAGGATTTCATCGTCCGCTCGCAGCAGATGCTGGGCCATGACAGCCGCTACATCCCCGGCTGGGACTGCCACGGCCTGCCCATCGAGTGGAAGATCGAGGAACAGTACCGCGCGAAGGGCAAGAACAAGGACGAGGTGCCGATCAACGAGCTGCGCGCCGAATGCCGCAAGTTCGCGGCCGAATGGATCGACATCCAGCGCGAGGAATTCAAGCGCCTGGGCGTGACCGGGAACTGGGCGGACCCGTACCGGACGATGGATTTCGCCTCCGAGGCGGTGATCGCCGAGGAGTTCATGAAGTTCGTGATGAACGGCTCGCTCTACCAGGGCTCCAAGCCGGTGATGTGGTCCGTGGTGGAGAAGACCGCCCTCGCGGAAGCCGAGGTGGAGTATCACGACCACAAGAGCCACACGATCTGGGTGAAATTCCCGGTTCGGGCGATCCACTATTCCCCGGATACTCCGGATAATGTTCGCGATGCTTTGATGAACAGCTTTGTTGTAATCTGGACTACTACGCCCTGGACCATCCCATCCAATCGCGCTGTAGCCTTCAATCCTGAGATTTCTTACGGCCTCTACGAAGTAACAGAGGCCGATGAAGGCAACTGGGCAAAGGTTGGCGAGCGCTACTGTCTGGCGGACAATCTCGCTGAAGATGTTTTCAAGGCCGCACGTGTGAAGAGCTTCAAGAAGCTGTTCTCTTTGGATGCTGCCCATCTCGACCTCTTCCCATTCTCCCTCGCCCACCCGTTCCGCGGCCTCGACGCCTCGGACGCCGAGTGGGACTATAACGTGCCCATGCTGGCCGGCGACCACGTGACCGATGACGCCGGTACCGGCTTCGTGCACACCGCCCCCAGCCACGGCGCGGACGACTATCTGGTGGGCCTCAAGCACGGCCTGCCGATGACCCATAACGTGCTGGAGGACGGCTCCTTCCGCCCCGACCTGCCGCTGTTCGGCGGCGCGGTCATCTTCGACGAGAAGGGCAAGGAGAAGGACGCGAACACAAGGGTGATCGACGCGCTGGCGGGCTGCGGCGCGCTGGTGGCGCGCGGGCGCATCACCCATTCCTACCCGCATTCCTGGCGCTCCAAGGCGCCGCTGATCTTCCGCAACACGCCGCAATGGTTCGCCGCCATCGACAAGCCGCTGGGCGACGGCATGGACACCTATGGCGAGACCATCCGCCAGCGGGCCCTCGCCTCGATCGACAAGCTCGTCACCTGGACGCCGCAGACCGGCCGCAACCGGCTCTACTCGATGATCGAGGCCCGGCCGGACTGGGTGCTGAGCCGCCAGCGCGCCTGGGGCGTGCCGCTCACCTGCTTCGTGAGGAAGGGCAGCAACGGCACCGAGATCCTGCGCGATGCGGCCGTCAACGCCCGCATCGCCGAGGCGTTCCGCGCCGAGGGCGCCGATGCCTGGTTCGAGGAGGGCGCCGCCGCGCGCTTCCTGGGCAACGAGTATGACCCCGCCGAGTGGGTGAAGGTGGACGACATCCTCGACGTGTGGTTCGATTCCGGCTCCACCCATGCCTTCGTGCTGCGCGACCGGGCCGACGGCGCCGCCGACGGCATCGCCGATGTCTACCTCGAGGGCACCGACCAGCACCGCGGCTGGTTCCACTCCTCCATGCTGCAGGCCTGCGGCACGATGGGCCGCGCGCCCTACCGCGCCGTGGTCACCCACGGGTTCACGCTCGACGAGAAGGGCATGAAGATGTCCAAGAGCCTGGGCAACACCATCGTGCCGGAGACGATCGTCAAGCAGTACGGCGCCGATATCCTGCGCCTCTGGGTGGCGCAGACCGACTTCTCCGCCGACCAGCGGATCGGGCCGGAGATCCTCAAGGGCGTCGCCGACAGCTACCGCCGCCTGCGCAACACCATGCGTTTCATCCTCGGCAATCTCGCCGGCTTCGAGGAGAGCGAGCGCGTGGCGCCCGCCGACATGCCGGAGCTGGAGCGCTGGGTGCTGCACCGGCTGGCCGAGCTGGACGTGACCGTGCGCGAGGGCTACGGCCGCTACAGCTTCCAGAAGCTGTTCCAGGAGCTGTTCCAGTTCTGCACGGTGGACCTCTCCTCGGTCTATTTCGACATCCGCAAGGACGCGCTCTACTGCGATGCCCCCACCAGCCTGCGCCGCCGCGCCGCGCGCACGGTGCTGATGATGCTGTTCGAACGGCTCACCACCTGGCTGGCGCCGATCCTGACCTTCACCATGGAAGAGGTCTGGCTGGAGCGCTTCCCCGGCGAGGAGAGCTCGGTCCACCTGCAGGACTTCCCCACCACCGACGCCGCCTGGCGCGATGACGCGCTGGACGCGAAATGGGAGAAGATCCGCCGGGTGCGCCGCGTGGTCACCGGCGCGCTGGAGGTGGAGCGGCGCGAGAAGCGCATCGGCGCCAGCCTGGAGGCCGCCCCGGTGGTCCACGTGGCCGAGGCGGAGGTGCGCGCGGCGCTGGAGAGCGTCGATTTCGCGGACCTGTGCATCACCTCCGGCCTCACGCTGAGCGATGCGCCCGCCCCGGAGGGAGCCTTCACGCTGGAGGATGTCCCCGGCGTGGCCGTGGTGCCGGCACTGGCGGAGGGCGAGAAATGCGCCCGCTGCTGGCAGATCCTGCCCGATGTCGGCACCCACGCCCATGAGGGTGTCTGCGCCCGCTGCGACGAGGCCCTCTCGGCCCGCTGACCACGCCCCCGCCGCGGGCCGCGCTTGACGCGGGCCGCGGCGGATCCACATGAACCCACATGTCGCTGAGGCGCTTCATCGAGGCGCAGGAGGGGGTCTACCCCATCGCGCTCACCGAACTCCGGTCCGGCCGCAAGACGCGCCACTGGATATGGTTCGTGTTCCCTCAGCTCCTGGGCCTCGGCCGCTCCGAAATGTCGCGCCGCTACGCGCTCACCGGCCCCGCCGAGGCGCGGGCCTACCTCGCGGACCCGCTCCTCGGCGCCCGCCTGCACGAATCGACCCGCGCGATGCTCTCCCACCGCGGCGTTCCGGCGGCCGAAATCCTTGGACGCCCCGATGACCGGAAGTTCCACGCCTGCGTCACCCTGTTCCGGCATGTCTCCGCCCCCGAAAGCGAAGACGATTTCCTGTTCTCGGACGCCCTGGACACGTTCTTCGACGGCCGCGACCATCCTGCCACAGTTGCGAGATTGTGAGGCGCACCGCGCCTCTTTCCCCGGATAGTACTTGCGTTGAATCGGCTTTGGCCGCATATGGGACTGGCTAACGTTCTTCTATTGAGCCTGCTGTTCCGTCGACTACCGGCGCACAGTCCTTCGATATAGGACCGATACGCCGGCGCCGTTGCATCCTGCAGACGGTGGATTGATACAGACGGAGATACCACGATGGCTACTGGCACCGTGAAATGGTTCAACGAAACCAAAGGTTTTGGCTTCATTCAGCCCGATGGCGCTGGCAAGGACGTGTTCCTGCACATTTCGGCTCTCAACCGTTCGGGCCTCGCTGCTCCGGCTGACGGCCAGAAGGTCGAGTTCGAAATGGAGAAGGGCCGCGACGGCCGTGAATCCGCAGGCGATGTGAAATTCATCGACTGACTCGCTGACCGGGCGCCGGCGGAGCTTCCGCAAGCGCGCCCCAGGTCATGACGACATGCGCCCTCGCCGGACCCCCGGCGAGGGCGTTTTGCTGTGCCGGGGGCTGCTTCCAGCCCCGCGAGGCCCGTACCGCGCGCAAGGCTGCGCCGCGAAGCCGGCCCCCCGGTTCCGCGGCGCGTGAGACGGCCGGCCCTTTGGCAGCGCTCAGCTCAGAACGTCACGGATTGCTGGGCCGTGCCTTCCGCGGCCGGGCCGTGGCGCAGCGTGATGATCGCCCCGGAGAGAAGATGTGCCTTCTGCACAAGGGCCTGGATCTGCTGCCAGATCTGGTCGGCCCGCGGGCCGGTGATGGTGATCACCACCCGGCCATCCTCCGGGTCCACGATATATCCGTCGACGGTGGCATTCCCCTCCACGCTCAGCGCATCGCGGAGGGCGTCCTCCAGCGCGAGCACTTCGGACATGTCGTCCTGCGCATGGGAAAAGCGGATGATCACCGCCTGTTCGGACAGAGACGGGTCATTCTGGTCGTCGTAGACAGCACCGAAAACTGACATTTCAGTCTCCTTTCCAGGGCCGGAATGGCCCTCTCCCGAAACAACGCCCGGAAGATCGGTTTGGTTCATCGGCTTGCCGCAGTGCGGCAAGCGCCCTACCCTTGTTGCGGGTGGGATTGAGGTGCCAGCGCTCCTGGTGCGGTTCGCAAGTGAGGAGGGTTTTGATGTTCGGCTCCCTGTTGACGAGACTGAAACCGGGAGGCCGCCGGCGCCGCATCCACCTGCATATCGGGGCGCCGAAAACCGGCACGACCACGCTGCAGACCGCCCTTGCCACCCATCGCAGGATGCTGGCGCGCGAGGGGGCGATCTACCCCCGCGCGGGCTGTCTCGCCTCCGGCGCGGGCGTGGCGCAACACCTGCTGGCCCTGTCGCTGCGCGCGGAATATCCGGCCTTCATCGCCCCGCCGGAGCGCCAGCCCGCGGAGCAGGTGTGGGCCGCGCTGCTGGCGGAGATCGACCGGGCGCCCGCGGGCGATATCCTGTTGTCTTCCGAGGCTTTCTTCCATCTCGACACCCAGGCCGTGGCCCGGGTTGCGGAGTATCTCTCCGGCCATGAGGTGCATGTTGTGGCGGTGGAGCGCAACCCGCTGCAGCGGCTGCGCTCGCGCTACATCCAGTCGGTGAAGGCACCGCCGTTCGGCCGGCTGGACTTCCACGCCTATGCCCTCCGGGCCACGCGGCGGCAGGCCGATGACGCACGGTTGTGGGAGGCGACCTTCGGCAGCGCCGCCGTCACCCGGCTGCGTTACGACGCCCCGACCGAGCCGGGCGGCCTGGTGCCCAGCGTGCTCGTGGCCTGCGGGCTTTCCCCCGCCACCGCGGCGCGAATCGACCCCGGCCCGCAATGGCTGAACCGCAGCCCGGGCTGGCCGGTGGTTTCGCTGATGCGGCGGTTGAATGCGGTGCGGCACGTGCCGGCCGAAACCCGGCAACGGCTTTATGTGCGGCTGGTCGAGCACGGCGTGCCGGCGGACCTGGCCGGGTTCGACGCCCTCACCGAAGGCTTCGAGGACATCCGCCCCCCCGTGCGCCTGCGCCTGCGCGAGGTGTTCCTGCGCCACCGCGAGCCGGACCCGGAACCCAGCGAAACCATGCTGCAGGCCTTTGCCGACATCCAGTCCCGCGTCCCCTCCGGCGCCTGACCGCCCTCAGGTGGCGGCTTGCCCGCCTCCCCGGCACGGACGCGTCACGCGGAGGATGGCCGCGCGAGGGCCTTCAACCGGCGATGTCGTGGAGCGCAGGCTGCCCCGAGCCCCTGCCAGCCGCGATGAGGGGCGTGCCCGGGCGCCGCCCCGGGGCCTCCTGCGCTCACTCCCCGGAGAGCAGAACCCGCGAGGGGTGAAGTTCGCCGGCCCTGTAGACCCCGATCGCCACGGCGCGGCCCTCGAAGCTGGCCCAGGCCTCGTCGCCGTACTCCACCTCCGCGGCCAGAACCATGCCCGGGTTGCCGTTGCGCAGCCGGGCCGCGCCCTCGGGGGTGCAGCGCAGCTCGGGCAGCTCGGCCAGGCCGGTTTCCAGCGGCAGCAGGTGCCTGTCCAGCTCGGGGGATTTCGCCAGTTCGTCCAGCAGCGTGAACGCGATGCCGTCGGAGGCCTCGAACGGGCCGGACCACACCCGGCGCAGCTCCTTCACATGGCCGAGGCAGCCGAGCCTGCGGCCGAGATCGCGCGCGATGGAGCGCACGTAACCGCCCTTGCCGCAGACCATCTCCAGCACGGCGGTGTCGGCCCCTGCCTCCACCAGATCGAGGCTCTCCACGAAGAGCGGCCGGGCGGAGAGCTCCAGCTCGTCGCCGGCCCGTGCCAGCGCGTAGGCCCGCTCGCCCTCCACCTTTACGGCGGAGAACTGCGGCGGAACCTGCAGGATATCGCCGGTGAACGCCGGCAGCGCGGCGCGGATATCGGCCTCGGAGGGGCGCAGGGCGGAGGTTTCGATCACCTCGCCCTCGGCGTCATCGGTGTTCGTGGCCGCCCCCCAGGTGACGGTGAACCGGTAGGCCTTCAGCGCGTCGGTGATGTAGGGAACGGTCTTGGTGGCCTCGCCGAAGGCGATGGCGAGCACGCCGGTGGCGGCGGGGTCGAGCGTGCCGGCATGGCCGGCCTTGCGGGCGCCGAAGGCCCAGCGGGCCTTGTTCACCACGGCCGAGGACGTGATGCCGGCGGGCTTGTCGACCACCAGCCAGCCATCGACCGGACGGCCCTTCTTTCCGCGCGCCATGTCTCTCTCCCTGTGCTCACCGCGATGTGGACGCCCGGGCCATACCCGGGCGACCGCGGGGTTTCAAGCGCGATGCGGGCGCGGGCTCAGGCGTCGCGGCGGCCGGTGTCCTCGCCGCCCTCGTCCCCGTCGGTCTCGTCCTCGTCGGTCTCGTCCTCGTCCTGCTCCACGTCGCGGCGCACGGTGTCGGAGGCGAGCAGGCGGCGCGTCTCGTCCATGCGGTCGAAACTGTCATCGGGCTGGAAGTGCAGCTCCGGCGAGAACTTCAGCTTCACCGCGCGGGTCACCACCCGGCGCAGCTCGCCGCGGTTGCGCTCCAGCGCCGCGATCACCCCGTCGGTGTTCTCGCCCAGCAGGGGCAGCACGAAAACCGTGGCGTGCCGCAGGTCGGGCGAGCAGCGCACCTCGGAGACGGTGATGGGCGAGCGGCCCAGGTCCGGGTCATGCAGGTCGCCGCGCGACAGCACGTCCGACAGGGCGTGACGGATCAGCTCTCCCACGCGCAGCATGCGCTGGCTGGGTCCGGAGGTCTCAGTGAACTGTCGCTTGGCCATCGGGATATCCTTTCGCTGCCGCCCATGTAGAACCGCGCGGAGGCGGACGCAACCGCCCCCGCGCGCCCGGGGCGTCAGTTCGAGGCGGTCACGCCCTCCGGCTTGCCCACCACGACGAAGCGCAGGCCGTCGGGGGTCATCAGGCGCTTCGCCACCCGGGCGATGTCCTCCTTCGTGACCGCGTTCACGTAGTCGTTGCGCTTCGTGGTGTAGTCGATGCCGAGCCCCTCCTCCTGCACGCCCACCAGGATGTCGGCGATCTTGGAGTTGGAGTCGAAGCGCAGCGGGTAGGCGCCGGTGAGGTAAGTCTTCGCGTCCTGCAGTTCCCGGTCGGTCACGCCGCCCTGGGCCATGCGGGCCCATTCCGCCTTGATCACCTCGATGGCCTTGCCCACCCGGTCATTCGCAGAGGCCACGCCGCCCATCCACAGGTTCGCCCGGTCATAGCCGGCGAGGTACGAATAGACGCCATAGGTGAGGCCGCGCTTCTCGCGCACCTCCTCGGTGAGGCGCGAGGAGAAGCCGCCGCCGCCCAGTATGTGGTTGAGAACATAGGCCGGAAAGAAATCCGGGTCATGCCGGTCGATACCCTTCTGGGCGAAGACCACCACCGATTGCGGGGTGTCGAACGCCTGCACCGTGGTGCCGCCGGTGAGGTTGGGCTCCACATGGCCGGGCAGCGCCGGGCCGTCCTGCGGCAGGCCCTCGAACAGGGTGTCGAGCATCTTGCCCAGCTCCTCGGGCGTGATGTCGCCCACCACGCCGATGCGGGCGCGCGAGCGCACCAGCATCGCGTCATGCGCGGCGCGCAGGTCCGCGGCGGTGAGCGCGGTCACGCTCTCGATCGTGCCGTCGGTGGAGCGGCCGTAGGGGTCGTCCGGGAACACCAGCTCGCGGAAGGTCTTCGAGGCGATGGACTGCGGGTCCGTCTCGTCCGAGCGCAGGCCGGAGAGCACCTGGGCGCGCACGCGCTCCACCGCCTCCTCGCCGAAACGCGGCGCGGTGAGCGCGTCATGCAGCAGCGCCACGGAGGCGTCGCGGTTCTCCGTCAGCATGCTGGCGGAGACGGAGGCCGAATCAGCCCCGGAGGAGAAGCCGAACTGCGCGCCGATGCCTTCCGCGGCCCGGGCGAAGGCCACGGCGTCGCGGTCACCCGCGCCCTCCTCCAGCAGCGCCATGGAGAGGTTGCCGGCGCCTTCCTTGCCCGCGGGGTCCAGCGCGCTGCCGCCGGCGAAGCTGATCTCCAGCGAGATGATCGGGATGGAATGCTCCTGCACCAGCCAGGCCTTGATGCCGCCCGGGGAGGTGACCTCCTCGATGTCGGTGGCCGCGGAGAGCGGCAGCGCCGCGAGGGTGAGGAAGGCGGCGGCGGCAAGGCCGCGGCCAAGGCTGTGGAAAACCATCACTGGGTTACCTCTCCGGTTGCGGCGGGCAGGTCGGTCGCGGCGGCGGGGGCGACCCCTTCCGGGGCGCCGGGGGCCGGGTCCGGCGCCTTCAGCCAGCCGGTCACCGAGTTGAGCGGGTTGAACACCTCGCGCGCGGCGGCCATCACGTCATCGGCCGTCACCTCCTGCAGCAGGTCGGGCCAGGCGGCCACGTCCTCGACCGTGAGGCCCACGGCCAGTGCCGAGCCATAGCGCCGGGCGAGGCCGGACTGGCTGTCGAGCGCGTAGATCTCCGAGGCGCGCACCTGCTCGCGGATGCGGGCGAGATCGTCCGGGTCCGGGCCGTTCTGCAGGAAATCGGCGATCACCTTGTCCATCGCCGCCTCCGCGTCGGCCAGCGACACGCCGGGCACCGGCACCACGTAGACCGTGAAGGTGTTCGGGTCGATCGACAGGCCCTGGTAGGAGGCGCCGGAGGCAAGCGCGATCTTCTGCTTGAGCTGCAGCTCCTGGCCCATCACCGAGGTGAGGCCGGAGCCGCCCAGCAGCTCCGCCAGCACGGTGAGCGCGGCGGCGGTCTTCTGGTCGCCGGGGTTGCGCTCCGGCGAGAGGTAGGTGCGCATCACGTAGGGTTGGCCCACGCGGGGGTCCTCGTAGGTGAGGTGGCGCGGCGCGCGCTGCGGCGGCTCCTGCGGGCGGGCGCGGGGGGCGAGGTCCGGCGTGGGGGCAACGGGCCCGTAGATCTCCTTCGCCATCTCCTCCACCTTCGCCGGGTCCACGTCGCCCGCCACCACGAGGATGGCGTTGTTGGGCGCGTAGTAGCGGTGGTAGAAGGCCAGCGCGTCCTCGCGGGTCAGCCCCTCCATCTCGTGGCGCCAGCCGATCACCGGAATGCCGTAATGGTGGTTCATGAACTGGGCGGCGTCCATCTGCTCGCCGAACAGGGCGGAGGGGTTGTTCTCCACCCGGGAGTTGCGCTCCTCCAGGATCACGTCGCGCTCCGGGTTCACCACCGCGTCCGAGAGCACGAGGTTGCGCATCCGGTCCGCCTCCATCTTCATCACCACGTCCAGCCGGTCGGCGGCGATGTTCTGGAAATAGCCGGTGTAGTCGTAGGAGGTGAAGGCGTTGTCCTGCCCGCCGTTCGCGGCGACGATCTTGGAGAAGGCCCCCTCGGGGATGGTGTCCGTGCCCTTGAACATCAGGTGTTCGAGGAAATGCGCGATGCCGGACTTGCCGGGCTGTTCGTCGGCGGAGCCGATGCGGTACCACACCATGTGGGTGACGACCGGGGCGCGATGGTCTTCGATCACCACGCCTTCCATGCCGTTGTCGAGGGTGAAATGGGTCACGGGGGCTTCCGCCGCCGCGGGAAGCCCGAGCATCAGCACCGGCAGAACCGGCAGGACGATGCGCGAGACGAGCGAGCGCAGGACAGTCACGTTGGCGCTTCCGGCGGGCGGGCCCGCCGCCTCCTTGGGGTAAGGTCAGACTGCGCGCAGTCTAGACGGCGCCGGGCACGGGGCAATGGCCCGGCAATAAACCTGTCGTGACCCCGCCGGGAGCGCCGGGCCCCGCCAAACGCGAACCGGCCCCGCGCCGGGTGGCGGGGGGCCGGTTGTCGGTCAGAAGATGATGGTGCCGTGGGCCGGGTCTTCGCCGCGGGTGCCCGCGTCCGGCTCCACGGCCTGCGGCGGCGCGGCGGGGGTCATCACCCCCTGATCGCGCAGGCGCTGCGCCTCCGGGCCGGGATCGAGGATCTCGTCCTCGTAGGGGTCGTTGAAGGAATAGCCCATGAAGGAGCTCAGGCCGTAGTTGTCCGAGCCGCCCTCGCGCGCGCTGTCCTCGACCTGCACGGTCTGGCGGATGCCGGGAGCCGGGGTGCCTGCGGAGGCCATGAGCGCGGTCTGCCCCGGGCTCAGCGCCCCGCCGCGCGTGGCACCCGCCGCACCGGCGCCGGAGAGCAGCGTGGCCACCTCCTGCTCGGGCTGCGGGTCGACGAGGTTGCGGCCTTCGGGATTCGGCGGCGGCAGGCTGGAATAGCTGCCCGGCATCTCGAGCTTGTTGCGCTGCACGACGAGAAACTCGTCCGGCGGCGCCTGGCGCAGGCCGGCCGAGCGCAACAGGCTCTGGCGTTCGCCGGTGCCGCCGTCACCGCAGGCGGCGACGCCCAGCGCAAGCATGAGGGCGAGGCCCGTCTTCGTTCCGATGCCACGGTATGCCATTGCACCCAACTCCATCTCGTTGCGCGGCCAGCCCGGCGGCTGCCCGAAGGCAGCCCGCCCCCCGGGGCCGACCGCATCTGTCCGGGTCACCTTTAGCCCAGCAAAAGGCCCGCGTCACGCCCCGAAACGCGCCCGGCGGCCCCGGGACGCAGGCGCGCAGCCCCGGGCCGGCGCCGCGGGCAGGCGGATGCGCAGCCCCCTCGGGGCGCCGCGCTCCCGGCACATCGGGCACCGGAGTGCAGGGCCGAGCCAGGCGGCCGGGACCGACAGGTCCAAGGCGCACGGGCCGCTCCGCCCCCCTGCTGCCCGTCCTCCCGCTGCTGCACGTGCCCGGGGTGCCTGTCCCGTCCTGCCCGTGTCCCTACGCCCGTGCCCCTTCGCCTGTGCCCGTCCTGCCCGTGTCCCTACGCCCGTGCCGCTTCACCTGTGCCCGCGCTGCCTGTACGCCTTCGCCTTGCCCGGAATGTCCGTGCGCCTGCTGCCGGAGACCCTGCCGGGTGCACCCGGGAGCCCGGTGTGCGGGGCCGGTGCGGCTTCGGAGAGGAGGGAAGCCGCGCCCGAGGTCTGCCTGCCGGTGCGCGCCCTGTCCGGAGGGCGGTTTCGCCGGGGCCCGGAGCCGGTGGTGGGCGGGGGCCTGGAATCGTTGGTGGTGGGAGAGCCGGGGCCGCTGCCTCAGCGCTTGCGCCCGGCCGGCTTGCCCTCGCGCCCCGAGAACACGATCAGCGCCGCGGCGCCGGCGA
Organism: Paroceanicella profunda; assembly: GCF_005887635.2. Classification (GTDB taxonomy): domain Bacteria; phylum Pseudomonadota; class Alphaproteobacteria; order Rhodobacterales; family Rhodobacteraceae; genus Paroceanicella; species Paroceanicella profunda. The sequence continues at coordinate 1,872,809 of NZ_CP040818.1, read as the reverse complement.
AGATGGCGATGTCGGCCACGTTGAACGACCACGGGCTGGTGAAGCCGCAGCACGACATGTTGATGAAATCGGCCACCGCGCCCCAGAGCACGCGGTCGATCGCATTGCCCAGCGCGCCGCCGATCACCAGCCCCACCGCCGCGGGCAGCGTCCAGCCGCGCATCCTGCGCGACCAGAGCGCCAGCGCCACCGACACCGCCACCGACAGCGCCACCAGCAGCCAGGGCCCCAGCGTGCTGTCGTTGCTCAGCAGGCCGAAGTTGACCCCGCGGTTCCACGCCATCTGGAACACGAGATAGGGCGGGGCCACCTCGACCCGGCCCACCGCGTCGAGGTTCAGTCCCACCACCACCGCGTATTTCGACAGCTGGTCGAGGGCGAAGACGGGCAGTGCGGTGAGCAGGGCGCGGCGCAGGCCGGGGGTCATGGCGCGGCTCCTCAGTGGCGGAAGTGGCGCATGCCGGTGAGCACCATGGCGAGGCCGGCCTCGTCGGCGGCGGCGATCACCTCCGCGTCCCGCATGGAGCCGCCGGGCTGGATCACCGCGGTCGCCCCCGCCTCGGCCGCGGCCAGCAGGCCGTCGGCGAAGGGGAAGAACGCATCGGAGGCGACGGCCGAACCGATGGTCGGCAGCTCGGAGAGGCCCAGCGCCTCGGCCATGTCGCCGGCCTTGCGCGCGGCGATGCGGCTGCTGTCCACCCGGCTCATCTGGCCCGCGCCCACGCCCACCGTGGCGCCGCCCTTCACGTAGACGATGGCGTTCGACTTCACGTGCTTGGCCACGCGCCAGGCAAACAGCATGTCGGCCATCTCCGCCTCGGTGGGGGCGCGCTTCGTCACCACCCTGAGGTCGGGGAGGGAGAGCCGGCCGTTGTCGCGGTCCTGCACCAGGTAGCCGCCGGACACCTGCCGCCAGGTGCGGCCCGGCGCGGTGACGTCGGGCAGGCCGCCGGTCACCAGCAGGCGCAGGTTCTTCTTCGCGGCGAAGATCTCGCGGGCCTCGTCGGTCACCTCGGGGGCGATGACCACCTCGGTGAAGATCTCGGTGATGCGCTTCGCGGTGGCGCCGTCCAGCGCGCCGTTCAGCGCCACGATGCCGCCGAAGGCGGAGGTGCGGTCGCAGTCATAGGCGGCCTGGTAGGCCTCCTCGAACGAGGCGCCCCGCGCCACGCCGCAGGGGTTGGCGTGCTTGATGATCGCCACCGCCGGGCCCTCGGCCGGGTCGAACTCCGCCACCAGCTCGAAGGCCGCGTCGGTGTCGTTGATGTTGTTGTAGCTCAGCTCCTTGCCCTGAAGCTGCGCGGCGGAGGAGACACCGGGACGCGTGGAGCCGTCGCGGTAGAAGGCGGCGGACTGGTGCGGGTTCTCGCCGTAGCGCAGGGTCTGGGCCAGGGTGCCGGCCACGGCGCGGCGGCGCGGGGCCTCCTCGGCGATGGCGTCGGCCAGCCAGGCCGAGACGGCCGCGTCATAGGCCGCGGTGCGGGCATAGGCGGTGAGCGCCATCCTCTTGCGGAAGGCAAGCGAGGTGCCGCCCTGCGCCAGTTCCTCCAGCAGCGGGGCATAATCCTCCACGTCCACCACGGTGGTGACGAAACCGTGGTTCTTGGCCGCGGCGCGGATCATCGCCGGGCCGCCGATGTCGATGTTCTCGATGCAGGTGTCATACTCCGCGCCCCGGGCCACGGTGGCCTCGAACGGGTAGAGGTTCACCACCAGCAGGTCGATGGGGGCGATGCCGTGCTCCTCCATCGCCGCCACATGGCCGGCGTCATCGCGCAGCGCCAGCAGGCCGCCGTGCACCATCGGGTGCAGGGTCTTCACGCGGCCGTCCATCATCTCCGGGAAGCCGGTCACCTCGGCCACGTCGCGCACCGGCAGGCCCGCTTCGCGCAGGGCCCCGGCGGAGCCGCCGGTGGAGAGCAGCTCGACGCCCGCCGCATGCAGGGCGCGGGCGAGGTCGATGAGACCGGTCTTGTCGGAAACGGACAGCAGCGCGCGCCGGATCGGCACGATGTCGGTGGTCATGGCGTGATCCCCTATGTCTGACGGCGGGTCTCAGCCAGGACCGGCATTCCCGGGCTCACGCGGGCCGGGCGCCCCGTCCCCGGCCCGCCTGAAGGCCCAAGTGACCCGGCCCCCATACTCCACCGCGCGGGAAGTGACCACCACCTGTTTCGTCTCCCGCGCTTCCAGCCGCTCCTGATCGAGAAAAACCGACTCCGCCAGCTCCAGAGTGCCGCCGGACTGGCGGAACACCCAGGTCTCGCCGCCCGGCAGCCGCAGGGTGACGGCATTGGCCGCCGGGCCCGGCTCCGCCACCACGTCCGGGTGGAGGTGGAAGATCGCGGTGAAGGCGAGGCCCAGCCGCGGCGCCCCCTCCACCGCCCGGGCGAAGCGGGCGCGCTGCGCCTCGGTGGTGGCGTTCAGCGTGTCCTCGCCGCGCAGGTCGTGCCCGTCGGGGGCCAGGAACAGCCGGCGCTGGTGGACGAGGCCGAAGGGCAGCGTGTAGCCGTCATGCGCGGTCAGCAGCCACAGGCCGCTCGGGTCCTCCACCCGTTCGGCCTCCACATGGGCCGGCGCCTCGACCAGCCGGTCGCCCAGCACCGGGTCCGGGCCAGAGAAGCGCGCCGAGGAGACATGCTCGACCATGAGCGCGGAATGCGAGCCGGTGGCCCGGCAGGCCCGGCGCCATTCCGCGCCGAACTGGATGCCCGGCCCCAGCGATGAGATCAGCGGCTGGCGGCCCACGGAAATCTCCAGCCCCAGCGTGGAGGCATGGGCGGAGGCCGCGCAGGCGCCGCCCGGCGGCGGGGCGGTGTCGATCACCAGCGCCGTGCGCCCGGCCTGCAGGCGGGTGAAGCCCATGGCGGGGCCCGGGCCGGCGCGGTCGCGCACCCCGGAATCGACCAGCGCCCGGTCGAGCTGCCCGGCGCTGCCGCGCCCGCCCCGGCCGCCGCCGTGGAAGCGGGCCAGCGCGCCGTCGCCCATGCGCAGGGCCCGCAGCGTGGGCGCGGCGCGGCGGATCGCCTGCAGATGGGCGGTGTCGGGCGGGTGGCCCGCGTCCTCCAGGGCGCGCGCGGTCCAGACCATCAGGGTGAAGACCTCCAGCAGCTCCTCGGGGTTGCGCGAGGCGATGCCGCCGTCCTCGCCGATGGTCCTGAGGCATTCCGCGCCGAACAGCCGCAGGCGCGCCTGCACCGCGGGGCGCCCCAGCGCGAGGCTCACGAACACCAGCCCGGCCAGGGCCTCGAAGCGCTCGCGCCCCGGCGCGGCCGCGCTCCAGGATCGGGCGAGGTAGCGTTCCTGCCGCGCCAGGCTGCGCAGCAGCCGGCGGGTGCCGCCGGCATTGCCGCCCTGCACCAGCAGGCCGAGATGGCAGGAGAGGTGGATCATCCGGCGCCCGGCCAGCCCCGGGGTCCAGCCCGGCCCGGTGCCGGTGTCGTAGCGCGCGATCCAGTCCGTCACCCAGGCCAGCAGGGTGCGGCGCGCCCGCGCGTCCCCCGCCGCGACCAGGTCGTCGATCCAGCCGAAGCCGTGCAGCGCGTCACGGAAGGCGGCGTCCGGGGGCGTGAGGCTCCAGGGCGGGCCCTCGTGTTCCAGCCCGTGGCCGGCGAGCGCGATCCGGCCGCCGGCCAGCGCCCGCCCGCGCTCGAAACTGCCGATGGCGCGGGCCTCGATCGGCGGGCCCGTGCCCTCCGGTGCCCGCGCGAAGATCACGCTGCGGGCCCTCAGCGCGTTCAGCAGCCTGCGCCGGCCGAGTGACAGCCGCCGCGCCTGCCTGCGAAAGAACGGCCCCAGCCCTGCCATATCGCCCCTCTGTCACGCAAATCGCTTGGAATTCAAATGCGATAGGGCGTGATGATAGCGGGGCGGCCCGGGCCTGTCACCCGCCGCGGCGAATCACGCTGGCAAAGAAACCGTCCATGCCGCCGGCCTCCGCCCAGTAGTCCGGGCGCAGGCGCAGGGCCGCACCCTCCGCCCAGCCGGGCGCGATGCCGTCGAGCGCCGGCACCGGCAGGGCCTCGGCCTCCGGATGCCGCGCGAGGAACCGGTCCAGCCGGGCCTCGCCCTCCTCCGGGAACAGCGAGCAGGTGCAGAACACCAGCCGCCCGCCGGGCTTCACCCAGTCCCAGGAGCGGGCGAGCATCCGGTCCTGCAGCCGGGTGAGGCTGCGCAGGTCGGTGTGGGACTTCAGGAACGGCAGGTCGGGGTGACGGCGGATGGTGCCGGTGGCCGAACAGGGCGCGTCGACCAGCACGATGTCGAAGGGCTCCGCCGGCGCCCAGTCCATCGCGTCGGCGATGATCACCTCCGCCGGCAGCCCGGTGCGGGCGAGGTTCTCGTGCAGCCGCGCCAGCCGCGGCTCGGAGATGTCCAGCGCGGTGACGCGGGCACCGCCGGCGGCAAGCTGAAGGGTCTTGCCCCCCGGCGCGGCGCAGAGGTCTAGCGCGGTGAGGCCGGCGACATCGCCCAGCAGCCGCACCGGCATGGCGGCGGCAGTGTCCTGCACCCACCAGGCCCCCTCGTCATACCCCGACAGCGCCGAGACCTGCCCGCCCCGCGGCAGGCGCAGGCTGCCGCCGGGCAGCAGCGTGGCGCCCAGGCGTTCGGCCAGGGCGGCGGCCTGCGCGGGGTCGCGCGGCGTGAGGTCGAGCGGGGCGCCCGCGGCATGGGCGCGGGCGATGGCCTGCGCGGCCTCCGGCCCCCAGGCCGTCTCGATGCGCGCGCGCAGCGGCCCGGTGAGGGTGAGGTCCCCGGGCACCTGCGCCTCCCACAGCGCGGCGCCCTCACGGGTGAGCCGCCGGGCCACGGCGTTGGTGAGGCCCTTCAGGTGCCGGGTGCGCGGGCTGGCCTCCACGAGGCGCACGGCGGCATCCACGGCCGCGTGGGGGGCGGTGTTCTCCGCCAGCAGCTCGGTGGCGGCGAGGCGCAGCGCGTTGCGCACCCTGAGCGGCGGCTCCCTGGTGAGCCAGGGGTTCAGGATGGCGTCCACCCGGCCGAGATTGCGCAGCACGGAGGCGCCCAGCGCCAGGGCGCGGGCGCGCTCGGCCGGGGCGAGGTCGGTGTCGAAACCGCCCTCGCCGAGCATCTCGCCGTCATGGAGCACGTCGTGCAGCAGGCGCAGGGCGGCGGCGCGGGGGGCGAGGCCCTGGGGCGCGTCGCTCACGACCACGGGCCGGAACGCTCGCCGCGATGGCCGGTCCGGGGAAGGCGCGAAGGGCCGCCCGTGGCCCGGGGCGCGGCGGCCTGGCGGCGGTCAGCCCGCCGCGGCGCGGGCGCGCTGCGCCCCATCTCGGCGGCAAGCTGCTCCAGCGCGGCAATGCGGTTCTCCGTGGCCGGGTGGGTGGAGAACAGGCTGTCCATGCGCTTGCCCGACAGCGGGTTCACGATGAACAGATGTGCCGAGGCGGGGTTGCGCTCCGCGCTCGCCATCTCCGTGTGCAGGGCCGGCGAGGCGATCTTCGCCAGCGCCGAGGACAGCCACAGCGGGTTGCCGCAGATCGCGGCGCCCTCGCGGTCCGCCGAGTATTCGCGGGTGCGGCTGATCATCATCTGGATCAGCATCGCGGCCACCGGCGCCAGGAACACCGCCAGCAGCACGCCCACGAAGCCCAGCGGGTTGCGGTCCCGTCCGCCGCCGAAGAACAGGCCGAACTGCGCCAGCATCGAGATGGCGCCGGCCACGGTGGCGGCGATGGTCATGATCAGGGTGTCGCGGTGCTTCACATGGGCGAGCTCATGGGCGATGACGCCGGCCAGCTCCTCGCGGCTGAGGTTGCGCATCAGCCCCTCCGTCACCGCCACGGCGGCATTCTCCGGGCTGCGGCCGGTGGCGAAGGCATTGGGCTGCGCGGAGCGGATGAGGTAGACCTTCGGCATCGGCAGCCCGGCATTGCGCGCAAGCTCGGCCACCAGGTCATGCAGGGCGGGCGCGGAGGCGCGGGTAACCGGCTCCGCATTGTGCATGCTCAGCGCCACGCGGTCCGAGTTCCACCATGCGAAAAGGTTGGTCCCGATGGCGACGACGAGGGCGATGAGCGCTCCGCCGGTGCCGCCGATCAGCCAGCCCACACCCATGAAGAGCGCGGTCATGGCGGCCAGCAACATGGCCGTCTTCATCATGTTCATCTTCGGTCACTCCCACTTCACAACCCCGGCGAGGGGGTCTATATCCGCTGTGATCCGGATCCGGGAGAGCATATATGTCTCAGACGCCATCCGATAAAGAGGCCATTCGCGCCGCCCGCATCGCCGAGGCGGCGGCGCGCGCCCTTGCCGAGGCCGAGGAACGCCGCGCCGCCGGCCGCTCGCCCGAGGCCGTGGAGGCCGCGATGCCCGCCGAACTGGGCGGCCGCAACGGCCCCGAACCCACCCGCTTCGGCGACTGGGAGAAGAAGGGCATCATCTCCGACTTCTGAGGGATCCTCCCGAGGGATCCGGGGGCCTGCCCCCTGACGCAGCCGGCCATCGCCTGCCCGGTTGTCATCAGCTGCATTGACCTCACCTGTCCGGTCGCCGGTGCCCAGCCCTCATCTGTCCGGTTCCCGCCTGTCCGGCTTTCCCCCGCCCGGCTTTCCCCCGCCCGGCTTTCCCCCGCCCGGATTTCCCCCGCCCGGCTCCCGCAGACTGCAGGTCCTTTCGCCGGCCCAGCAGTCTGCGGGAGCCGGGCGGAGGCGGCGCTGGCGCGCACCGGCCGCTCAGGGCAAATCGAACATCGGCTGCGGCGCGTCCTCGCAGGCGGGCCCTTCCGCCCCCTCGCCCGGACGCAGCTCCGACCGCGCGCCGGCGAGCGTGTCCTGCGCCACCCTGGCGAGGAAATCCTCCACCACGTCCCGCGCGCAATCCGACTGGTCGAGCACCGAGTGGCCGGAACCGGGCGCGACGTAGACTTCCGAGCGCGAGAGCCCCTCGGCGGCGCGCTGCGCGTAATCCGGCGGGGTGACGGGGTCGAGGTCGCCCGCCATCAGCAGCACCGGCACGTCCGAGACCACCGGTTCCGGGAACCCGTCGCTGCGCGGGCGCATCGGCCAGCCCTCGCAGAGATGCGCGTCGCCGGCCTGCCCGATCCAGCCCGCCAGCCGGGGATGCGCGGCCTGCTGCGCCGCGATCTCCTCCGGCGCGAACCAGGCGCCGTCATCGTTGCACGAGACCGCGATCTGCAGCCCGTAGGACCAGCCCTCCGCCGCCCCGGCGTCCACGTAGGGCGCGACGAGCAGGCGGCGGAACGTGTCGAGGTCGCCGCGGTCCAGCGCGTCGATGGCGCGCGGCAGGCTCTCCAGCCCCCAGACCCAGTAGAGCTGCGTGAAGATCATGTCGAGCAGCGCGGCATCGTCGAGCCGGATCCACAGCTCCGGGATGTCCCCCACCGGGTCGAGCCGCAGCGGCATCGGCGCGGCCGCAAGCCGGGCCAGCAGCGCATCCAGCCGGGCGCCCAGGTTCGGGTAGGCGGCGGCGCAGGGCGCATCGGCCAGGCAGGCCGCCAGCATGCGCTCCAGCGCGCGGTCGAAGGGGGCGGCATCGGTCCAGTGGTCGGTCACCTGCGGGGGGAACACCGAATCGAGCACCGCCGCCTGCACCCCCGCGCCGTCCTGCCGGATCAGCTCCAGCCCCAGCCGGGTGCCGTAGGACACGCCGAACACCACCCAGGACCGGATGCCGAGCGCCGCGCGCAGTTCCGCGAGATCCGCAGCGCTCTGCCGCGTGTCATAGGCGGCAAGGTCGAAACCGATGGCCATGAGCTCACTGTGGCAGGCGGCGAGGCCGATGCGGCTGGTCTCCACCGGGTCAGCCACCGTTTCCGGCCGTTCCCGCGCGCCCAGCCATATCCGCGGGTCCGAAAGGCGGCGGCATTCCATGTCCGGTGCCCAGGGCGGGTCGAACGGCGACAGGCCGCGGGTGAGGCCGCGCTGGCCCACCACGATCACGTCGCGTCCCTCCGTCCATGACAGGGTGCTGCGCAGGTAGGCCTGCCAGCGCGCGACGCCCGCGGGCGTGCCGAGGTCCACGTCCTGCCCCGGCCCGCCGGAGAGATAGACCACCGGCGCGAGGCGGGCGGCAGGGTGGGCCTGCGCACGGAAGATGTTCACCAGCAGCCGCACCGGCACCTGCCCCGCCTGCGCCCGCGCCCCGCCGGGGGTGAAGATGCCGCACTGCAACACGCGGTCGTTCGGGCCGCGCACGGTGCCATACGGGCAGTCGGTCTCGTGCCACTCCCCCGCCGCGGCGGCGCCGCAGCCCAGCAGCAGGGCGAGGAGAGCGCCGAGGAGGCGGAATGGCGGCATGGGGGATCCTGTTCGCAGGACGGGGCGCGACGGCTCAGAGTGCCCGCAGCGCTCCGCCCGGCGCAAGGCCGCTCAAGCCGGCCGGCGCGAGAGCTGCACCGCGAGGATGCCGGCGCCGACCACCGCCACGCCCAGCACGTCGCGCGCGCCCAGCCGCTCGCCCAGCACCAGCGCCGCCACGGCCACTCCGAAGAACGGGTTCATGAAGTGATAGGTGGCCGCGCGCGTAGCCCCGATGCGCCGCACCAGCCAGAACCACACCACCGTCGCGCCGATGCCCGGCACCAGCGTGGTGTAGGTGAAGGCCAGCACCAGCGAGAGGCTCCAGTGCAGGTGCCAGGTGTCATGCACCAGCGCCGCGGGCAGCAGCGCCGCCGAGCCCGCCAGCATCTGCAGCCCCACGATCATCAGCAGGTTGCCACGCGGCAGGGCGTCACGCACCAGCAGCGTGGCGACGGTGAGCGCCAGCGCGCCGAGGAACATCAGCAGCAGCCCGAACGGGTCCACTCCGGCGGAGAGCCGCCCGCCCATGATCACCGCCACCCCGGCAAAGCCCAGCGCCAGCCCCGCGCTTCCCAGCAGCGGCAGCCGCTCGCGGTAGATCAGCCAGCTCGCCAGCGCCACCAGCAGCGGCAGCAGGCTGGCGACGATCACCGCCACGCTGGCCTCCACCCATTGAATGGCAACGAAGTTCAACCCCAGGTAGATCGCGTTCTGGAACAGTCCGAACAGAATCACCGCGCCCCATTGCTTGCGCGACATCTTCCAGCTCTGCCGCAGCGCGGCCGCGATGCCGACGGCGAGCAGCCCGGACACGCAGAACCGCGCCGACAGCGCGAAGAGCGGCGGCGCGTCGGCCACCACCAGCCGGGCCGAGGTGAAGGCCGAGCTCCACATCAGCGAAAACGCCAGTCCGGCGAAAACGGCCCGGAAATCCATATGCATCGCCCTTTCGCCCCCCGGAGTGTCGCGCACGGTCCGCGGGGGCGATACGGGATGCGTCACCCTGCAGACGCCCGGGCCGGTGTATGTAAACGGCGGCTCCGGCCCCCCGCAACCGCCGGCGCGCGATCGTGGACGGCTGGCGGCGGGTGTGGCAGATTTGCCTTCGCGCTGGCGGAATAATTGCTGCAACGCGGTGCGAATCATGCAAAAGTGTGTTCACGCATTTCACAACCGGGAGTTTAACGCGGTGAGCAAACGTATCTCGAAAGCGATCTTCCCCGTGGCGGGCATGGGAACGCGCTTCCTGCCGGCCACGAAGGCGATTCCGAAGGAGATCCTTCCGCTCGTCGACCGTCCGCTTATCCAGTATGCCATCGACGAGGCGCGTGAGGCGGGCATCGAGGAGTTCATCTTCGTGACCGCACGCGGCAAGTCGGCCCTCGAGGACTATTTCGACGCGGCGCCCGAGCTGGAGCGTTCGTTGATCGCGAAGAAGAAGACGGCCCTTCTCGACATCCTCAATTCCACCAACATGGACAGCGGCGCCATTGCCTATGTCCGCCAGAAGGAGGCCCTCGGCCTCGGTCATGCGGTGTGGTGCGCCCGCCGCCTCATCGCCGACGAGCCGGTCGCGGTGCTGCTGCCCGATGACGTGATGGTCGGCGGCAAGCGCCCCTGCCTCGCACAGATGGTCGAGGCCTGGGAGAAGACGGACGGCAACGGCACCATGGTCGCGACCATGGAAGTCGATGACGCGATGATCTCCTCCTACGGCGTGATCGACCCCGATCTCACCGCCACCGACATCTCCGGCCGCACCGTGCGCGCCAAGGGCCTGGTGGAGAAGCCGAAGGCCGAGGACGCGCCGTCGAACCTCGCCGTGATCGGCCGCTACATCCTGCCGCCGACCATTTTCGACTACCTCTCCGAGCAGAAGACCGGCGCCGGCGGCGAAATCCAGCTCACCGATGCCATCGCCGCCGAGGCCGCTGCCGGCCGCGCCGTGCATGGCTTCCGCTTCGAGGGCCAGCGCTTCGACTGCGGCTCCAAGGCGGGCTACCTGCAGGCCACCGTCTCCATCGCCCTGCAGCGCGAGGACCTGGCCGAGGAACTGGCCGAGTTCCTCGGCGAACTGCAGCCGCGCATCGCGATGGCCGCCGAGTAGGCGTTCGCCCGCAATCGCACGACAGGAAGCGGCGGTCCCCCCGGAACCGCCGCTTTTGCTTTGCCTGGCCGGGGGGGAACGCGCGCCGCGCCGAGGGGGCCTGCCGGCCCCCGCAGCTTGGCGCGCGCGACAGACGGCCCCGGCGGGCCGCTGCCGGGCCAGGCCGCACCCGGAGCGCAGGGCTCAGGGCTCAGGGCTCAGGGCTCAGGGCTCAGGGCTCAGGGCTCAGGGCTCAGGGCTCAGGGGACCTGTGGCACCCGCGCGGAAGATGCAAGCACTTTGCCACTCCGATCCGGGCACGAAGGGACGCGCCCGACCCTGGGTGGGCGCAGCCGCGCCTGTGGTCGGCGGTTTATCGCGAAAGCTCCGAAAGAGGGCTGAACTCCGGCTGACATCGCCATCGCGCCCTCCCGGGGGGAGGGTCGGGCGCGGCCCGGGCTGGTCGCCCGGGCGGGAGGGCCGAACCCTCGTGTAAAAGGACCACCACCGCGCGCGACGGCACCGCATATCTCCCCCGGGCGCCACCGGGGGCGAAGGCCCGCAAGGGGCTTCGCCACGCGCGCCAAGCTGCGGGGGCCGGCAGGCCCCCTCGGCGCGGCGCGCGTCCCCCGGCGGGTTACTTCGGCGAGCGCTTGGCCAGGATGCGCTGCAGGGTGCGGCGGTGCATGTTGAGCCGGCGGGCGGTTTCCGAGACATTGCGGTCGCAGAGCTCGAACACGCGCTGGATGTGCTCCCAGCGCACCCGGTCGGCGGACATCGGGTTCTCCGGCGGCGGCGGCTTGTCGTTGGCGCGCGAGAGCAGCGCCGCCTCCACGTCATCGGCATCCGCCGGCTTGGAGAGGTAATCGGTGGCGCCGATCTTCACCGCGGCCACCGCGGTGGCGATGGCGCCGTAGCCGGTGAGCACCACGATGCGCGCGTCGGGCCGGGCCTCGCGCAGCTGCTCGACCACGTCGAGCCCGTTGCCGTCCTCCAGCCGCAGGTCGACCACGGCATAGGCCGGCGGGCGCGCCTTCACGATGGTGCGCCCCTCGGCCACGCTCAGGGCGATCTCGGGCGCAAAGCCACGGCGTTCCATGGCACGGGCGAGACGGCGGGCGAATGCCTCGTCGTCATCGCAGACCATGAGGGAGACATCCTCACCGAGATCGGCCAGCGGCGCGTCGTTCATCTTCGGTTTCCGTTCCTGTTCTCAGCCTGTACCGGCTCTTTGTGGGTCAGAAGGCGCCGGCTGTCAAACCACGGAGCCGTGGCCCGCCCGGCCGCGCGGTCAGCCCGCGGCGGCAGCATAGCACGCCACCTTGTCGGCCACCTCCTCCGGGCTCGCCTCGTGGCGCAGGATGTCGAGCACCCCCTCGCCCGGCAGTTCCAGGTAGGTGAAGGTGGAATGGTCCATCAGGTAGAAGTCGTCCTCGCCGGCCTTCGCGGCGTAGACGAGGTAGTCCTTGCGCACCTGCGCCAGCTCCTCCGGGCTGCCAGTGAGCGCGGTCATCGGCACGCCGAAATACTCCGCGAATTCGCCGAGCTGCTCCGGCGTGTCGCGCTCGGGGTCGATGGTCACGAAGACCGAGCGCACGTCGAGGCCGCGCTCGGCGAGCAGGCTCACGGCGGCGGCGTTGCGCGCGGCGTCGGCCGGGCAGATGTCCGGGCAGAAGGTGTAGCCGAAGTAGACGAGGGCGGGGCGGTCGATCACCTCGGCCCGGCTCATGCGGCTGCCGTCCGGCGCGGTGAGGGTAAAGTCCCCGCCCAGCGGCTTGCCCCCGGCCACGGAGGCGGTGCCGCAGCCGGCGAAGCGCTCGTCTCCGCCGCCGGGGCCGACGGCGAACCACACCCCCGTTCCCAGCGCGAGAACGGTGACGGTGGCCGCGAGGATGGCGCTGGCTTTCTGCATGGGGCTTCTGTGCCTCCGGCGGGCCGGCTTTGCAAGCCTTGCCGCCTGCCAGATGGACGCAGGGCCCCGCCGCCGGGGCCTTTCCCCGGCGGGGGCAAATCCTGTACTCCTGCCGGGACGCCCGCCAGCCGGGCCCGGCAGGAGGACAGGACGGATGCAGGAAGCAGGGCTCTCGCTCATGACCAACGCCGCGCGCTCGGACTGGGTGCGCCTGCGCACCCTCACCCTGCTGCGCTGGCTCGCCATCGGCGGGCAGACCATGGCCGTGGTGGTGGCCAGCCAGTGGTTCGACGTGGCCCTGCCGCTGGACCTCTGCGGCTTCGCCATCGCCGCCTCCGCCGCCTTTAACATCATCTCCACCGTGGTGCACCCGCAGAACAAGCGCCTGTCGGAGCGCGACACGGCGCTGATCCTGCTGTTCGACCTCACCCAGCTCGCGCTGCTGCTGTTCCTCTCCGGCGGGCTGACCAACCCGTTCTGCGTGCTGGTGCTGGCGCCGGTGACGATCTCGGCCACCGCCCTCACCCTGCGGGTGACCCTGCTGCTGGGCCTCGCCGCGCTGGCGGACATCTCGCTGCTCGCGCTCTTCCACCTGCCGCTCGCCTTCGACGACGGCACGGACATGATCCTGCCCTCGCTGCACATCGGCGGCACCTGGGCGGCGCTGCTGATCGGCATCATCTTCCTCGCGCTCTACGCCCGGCGGGTGACAATCGAGACCTTCACCATGTCCCAGGCCCTCATCGCCACCCAGATGGCGCTGTCGCGCGAGCAGCGGCTGACGGCGCTCGGCGGGCTGGTCGCGGCGGCGGCGCATGAGCTGGGCACGCCGCTGGCCACCATCAAGCTTGCCTCCTCCGAGCTCGCGCATGAGCTGAAGGACCGGCCGGACCTGCTGGAGGACGTGCGCCTCATCCGCGCCCAGACCGACCGCTGCCGCGACATCCTGCGCGGGCTCGGGCGGGCGGGGAAGGACGATGCCCACCTGCGCCACGCCCCGATCGCCGCCGTGGTGGAGGAAGCCGCGGAGCCGCATGTCGACCGGGGCCGCGACGTGATCGTGCGGCTGGAGGGCGAGGTCGACGACGATTCCCCCGCCGCCCCCGACCAGCCGGAGATCAACCGCCGCCCGGAGGTGGTTCACGGCCTGCGCAACCTGATCCAGAACGCGGTGGACTTCTCGCGCGGCCATGTCTGGATCGACATCGACTGGGACGACGCCAACATCCGCATCGCGGTGGGCGACGACGGCCCCGGCTACCCCGCCGACGTGATCGGCCGCCTGGGAGACCCGTTCGTGCGCCGGCGCTCCGGCCAGCCGCAGCCCGGAATCGAGCGCCCGGAATACGAGGGCATGGGCCTGGGCCTGTTCATCGCCAAGACCCTGCTGGAGCGCTCCGGCGCGCGCATCGCCTTCGCCAACGGCTCTGAACACGCCGGCGCCGCGGGCCTGCCGCCCGGCGCCGACCCGGAGCACGCCCGCCCGCCCGGCGCCATCGTGGAAGTGATCTGGCCGCGCGCCGTTCTCGAAGTCACGCGGGAGGAAAGCAGGGCCGCCCTCGGCTCAAATCGGCCATTCGACTTAAGCAATATTTAACTGTATAAGGGATAACTGGACACGTATTCCAGCAAATGGGAGGTGTCATGGGCATCCCTGCTGCGATCTACCTGCCAGGGGCCGCACTGGCACGATGGGTCGACGCACTCCCGGTGGAAGTGACGGCTTTCTGCGCGGCCCTGCTCGGTGCCGCTCTCGGTGCCTTGCTTCTGCTGGGGCAACAGCATTTCGGTGTCACGCGGGTCCGCAAGGCGATCTCCGCGGCGGATGGCTGCATTTTCCTGTTCCGCGGCATGGCCCTGCACGCCACCACGGAAGCCGGGCGCCGCATGATCGACAGCCTGCCCGAAAGCCGGGAGGGCCAGCGCATCCGCCTCGTCACCTGGCTGTCGCGGCAATCCTCGGAACTGGGGGAGGACCTCGCGGCGCTCTTCACCCACCAGCGGCCGTTCTCGCGCGACATCGTCACCCGTGACGGCCAGGATCTCGAGGTGACGGGGGAGACGCGGGGCGCCCTCGTCTCCGTCGTGCTGCGCGACATCTCCGCGGCCCGCCGCGCCCAGCGCATCGCGGAGGACCGTGCCGCCAGGCTGGAGGAGGAGTGCGCCTACCTGCGCGTGATGGTGAGCGAGGCGCCGGCCCTCATCTGGCGCCGCCGGGGCGAGAAGGTGCTCTGGGCCAATGCCGCCTATTGCCAGGAAATGGTGAGCCGGCGCGGCGGCCAGCCCTCCGAGATCGCCTGGCTGTTCCCGGACCCCTGCCCGCCGGCCAACGCGGTCCAGGGAAGCGATTTCGGCCCCCTCCAGCGCCGGATGCCGCTGCGCGACGCGGGCGGCGAGCCCAAGTGGTATGACGTGACCGAACTTCCCGGCCCGGCGGATGACGTGATCGGCTTCGCGCTCGGCGCGGACGGGATCATGCGCGCGGAAGCGGCGCTGAAACGCTTCGTGGAAACGCTGACGGAAACCTTCGCGCACCTGCCCATCGGCCTCGCGATCTTCGACAAGAACCGCCGCCTCGGCCTGTTCAACCCGGCGATCTCCGAGATCCTCAAGCTGGACCCGACCTGGCTTGCCGCGCGCCCCGGCCTGCGCGATTTCCTCGAGCGCCTGCGCGAGAACCGCCAGATGCCAGACCAGCAGGATTTCCTCGCCTGGCGGCGCAAGCTCACCGTGCTGGAGCGGGACGCGGAGGCGGCAAGCTACGAGGAGGACTGGGCCCTGCCCTCGGGCCAGACCCTGCGGGTGATCGGCCGCCCGCATCCGCAGGGCGCCATCGCCTTCCTGTTCGAGGACATTTCCTCGGCCGTGACGCTGGAGCGCCGGTACCGCTCGGAGATCGAGACCTTCCGGGCCGTGCTGCACAAGTTGCCCGAGGCCACGCTGCTGTTCCGGCCCGACGGCACGCTCGCCTTCGCCAACCTCGCCTTCCGCACCATCTGGCCGGAGCTTGGCGCGGCGGAGCCGGGCACGCATGTCTCGCGGCTGATCGCGCTCTGGTCCGCCCAGTGCCGGGGCGCGGAGGCGGAGGCCTCGCACCCCGGCTCCGCCGGCGAGACGGTCTGGCGCGACCTGAAGGACTTCATCACCCGGCACGAGGCCCGCTCGGCCTGGAGCGCGCGGCTGCGGCCGCTCGACGGCCGTGTCCTCGTGCTGCGCGTGGCGCCGACGCCGGACGGCTCCACCCTCGTCTCCTTCGGCGACGAGACGGACCGCGAACGCCTGCAGGCCTCCCTGCGCGCCCGGATGTCGAGCCTGGAGCAGGAGGCCGACCTGGCCCGCGCCGGCCGGATCGAGAACCGGGACCGCGCCGAGGACTCCCTGCGCCAGCTCGAGGAGATGGCGGACCTCGCCGGCCGCCACCGCGACAGCGCCCTGCGGGCCGGGATAGCCGACGCGGTCGCCACCCTGCGCATCTTCCTCGCGCCCCCCGACACCTCCGATTCGGAGAACAGCGACCTGCCCGGCCTGCTGCGCTCGCTGCAGCGCCCCTCCCGGGAGGCCGCCGCCTCGCGCCAGATCGGCGTGTCCATCGCCCTGCCGGAGGGGGAGACGCCGCACCTGCCGCTGCGCAGCCGCGACCTGCGCCGCCTGTGCTTCCATCTCGTGGCCGATGCCATCGCCGCCAGCATCAACCACGGCCAGATCACCCTCGAGACCAAGGTCTCGCCCGACTGGCTCACCATCATCGTGGTGACCTGCCGCCCGGCCCGCGCCGTGTCCCTGGGCGAGGCCAGCCCCCTGGTGCGCCGCATCGCCGGGGAACAGGGCGCCCGCATCGAGGCCGGACCGGACGGGTCGGGCGGCCGTCGCCTCGTCTGCAGCGTGCCGCTGAGAACGGTGGAGGGCGGCGGTGGCGAAGCCCATGTGGCAGACCTGCCCGGTGCCCCGGTCTCCCCGCTTCGCGGCGCAAGCGTGCCCGCGCTTCCGGACAGCCCCCGGGATCTCGCCCCCGTCCTCGTCGACGCCCCCCGGCCGGACAGCCAGCCCGCCCCGCCGGACCGCCGCCGCACCGCGCGCTGACACCCCGCCCTGGCCGGGACCAGAGCGCCACGCCGCCGACCGCCCCTTCCGACACCATCGCCCCGGACGTTCAGCGCATCGCCCGCCCCACATGGCCCGTACCTTCGGCATCCCCGCAGGCCCGTCCATCGGGGCGTCCCGCTCCCGGGACCGTGCCGGGGCCTTCCGGAGGCGCTCCGGCCCCGACCTCTCCCGCCACCGCTCGATCGCGCCATTGCGCCAGGCGGCTGGCCACACCTGCCCCCCGCGGCACGCATCTCGCTCTCCCAGCCGATCGCGCCCGTCACCGAAGACAGGCATCGCCCGCTCCCGGCCCGATGCACACCCACCCGCCACCGCGTGACGCCTCCCCGAGGCCCCGACCCGGTCCGCGTCGCGCCACGCGCCAGCCTCCGCCGCTTCCGGTTTCGCGCGTCCGGACGCCCCCACCCCGGAACGCCGCGCCGCCGGCCGGCGCGGCCCCGCGCTTCCCCCCCGCCACGAATTGGTCTAGGGGTGGGGCATTCCAACTTCCTGCGGACGGCCATGCGCGAACTCTCCCTTTTCCTCCCCGACGCCGCGGCAACCGATGCGCTCGGCGCCGCCCTCGCCGCGCGCCTCGCGCCCGGTGACACGCTGCTGCTGGGCGGCACGCTGGGCGCCGGAAAGTCGAGCCTCGCCCGGGCGATCATCCGCAGCCGCCTGGCGGCGGAGGGCCGGGTGGAGGACATCCCCAGCCCCACCTTCACCCTCGTGCAGGTCTATGAGACCGAGGCCGCCGCGCTCTGGCACTGCGACCTCTACCGGCTCGGCCACGCGGACGAACTGATCGAACTCGGGCTCGACGAGGCCTTCGACAGCGCGATCTGCCTCATCGAATGGCCGGAACGGCTGGGCAACCTGCGCCCGGCGCGCCACCTCGCCGTCGCGCTCAGCGATGAGGGCGAGGGCCGCCGCGCCCGGCTCACCGCCGCCGGCGCCGGCTGGGCACCCCTGCTCGGAGACCTCGGCGCATGACCCGCGAGCCGCTGAAGACCGCTTTCCTCGCCTCCGCCGGCTGGGAGGCCGCCAGCCGCCGGCCGCTGGCCTCCGACGCCTCCGCCCGCGCCTACGAGCGGCTCACCGCGCCGGACGGCCGCAGCGCCATGCTGATGGACGCCCCGCGTGAGCGCGGCGAGGACGTGCGCCCCTTCCTCGCCCTCACCGGCTGGCTGCGCGCCGGGGGCTTCAGCGCCCCGGAGATCCTCGCGGAGGCCGCCGATGACGGGCTCCTGCTGCTCGAGGACCTGGGCGACGCGCTCTACGCCCGCGTCTGCGCCGCGCAGCCCGCGCGCGAGATCCCGCTCTACGCCCGCGCCGTGGACCTGCTGGCCGAGTTGCACCGCCTGCCCCCGCCCCGCAACCTGCCCGCCGCCGGCCAGGCCGTCGACGTGACCCCCTATGACGCCGCCACCCTGCGCCGCGAGGCGGAGCTGGTCACCGGCTGGTACCTGCCCGGCCCGGTCTCCCCCGATCTCGCGGCGGAGTACGGCGCGCATGTCGAGGCGGCCTGCGCGCAGGTGGCCGGGGCGCGCGCCTGCCTGGTGCTGCGCGACTACCACGCCGAGAACCTGCTCTGGCTGCCGGAGCGCGCGGGCACCGCCGCCGTCGGCCTGCTGGACTACCAGGACGCCCTGCGCGGCCACCCGGCCTATGACCTCGTCTCGCTGCTCGAAGACGCCCGCCGCGACACCGCGCCGGAGCTGCGCGCCGCCATGCTGGAGCGCTACATCGCCCGCGCGGCCCCGGCGGATCCGGAGGCCTTCCGCGCCGCCTATGCCGTGCTCGGCGCGCAGCGCAACCTCAAGATCACCGGCATCTTCGCCCGCCTGTGCCGGCGCGACGGCAAGCCGGGCTACCTGCGCCTCATCCCCCGCGTCTGGGCGCACCTGATGCGGGACCTGGAGCACCCGGCCCTCGCCGGGCTGCGCGGCTTCGTCACCGCGCATGTGCCGCCGCCGGGGCCGGAGGTGCTGGCGCGCATCGGGGCCGCGCATGGCTGAGCCGGTGATGATCTTCGCCGCCGGGTTCGGCACGCGCATGGGCGCGCTCACCGCCCACTGCCCGAAGCCGCTCCTGCGCGTGGCCGGGCGCAGCCTGCTCGACCGGGTGCTGGACCGGGCCGAGGCCGCCGGCTGCCCCCGCGCCGTGGTGAACCTGCACTACCGCAGCGCGCAGATCCGCGACCACCTCGCCACCCGCCGGCGCCCGGAGATCGCCTTCTCCGACGAGCAGCCGGAGATCCTGGACACCGGCGGCGGGTTGCGCGCCGCCCTGCCGCTGCTGGGCGCCGGCGAGGGCCCCGTGCTCACCCTGAATTCCGACGCGATCTGGACCGGGGAGGACCCCGTGGCCACCCTGCGCGCCGCCTGGGCGCCCGGCATGGGCGCGCTTCTCCACCTCGTGCCGCGCGCGGCCGCCACCGGCTACACCCGCGCCGGGGATTTCTTCCTGGAGCCGGACGGCCGCCTGCGCCGCCGGGGCAGCGCCGAAACCGCGCCCTTTGTCTTCACCGGCGCGCAACTGCTGCGCATCGGGCCGCTGGCCGCGCTGCCGGCGGGGGCCTTCTCGCTCAACCTGCTGTGGGACCGGCTGCTGGAGGAGGGCCTGCTCTACGGCGCCCCGGGCGGCGGCGGCTGGATCGACGTGGGCACGCCGGAGGGCCTCGCCCTCGCCGACCGCGCGCTGGGGGGCACCTGATGCTGTTCCACAGCCCCGCCCCACGGGTGTTCACCCTGGCGCCGGGGGTGAACTTCCCCGCCGCCTTCGCCGCCGGGCTGAAGGCGCGCGCCAGGGGCCTGCCGCCGGAGGCGCTGGGGCGGGTGGAGGTCATCGTGAACGCCAGCCGCGCGGCGCAGAGCCTCACGGCCGCGCTGGCCGATGCCCTGGCGCCCGGGCTGCTGCCGCGCGTGATGCTGCTCTCCGACCTCGCCGCCCGGCCGGACGCGCCGGAGCTGCCGCCCGCGGTGGACCGGCTGCGCCGCATGCTGCGCCTGTCGGAGCTGGTGCGCGCCTTCCTGGAGAGCACCGGCAGCTTCGCCCCGGTCTCCGCGCGCTTCGACCTTGCCGCCAGCCTCGCCGAGCTGCTGGACGAGATGCAGGGCTGGGCGGTGCCGGCGGAGCGGCTGGAGCGGCTCGATGTCGAGGACCACTCGCTGCACTGGCAGACCACGCTCGCCTTCCTGCGCATCGTCGCGCGGGCCTGGCCGGAGATGCTCACCGAGAGCGAGGACGGCGCGCTGGACCCCGAGGCGCGGCAGCGCGTCACGGTGGAGGCGCTGGCCGCCCGCTGGGCGGAGGCGCCGCCGCAACACCCCGTGATCGTGGCCGGTTCCACCGGCAGCCGGGCCGCAACGGCCGAGCTGATGCAGGCCGTGGCCCGTCTGCCGCAAGGCGCGCTGGTGCTGCCGGGCTTCGACGGCCACCTGCCCGGCCCGGTCTGGCCCGACCTGCCGGCGGACCACCCGCAGGCCAGCCTGGGCCGCCTCGTCACCGCGCTGGGGCTGGACCCGGAGCGGCTGGAGAGCTGGCACGGCACGCCGCCGGAGCCGGAACGCTCCGCCCTCGTCAGCCTCGCCCTGCGCCCCGCCCCGGTGACCGACGCCTGGCGCGACGCGGTGCCGCTGGTGCGCGCCCAGGCCGCCGCGGCCACCGCCGGGCTGAGCCTGATCGAGGCCGACAGCGCGCGGGAGGAAGCCCTCGCCATCGCCCTGGCCATGCGCGAGACGCTGGAGCGGCCCGGCGCCCGCGTGGCGCTGGTCACGCCGGACCGGAGCCTCGCCCGGCAGGTGACGGCGGCGCTGGCGCGCTGGGACATCCGCCCCGATGACACCGCCGGCCGTCCGCTCTCGCTCACCGCGCCGGGGATCTTCCTGCGCCTCGTCGCGCGCACCGCCGGGCGGCCGGCGGCGCCGGACACGCTGATCGCCCTGCTGAAGCACCCGCTCGCCGGCGGGGCCGGCAGCATCCGGCGCGACCACATGCTGACCGTTGCCACGCTGGAGCGCGACCTGCGCGCGGAGGCCGCCCCGGAGGTGACGCCGGAGTGGATCACCGCCTGGGCCGCGCGCCGGCTGGGCCGGGCGGAGCGCACGGGCCGCCCGGTCACCGGCGGGCCGGAGGGGCTGCTGGCCTGGGCGGGCTGGCTGGCCGGGCTGCTGGGCCCGCTCTGCGCGCCGGGCCCGGCCGAGCTCACCCGCCGCGCCGCCACCCTGCGCGCGGCCGCCGAGGCGTTGTGTGCCGGGGTTGGCGGCGGGCCGGCGGAGGCCGCCCGGCTCTGGGCGCTTTCCGACGGCGAGGCGGCGGAGCGGCTCTTCGCCCGGCTGGAGGAGCAGGACCGGGTGGGCGCCAGCCTCGGCGCCACCGATCTCGCCCGGCTGATGGACGAGCTGATGCAGGCCGAGAACGTGCCTCCCTCGGACCCCGGCACCGCGCCGGACCGGCGGGTGATGATCCTCGGCGCGCTGGAGGCGCGGATGCAGAGCGCGGACCGGCTCATCCTCGCCGGGCTGAACGACGGCACCTGGCCCAAGCTGCCGGGCGCCGACCCCTGGCTGTCGCGCCCCATGCGCGCCACCCTGGGCCTGCCGCTGCCCGAGCGCCAGGTGGGCCTCTCCGCCCATGATTTCCAGACCGGGGCCAGCGCCGGAGAGGTGATCCTTTCGCGCGCGAAACGGGCGGAGGGCACGCCCACCATCGCCTCGCGCTGGCTCATCCGCCTCACCAACCTGCTGGAGGGCAGTGGCGCGGAGGGGGTGGCGGCGCTGGAGGCCATGGCCGCGCGCGGCGACCGCTGGCGCGCCCTTGCCCGGCGGCTGGACCGGCCGGCCGCCGCCGTCCCGCCCGAGCCGCGCCCCGCTCCGCGCCCGCCGGTGGAGGCGCGGCCGCGCGCGCTCTCCGTCACCCAGATCGAGACGCTGATCCGCGACCCCTATGCCATCTATGCCCGCCACGTGCTGGGCCTGCGCGCGCTGGACCCGCTGGGCCGCCCGCCCGACGCACGCGACCGCGGCCAGGTGCTGCACGCGGTGATGGAGCGCTTCGTGGCCGAGACCGAGGCCGGCCTGCCGGAGGAGCCCCGCCCCCTGTTCGAGCGCATCGTGGCGGAGGAGATCGACGCCGAAACCCCCTGGCCCGCCCAGCGCCGGCTCTGGCGCGGCCGCATGGGCCGCGGCGCGGCCTGGTTCCTGGAGCAGGAGGCGGCGCGCCGCGAGGTCGGCCACCCGCTCCGGCAGGAGGGGCGCGGCGTGCTCACCTTCGCGCTGCCCGCCGGCCCCTTCACCCTGAAGGCCAAGGCGGACCGGCTGGACCGGCTCACCGACGGCACCCTCGCCATTCTGGACTACAAGACCGGCAGCCCCCCTTCCAGGGCGCAGATGCGCGGCTATGCCCGGCAGCTCTGGCTGGAGGCGGCCATCGCCGAGGCGGGCGGCTTCTCCGGCATTCCGCGCGCCGCGGTGAGCGAGCTGGTCTACATCGGCCTGCCGGCCAGCGGCACGGAGGGCAAGATCGAGCGGGTGGAGGTGGGCCCCGGCGCGCTGGCCGAGGACTGGCAGCGCTTCGTGGAGATGATGGCCCGGTTCGACGCCCCGGACACCCCCTACACCGCCCGGCTGCGCCCGGATTTCCTGACCTATGGCAGCGATTACGACCACCTCTCGCGCAAGGGCGAGTGGGATGACGGGGAGGACGCCGAATGAGCGGCATCAGTGACGCCACCCGCGCGCAGATCGCCGCCTCGGAGCCTCTGGCCTCCACCTGGGTGGCGGCGAACGCGGGCTCCGGCAAGACACGGGTGCTGACCGACCGGGTGGCCCGGCTGCTGCTGGCCGGCACGCCGCCGGCGAAGATCCTCTGCCTCACCTACACCCGCGCCGCGGCGGCGGAGATGCAGTCGCGCCTGTTCCGCCGGCTGGGCGCCTGGGCGATGATGGAGGACGATGCCCTGCATGCCGCCCTGCAGGAGCTGCAGGTGGCGCCGCTGGAGGCCGCGCCCGCCCGGCTCGCCACCGCGCGCCGGCTGTTCGCCCAGGCGCTGGAGACGCCCGGCGGGCTGAAGATCCAGACCATCCACGCCTTCTGCGATACGCTGCTGCGCCGCTTCCCGCTGGAGGCCGGGGTCTCGCCCGGGTTCCGCGTGCTCGATGACCGCTCCGCCGCCCGGCTGCTGGAGGAGGTGCGCGACACGCTGGCGCTGGCCGCGGAGACCGGCGAGAGCCCCGCCTTCGACGAGATGGCCGCCCTGCTCACCGAGGACGGGCTGTCGGGCATCGTCTCCGCCGTGCTGCGCCACCGCGCCGCCTTCCCCGGCGCCGTCTCGCGCCCGGCGCTGGCCCGCGCGCTGGGGCTCACCGCCGAGCGCTCCGCCCCGGAGCGGCTGGCCGCGGCGGTGGACGGGCTGCGGCCGCAGGACCTCGATGACATCGCCACCACGCTGATGATCGGCGCGGGGAAGAAGGAACAGGCCCTGGCCGCCGCGCTGCGCGCCGCCGGCAAGGCGCTCGGGCCCGCAGAGGCCCCCGGCGCGGTGGAGGCGGCGCTCGCCGGGCTGGAAGGGGCCTTCCTGAGGAAGGACGGCGGCCTGCTCGCCGCCAGCACCCTCACCACGAAGAAGACCCGCGAGGCGGACCCGGAGATGCCGGACACCCTGCTCGCCCTGCAGGCCTGCGTGGCGGAGGTGCGCGAGGAGCGCCTGGCGCTGGCCACGCTGGAGCGCAGCCTGAAGCTCCACCGCTTCGCCACCGCCTTCCTCGCGGCCTACGAGGCGCGCAAATCCGCCCTCGGCATGCTCGATTTCGACGACCTGGTGCAGCGCAGCCGCGCCCTGCTCACCCGCTCCTCCATGGCCGCCTGGGCGCTCTACCGGCTGGACGGCGGCATCGACCACATCCTGGTCGACGAGGCGCAGGACACCAGCCCCGCGCAGTGGGACGTGATCACCGCGCTCACCGAGGAGTTCCTCTCCGGCCTCGGCGCGCGGGAGACGGAGCGCACGCTCTTCGTGGTGGGAGACCAGAAACAGTCGATCTACTCCTTCCAGGGGGCGGAGCCGCGGGCCTTCGGCGCCAAGCGCGACTGGTTCGGCGCCCGGCTCGCCGAGCTGGGCTCGCGGCTGGCGGAGGGGGCGCTGCAACACTCCTTCCGCTCCGCCCCGGCGATCCTGGAACTGGTGGACCACGTATTCACCGGCGCGGCCGCACAGGGGCTGGCCCGGGCGGGCGAGCGCATCTCCCACGTCGCCTTTCACGCCGCGAAACCCGGGCGGGTGGAGCTCTGGCCCTACATCCCCACCCCGGAGAAGGCCGAGGCGCCGGAATGGTGGGAGCCGCTGGACCAGCCGGCGCGCAACGACCCCCGGCTGCTGCTCGCCGCCACCCTGGCCGGCGAGATCGCCGGCTGGCTGGAGGAGGGCCGCCCGGTGCCCGGCGCCGGCCGGGCCATGCGCGCCGGCGACATCCTCATCCTCGTGCAGCGGCGCGACCTGCTGGCGCGCGCGCTGATCCGCGAGCTGAAGACCCGCGGCGTGCCGGTGGCCGGCGAGGACCGCATGGTGATCGGCGCCGAGCTGGCGGTGCGCGATCTGCTGGCGGTGCTGCGCTTCGTGGTGACGCCGGAGGACGAACTGTCCCTCGCCGCCGCCCTGCGCTCACCGCTCTTCGGGCTGAGCGAGGACGGGCTCTTCGCCCTCTCCCGCGCACGTGACGGCGGAACCCTGTGGCAGGCGCTGCGCAAGGGCGGGCACGAGGCGGCGGTGGCCCTGCTCACCGACCTGCGCGACAACGCGGATTACCTGCGCCCCTTCGAGCTGCTGGAGCGGCTGCTTACCCGCCACGGCGGCCGCGCCCGCCTGCTGGCCCGGCTCGGGCCCGAGGTGGAGGACGCGGTGGACGAGCTGCTCGCCCAGGCGCTGGCCTATGAGCAGGCCGAGGTGCCCAGCCTGCCGGGCTTCCTGCGCTGGATCGACGCCGACGCCATCACCGTGAAGCGGGAGATGGACGCGGAGGCGGACCAGGTGCGGGTGATGACCGTGCACGGCTCCAAGGGGCTGGAGGCGCCGGTGGTGCTGCTGCCCGACACCGCCCCGCGCAAGATCCGCGCCCGGGGCGACGTGATCGCGCGCGACGGCACCGGCCTCTGGGCCACCGCGAAGGCGCATGCCCCGCGCGCCATTCTGGAGAGCCGCGACGAGGAGGCCGCCGCCGAGGCGGAGGAGCGCCGCCGCCTGCTCTACGTCGCCCTCACCCGTGCCGAGAGCCTGCTGGTGGTCTGCGGCGCCGGCACGCTGGAGGGCTGGGAGACCGGCTGGTATCATCTGGTGGCCGAGGGCATGGAACGCGCCGGCGCCCGCCCCGCCCCGGCCCCCGCCGGGCTGGAGGGGGAGATGCGCGTCTTCGCCCCGCTGGAGGAGGCCACCGGGGCGGAAGCGCCGCCCTCCGCTGCCTCCGGGCCACCCCCCGCCCCGGGGCAAACGTCGCACCCCTCCCCGGTGCAAGCGCCACACTCCACCCCGGAACGAGCGCCGCATCCCGCCCCGAAGCAAGCGTCGCCCTCCGCCCCGGAGCGAGCGCCGCATCCCGCCCCGGCGCAAGCGCCACACTCCACCCCGGAACGAGCGCCGCATCCCAGCCCGACCGCGGCGGAGCGCGAGCCGGCGCTCGAGACCAAGTCCTCCCGGCTCCCCGTGCCCGGCCAGCCGGCCGGCGCTCAGCCGGAGGCGCCGGCCGGGCTTCCGGACTGGCTCTCCGCCCCGACTCCGCCCGCGCCGGTGGCGCCGGGCGTGCTCGCGCCCTCGGGGCTGGGCGGCGCGCATGCCCTGCCCGGCGAGGCGGGGGAGGACGAGGCCAAGGCCCTCGCCCGGGGCAGCGCGCTGCACCTGCTGCTCGAACACCTTCCGGCCCTGCCCGCCACCGCGCGGGACGTGGCCGCCGCCCGCCTGCTGGGCCCGGAGGCGGACCCGGCCCTGCTGGCGGAGGCGCTCGGCGTGCTCGCCATGCCCGAGGCGGCGGAGATCTTCGGGCCGGAGGCGCTGGCCGAGGCCGGCGTGGCCGCCGACCTGCCCGCGCTGGGTGGCGCGCGCATTGCAGGCCGGCTGGACCGGCTGGTGGTGAGCGGCACCCGGGTGCTGGCGGTGGACTTCAAGTCCAACCGCGTGCTGCCCGGCACCCCCGAGGCGGTGCCCGAGGCGCTGCTGCGCCAGATGGGCGCCTACCAGGCGGCGCTGGAGCAGGTCTGGCCCGGCGCCCGGGTGGAAACCGCCCTGCTCTGGACCGCAGCACCGCGGCTGATGCGGCTGCCTCGCGCCCTCGTGATGGCCGCGCTCGCCCGCGCGCGCCCTACATCTTGACCCTGCCCGGTGGACTCCCTACCTTCCGTGGCCAGTCGTACCGACACTCTTTTCCGCAGGAGGCTGCAATGTCCGCTACCGTCAAGGTTACCGACGCCAATTTCGATGCCGAGGTCGTCAACTCCGACGTCCCCGTGCTGGTCGATTTCTGGGCCGAATGGTGCGGCCCCTGCCGCATGATCGCGCCCGCGCTCGAAGAGCTTGCCACCGAGTATGAGGGCAAGATCAAGATCGCCAAGGTGAACGTGGACGAGAACCCGAACACGCCCTCCAAGCTCGGCGTGCGCGGCATTCCCGCCCTGTTCATGTTCAAGGATGGCGCCATCGTCTCGAACCGCGCCGGCGCCGCGCCGAAGTCCACCCTGAACGACTGGATCAAGAGCGCCATCTGAGCGCCCGCCCGCGGCCCTGCCGCGGGGTCGATCCGAGACAGCGCGCCCCGGCCTCCACGGCCGGGGCGTTCGCGTATCCGGCCCGCCCGGGCCGCAGGCGCCTCCCGGCGTGCCGGCCCCGTTCCGGGCGCGGGCCCCGGGGCGCGAGATCCACGAAGGGGCAGAAAGATGACGCGGCGCATTCTCGTTCTCGGCGCATCCGGCTCCGGCACCACCACGCTGGGCCGGCTGCTGGCCTGCGCGCTCGCCGTTCCGCATTTCGACACGGATGATTTCTTCTGGAGCCCGGAGCCGCCGCGCTTCACCCGCCGCCGCCCGGTGGAAGACCGCCTGGCGCTGATGGAGGCGCTGTTCCTGCCCGGCCCGGCCTGGGTGCTGAGCGGCGCGCTCGACCCCTGGGGAGACCCGCTGATCGACCGGCTGGACCACGCGATCTTCCTCACCACACCCGACGCCCTGCGCATGCCACGGCTCGAAGCCCGGGAGCGGCTGCGCTACGGCGACCAGGGCTCCGGGGAAACGGAAGCCTTCCTGGCCTGGGCGGCGCGCTACGAGACCGCGGGGTTCGAGCAGCGCAGCCGGACGCGGCACGAGGACTGGATCAACCGCCTGCCCTGCCCGGTGACCCGGATCGAGGGCAGCGGAACGCCGGGCGAAAGCCTCGCCCGCGCGCTGAAGGGCCTGGGCGTCGAGGGACCCCTCTCCACCCTGCCAGACCTGATCCGGAACTGACCCGCCCCCCGCGGAGAGCGGTGAGCGGTGAGCGGTGAGCGGTGAGCGGTGAGCGGTGAGCGGTGAGCGGTGAGCGGTGAGCGGTGAGCGGTGAGCGGTGAGCGGTGAGCGGTGAGCGGTGAGCGGTGAGCGGTGAGCGGTGAGCGGTGAGCGGTGAGCGGTGAGCGGTGAGCGGTGAGCGGTGAGCGGTGAGCGGTGAGCGGTGAGCGGTGAGCGGTGAGCGGTGAGCGGTGAGCGGTGAGCGGTGAGCGGTGAGCGGTGAGCGGTGAGCGGTGAGCGGTGAGCGGTGAGCGGTGAGCGGTGAGCGGTGAGCGGTGAGGATGGCTGCGCCGGGGGGACCTTCCGGTCAAGCCCCGAAACATGCTCCGCGTGAGGAACGCGCGCCGGGCGGCGCTGGCCGCGCGCGGGGCATGTTTCTTCTGAAGATGCCCGATGGTCGAGGTCACGATACGGAGATTCCGGCCCGATGCCTCCGGGGCTCAGGGCTCAAGGCTCAAGGCTCAAGGCTCAAGGCTCAAGGCTCAAGGCTCAAGGCTCAAGGCTCAAGGCTCAAGGCTCAAGGCTCAAGGCTCAAGGCTCAAGGCTCAAGGCTCAGGAATAGTCGCGCAGCACCACGCCGGCAAGGTAGAGCGACCCGCAGATCAGCACCCTTGCCTCCGGCGTCTCTTCGAGGATCGCGGAAAGGGCGGCGCCGACGGAGGCGGCTTCCACGGCGCGGATGCCGGCGGCGCGGGCGGCCCCCGCGGTGACATCGGCCGGCAGGGTGGCCTGCGAGTCCGGAATCGACACCGCCTGCAGGCCGCGCAGGTGCGGGGCGAGCGGACGCAGGAAGCCGCCGATGTCCTTGGTGTTGAGCATGCCGCAGATGGCGTGGGTGGGGCGCGCGGGCAGCGCGGCCAGCACGGCGGCCAGGGCCTCTCCCGCCGCCGGGTTGTGCCCGCCGTCCAGCCAGATCTCGGCGGCCCTGTCGGTGAGCGGGCCGTGGCGCAGGCGCTGCATGCGGGCGGGCCACTCCGCCCGGGTGAGCGCGGCCTCCGGGTCGCCGCGGCCCAGCCGGCGCAGGGCGGCGATGGCCATGCCGGCGTTGCCGATCTGGTGCGCCCCGATCAGCCGCGGCAGCGGCAGGTCCAGCAGCCCCGCCTCGTCCTCGTAGACCATGCGGCCGTTCTCGCCGCGTGCCATCCAGTCCTGCCCGTGCAGGAGCAGCGGCGCGCCCAGCCGGGCGGCGCGCTCCTCGATCACCGCGCGGGCGGCGTCATGCTGCGGGCCCACGATGCAGGGCACGCCGCGCTTGAGGATGCCGGCCTTCTCGCCGGCGATCTCCTCCAGGCTCTCGCCCAGGTACTGCTGGTGGTCGAGATCGACCGGGGTGATGACGGTGAGCGCCGGGCGGTCGACCACGTTCGTGGCATCCAGACGGCCGCCGAGCCCGACCTCCAGCAGCGTCCACTCCGCCGCCGTTCCGGCGAAGCCGAGCAGCGCGGCGCAGGTGGTGATCTCGAAATAGGTGATCGGGGCGCCGCCGTTCGCCGCCTCGCAGCGCGCCAGCAGCGCCTCCAGCGCCGGCTCCGGGATCAGCTCTCCGGCGAGGCGGATGCGCTCGTGGAAGCGCACCAGATGCGGCGAGGTATAGGCATGGACCCGGTCTCCGGCGGCCTCCAGCCCGGCGCGGATCATCGCCTGGGTGGAGCCCTTGCCATTGGTGCCGGCGATGTGGATCACCGGCGGCAGCGCGCGCTCGGGGTGGCCCAGCGCGGCGAGCAGGCGGTCCACCCGGTCCAGCGTGAGGTCGATGATCTTCGGGTGCAGCGCCATCATGCGCGCGAGGATCGCGTCGCTGGGCGCGCCGGAGGAGGGCCCGGACACCGGGAGGATCTCGGGAACGGTCACGGGCCGGGCCTCCGGTGGTGCGATCAGCCGCGCGGCGCCGGGGCGGCGGCGGGTGCCTCGCCGGCGGGTGCCGGCTCGGGCAGCGGCGCGGGGGCCGCGGCCTCGGGGGCCGGCAGGTCGCCGTGGCTGCGCGGCGGCAGGCTCATGAGCATGCGGATGAGGGTGGCCAGCTCGTCGCGCATGTCGCGGCGGTGGACGACCATGTCCAGCATGCCGTGGTCCAGCAGGTACTCGGCGCGCTGGAAGCCCTCGGGCAGGGTCTCGCGGATGGTCTGGGCGATCACCCGCGGGCCGGCGAAGCAGATGAGCGCGTTCGGCTCGGCGATCTGCACGTCGCCCAGCATGGCGTAGGAGGCGGTGACACCCCCGGTGGTGGGGTGGGTGAGCACCACGATGTAGGGCAACCCGGCCTCGCGCAGCATCTGCACGGCCACGGTGGTGCGCGGCATCTGCATGAGCGAGAGGATGCCCTCCTGCATGCGCGCGCCGCCGGCGGCGGCGAAGAGGATCAGCGGGCAGTGCTTGGCCACCGCGCGCTCGGCGGCGGCGATGATGGCATTGCCCACTGCCATGCCCATCGAGCCGCCCATGAAGGAGAAGTCCTGCGCGGCGCAGACCACCTCGGCCTGCCCCAGCCGGCCCTCGGCCACCAGCATGGCCTCGTGCTCGCCGGTCTTGCGGCGGGCCTCGCGCATGCGCTCGCCGTAGCGTTTCTGGTCGCGGAAGCCGAGCGGATCGGCCAGAGGTTCGGGCACGGGAACGGTGACGAAGGTGCCGCCGTCGAACAGCGCCTCGAAGCGCGCGCGCGGCGTGATCGCCATGTGATGCTGGCAGGAGGGGCAGACCATGAGCGCGTCCGTCAGCTCACGGTGGAACAGCATGGTTCCGCACTCGTCGCATTTGCGCCAGAGATTCTCCGGCACCTCGCGGCGGGAAAACAGCGAGTTGATCGTCGGCTTGACGTAGTTCGAGATCCAGTTCATGCGCGTGCGCCCCTGTTCTTGGCCCCTGCCGCGCTAGATAGAGCGCAGCGCGGCGAAACGCAACGCGAGGCTGACGGAATTCCCCTCCGGCCCCGTTTCGCCCGTAAGGCGCCCCCCGTGGCGCCCCCCCTGCCTTCGGAGACACGACATGACCGACCTCTCGCGGCGCGCCCTGGTGGCCGGGCTCGCCCTCTCGCCGGTGCTTGCCACCATCCTGCGCCCCCTGCCCGCCTCCGCGGCGCCCGGCGCGGGCCCCGCCGCCTGCGCGCTCACCCCCGGCATCGCCGAAGACGGCTCCTACACCGACGTCCGCCTCGTGCGCGAGGACATCACCGAGGGCCGCGCCGGCCTGCCGCTCACCCTGCTGCTGCGGCTGGTGACACCGCAGTGCCTGCCCGTCTCCGGCGCGCGGGTGGATGTCTGGCACTGCGACGCCACCGGCGCCTATTCCGGCCCGCCGGCGCCGGGAGGGACGGCCGGGGCGCCCACCACCTTCCTGCGCGGCACCGGCTTCACCGACGCGCAGGGCGGCGTGCGCTTCCGCACCATCTATCCCGGCTGGGTCCGGGGCCGCACGCCGCACGTGCATTACAAGGTGTTCCTGGGCGGCCAACCGGCGCTCACCTCGCAGATCTTCTTTCCCGACGCGGTGAACGAGGCCGTCTTCGCCGGGCAGCAACCCTATGCCTCGCGGGCCGGCACCCGCGACACGTTCAACACCGATGACCGGGTGCTCGCCCGGCTCGACACCGGCGCGATGGCCGAGCTGGAGCACGGGGCGGGCGGCATCACCGCCTGGCTGCAGGTGGGGCTGGACGCCCCGGCCGCTGCAGGCCCCCTGCCGTCCCCGCCGCCCCCGGGCCGCCGGGGATGAGAACCGGCAGCCTCCGCCGGCGGTGAGCGCAGGCGGGCGCCGTCAATCTTCCACACGTCGGAGCGCCGGCAGGGACCGACGCCTGCCCCCGGTGGAGCACGGGTGCAGGCCGGCAGCCCGCGCGAGGGGGGCCGCCAGTTTGCGCGAAGGGGGTCCGCCAGTCTGCGCGAAGCGGAACGCGAGGGAGGACCCTCGTCCTCCACTCGGCGGAGCACGGATGCCGACCGACACCCTTTGCCCGACCGACACCCTTTGCCCGATGGAACACGGGCGCGGATCGACACCCTATGCCTGGCGGAGCGCGAGGAGGGACCGACCCCCCGGTGGAGCGCTGGCGGGGACCGTCAGGCCCCGCGCCTCCCGCTGCGGCGGGGCAACGGCCCGGGCGACGGAACGCGGGCGGGACAGCGGCGGGACCGGCCCCGCCGTCGCGCGGGCCGGACGGGGGGCGGCGGCGCGCGCCCGGGGCTTTGCATCCGCCCTGCATCCGGTCTAGGCTCCGCGCGTCTGAGGGAGGCACACATGGCATTCGGCACCAGGATCCGCACGTATTTCGAAGGCAAGTGGCATGAGGGCAACCTGCCCATCATGGGCGCGGCCGACCATGGCACCTGGCAGGGCACGCTGATCTTCGACGGGGCGCGGGCCTTCGAGGGCGTCACCCCCGATCTCGGGCTGCACTGCGAACGCGCGCTGCGCTCGGCCTCGGTGATGGGGCTGGAGGCGCCGCTCAGCGCGCCGCAGATCGAGGCCATCGCGCTGGAGGGGCTGGCGGCCTACGCGCCGGACACCCCGGTCTACATCCGCCCCATGATGTGGTCGCGCGGGGCGCTGTCGGGCATGATCGCGCCGGACCCGGCCACCACCGCCTTCGCGCTCTGCCTCGAGGACCTGCCGATGGCGGACCCGGAAGCGGACCTGAGCCTCACCGTCTCGCCCTTCCTGCGCCCGCATCCGCTGGCGGCGATGACGGAGGCGAAGGCCGGCGGCCTCTACGCCAACAACGGCCGTATCCTGCGCGAGGCGCAGATGCGCGGCTTCCACAACGCGCTCTCGATGGATTTCGAGGGCAACGTGGCCGAAACCGCCTCCACCAACGTCTTCGCGGTGAAGGACGGGGTGGTGTTCACCCCGGTTCCGAACGGCACCTTCCTCAACGGCATCACCCGCCAGCGCATCATCGCGCTGCTGCGCGCCGACGGGGTTGAGGTGCACGAAGCCACCATGACGGTGGCGGAGTTCGAGACGGCGGACGAGATCTTCCTCACCGGCAACGCGAACAAGCTGCTGCCGGTCACCCGGTTCGAGGAGCGCGCGCTCGGCCACGGCCCGGTGGCCCGCCGCGCCCGCGCCCTCTACTGGGACTATGCCCACGCAACACGGAGAGCCGCGGAATGACCCTGCCCGAGACAATGACCGCCATCGAGATTTCCGCGCCCGGCGGGCCGGAAGTGCTCAAGCCCGTCACCCGCCCGGTGCCGGTGCCCGGCCATGGCGAGATCCTGATCCGGGTGAAGGCGGCCGGGGTGAACCGGCCCGACTGCCTGCAGCGCGCCGGCAGCTACGCCCCGCCCCCCGGCGCCTCCGACCTGCCAGGCCTGGAATGCGCCGGCGCGGTGGCGGCCATCGGCCCGGGCGTAACCGGTGTGGCCCCCGGTGACGCGGTCTGCGCGCTGCTGCCCGGCGGCGGCTATGCCGAATACGCGGTCACCCCCGCCGCCCACGCCCTGCCGGTGCCGCAGGGTTATTCCTGGGAGCAGGCCGCGGCGCTGTGCGAGACGTTCTTCACCGTCTGGACCAACGTGATGGACCGCGGCGGGCTGACCGCGGGCGAAAGCTTCCTGGTGCACGGCGGCTCCTCGGGCATCGGGACGACGGCGATCCAGCTTGCCGCGGCCTTCGGTGCCCGGGTGTTCACCACCGCCGGGTCGGCGGAGAAATGCGCCGCCTGCGAGGCCCTGGGCGCGGAACACGCGATCAACTACCGCGAGGCGGATTTCGTCGAGGTGGTGAAGAAGGCCACCGGAGGCCGCGGCGTGGACCTGATCCTCGACATGGTCGGCGGCAGCTACCTGCCGCGCAACGTGGCCGCGCTGGCCGACGACGGGCGCCTGGTGCAGATCGCCTTCCTCACCGGCCCGAAGGTGGAGCTGAACTTCGCCCAGGTGATGATGCGCCGGCTCACCATCACCGGCTCCACCCTGCGGCCGCGCAGCATCGAGGCGAAGGCGCAGATTGCCGAAAGCCTGCGCGGCAGGGTCTGGCCGCTGCTGGGCTCCGGGCGCATCGCGCCGGTGATGGACCGGAGTTTCCCGCTGGAGAAGGCGTCCGAGGCGCATGCGCGCATGGAAGGCTCCGAGCATATCGGCAAGATCGTCCTCACGCTGGGCTGATCCGCCGCGGCCTGCTGCCGGGGGCGGCGGCAGGCGCCCGGCGGGTCAGGATGCTCGCCGCCCGCCCACGCGCTCAGGCGCCGGAGACCGGCGCACCGGCAGCGAGGCCAGGCGTCAGAAACGGCGCAGCGAGGACCCGTCCCTGATACAGTCGGCGATCGAACCCAATGCGCGATCGAGATGTTCGGCGGAAGACACGCATTCGATCTCGCGCGCTTCCCGCGCCGCCCAGATCAACATGCGGGTGAGGGTGAGGCGGCGCATCGCGGCGTCGCTCACCGTGTTTTCCACGCGGGTATCGGCGTCAGTGGTCAAAATCCAAAACCCCCAAGACTTGGACCTGCGTCAAGGTCTCTCACTCTGGAACCAAACAGCCTAAAAGGAAACAAGAAAAGGTTAACCAACAAATAATCTAAAGGTTGATCAATGAACCGGTTCAATGGCGATCAGGCTGCGGCTGCAATCCCTGCGTGTATCGGGTGCGCAAATGCGCGGTTCAAGTGCGCGGGTCATGCACAGGCGCAGTTCGGTGAGCCGGCCGTCGCGGCAGAGCACGGTCACACCGTCCGGGCCGAAGCCCGGGTTGGCGGCCAGCACGGCGGCCTCCACCGCCCGGGGCGACATCTGCGCGCCCCCGGCCGCGCGCAGGGCCTCCGGGCGGGACACGGCGGCGTAGGCGCGCCGCGACAGTTCGAAATAAGCCTGCGGCGTCAACCCGGTACACCGGCCATGCGTCTTCCATTCGTGCCAGGCGAGGCCGGCGGAGCCCATGATGTCGGCCATCGCCGCGGTCTCCGCCCGGGTGGCGTCACGCGCTCCGGCCGGGCAGTCTTTCGGCCAGCCCCGCTCGAACTGCGGCCAGAGCCCGTGCAGCGTGAGGCCGCGCCCGGCGCCGGGGGCACAGTCCGGCGCGCCGCGCCGCTTTCCCTCCTGCGCGCACCAGCCCGGAGACCAGCTCAGCGCCAGCACGTAATAATCGAACTGCCCCGGCGTATCGGCCCGCGCGGCGGAGGGATCGCCGGGGAGGCCGGGCAGCAGCACGGCCAGCGCCAGGGCCAGGGAGCCCCACCTCCGGGAAAGCCGCATGCCGAAACCCCTTTATCCTGTGGCAGTATGCTTCTATATACAGGGCGATTCCCCCCTCGGAAACATGAGTAGCGTCCTGCGCCCGCGTTTTCGCAGCGTGGCGGAGCCGTACACGAGACACAGCCCTCGAATGGGAGAGAAGCACGATGACATTGCCGCTGATGCCCAAGGCCACCGCCGTGTGGCTGGTCGAGAACACCACGCTGACCTTTGCCCAGATCGCCGATTTCTGCGGGCTGCACGAGCTTGAGGTGAACGGAATCGCCGATGGCGAGGTTGCCCAGGGGATGAAGGGGTTCGACCCGATCGTGAACAACCAGCTCACCGCCAAGGAGATCGCCCGTGTCGAGAGCGACCCCGCCGCGCGGCTGAAGCTGAAGTTCAACCCGGCCTCCGAAGGCGAGATGAAGCGCAAGGGCCCGCGCTACACCCCGCTCTCCAAGCGCCAGGACCGCCCCGCCGCCATCGCCTGGCTGGTGAAGTTCCACCCCGAGCTGGCCGACAGCCAGATCGCCAAACTCGTCGGCACCACCAAGCCGACGATCCAGACGATCCGCGAGCGCACGCACTGGAACATCGCCAACATCCAGCCGGTGGACCCGGTGGCGCTCGGCATGTGCCGGCAGGTCGAGCTCGACAGCGCCGTGCAGAAGGCCGCCGCCAAGAAGGCCGCGCTGCAGGAAACCACGATGACGGCCGAGGAGCGCATGCGCCTGCTCGCCACCTCGCAGTCCCTGCACATGGACCACGAGCCGCGCCTGCCCTCCTCGGTGAGCGGGTTCGAGAACTTCACCCTCGACAGCGGCAAGGACCCCCGCGGCGAGGAGGAGGAGGAGGACAACCGCTCCACCCTCGTGGACGCGGACAGCTTCTTCAACCTGCCCAAGGGCGGCAAGGACGAGGACGAGGACGAGCAACCCTGAGGCCGCCTCCCCCGCCGCGAGATCACCGAAAGGCCCGGACCCCGCGTCCGGGCCTTTCGCGTTTCCCCGGCCCCGCGCAGGCGTTGAGAATCGCCCGGCCCGATGCTATGAACATTTCATGAACATGTATCGGGGACGGAGCCTTCCATGCTGAGTGACCTTCAGGACCAGTTCGCCGCCGCCGCGCGCAAGTACTGCGCGGCCCATGGCATCGCGCCGGAGCCGGACTGGTTCGTGCTGAAGATGCAGGAGGAGATGGGCGAGCTCACCCAGGTGTGGAACAAGCTCACCGGCCGTGACCGGCGGCGGGAGCGCTCGGCCGAAGCGCTGGCGCAGGACCTCGCCGACGAGACCGCCGACCTGCTGGGCATGGTGCTGCTCTTCGCCCGCGAGAACGACCTGGACCTTGCCGCCGCCGTGCAGCGCAAGTGGCGCTTCGCGCCCGGCGCGCAGCGCCCCCCCGCATAGGGCTGACGCCGCGCTGTTGCATTCGCCGCGCGCATCGCACAGGCTCGGGGCCCCGCAGTGCCCCGGCAGGACGAATGACCAACCTACGCGACCTGCAGCTGCTCGCCGCCCTGGCCCGCCACCGGCATTTCGCCCGGGCGGCGGAGGCCTGCGGCATCTCCCAGCCGGCGTTCTCCGCGCGCATCCGCAACCTGGAGGCGGAGCTGGGCACGCCCGTGGTCCAGCGCGGCAACCGCTTCATCGGCCTCACGCGGGAGGGCGAGGTGGTGCTGAAATGGGCCGGGCGCCTGCTGGCGGAGGCCGAGGGGCTGCGCCAGGAGATCGAGGCGCTGAAGGGCTCGCTTTCCGGGCAGGTGACGCTGGGCTGCGTGCCCACCGCGCTGAGCTTCGCCGCCGGCCTGCCGGCGCGGCTGCGCGAGGGGCACCCGGGGCTGGTGCTGCGCATCGTCTCGGCCAGTTCCTCGCAGATCCTGCGCGGGCTGGAGGAGTTCGGCTTCGACATCGGGCTGAGCTATCTCGACCAGCCGTTTCCGGCCACCATTCGCGCAACCCCGCTCTACCCGGAGCGGTACGTGCTGCTGGCCCCGCCCGCCCTCGCGCCGCGCCCGCAGGGCCGGGCCAGCTGGGCGGAGGCCGCCGCCCTGCCGCTGTGCCTGCTCTCCTCCAACATGCGCAACCGGATGATCGTGGACGAGGTCTTCGCCTCGCTCGGGCTCACGCCCGCCCCGGTGACGGAGACGAATGCGCTCACCGTGGCGCTCGCCCAGGCCGTCGGCGGCGGCGTGGCGACCATCGTGCCCGAGCGTCTCGCCACCGGGCTGGGCGCCGGGCTGGGGCTGGTGATGCTGCCGCTCGACAGCCCCGTGGTGGAAAAGCCCATCGGCCTGCTCTCGCTGCTGCGCGACCCGGAGCCGCCGGCCGTCACCGTGCTGCGCGCCGAGGCCCTGCTGCTGGCGAAATGACCGCGCGGGCGGCCTCACGATAACTTTTGCCTATCACGCCTTCCTGAAATCCGATTTGCCGCTGCCCCGGGCCAGCGGCGATACTGCGGCGGAATTCCGGGAGGAAAATGCCGAATGGCTCCACTTGATCAGCGTGAGGGCGTCTGGAAATCCGGGCGCGGGAAGGGGCGGCGCACGCCCAAGGGCCGGCAATACGAGGACGGCGCCCTGGACGAGGTGCGCGCCCTGCTGGGCGACCGCGCCCGCCGGCGCGACCACCTGATCGAGTTCCTGCACCTGATCCAGGATCGTTATCGCCACCTCTCCGCCGCACATCTGCGCGCGCTGGCCGAGGAGATGCGCCTCTCCCAGGCCGAGGTCTACGAGGTGGCCACCTTCTACGCCCATTTCGACGTGGTGAAGGAGGGGGAGGAGGCCCCGCCCGCCCTCACCATCCGGGTGTGCGACTCGCTCTCCTGCGAGCTGGCCGGCGCGCAGGCGCTGATGGCGAAGCTTTCCGAGCAGTACAACGGCGGGCGCGAGGTGCGGGTGCTGCGCGCCCCCTGCATGGGCCGCTGCGACACGGCGCCGGTGCTGGAGCTGGGCCATAACCACATCGACCATGCCACGCCGGAGAAGGTGGCCGAGGCCATCGCCGCCGGCGACACCCATGCCCATGTCCCCGGGTATCAGGACTACGCCGCCTATGCCGCCACCGGCGGTTACGGCGCGCTGAAGGCCCTGCGCGGCGGCGCGCGCAGCCCGGACGAGGTGCAGGACGAACTGCTCGCCTCCGGCCTGCGCGGGCTTGGCGGCGCGGGCTTTCCCTCCGGCAAGAAATGGTCCTTCGTGCGCGCCGAGCCCGGGCCGCGCCTGATGGCGGTGAACGGCGACGAGGGCGAGCCCGGCACCTTCAAGGACCGGCATTACCTGGAGCGCACGCCGCACCTGTTCCTCGAGGGCATGCTCATCGCCGCCTGGGCGGTGGAGGCGCAGACCGTGTTCCTCTACATGCGCGACGAATACCCCGCGGTGCTGGAGATCCTGCGCCGCGAGCTTGCGCGGCTGGAGGAGGCGGGGCTCATCGCCCCCGGCTTCGTCGAGCTGCGCCGCGGCGCCGGCGCCTATATCTGCGGCGAAGAATCGGCGATGATCGAGTCGATCGAGGGCAAGCGCGGCATCCCGCGCCACCGCCCGCCCTTCGTGGCGCAGAAGGGCATCTTCGGCCGCCCCACCCTCGTGCACAACGTGGAGACGCTGTGGTGGATCGGGCGCATCGCCCATGACGGGCCGGAGGTGCTGTCCGCCACCGAGAAGAACGGCCGCAAGGGCCTGCGCTCCTACTCGGTCTCCGGCCGGGTGAGGGAGCCGGGAGTGAAGCTGCTGCCCGCCGGCTCCACCATCCGTGACGTGATCGCGGCCTCTGGCGGCATGGCCGAGGGGCATGAGCTGATGGCCTACCAGCCCGGCGGCCCCTCCTCCGGCCTGCTGCCCGCCACGATGGACGACATCCCGCTCGACTTCGACACGCTTCAGCCGCACGGCACCTTCATCGGCTCCGCGGCGGTGGTGGTGCTCTCGCAGGCCGACCGGGCGCGGGACGCGGCCCTCAACATGCTGCGCTTCTTCGAGAGTGAAAGCTGCGGCCAGTGCACCCCCTGCCGGGTGGGCTGCGAGAAGGCGGTGAAGCTGATGCAGGCCGAGCGCTGGGACCACGAGCTGCTGCTCGACCTCGCCAAGGTGATGGAGGACGCCTCCATCTGCGGGCTCGGCCAGGCGGCGCCGAACCCCATCCGCCTCATGCTGCGCCATTTCGCCGACGAGATCTGACGGAGACAGACCATGAGCATCACATTCAGGCTCGACGGCCGCGACGTCACCGCCAACGAGGGCGAGAGCATCTGGGAGGTGGCGAAGCGCCACGGCACCCGCATCCCCCACCTGTGCCACAAGGACGCCCCGGGCTACCGCTCCGACGGCAACTGCCGCGCCTGCATGGTGGAGATCGAGGGCGAGCGCACCCTGGCCGCTTCCTGCATCCGCGCGCCGCGCGAGGGCATGGTGGTGAATTCCGCCGGCGAGCGGCCGGAGAAGGCCCGGCAGATGGTGATGGAGCTGCTGCTGGCCGACCAGCCGGAGCAGGAGGCGGCGCATGACCGCTCCTCCCACCTGTGGGACATGGCGGAGCTGACCAACGTCTCCGGCTCGCGCTTCCCCGCCATGGCGGCGGACCACGTGCCGCTGCTCGACGACAGCCACGTGGCGATGCGGGTGAACCTCGACGCCTGCATCCACTGCAATCTCTGCGTGCGCGCCTGCCGCGAGGTGCAGGTGAACGACGTGATCGGCATGGCCGGCCGCGGGCATGACGCGAAGATCGTCTTCGATTTCGATGATCCCATGGGCGCCTCCTCCTGCGTGGCCTGCGGCGAATGCGTGCAGGCCTGCCCCACCGGCGCGCTGATGCCCGCCACCGCGCTCGACACCGCACAGAAGGGCGACAGCCGCGACTATGACCGCGAGGTGAAGTCCGTCTGCCCCTATTGCGGGGTGGGCTGCCAGATCTCCTACAAGGTGAAGGACGACAGGATCGCCTGGGTCGACGGCATCAACGGCCCGGCGAACGAGGGCCGGCTCTGCGTGAAGGGCCGCTTCGGCTTCGACTACATCACCCATCCGCACCGGCTGACGAAGCCGCTCATCCGCCGCAAGGACGCGCCGGAAAAGGGCCTGAACGTCGACCCCGCCAACCCCTGGACGCATTTCCGCGAAGCGAGCTGGGAGGAGGCGCTGGAGGTGGCGGCCCACGGCCTCTCCGACCTGCGCTCCTACTACGGCGGCAAGGCAGTGGCGGGCTTCGGCTCCGCCAAGTGCTCGAACGAGGAGGCCTACCTGTTCCAGAAGCTCATCCGCCAGGGCTTCGGGCACAACAACGTCGACCATTGCACCCGGCTGTGCCACGCCTCCTCGGTGGCGGCACTGATGGAGAACGTGGGCTCGGGCGCGGTGACGGCCACGTTCAACGAGATCGAGAACGCCGACATCGCCATCGTCATCGGCTCGAACCCGATCGAGAACCACCCGGTGGCGGCCACCTATTTCAAGCAGTTCGCCAAGCGCGGCGGCAAGCTGGTGCTGATGGACCCGCGCGGCATGGGGCTGAAGCGCCACGCCTGGCGCTCGCTCCAGTTCAAGCCGGGCACCGACGTGGCCATGCTCAACGCCATCATGAACGTGATCGTGGAGGAGAAGCTCTACGACCGGCAGTACATCGAGGGGTTCACCGAAGGGTTCTTCGAGTTCCGCGACCATATCCGCGCCTTCCCGCCCGAGCGGATGGCCGAGCTCTGCGGCGTTCCCGCCGAGACCCTGCGCGAGGTGGCGCGCGAGTTCGCCCGCGCCCGCGCCGGGATGATCTTCTGGGGCATGGGCATCTCGCAGCACATCCACGGCACCGACAACTCGCGCTGCCTGATCTCGCTCGCCCTGCTCTGCGGCCACGTGGGCCGGCCGGGCACCGGCCTGCACCCCTTGCGCGGGCAGAACAACGTGCAGGGCGCTTCCGACGCGGGCCTGATCCCGATGATGCTGCCCGATTACCAGCTGGTGGCGGAGGCGGACAACCGCGAGCTCTTCAAGCACATCTGGAAGGGCACCGAGATCGACGCGAAGCCCGGCCTGACCGTGGTCGAGATCATGGACGCGATGTACCGCGGCGAGATCCGCGGCATGTACATCCTGGGCGAGAACCCCGCCATGTCCGACCCCGACGTGGAGCATGCCCGCAACGCGATGGCCAAGCTCGAGCATCTCGTGGTGCAGGACGTGTTCCTGACCGAGACGGCGAACTACGCCGACGTGATCCTGCCCGCCTCCGCCTGGGCCGAGAAGACCGGCACCGCCACCAACACCAACCGCCAGGTGCAGATGGGCCGCCCCGCCGTCTCGCCCCCGGGCGAGGCGCGCGAGGACTGGCGCATCATCGTGGCGCTGGCCCGCAAGCTGGGGCTGGACTGGGATTACGACCACCCGCGCGAGGTGTTCTCGGAGATGAAGATGTCGATGCGCAGCCTGCATCACATCACCTGGGAGCGGCTGGAGCGCGAGGGCGCGGTGACCTACCCCTGCCTCGGCCCGGAGGACCCCGGCCAGGCCGTGGTGTTCGGCGACGGCTTCCCCCGCCGCGCCGGCCGGGCGAAGTTCACGCCCGCGCGCGTCACCCCGCCGGCCGAGATCCCGGACGCGAACTTCCCGATGATCCTCACCACCGGCCGGCAGCTCGAGCACTGGCACACCGGCTCGATGACCCGCCGCGCCAGCGTGCTCGACGCGGTGGAGCCGGAGGCCAACGCCTCGATGCACCCGCGCACCCTCGCAAAGCTCGGCATCGCGCCGGGCGACATGTTCCGCATCACCACCCGGCGCGGCGCGATCGAGATCATGGCGCGCGCCGACAGGGCGGTGTCCGAGGACATGGTCTTCGTGCCCTTCGCCTATGTGGAGGCCTCCGCGAACGTGCTCACCAACCCGCAGCTCGACCCGTTCGGCAAGATCCCGGAGTTCAAGTTCTCCGCCTGCCGGGTGGAGCGGATCGAGGGCGCCGTCGCGGCCGAGTGATCGCCGGTCCCGCCTCCCGGAAGGGGGGCGGGCCGGGCACGCGGCGGGATGCGGCGCGCGCATTGCCCCTTGCAAACGCAGGCAAAACCGACCACGCAGGGCGGACCCTCCCGGAGATCGCCGCCCATGCCCCAGCCTGCTCAAGCCTACACGCTCGCCCAGAACATGCGCGGAGCGGGGATCATGGTGGCCTGCACCGGCATCTTCACCGTACATGACGCGCTGATGAAGCTGGTTGCCGCCGAGATCGGGCTGTGGGAGGCGATCTTCCTGCGCGGCTGCATCGCCAGCACCCTGCTCGCGGTGTTCACCGCGCGGCTGGAGCGCTCGCGCCTGCGGCTGGCGCGGGCGGACCTGCGCGCGCTCTCCTGGCGCACGGTGGGGGAGATGGGCAGCACGCTCATGTTCCTCGCCGCGCTGTTCCACATCCCCTTCGCCAATGCCACCGCCATCCTGCAGGTGGCGCCGCTCGCGATGACGCTGGCCGCCGCGCTGCTGCTGCGCGAGCGCGTGGGCTGGCGGCGCTCGCTCGCCATCGCCGTGGGGTTCGGCGGGGTGATGCTGATCGTGCGGCCGGGCACGGAGGGGTTCACCGCCTGGTCGCTCTGCGCGCTGGGGGCGGTGGGGTTCCTCGTGATGCGGGATTTCTCCACCCGCAGCCTGTCGCGCGCCGTGCCCTCGGTGCTGGTGGCCTTCGTGGCGGCAAGCTCGCTCACGCTCACCGGGGCGGCCGGGCTGGTGGTGACCGGCTGGACCGCGCCCTCCCCCGCCACGCTGGCGCAGGTGGGGCTGGCGGGGCTGCTGGTGACGGCGGGCTACATCATGATCACCATGGCGATGCGCACCGGCGACATGAGCTTCATCGCGCCGTTCCGCTACACGGCGCTGGTCTGGGCGCTGATCCTGGGCATGCTGCTGTTCGCCGACTTCCCGCGCCCGCTCACCTATGCCGGTGCCGGGCTGGTAGTGGCCACGGGCCTCTTCACCTTCCTGCGCGAGCGCGCCCTCGGCCGCAAGGCGGAGCGCGCCGCCGCCGGAACCCCGCCGCGCTGAGCGGGACAGGGGCGGCCAGGGGCATCTTCCCCTTCCCGCGCGGGCACGCGCTCGGCCGCCGGGCGGAGCGCGCCGCTGCGGGACCTCCGCCATACTGAG
Source organism: Paroceanicella profunda (assembly GCF_005887635.2). Taxonomy (GTDB): domain Bacteria; phylum Pseudomonadota; class Alphaproteobacteria; order Rhodobacterales; family Rhodobacteraceae; genus Paroceanicella; species Paroceanicella profunda. Next base: position 1,830,634 of record NZ_CP040818.1, on the reverse strand, counting down.
CGAGAGGGTGTCGGCCAGGGGCATCTTCCCCTTCCCGCGCGGGCACGCGCTCGGCCGCCGGGCGGAGCGCGCCGCTGCGGGATCTTCGCCATGCTGAGCGGGAGTGTGGCGGCCAGGGGGCGTCTTCACCTTCATGCGCGAGCGCACGCTCGGCCGCAAGGCGAAGCGAGCCGCCGCCGGAGCCCCGCCGCGCCGGGCGGGATGGCGACAGCCGGGGGCAGTCTCACCTTCCTGCGTGAGTGGCCCCCCGGCCGGAAGGCGGAGCAAGCCGCCCCTGCCGCGCCGAGCCCTCAGGTCCGCCAGAAGAGCGGCGAGAGCAGCACCAGCGAGCCGAGGATCTCCAGCCGCCCCAGCACCATGCCGATGGCGAGCAGGATCTTCGCCGTGTCGGGCAGCGGCGCGAAGTTCCCCGCGGGGCCGATGATGTCGCCCAGGCCCGGGCCGACGTTGGTGAGCGCGGTCACCGCCCCGGTGAGCGCGGTGAGGAAGTCCAGCCCGCAGGCGCCCAGCAGGATGGTGAGCACCCCCAGCGTGGCGATGAAGGCCATCATCATGACGAGGGCGGAGCGGAAGATGTCCGGTGCGATCTGCCGGTTGCCGTAGCGCATCGGGAACACGCCGCGCGGGTGCAGCAGTTCGGCCAGCGAGGTACGGATGAGTTCCATCATCACGATGAGCCGGTAGGTCTTCAGCCCGCCCGCCGTGGAGCCCGCGCAGCCGCCGAGGAAGGTGAGCACGTAGAAAAGCGGCACCGCCAGCGTGCCCCAGACCGTGTAGTCCCCCGCCGCGTAGCCGGTGGTGGTGATCACCGATGTCACGTTGAACGCGTCCTGCGCCAGGGCGTGCAGGCCGTGGGCGTCGTCGCCCGAGCGCCCGAAGAACAGCAGCGCCGTGGCCACCACGATGATGCTGATGAACACCCGCACCTGCGGGTCCACCCCCATGCGGTGGCGCGAGAAGATCAGCACGATGTAGAGGCTGAACGGCAGGCTGCCGGCGATCATGAACACCGTGCCCACCCACAGCACGCCGGTGCCGGTGAAATACCCCATCGAGGCGTCATGGGTGGAATAGCCGCCGGTGGAGAGCGTTGTGAAGGCGTGGTTGAAGGCGTCGAACCCGCTCATGCCGGCCAGCGAGTAGAGCCCGGCGCAGGCCAGCGTCAGCCCGACATAGACCAGCAGGATCACCTTCGAGAGCGCCACGAAGCGGGGCAGCGGCTTGTCGGCGCGGTCGGAGCTTTCCATCCGGAACAGCTGCATGCCGCCCACGGAGAGGAAAGGCAGCAGGATCAGCCCGAGCGAGAGCATGCCCAGCCCGCCCAGCCATTGCACGATGGAGCGCCACAGCAGGGTGGCGTGGTCGAACCCGTCCAGCCCGGTCATCACGGTGGAGCCGGTGGTCGTCATACCGGAGACCGATTCGAAATAGGCATCCACGAAGCTCAGCTGCGCCGGCCCCAGCATCAGCGGCACGGCGCAGACGGCCGGGGAGATCCACCACAGAAGGTTCACCAGCATGAAGCCGAACCGGGCGGTGAGGTCGGGCCGCCGCGCGCCCCAGGTGGACACCGCCACCATCAGCGACACCACACCCACCATCACCGCGCTGACGAGGAACGAGTTCGCCCCCGGCCAGCCCAGCGACAGGCCCATTCCCGCCGGGGCGAGCATGATCGCGGCCAGTGCCAGCGATACCACCGCCACCACGTGCAACGCGCTGCGGAATTCCACCACGAGGCTCATGCGCGCGCTCCCGTCGCGGCGCGGCCCGGTCGGGGCGCGGGCAGGCTGCGGTTGTGAAGCACGGGGCGCTCATCCTCTGTTCTGCCGGGCCGGCGCTGTCGCACTTTCGGTCTCGCGGGGCCCGGGATCAGAGAGCAGAGCGCCACGAGGAGGTCAACTCCCCGCGCGCCGAATTCCCCGCCCGGCGCCCCGCCGCGCGGTCTCGGCCTGCCGGACGACCCGCCGCGCATACCGGCCCCGCGCAGCCCGGGCGACAGGGGCGCGCCCGCCCCGGCCCGACGAACCGGGCCGTTCCCGCCGCGCGCCTCCGGCTGATGTGCCCCGACACGCCCTGTGCGCCCGGCGGCATCGCTCCGCCAAGCCCCGCGCCCGGCCGCCGGGCCACACCGGGCCGGGCGCCGTGATGCCGTTCGCGTGGGCCGGCCCACCCACGCCGCACCCTTCCGCGCCCGGCCTCGCATCACGCGCCTCCCGCTCCCCGGCACGCCTGCGCACCCGGCCTCACGCCACGCGCCTCCCGCCCCCCCGGTACCCCTGTGCACCCGGCTTCGCATCACGGGCCTCCCGCCCCCCCGCTCCCTTGCGCACCCGGCCTCACACCACGCGCCTCCCGCCCCCCGGTACCCCTGTGCACCCGGCTTCGCATCACGGGCCGCCTGCTCCCGGGAACCCTCGCGTACCCGGCCTCACACCACAGGCCGCCCGCTCCCCGGCACCCTTGCGCGCCCGGCTTCGCACCAGCCGCCTCCTACCCCCCCCCCGCTCCCTTGCGCGCCCGGCCTCACATCACGCGCCGCCCGCTCCCCGGCACCCTTCTGCGCCCGGCTTCGCCTCGCGCGCCTCTCGCCTCCCGGGCAGCTCCGACCGCCCGGCAGCATCGCAACGCCTCGACCCCGGCGCAGGGCCAGCAGCCCTTACTGGCCGGGCCGTGGAGGGCGGGCGACGGCCCGCGCCGGAGGGCAGGGTGTGTCCTTGCCCGGCCCCCGTCCCCCCGGCCCGGGGCGACGGGACGCGCGTCCGCGCAGGAAGGTGTCGGGCACGGCCTTCCGGGGGGCGGGTTTTGCGGGCCCGGCCCTTTTCTCTTGCGGGAGGCGGGGCTAGGGTGCGCGGTCCCGGCCGGCGCGGGCCGGGCGCAGCATGGAGGCAGGCATGAAGACGGTGACGCAATTCCCCCACGAGGTGGTCGAGACCCCCGACATGGCCATCGTGATGCCGGATGGCTGCCGCCTCTCGGCCCGGGTCTGGATGCCCGCGGACGCCGCCGCCCGCCCGGTTCCGGCCATCGTGGAGCACCTGCCCTACCGCAAGCGCGACGGCACCACGGCGCGCGACTGCCTGACCCATCCCTGGCTCGCCGGCCACGGCTATGCCTGCATCCGCATCGACATGCGCGGCAACGGCGACAGCGAAGGCCTGATGGAGGACGAGTACACCGCGCAGGAGCTGCAGGACGCCTGCGATGCCATCGCCTGGATCGCCGCCCAGCCCTGGTGCAGCGGAAAGGTGGGGATGATGGGCATCTCCTGGGGCGGGTTCAACGCGCTGCAGGTCGCGGCCCTGCGCCCGCCGGCGCTGAAGGCCATCGTCACCATGTGCTCCACCGATGACCGCTTCAACGACGACGTGCATTACAAGGGCGGCCTGCCGCTGGCCGAGCTGCTGGGCTGGGGGGCGACGATGCTCTCCTTCACCCCGCGCCCGCCGGACCCGGCCCTGCGCCCGGACTGGCGCGAGCTGTGGATGCAGCGGACGGAGACGAACCCGATGCTCCACGCCATATGGGCCGCGCACCAGACCCGGGACGCGTACTGGAAGCACGGCTCGGTCTGCGAGGATTACGACGCCATCGAGGCCGCGGTTCTGGCCGTGGGCGGCTGGGGTGATGCCTACAAGAACACCGTCTCGCGACTGGTGAGCAACCTCAAGGCCCCGGCCAAGGGCATCATCGGCCCCTGGATCCACAAGTACCCGCATTTCGCGAAGCCCGAGCCGATCGGCTTCCTGCAGGAGATGAAGCGCTGGTGGGACCACTGGCTGAAGGGCGAGGACACCGGCGTGGAGGCCGACCCGGACATGCGCCTCTACCTCATGGACAGCGTGCGCCCGCAGACCTGGTATGACACCCGCCCCGGCCGGTGGATCGCGGAGGCGGAGTGGCCCGCTCCCGGCCTGCTGGAAGCGGTGCTGCACATGGGCCCGGGCGGCAGCCTCGCCGAACGCCCGGCGCCCTTCTCCGCCCTGGTGCGCTCCCCGGCGGACTGCGGCCTGCACGGCGGCGAGTATTGCGCGATCTACTGGGGGCCGGAGCTGCCCGACGACCAGCGCCGCGACGACGCGCTCTCCGCCTGTTTCGACAGCCCGGCGCTCTCCGAGCCGATGGACATCGTCGGCGGGCCGGAGGTGGTGCTGCGCCTGAAGGCCGACAGGCCGAAGGCGCAGGTCTGCGTGCGGCTGAACGACGTCCACCCCGACGGCGCCTCCACCCGCATCACCTGGGGCGTGCTGAACCTCACCATGCGCGACAGCCAGGAGGCGCCGGAGCTGCTGGAGCCCGGGCGGGAGTACGAGATCCGGCTGAAGCTCGACGACATCGCCTGGCGCGTGCCCGCCGGGCACCGGCTGCGCGTGGCGGTGTCCTCGGCCTACTGGCCGATGGTCTGGCCGGCGCCGGAGCAGGCCACGCTCACCCTGCTGGAGGGCCGGGTGCGCCTGCCGAAGCGCAAGCTGGCGGAAGGCGCCGAGTGGAGCTTCGAGGCCCCGGAGGCCGCGGCTCCCTGGGCGGTGGACACCCTGCGGCCGGCCTCCAACTCCCGGCGCATCGAGACCGACCAGAAGACCGGCACCGTGACCCTGCACCTGCGCGACGACTTCGGCGCGGTGCGCGACGCCGACCACGGGCTGGAGAACGGCTCCTGGGTGGCGGAGACCTGGTCGATCCACCCCGACGACCCGCTTTCCGCCCGGGGCGAGGCGGTCTGGGAGCAGACCCACGGCCGGGGCGACTGGCAGCTCCGCACCGTGGCGCGCACCGCCATCACCTCCGACGCGGACGCCTTCCGCATCACCGGCGAGGTGGTGGCCACCGAGGGCGACACCGAAGTGTTCCGCCGCAGCTACGACGAACGCATCCCGCGCGACTGGTCCTGATCCCGGAGCGCCTCCGGCACTCCGGCGCCGCGGCCGGTGTCTGCTGCCGGTGTCTGCTGCCGGTGTCTGCTGCCGGTGTCTGCTGCCGGTGTCTGCTGCCGGTGTCTGCTGCCGGTGTCTGCTGCCGGTGTCTGCTGCCGGTGTCTGCTGCCGGTGTCTGCTGCCGGTGTCTGCTGCCGGTGTCTGCTGCCGGTGTCTGCTGCCGGTGTCTGCTGCCGGTGTCTGCTGCCGGTGTCTGCTGCCGGTGTCTGCTGCGCGGCCCCGACAAACGCGCGCTGCGCGTCAGCCGGAGGCCGCGCAGAGATCGCCTGACGGCAACCTCCGGTGCCTCACGCTTGTGGGCCGGAAGGCGGCGGGCGACTGAGCGGCGCGCGACACGGGCGCGCGGCATGAGGGCGCGGCGGTTCGGGAGCGATTCCGGGGCGGAGGATGGCGGCCGGGAGGCGGGTGGCGCGGCGGCGGTTTCGCGCCGCGATTCCACCGCGCGGGGGCCGGCCTGCCGCGTTTCCGGGCAGCGGGGTTCCGGACCGGCGGCGCCGCGCCGGCCGGGGGCCGGACCGCGCGACCGCTGCGGGTTTGACCCCAACCCCCTGTTCGGGCTACACCCTGCCATCCGATCCGACCTGAACATCCCGGGTGCGAGCTGTCGCGCGCTGGCCTTGAGCCCGCGTGCATATTGAACGGCGGTTCAAAAATAACTCGCCCTGATGAAATCGTCATGGCACTCTGTGAGGCAGCGCGTCCGGCCTTGCCCGCAGAAGCGCCAATCAATTCGCGCGGCGTCCGCCGCCGCACTCAACAGGAGACAGGGAAGCATGACCAACGAACTCGAACATCTCGGCCGGCAGGTTGTCCGCGGCGGTGTGAGCCGCCGGCACTTCATGGGCCGCGCCGCAGCGCTCGGGCTCACGGCCTCCTCTGCCGGCACGCTGCTGGCCTCCGTGGCCCGGGCGGCCGACCCGGTGACGGGCGGCCTGATCAAGGCCGGCATGGTGGGCGGCGAGAGCACCAACAGCCTGGACCCCGCCACCTTCCTGAGCCAGGTTCCCTTCGTCTTCGGCCAGACCTGGGGCGAGAAGATCGTCGAGGTCGGGCCCACCGGCGCGCTGGAGCCGCGCATCGCCGAGGAATGGGGCGCCTCCTCCGACGCGAAGACCTGGACCTTCAAGATCCGCGACGGCGTGGAATTCCACAACGGCAAGACCGTGACCGCCCAGGACGTGTTCGACACGCTCGACCGCCACTCCAACGAGAAGTCGGAGTCCGGCGCCCTGGGCATCATGCGCGGCATCGACACCATGCAGGTGAACGGCAAGGAACTGGTGATCTCCCTCAAGGAGGCCAACGCCGACCTGCCCTACCTGCTGGCCGATTACCACCTCATCATCCAGCCGGGCGGCGGCAAGGATGCGCCGGACGCCGGCATCTCCGCCGGCGCCTACAAGGTGACGGTGAACGAGCCCGGCGTGCGCCACGGCGCCGAGAAGTTCGCGAACTTCTGGGATGCGGGCAACCGCGGCTTCGCCGACCAGGTGGAAATCACCGTGATCAACGACGCCACCGCCCGCACCGCGGCCCTGCAGTCCGGCCAGGTGCACATGATCAACAACGTCGAGCCGAAGATCGTCGACCTGATCAAGCGCGTACCGGGCGTGACCGTGAAGAACACCGCCGGCCGCGGCCATTACGTGTTCATCATGCATTGCGACACCGCGCCCTTCGACAACAACGACCTGCGCATGGCCCTCAAGCTCGCCATCAACCGCGAGGACATGGTCGACAAGATCCTGCGCGGCTACGGCACGGTGGGCAACGACTTCCCGATCAACTCCGCCTATCCGCTGTTCCCCGCCGACATCGAGCAGCGCGCCTACGACCCCGAGGAAGCGGCGCATTACTACAAGAAGTCCGGCCATTCCGGCCCGATCGTGCTGCAGACCTCCGACGTGGCCTTCCCCGGCGCGGTGGATGCGGCGCAGCTCTTCCAGCAACACGCCTCGGCGGCCGGCATCACCATCGACGTGAAGCGCGAGCCGGGTGACGGCTACTGGTCCGAAGTGTGGAACAAGCAGCCCTTCTGCGCCTCCTACTGGGGCGGCCGCCCGGTGCAGGACCAGATGTACTCCACCGCCTACATCTCCTCTGCGGACTGGAACGACACCCGCTTCAAGCGCCCGGAGTTCGACGCGCTCATCACCAAGGCCAAGGCCGAGCTGGACGAGGCGAAGCGCAAGAGCATGTACCACGATGCGGCCCTCATGGTGCGCAACGAGGGCGGGCTTATCCTGCCGATGTTCAACGACTGGATCGAGGCGGTGTCCGACAGGATCGGCGGCTGGGAAGAAGACGGCGCCCAGACCATGATGAACGGCTACGCCCTGTCCAAGACCTGGCTCATGGGCTGAGGCGGGGGCATGGGCCTTCTTCTGAGACTGGTGCTCCAGCGCGTCGCGATGGGGCTCCTTCTCCTTCTGGCGGTGTCGGTGATGATTTTCGCCGCCACCCAGATCCTCCCCGGTGACGTGGCCCAGGCAATCCTGGGCCAGTCTGCCACCCCCGAGGCGCTGGCGAACAAGCGCGCCGAGCTGGGGCTCGATCAACCCGCGGTCACGCGCTACTTCGCCTGGCTGGGCGGCATGCTGCACGGCGATCTCGGCACCGCGCTCTCCAACGGGCAGGACATCGCCACCTCGCTGGGCAAGCGGCTGGGCAACACGCTGTTCCTCGCCGGCGTCGCGGCGGTGATCGCCGTGCCGCTGGCCATCCTGCTGGGGCTCGTCTCCGTGCGCTACCGCGGGCGCTGGCCGGACAAGCTGATCTCCGGGCTCTCGCTCGCCTCGATCTCGCTGCCGGAGTTCTTCATCGGCTACGTGCTGATCTTCTTCGTCGGCGTGCAGCTGCGCTGGCTGCCCTCGGTCGCCACGGTCTACGATTCGATGAGCTTCCTCGACCGGCTGGAAACCGTGGCCATGCCCGCGCTCACCCTCACGCTGGTGGTGCTGGCGCACATGATGCGCATGACCCGCGCCGCCATCCTCAACGTGATGCAGTCCGCCTATATCGAGACCGCGGAGCTGAAGGGCCTGCGCGCCTTCACCATCATCCGCAAGCACGCCTTCCCGAACGCCATCGCGCCCATCGTGAACGTGGTGATGATCAACCTCGCCTATCTCGTCGTGGGTGTCGTGGTGGTGGAGGTGATCTTCGTCTATCCCGGCATGGGGCAGTACCTGGTGGACCACGTGTCCAAGCGCGACGTGCCGGTGGTGCAGGCCTGCGGGCTGATCTTCGCCGCCGTCTACATCCTGCTCAACATGGTGGCCGACGTGGTCGCGATCATCTCCAACCCCAGACTGAGGCACCCGAAATGAGTTGGCGCCGTATCCCGACAAGCGCCTGGATCGGCCTGGTGCTCACCTTCGCCTTCGTCTTCGTGGCGGTGTTCGCGCCCTGGATCGCGCCCTACGGGCTGAACCAGACGGTCACGGATGTCTGGGCCCCCTCCTCCTCCGACTACTGGCTGGGGGGCGACAACCTGGGCCGCGACCTGCTGAGCCGGATGATCTACGGCGCGCGCACCACGATGCTCATCGCCGCCCTCGCCTCGGCGCTGGCCTTCGTCTCCGGCGCGGTGCTTGGCTTCCTGGCCGCCGTGGCCGGGGGCTGGCTGGACCAGGTGCTCTCGCGCCTCGTCGACCTGGTGATGGCGATCCCCTCGCTCATCCTCGCGCTGGTGGTGCTCTCGGTCGTGGAGGCGGACGTGCTCACGCTGGTGCTGGTGATGGGGCTGGTGGAATCCACCCGGGTCTTCCGCCTCGCCCGCGCGGTGGCGGTGGACATCGGGGTGATGGATTTCGTGGAGGCCGCCCGGCTGCGCGGCGAGCGCACGGCCTGGATCATCTTCCGCGAGATCCTGCCCAACGCGCTCTCGCCGCTGGTGGCGGAGTTCGGCCTGCGCTTCATCTTCGCGGTGCTGTTCCTCTCCTCGCTCTCCTTCCTCGGCCTCGGCGTCCAGCCGCCGGCGGCGGACTGGGGCGGCATGGTGCGCGAGAACAAGGACGGCATCGTGTTCGGCATCGGCGCCGGGCTCTACCCGGCCGCGGCCATCGCCGTGCTCGCCATCTCGGTGAACCTCGTCGCCGACTGGGTCCTGAACCGCACCACCGATCTCAAGGGAGGCCGCAGTGGCTGACATGCTCCTCGACATCCGCAACCTGAAGATCGGCGCCACCGTCACCCCCCCGGGGGAGGAGCCGCGCGACATCACCATCGTCCACGGCGTCTCGCTCACGCTCGAAAAGGGCAAGGTGCTGGGGCTGATCGGCGAATCCGGGGCGGGCAAATCCACCATCGGGCTCTCCCCGCTCGGCTACGGCCGCGGCGGGGTGCGCATCACCGGCGGCGAGGTGTTCCTGAACGGGCGCGACATCCTGAAGGCCGGGCCCGGCGGGCTGCGCAGCATCCGGGGCCGCGAGGTCTCCTACGTGGCGCAATCCGCCGCCGCCGCGTTCAACCCGGCGCAGCGGCTGATGGAACAGGTGATCGAGACCACCCTGCGCCACAAACTCGCCTCCCGCGAGGAGGCGGAGGCCCGAGCGAAGGCGCTGTTCGCCAAGCTGGGCCTGCCGAACCCGGAGACCTTCGGCAACCGCTTCCCGCATCAGGTCTCCGGCGGCCAGCTCCAGCGCGCGATGACGGCGATGGCGCTCTGCCCGCAGCCGGACCTCATCGTGTTCGACGAGCCGACCACCGCGCTCGACGTCACCACCCAGATCGACGTGCTCGCCGCCATCAAGGAGGCGATCCGCGACACCGGGGTGGCCGCGCTCTACATCACCCATGACCTTGCCGTGGTCGCCCAGGTCTCCGACGAGATCATGGTGCTGCGCCAGGGAGAGATGGTCGAACACGGCACCACGGACCAGATCATCAACGCCCCGCGGGAGGCGTACACGCAGGCCCTGGTCTCCGTGCGCTCCATCGAGCATGAGGAAAAGGCGCCCGCCGGCACGCCCGTGCTGGAGGTGACCGGCATCACCGCGGCCTACGCGGGCGCGGTGAAGGTGCTCAGGAACGTGAGCGTGTCGATCGAGCCGGGCCACACGCTGGCGGTGGTGGGCGAGAGCGGCTCCGGCAAGTCCACCCTCGCGCGGGTGATCACCGGGCTGCTGCCGCCCTCGGAAGGCGAGATCCGCTTCGAGGGCCGCACGCTGAGCCCCGCCCTGCCCCAGCGCACGCGCGATGACCTGCGCGAGCTGCAGATGATCTACCAGATGGCCGACACGGCGATGAACCCGCGCCAGACGGTGCGCACCATCATCGGACGGCCACTGGAGTTCTACTTCGGCCTGCGCGGCAAGGCGAAGGAGGCCCGCATCCGCGAGCTGCTGGAGCAGATCGAGATGGGCGAGGGCTTCATCGACCGCTACCCGGCCGAGCTTTCCGGCGGGCAGAAGCAGCGCGTGTGCATCGCCCGCGCGCTGGCGGCGAAACCCAAGCTCATCATCTGCGACGAGGTGACCAGCGCGCTCGACCCGCTGGTGGCCGACGGCATCCTGAAGCTGTTGCTGAACCTGCAGGCGAAGGAGCAGGTGGCCTACCTGTTCATCACGCATGACCTCGCCACCGTGCGCGCCATCGCCGACCAGATCGCGGTGATGTATCGCGGCGAGCTGGTGCGCTACGGCCCGAAGAGCACGGTGCTCGCACCGCCCTTCGACGCCTACACGGAGCTGCTGCTCTCCTCCGTGCCGGAGATGCACCTGGGCTGGCTGGAGGAGGCCATCAGCCGCCGCCGCATGGCGAGTTCGGGCAACTGATCCCACGCCCGGCGCCTCCCCTCCGGGGCGGGGCGCCGGAGCGCGCGGACGCCGCTCAGCCCGCCGGGGGCAGCCCGCCTGCGGCAAGGCTCGTCAGCCCGGCAATCACCCGCGAGAAGCTCTCCCCCGCCCGGGCGGAGACGTGGCGCGCGCGCAGGTGGCCGTGTACCAGCCCCTTCTCCACATGCGCCTGCGCCTGCCCCCCGGCGGCGCGGATGGCCGCGGCATAGGCCGCGCAATCGTCGCAGAGCGGGTCGCATTCCGCGCCGAGCGCCAGCGTGGGCGGCAGGCCGGTGAAATCCGTGTCCGAAAGCGGCGCCAGCGTGGGGTCCGGCGCGCCGGGGTCGGCAGCGGCGCCGCGGATGTCGCGGTAGGCGTACAGGTCCGCGAGGGTGAGCATCGGCGCATGCGCATGGGTCCGGTACGATCCGCGCGACATGTCCCCGCCCAGCCCGGGATAGATCAGCACCTGCCCCGCCGGGCGGCGCTGGTCCTCCCGGGTGGCATGGGCGGTGGCGGCGGCAAGGTTTCCGCCGGCGCTGTCGCCGCACAGGAGCACGGGCACCTCGCTCTGCCCGGCCACGGCGCGAAAGGCGGCCAGCGCGTCCTCGAAGGCGGCCGGGTGGCGGTGCTCCGGCGCGAGACGATAGTCCACCGAGGTGACGATGAAGCCGGTGCGCGCGGCGATCTCGGCGCAGACGTCGTCATGGCTTTCCAGCCCGCCGACCACGACCCCCCCGCCGTGATAATAGACCACCTGCGCCCCGGGCGTGCCGCGCGGCGTGTAGCGCCGCACCGGGATCTCCGTGTCGCCGGAGACGATCACCCGCTCCGCGACGGCCACCCCCTCCGGCCGGCCGGCGTGGAAGGCCTCCGCCATGCGGTCATACACCCGGCGCTGCTCGGGCGCGGTGAAGCCGGCGGTGTCCGGGGGGTAGAAGGAGCCGGTGCGCGCGATGAAGGCGCGGATCTCGGCATCGAGGAGCACGGAATAATCCGGCGCGCCGGGGAGCGTGGTCAGGTCCGGCGTCTCGGTGAGGTGGGGCATCTGGGGCATCTCCTGCGGCGGGCGCGCGAGGGTAGCCCCGGGAGCGGCGCCCCGGCAAGGGGGAGCCTCCGCGATGCGGCCCCAGCGCGGCAGCGGGGATCGCGGCGCGGCTCCGGGCGCGCCTGACCAGCCGGGAGCGGAAATGCCGGGGACAACGGGCCTGGCCGGAAGGCGGGCCATCAGGGGCCGGAGGGAGGCTCCGAGGACCGGAAAAACCCGCCGCGATGGCCCCGGTGAGGGTTATCCGCCAGCAAGGCTCCGGCACCGGGAAATGGTCTGGCCGGGCCTCGGGGAAGCGGACATCGCCGGGGCGGAGCGTCAAGGGGGGCGGGAAATGGCCGGGGCGGGGCCCCGGCCGGTGGGCTTCAGCCCTTCTTCAGGCAGCGGCGGCCGAGCAGTTCGGCGATCTGCACCGCGTTCAGGGCGGCGCCCTTGCGCAGGTTGTCGGAGACGACCCACATGTTCAGGCCGTTCTCGATCGTGCCGTCCTGGCGGATGCGGCTGATGTAGGTGGCATAGTCGCCCACGCATTCGACGGGGGTGATGTAGCCGCCGTCCTCGCGCTTGTCGATCACCATGCAGCCCGGGGCCTCGCGCAGGATGTCACGGGCCTCGTCCTCGTCGAGGAAGTCCTCGAACTCGATGTTGATCGACTCGGAATGGCCCACGAACACCGGAACGCGCACGCAGGTGGCCGTGACCTTGATCGCCTTGTCGACGATCTTCTTGGTCTCGGCGACCATCTTCCACTCTTCCTTGGTCGTGCCGTCTTCCATGAAGACGTCGATATGGGGAATCACGTTGAAGGCGATCTGCTTGGGATAGACTTTCGGCGCCACTTCCTGGCCGGGCACGTACATGCCCTTGGTCTGCAGCCACAGCTCGTCCATCGCCTCCTTGCCCGAGCCGGAGACCGACTGGTAGGTGGAGACGACGACGCGCCTGATCTTCGCGCGGTCATGCAGCGGCTTCAGCACCACCACCATCTGCGCCGTGGAGCAGTTGGGGTTGGCGATGATGTTCTTCTTCGCGTAGCCCTCGATCGCGTCCGGGTTCACCTCGGGCACGATCAGCGGCACGTCGGGGTCGTAGCGGTAGAGCGACGAATTGTCGATCACCACGCAGCCCGCGGCGGCGGCCTTCGGCGCGTATTTCTTCGTCGCGTCGGAGCCGATGGCGAAGAGCGCCATGTCCCAGCCGGTGAAATCGAACGTGTCGAGGTCCTGGGTCTTGAGAGTTCGGTCACCAAAGCTGCACTCCGTGCCGAGCGACTTGCGCGAGGCAAGCGCGGCGATCTCGTCGACGGGGAATTCCCGCTCGGCGAGGATGTTCAGCATTTCGCGGCCCACATTGCCCGTGGCACCCGCGACGACGACCTTGTAACCCATCTCCTCTTACTCCTGGCTGGGTATTGCGAACGGCGTTCCCTACCGCATGCGCGGGGAATTGTGAATGCCAATCGGGCCGGGATGCGATATTCTCGCATGCATGCGAAACTGCCGGCCCCACGCCCTGCCCTCCGCCGCCGCGATGCGCCTCGCGGCGGTTGCCCTGGCCCTGCTGGCCGGCCCGGCGGGCGCCAGCGAGGTGCGGATCGTCGATGCCCGCGCCGTTCCCGGGCCGCAGGGCTGGCGCATCGACGTGACCCTGCGCCATGACGACACCGGCTGGGACCATTACGCCGACACATGGGAGGTGCGGCTGCGCGACGGCACCGTGCTGGGCACCCGCAAGCTGTTGCATCCGCATGTGACCGAGCAGCCCTTCACCCGCTCCCTGCCCCGCGTCGCCATCCCCGAAGGTGTCCGCGAGGTGGTCATCCATGCCCGCGACCTGCAAAGCGGCTGGTCATCGGACACGTTCCTGCTCGTGCTGCCCTGACGCTGACTCCACCCCGGAGCCGGCGGCACTGACGCCGGCAACCCTCGCGCTGGCGCCCCGGCAAGCCCCGCGCGCGCCGGCGAGGCCGGTCAACCCCCAACAGCGGATTGCCAGAGGGACCGGCAGACGGCCCCGCGTGCCCGGCGCCGAACCGTCGGCAGGGCCCGCGCGGTGTCCGCCCGGCGCCGCCGCTGGTGCCACGATCAGGCGTGCCCGCCTGACCGGGGCAACGCAGGTCCCTCGGAGATACCGCCCCACCCCCGCGCCCGACCGGCGGCGCGCCTGCCTATGCCGGTTTCACCGGGCGCACGAAGGCGCAGGGTGCGGGGGGCGCTTCCCGGGCTCACGGCCGGGCCGGGGCTGCCGTGCCACGGGGTGGCGCGCCTCACGGACCGGGCATTTCAGCCGGAGGTGCAGGTCAGTGCAATCGCCGGTGAGGGCGGGGCCGCCCGCCGCCCGGTCCGTGCCTTTGCCCCGGGGTGCCAGTCCGTGCCGCGGATGAGGGCACGCGGGCCGACATCGCAGGCGCGGCCTCCGCCCGGTCCGGCCGTCGAGCGGCGCCTTGCCCCGGGGTTCAGTCTGTGTCGCGGATCAGGGCACGGGGGCAGACGTCGCAGGCGCGGACCCTACCCGGTTCGGCCATCGAGCGGCGCCTTGCCCGGGGGTGCCCGTCCGTGCCGGAGATCAGGGCACCGGGGCAGACGTCGCAGGCGCGGTCCCCGCCCGGTCCGGCCGTCGAGCGGCACCTTGCCCCGAGGCTCAGTCCGTGCCGCAGATGAGGGCGCGGGGGCCGACGTCGCAGGCGCGGTCGCGGGCGGGGTCGAAATCCTCGTGCCGGCACCCTTCGGCGAAATGCACCATGTCGATGAAGCCGGGCAGTGCCTCGGTCACCTCGTCGATCTGGTCCATGTCCGCGATCAGCACGCCCACGATGTTCCCGGTCCGGCCGAACCAGTGGATGTTGAGGCTCAGGACCGGCCCGTCCTCGTCCGACCACATCTTCTCCGTGGCCCAGCTCAGCACCCGGCGCGCGGCGTCGAACCGCGGCAGGATCGCCCAGCCGAGCAGCGTGTGGTCCGGCTCGCCCCCCGCGGCGCCCGTCGCTGCGGCGGCGCTGATCCGGGCATGCTCGGCGGCCAGCAGCGCGTCCGGGTCCAGTTTGCGCGCGGCGGTGAGATCGACGTTCCCGCGCTCCAGCCAGCTCAGGTCGAGGTTCCAGCCGCCCACGTAGGCCGGCGGGTAGCTGGTGGGCGACAGGCTGCCCAGGGTGCCCTCCCAGATCTCGCCCTGGACCAGCTCGTTCAGGCGGTCGGTGTCGGTGCCGTCGAGGAAATACTGGCCCGGAGGCACGTCGATGCGCGCGATGTCGCCGGGCAGGATCACCGTGCCCTGCCAGAGCGTGAGCTCCTCGTTGAGCAGGCGCAGGTCATCGTCCTGCGCCTCGGCGTGCGGGAACATCTCTGCAACGGTCGCGGGCCTGGCCAGCGGTCCGGGACCGTCCGGCGCGGTGCCCCTGTAGAAGATCGACATGCTGGGCCTCCGGTCTGCGAAAAAGTGCTCCACAGTCGCGGCCGGGCCGGGCCGCGTCAACCGGTGATGCGCCTGCGGGCCCTCAGCCCTTCGCGAGCGCGGCCAGCGCCGGGGCGCCGAGGCGGAAGTACACCTTCTGCTCCTGCAGCTCCGCCCCCAGCGCGGCGTAGAAGCGCAGCGCGCCCTCGTTCCAGCGCTCGGTCGTCCAGTCCATCCGGGCACAGCCCTTCGCGGTGGCGATGTCGGCCAGGCGGGCCATCATGCGCCGCCCCAGGCCGCTGCCCCGCGCCCGGGGCGAGACGTAGAGCTCCTTCATGTAGAGCGCCGGGCCCTCCGCCCCGGCCGGGTCGAGGAAGGTGTAGACCGCGAGGCCCACCGGGCCCTCCGCGTCCCGCGCCATCAGGATCTCGACATGTCCGCCCGAGAGCATGCGCTCCACCTGCCCGCGCCGCGCCGCGGCGCCGAGCGGCGCGATGTGGTAATGCGCGTTCACCTCGTCGAGGAGACGGCCGAGCGCGGCCGCCTCCCCTGCACCGGGGTGGAAGAGCTCCGCGCTCACAGGCTCTCGTCGAGCGCCGCGAGGATCGCGTCGCCCATGCCCTTCGTGGTGACCTGCGTTCCGCCCTCCGCCGCCATCAGGTCCGGCGTGCGGTAGCCCTTGGCGAGCACGGCCTCCACGGCCTTCTCCAGCCGTTCGGCCTCATCGCCCTTGTCGAAGGAGTAGCGCAGCGCCATGGCGAAGGAGAGGATGCAGGCGATCGGGTTCGCCTTCTCCTGGCCGGCGATGTCCGGGGCGGAGCCGTGCACCGGCTCGTAGAGCGCCTTCGGCCGGCCATTGGCCATCGGCGCGCCCAGCGAGGCGGAGGGCAGCATGCCCAAGCTGCCGGTGAGCATCGCCGCGAGGTCGGACAGCAGGTCGCCGAACAGGTTGTCGGTCACGATCACGTCGAACTGCTTGGGCCAGCGCGAGAGCTGCATGGCGCCGGCATCGGCATACATGTGGCTCAGCTCCACGTCCGGGTACTCGGCCTGGTGGATCTCGGTCACCACCTGGCGCCAGAGGATGCCGGATTCCATCACGTTGGCCTTCTCCATGGAGCAGACCTTGTTGGAGCGCTTGCGCGCCAGCTCGAAGGCGGAGCGGGCGATGCGGGCGATCTCGCTCTCGGTGTAGCGCTGGGTGTTGATCCCCACGCGCTCGTTGCCTTCCCGGATGATGCCGCGCGGCTCGCCGAAGTAGATGCCGGAAGTGAGCTCGCGCAGGATCAGGATGTCGAGCCCGGCCACCACCTCGCGCTTGAGCGAGGAGAAATCGGCCAGCGCGTCGAAGCACTGGGCCGGGCGCAGGTTTGCGTAGAGGTCCATCTCCTTGCGCAGGCGCAGCAGGCCGCGCTCGGGCTTCACCGAGAAGTCCAGATCGTCGTATTTCGGGCCGCCCACGGCGCCGAGCAGCACCGCGTCCACCTCCTGCGCCTTCGCCATGGTGGCGTCGGTGAGCGGGGTGCCGTGCGCGTCATAGGCGCAGCCACCCACCAGGTCCTCGGTCACGTCGAAGACGAGGCCGCGCTTCGCGCCGTACCAGTCGATGATCCGGCGCACCTCCGCCATCACTTCGGGGCCGATGCCGTCGCCGGGCAGGATGAGCAGGGAGGGGGTTGGCATTTCGTGTCTTCCTCGGAGTTTTCAGGTTTTCGAACTGGGGTAGAGGCGGGGGCCGGCCCGGTCAAGCCCGGGGGCGCGGCCGGTGTCGGGGGCGCGTCAGGGCGCGGGCGGCTTCAGGTCCACCCAGACCGGGCGGTGGTCGGAGGCGGCGGCGAGCAGGGCTGCCTCCTCGCCCTCCGCCGGCCACCACACGCCGCTGGCGGTGACGGTGAAGCGCGCGTCGGGCAGCAGGTAGTCTACCCGCAGGTTGCCCGGGGCCGGCGTGTCGCGGAAATCGGCGGTGTCGCGGGCGGGCGGGCCGCGATGGGCCGCGTTCGCCCCCTGCCCCGCCGCCGCCACGCCGCCCGGGCCCTCGGGCCCGGGGTCCTGCAGGGCGGGGTGGGCGAGCAGGGCGGCAATCGCCTCCTGCGCGCCGGCGCCGTCGAACGGGTCGGCGTTGAGCGTGCCGGCCAGCAGCACCGGCGCGGGCCCGCGGACCACGGTCTCGCCGCTGTCGGCGCGAAAACCGGTGCCGTCGAGCCAGAGCTGCCAGAAGCGGATCTCGTCGGCGTTGCGCCGGCCGTTGAGGTCATGCGCATCGTCGAAGACCGGCGCGGAGGCATGGCTGACGAGCAGCTCGGCCACGCCGCCCGGCAGTTGCACCGGCACCACCCAGTGCGCGCGCGAGGAGAGCCGCATCGCCGCCTGCGCCGCCTCGGAGGGGAACGGCGTGCCGTCCTCGCGCAGCGGCAGGTGATGGCCGGGCAGCGCGCGCCAGCGCAGGCCGCGGAACCCGGTGACCGGGCCGAGCGGGAAGCGGCTCAGCACCGCCATGCCCTTCTGCCCCGGGAAGGCGCCGAACCCCCAGGCGTCCGCCCGGCCGTCGGTTCTGCCGTCGCCGTCAAGGTCGATGCCGGAGGGCTGGCCGCTGTTCACCGGCCCGGCGAACCGGTGCGGATAGGCGATGGCGGGCGCATCCGCGCCGGGCGGCGCCTGCAGCAGGGCCGTGAAGGCGCCGAGCGCCTGCCCCTCCGGGTCATGGTCGAACTCGGTCAGCACCAGGACATCGGCGCCGAGCCGGGGGATGACCTGCAGCAGCGCCTCGATCTGCGCGTCGCCGCGCCCGTCCCGCACCCGGTCGAGGTCGCGCCACAGCACGCCGGCGCCGCGCCGCGACAGCGCCACGTTGTAGACCGCCACGCGCAGGCTGCCCGGCGCGGGCGCCGGGGGCGTCTGCGCCCCGGCCAGGGCCGGGAGGCAGACAAGGCCCGCCAGCAGGCAGGCTATGCGCGCGAGAACACCGGGCATGGCGGCAGGAGGGCGGCGCCCGGGCTCAGAGCCAGGGCCGCGCGGCGTGGGTCCGGGCCTCGAAATCGTCGATGGCCGCGCCCTTCTCCATGGTCAGCCCGATGTCGTCGAGCCCGTTCAGCAGGCAGTGCTTGCGGAACTGGTCCACCTCGAAGGAGATCTTGCCGCCGTCCGGGCCGGTGATGGTCTGGTTCTCCAGGTCGATGGAGACGATGGCATTGGCGCCGCGGCCCGCATCGTCCATCAGCAGATCGATCTGCTCCTGCGGCAGCACGATCGGCAGGATGCCGTTCTTGAAGCAGTTGTTGAAGAAGATGTCGGCGAAGCTGGGCGCCAGCACGCAGCGGATGCCGAAGTCCAGCAGCGCCCAGGGCGCATGCTCGCGCGAGGAGCCGCAGCCGAAGTTCTCGCCGGTCACGAGGATCTTCGCCTCGCGGTAGGCGGGCTTGTTCAGCACGAACTCCGGGTTCTCCGAGCCGTCGTCGAGGTAGCGCATCTCGTCGAACAGGTTCTTGCCCAGCCCCGAGCGCTTGATCGTCTTCAGGAACTGCTTGGGGATGATCATGTCGGTGTCGATGTTGATCTGCGGCATCGGTGCCGCAACCCCGGTGAGGGTGGTGAACTTCTCCATCAGGTGTCTCCTCCTTGGATGTCGGGTGCGGCCCCGGTCGGGGCCGCGAATGGGGCTGGCACGCGCGCGGGCACTGCCCTAGAGCTTGGAACATGATCACGTTTCTTCGGGGCAACCTGCGCTGGCTCGGCGCCGGGCTCCTTCTCACCTTCGCTTCGGCCTTCGGCCAGACCTGGTTCATCGCGCTCTTCGCGGGCGAGATAAAGGCCGCCTACGGGCTGACCGACGGGCAATGGGGCGGCCTCTATGCCGCAGCCACCCTGGCCTCGGCCGCGCTGCTGTTCCGGCAGGGCCGGATGGCAGATGACATCGCGCCGGGGCGGCTCGCCCCGGGCATCCTCGCGCTCTTCGCCGCCGTGGCGGCGGGCATGGCGCTCGGCAATTCCGTCTGGCTGCTGGCGGTGCTGATCTTCGGGCTGCGCTTCTGCGGCCAGGGGATGATGACGCATATCGCCGTCACCACCATGGCGCGCTGGTTCCGCGCGCACCGGGGCCGGGCGATCTCCATCGCGAGCCTCGGCTACGCGCTGGCCGAGATGCTGCTGCCGCCGCTGGTCATCGCCCTGCTCGCCGTGCTGAGCTGGCGCATGGTCTGGGGCGGGGTGGCGCTGGTGCTGCTCCTCGGCTTCGCGCCGCTGCTGGGCTGGCTGCTGTCGCAGAAGCGCAGCCCGCAGGGCAGCAGCGCCGGGACGGAGGAGGTGCCCGGCCTCGAAGGCCGGCACTGGACCCGGCCGGAGGTGCTGCGCCACCGCCTGTTCTGGCTGCTGCTGCCGGGAATGCTGACACCGGGCTTCATCGGCACGGTGGTGTTCTTCCACCAGGTGCACATCGCCGCGGTGAAGGGCTGGGAGATGACCTGGCTCGCGCCGGCCTACCCGCTCTACGCCGGGGTGACGCTGGTGGCCGGGCTGCTGGGGGGCGCGGTGATCGACCGGGTGGGCGCGGCGCGCCTGCTGCCCGTGTTCCTGCTGCCCATGGGCCTCGGCGCCATCACCCTGGGGCTGGACGAGGGCCTCTGGACATGGTTCGTCACGCTGGCGCTGCTCGCCGTCACGCAAGGCACGCAGAACGCGCTCTGGGGCGCCTATCTGCCGGTGCTCTACGGCACCCGGCACCTCGGGGCGGTGCGGGCGGTGGCCTCCACGGCCATGGTGTTCTCCACCGCCATCGGCCCGGGCATCACCGGCGTGCTGATCGACGCGGGCGTGGATTTTCCCGGCCAGAGCGTGGTGCTGGGCCTGTGGTGCTTCGCCATATCCGCCGTCTTCCTGCGGCTGGCGCTGCGCGGTCGGGCCGGCTGAGGCGACGCGCCCGCCCGGCCGGAACCTCTCGCCCTGCCCGGACCGGAAGCGCCCGCCCCGGCCGAACCGGAATCGGCCGCCCTGCCCGGGGTGACCGGCGCCCCGGGCCTGCCCCGGGGCCTCCTGCCCTGCGCGCCCCGCTCCGCACGACACGCAGGGCTCCGCGGGGCCCCGGAGCGGGTCCGGGGCGCCGGGGCGCAGGCTGTCGGGGGCCGGGCCGATCATCCGCAGTCACACCTCTCGTCGGGGAGGGGACGGGCCGCGCGGGCCCGCCCCGGGGCGTTCAGACCAGCTCGCGCACGTCCGTCAGCCGGCCGGTGACGGCGGCGGCGGCGGCCATGGCGGGGGAGAGCAGATGCGTGCGCCCGCCCTTGCCCTGCCGGCCCTCGAAGTTGCGGTTCGAGGTGGAAGCGCAGCGCTCGCCGGCCTTCAACTGGTCGGGGTTCATGCCCAGGCACATCGAGCAGCCGGCCATGCGCCATTCGAAGCCCGCCTCGATGAGCTTCTGCGCGATGCCCTCCTCCTCGGCCTGCGCCCGCACCAGGCCGGAGCCGGGCACGATCATGGCGCGGATGCCGTCCTTCACGCGGCGGCCCTCCATGACCTTCGCCACTTCGCGCAGGTCCTCGATGCGGCCGTTGGTGCACGAGCCGATGAACACCGTGTCGATCTCCACGTCCTGCAGGCGCATGCCCGGCGTCAGCCCCATGTATTCGAGCGAGCGGGCGGCGGCGTCCTGCTTGCCGCCCTTGAAGTCACCCGGCGCGGGGACCAGCGCGGTGATCGGCAGCACGTCCTCCGGGCTGGTGCCCCAGGTGACGACTGGGGCGATCTTCGCCGCGTCCAGCGTGACCACCTTGTCGAAATGCGCGCCCTCGTCGGTGAAGAGCGTCTTCCAGTAGGCCACCGCGGCCTCCCATGCGGCACCCTTCGGCGCTTTCGGGCGGCCCATCACGTACTGGAAGGTCTTCTCGTCGGGCGCGATGATGCCGGCGCGCGCACCGCCCTCGATGGCCATGTTGCACACGGTCATCCGCCCCTCCATGGAGAGGCCGCGGATCGCGTCGCCGCAATACTCGATCACGTAGCCGGTGCCCCCGGCGGTGCCGGTCTCGCCGATGATCGACAGGGTGATGTCCTTGGCGGTGACGCCCAGCGGCAGCGCGCCGTTCACCTCCACCTTCATGTTCTTGGACTTCTTCTGGATCAGCGTCTGGGTGGCGAGCACATGCTCCACCTCCGAGGTGCCGATGCCATGCGCGAGCGCGCCAAAGGCGCCGTGGGTGGCGGTGTGGCTGTCCCCGCACACGATGGTCATCCCCGGTTGGGTCCAGCCCTGCTCGGGGCCGATGATGTGCACGATGCCCTGGCGGATGTCGTCCACGCCATAATACTCGATGCCCGCCGCCTCGGCATTGGCCTTCAGCGTGTCCACCTGGATGCGGCTTTCCTCGTTCACGATCTCGTGCACGCGCGCCTCGTCGGTGGGCACGTTGTGGTCGGGAACGGCGACGGTCGCCTCGGGCCGGCGCACGGAGCGGCCGGTCATGCGCAGCCCCTCGAAGGCCTGCGGGCTGGTCACCTCATGCACGAGATGGCGGTCGATGTAGAGCAGGCAGGTGCCGTCCTCGGCCTGCTCGACGAGATGGTCGTCCCAGATCTTGTCATAGAGGGTCCGCGGGGCGCTGGTGTGGTCGGCGGTCATGGGGTTTTCTCCCGGATGGTCTGGCGAAGGTCACGATCGGGTCGGGACGACCCTGGCGACGGCTGGGCGCGGGCGGCCGCGCCGGTCGGGCGCGGAAGGCGCGCCACGCGGGAAGCCTCAGCCTCCGGCGGATACCGAAAGCCGCTCCCCGTGGAACCTCCAGGGAAGCCGGGAATGATCGGAGATGTTCCCAACGTGACTCATGGCAGCCTATTTAGGCCCTGCCTGAAAATTGCGCAAGACGGCCTATTCGGCAGGCGATTGTTTCTCGAACCAGGCCAGCGCGCGGCCGCTCCAGCCCTGCGGCACCGCGT
This sequence comes from Paroceanicella profunda, assembly GCF_005887635.2. Lineage (GTDB taxonomy): Bacteria > Pseudomonadota > Alphaproteobacteria > Rhodobacterales > Rhodobacteraceae > Paroceanicella > Paroceanicella profunda. Next base: position 1,808,564 of record NZ_CP040818.1, on the reverse strand, counting down.
GCCCGCCCGGGTGCAGCACCAGCTCCAGCTCCGCCCCCGGCGCACAGGCGCTCCAGCGCCGGCCGAGGAACACGCCCTGCGCGGTGTAGCCGTCCGTGTCCGGCGCATCCGTGGCGCAGCCGGAGGCGCGCCGCAGCAGCGCCAGCGCCGCGAAGAGATTGCCCTGCACCAGCGCGCCGCCGCCCACGGCCCGGCCCTCCAGCGGCACCACCGGGTCCGCCCAGCCGTGGGTGTGCATCAGCTTCACCGGCCCGGCGCAGGCCTGCGGCAGCGGGCGCCACAGCTGGCCGGACACCGGCGCATAGGCGGCGAAGGCCTGCGGCTCGGCGCAGGCCACCCGCCAGACCATCATCCCCCCGGCGGAAAACCCGGCCAGCAGCACCCGGTCTCGCGGGAAGCCGAAGCGCGCCGCCGCGTCCTGCGCCACCTCCCGAAGGAAGGCGATGTCGTCACGCGCGCCGGGTGTGCCGGTGGCGTTCCAGGACTTCGCCGTGCCGCCGCCCGGACGCGGCAGGCCATCGGGCGCGACGAAGGCATAGCCGCGCGCCGTCACCGCCTCCACCAGCCCGCGATCGCCGATCTCCGCCGCCCCGGACCCGCCGTAGCCATGCAGGAAGATCAGCGCGCCGCGCGCCAGCCCCTCCGCCGGCGCCTCGGCGAAATACACGCCCCCGGGCAGCGAGCAGGCCTCCGCCCCGGCGCAATCCTGCGCCGCCAGCCGCCCCGGCCCCGCCAGCCAGAGCGCCGGCACCAGCGCGCCGACGCCGAAGCCGCGCAGCACCATGCGTAGGATTCGCAGGGCGCGCAGCACCCGGCGCTGCCCCGGCGTGCCGCGGCGGTAGGGGGCGGAGTGGCGGCGCCGCGCGGGCGCCGGTGTCTTGCGTCGCATGAACAGGATCTCCCGGGTTCGAACCCCTGATCCTGCCCCGATGCGCCGGCACATGCCACACCCGATTCGCCCTTGATCACCCCGCGCCCCGGCCCGGGCGCGTCGCAGGCGCCGCCCGAGGCGGGGCAGGTACCACGGGCGATGCGCGGTGCCGCGCGCTACCTCCCGTGAACCCGGCAGGCCCGCACGGACCTGCCTTCATGGCCGAAGACCCGCCACCGCCCGGGGCCGAACGCGTTCGAACCGCCGCGCGCACCGATCCGACATCGCCCCGACGCGCATGCAGGAGGCGTCACCGGCCCATGGTCACGGGGGTCAATGCGGAAGACATCCCGGAAGCGGCCCGCCGCGGCCAAGGGGCCCCGGGGGCGACGCCGCCCGTGCGGCGTCCAGGGGCCGGGAGCGGCACTGTCCTCGTGGCATCCGAGCCCCGGGGGCAACGCCGCCCGCGCGGCATCTGGGCCCCGGGGTGCAACGCCGCCCGTGCGGCATCCGGAGGCCGGGAGCGCCGCTGCCCGTGTGGCATCCGGGGTCCGGGAGCGCCGCTGCCCGCGCGGCATCGGGGACCGGGGGGCGACGGGGCCTGCGCGGCTTCGGTCCGCTCCGCCTCCTGCCGCGACGCGCGTCAGGGGGAGGCCGCGGTGGCAACGGCCGCGCCCCGGCCGCATGGCGGGAGATCGACCGCGCACCGCGGGTCCGGCGCGCGGCGCTGGCTCAGAGCGGTGCGCCGCCGGCGTAGAACGCCGCGGTGGGGCGGATCTCGCCGGTCACCGTGGCCGCGCGGTTGAGCTGATGCGGGTTGAGGCGCTTCTCCACCATCGGGTGGGCGGGATCGGCCACGCCCAGCCGCACGAGCAGCGCCGCGAGGGCACATTCCGAGGCGCGGGTGGCGCCGTCCTCGATCTTGAGCGCGACGCCGAGGCCCTGCTCCGGCAGGATGGCGATGAACACGCCCTCGGCCCCGGTCTTGACCACGGCCCCCTTGCCCAGGCTGGCGACCAGCTCGGAACAGGCCCGGCCCTCGCCCGCGATCAGCAGCGGATGCAGCGCCATGGCCTCGCGCAGGCGGATGGCCGCGTCGCGCCGGGTGCCATCGAGCACCGTCTCGGCCCCGGCGATGCGGGCCATTGCCGCCGCGATGCCGCGCAGGCTGGCGGCGAAATTGGGGGCGGAGCAGCCGTCGATGCCGAAGCCGGGCGAGGTCTCGCCGGTCAGCCCCTCGAACGCGTCGAGCACGGCGCGCTGCACCGGGTGGGCGGGGTCCACGTACTGCGCGTCGCCGCCCAGATGGCGGTTGAGGGTGAGGAAGCCCGCGTGCTTGCCCGAGCAGTTGTTGTGGAACTGGCACGGGCCCTGGCCGGCGGCGCGCAGGGCCTGCCGGGCCGGGCCGTCATCGGGCATCTGCGCCCCGCAGCGCAGGTCCTGCTCGCCCAGGCCCAGCCCGTCGAGCCAGGCCGCGACCCGGTCTGTGTGGATCGCGGCCCCGTTGTGCGAGGCGCAGGCGAGGGCGAGCTGCTCGGTGCCCAGACCGGCAGTGTCCGCGGCGCCGCTCTCGACCAGCGGCATCGCCTGCAGGATCTTCACCGAGGAGCGCGGCAGGGTGATGCGCTCCGGGTCGCCCCAAGCCGCCAGCACGCTGCCGCGCGCATCGCAGACGACCGCGTGGCCGCGGTGGGTGCCCTCCACGAAGGGACCCCGGGTGATTTCGACGAGTGCTGCGGCTTCGGCCATGGTGGCGCTCTCCCCTGCTCAGGTTTCTCACCCCATCTGGGCCAAAGCGCGCGGAAAAGCAATCGGACCGGGGCCGGCGCGGGGCGTGCGCCGGACTGCCGTCGGCCGGCATGCGCCCTACCGGGCGGGGACCCTCCCCGGCGGCCCGCTGCGCGCCACCGAGAGGCACCCCGGTACACCCCGCGGCACTGCCACCGGGAGGCCCTCCGGTACACCGCGCGGCACTGCCACCGGGGGCTGCCCGGTGCCGCGCGCGGCCCTGCCGCCGCGGGCTCCTCTCCGCCGGCACGTCAGGCCTGCTCCGGAGGGCACGGCCACCTGCCGGACCGGCGCGGCCCCTGGCCGGAACCGCAAGGCCGGGAGGTTAGCGCGCCGAAAGCGCGGCGCGGTGCCGCCGTCACCGGCTCCCGGGTGGGACGGCGCCGGGCGCTTTCCCGCGACGGCGCAAGCGGCCGGATGCCGGAGCATGCGGCCGATGGGCCGGGAACGGGCGGGGGCGCGAAGGCTCACCGGTTTACGCGGCACCGCCGGTCGCGACGCGGGGTCCTGCCGCCGGCGGGCGGCGCGGGGCGCTGCCACCCGCGGGCGGCTCGGGCGATGACGCGCGGTGCGCCCCCGGATGATCCGGGTGCGGAGGCGGCCGGAGGGGGGGGCGGGCGGCAGGCTCCGGAAGGGGGGCCGGGGCCGCGATCCGGGCCGGGTTGGCCGCTCCCGATCCCGTGTTCCAAACGGGGGTAGCGTTCCGCCATGGTTTTTCGGTACATTGCGCTCGCAGATCATAACAGAGCCGGGCAGGACGGGTGTCCTGCCGAACCGGTATGTCCGGCCGGACCGCGCCGCAGGTGCGCCCGCCGTGCGACGGAGACCGGCCGAACCGAAAAGAGGCGGAGTAGCAGATGAGAGTGATGGACTGGAGAATGATCGGAGCGTCGGTGCTGGTTGCCGGGGCCCTTGGCGGCTCCATGGCGGATGCCGCGGCCGAAACCCGGGTCGACGCGAAGGCGGACTGGAGCGTGTTCAAGGCCGATAACGCGAAGGAATGCTGGATCGTCTCCGCTCCGACGGGCTGGAAGGCGCAGCGCGGCGGCCGCGACGTCACCAGCTCGGTGAGCCGGGGCGACATCCTGCTGATGGTCTCCGTGCGCCCGGGCGACAGCGTGAAGAACGAGGTCAGCTTCACCGCCGGCTATCCGCTGAAGAAGGACAGCAAGGTGAGCGTGCGCATCGGTTCGGGCAGCTTCGATCTGTTCACCGATGGCGAATGGGGCTGGATGTCCTCGCCCTCCGAGGATGACAAGGTGGTCGGCTCCATGCGCCGCGGCGCGGTGGCGGTGCTCACCGGCGTGTCGCAGCGCGGCACGACCACGGTCGACACCTTCTCCCTCAAGGGCTTCTCCGCGGCGCTCGACGCGGCGCAGGACCTCTGCCGCTGAGCCTCTGACCACCGCCGTCACCGCCCTGGCCCTGCACGTCGGGCCCGGGCGGAATGGCGCGCCCTTCGCGCGCGGGGCCCCCGATGCGGGCCCCGTGCGCCGGGCCCGGGCTGATGCCGCAGTTGCTCTCGCCCTGCGGCGAGGGGCAGCCGCCCGCACGCCTCACGACGCCCGGTCCGATGCCCCGGGGCCCGGCGCGGCGGGGCCAGCCCCCGCGCACATCACCGTGCGGCGCGCCCAGCCGCGCACCGATCTCGCCTGCCCGTTCACCGACTTGGCCTCTGGCATGACGGGGACGACTCTCCGCACACATCGCCATGCGGCGCAGTCAGCCGCCCATCGATCCCGCCATGTTCCTTCACCGCCTTGGTTCCTGACCTGACGGGGACCACGCCCCGCGCACACCGCCATGCGGCGCGGTCAGCCGCACACCGATCCGGCCATATTCCTTCACTGCCTTGGACCCTGACCTGACGGGGACCACTCCCCACACACCGCCATGCGGCGCGGTCAGCCGCACACCGATCCGGCCTGGCCCGTTCACCGGCCTGGCCCCTGGCCTGACGGGGAGCAGCCCCTCGCACACACCGTTATGCGGCGGGATCGGCCGCGCGGAGCCCGGCCATGCCCCTTCTCCCGCCGTGGCCCCTGACCAGACGGGAGCCAGCTCCCACACACCTCCATGCCACAGGCTCGACCGTGCACCGCTCCCGCGCCCCTTCGGGGCCGTGGGCCCCCGCGCCGCTGGACCAGCCCCCGGGACGGCGCCATGCGGCGGGGTGAGCCGCGCGCCGATCGCGCGGGGGTGCTTTCCGATGCCATCGGGATGGCCGGTCCTGCGGTGCGCACCGGCATGCGGGGTCAGGCGCGGGCGCTGCTCTCGCCGGGGTGAGGGGCCGGGTTGTCCTGCTGCTCCTGCCACAGGGCGCGCAGGGTCTCGCCCTGGCCGGTGAACCGCGCCTCCAGCGCGTGGCAGCCGTGGATGCGGTCGGAGCGGAAGTGCCGGAAGGCGCCGCGCAATTCGCACCAGCCGGCCACCATCACGCATTCGAGGTGATAGATGAGCGCGACGGGGCGCACCACGCGCACCGTTTCCGCGCCGGCGGCGTCCACATAGGTGAGCTTGAGCTTGCGCTCCTCCCGGATGGCGGCGCGCAGCGTGGCGATGGCGACGCAGCCCAGGGCCGGGTCGTCCTGGGGCGCGCCCCAGGGCGCCACCTGCAGCCAGCGCGCCGGCGCGCCCAGCCCGTCGACCTTCTTCTGCACCCGCCGCGCCGCGCGCTGCAGGGCGCTGTCGCCGGTGCGCGCCAGCATGGAAAGGCCCACGCGCAGCGCCTCCAGTTCCTCCGCATCGAAGTTCAGCGGCGGCAGGTCATAGCCGCGACGCATCATGTAGCCCAGCCCCGCCGCGCCCTCGATCGGGGTGCGCATGGCCTGCAGGGCGGCGATGTCGCGGTAGACGGTGCGCCGCGACACTTCCAGCGCCTCGGCCAGCGCCTGGGCCGTGACCGGGGCGCAGGCCGCGCGCAGGATCTGGATGGTCTCGAAAAGCCGGGTCGTCCTGTTCATCTGTCCTCGCCAGTGGCTGCGCGCCGGGCCCCTGCCCGCGGACGGGCGGCGCGGCGGCGCCCCGTCCTGCCGCCACCCTAGCATCCCCTGCTGACACGGGTCTGTCAGCAGGGCTCGTGTCTCCTGCCTGCAAGAGCAACCGTCGGGGAGACGAGCGATGTCATGGTACGATCACGCGGTCATGATGCGGCTGGGCCTCGGGCCCTGGGCGGGCGACGGGCAGGGCCACTGGCCTTTTGGCGCACGCGGTGTTATGTACCCGCTTTCGCGCGCCCGCCGGCTTCGGGGCGCATGCCGTGCCACCCGTTCAGACCCGGATCAGGACATCGCCATGAGTGCAGTCGCTCCGATCACGCCCGAGATCATCGCCCTCCCCCGTCGCCAGACCGGGCTGCCGAACCTTGTCGGCATGAGCCGCGCCGCCCTCGGCGAGGCGCTGCTCGCCGCCGGCACGCCGGAAAAGCAGGTGAAGATGCGCGTCGGGCAGGTGTGGTCCTGGCTCTACCAGCGCGGCGTGCGCGACTTCTGCGAGATGACCAACCTCTCCAAGGCCCTGCGCGCCGAGCTGGCGGAGCGCTACCGCATCGCGCGGCCGGAGATCGTCACCCGGCAGGTTTCCACCGACGGCACGCGCAAGTACCTGCTGCGCATCGAGGGCGGGCATGAGGTGGAGGCGGTCTACATCCCCGAGGAGGACCGCGGCACGCTGTGCATCTCCTCCCAGGTGGGCTGCACCCTCACCTGCTCCTTCTGCCACACCGGCACGCAGAAGCTGGTGCGCAACCTCACGGCGGGGGAGATCGTGGGCCAGATCCTCGTCGCGCGCGACGACCTGGGCGAATGGCCCGGCTCCGACGGCCGCCCGCCGGAAAAGCGCCTGCTCTCCAACATCGTGCTGATGGGCATGGGCGAGCCGCTCTACAATTTCGAGGCGGTGCGCGACGCGATGCGCATCGCGATGGACGGCGAGGGCATCTCGCTCTCGCGCCGGCGCATCACGCTCTCCACCTCCGGCGTGGTGCCCGAGATCATCCGCGCCGGCGCGGAGATCGGCTGCATGCTGGCGATCTCGTTCCACGCCACCGAGGACGCCACCCGCAACATGCTGGTGCCGATCAACAAGCGCTGGAACATCGACACCCTGCTGAAGGCCTGCCGGGACTATCCGCGCCTGTCCAACGCCGAGCGCATCACCTTCGAATACGTGATGCTGAAGGGCGTGAACGATTCGGACGCGGACGCCCGCCGCCTGGTGAAGCTGATCGCCGGCATCCCGGCGAAGATCAACCTGATCCCGTTCAACCCCTGGCCCGGCTCGCCCTACGAGCGCTCGGACTGGGAACGGATCGAGGCCTTCGCCGAGATTGTGAACAAGGCCGGCTATGCCTCGCCCGTGCGCACCCCGCGCGGGCAGGACATCATGGCCGCCTGCGGCCAGCTCAAGTCCGCCTCCGAGCGCAGCCGCAAGAGCCGCGCCGAGATCGCCGCCGAAGCCGGCATCGCCTGATCCCCCGGCAGGCGCGCGCGCCCCCGCGCCGCCCCGCCGCTCCGGACCGGCGCCCTGCCCGCCTTCGCCCAAGCGGACCGGACAGAGCCGCCCCGGGGTGTCCGACTTCCTCCCCGCGCGGAGCGGAGAGAGGCGCCCCTGCTGGTTGCCCGCCTTCCCCCGCGCGGACCGGAGAGAGGCGCGCAGGCTAGCCCGCCTTCCCTCGCGCGGGCCGGACAGCGGCGCACCGGGGTGTCCCCGGCCCCCTGTCCGCGTCATCCCGGGCGCAGCACCGGCTCCCTGAGCCGCTCCCGCCCTGCCGCTCCGGACCGGCGCCCTGCCCGCCGACCCCTGCGACCGGGCTGAGGCACCCCCGGGGTGTCCGCCCACCCTGCCCGCGTAGCCCCGGGCGCAGCGCGGGATCGCTGAGCCGCTCCTCCGGCCGGGCCAGGGCCCGGAACAATGGCCGGCATGCGCGCCGGCGCGTGCCGCGCCGGATGGCCGCTGGCCCTGCCCCCCCACAGCTTCTGCACGTCCCGCGCCGGCGTGCCCGCGCCCCGGTGGCATCACTGGCATCACACGGCGGCGGCGTGGCGCAGCGTGCCGACCTGCGGCAGGTACGCGTCGAACACCGCGGCCACCAGCCGCAGCGCCGGGCGCATCGGCGGCGGGATCGTCACCCGGCCGTCCGCGCCGAGGTGCACCAGCCCGTCCCGCGCGAGCTCGCGCAGCCGGGCCATCTCCGGGGCGAAATGCTCCGGCGCGAAGCCGTGGCGGCGGGCGAGCGCTTCGGGCGTCACCGCCAGGTCGCACATCAGCCGTTCGATGACCGCGCCGCGCAGCCGGTCCTCCGGCGTCAGCGCCACGCCGCGGACCACCGGCGGCAGGCCGACGTCCACGCCGCGGGTCCAGGCGCGGGTTTCGCCGGCATTCTGGGCGTAGCCCTGCGGCAGGGCGGAAATGGCGCTGGCCCCCAGCCCGATCAGCGCCCCGGCCCGGTCCACCGTATAGCCCTGGAAGTTGCGGCGCAGGCGGCCTTCGGCGGCGGCGATGGCCATGCTGTCCTCCGGCCGGGCGAAATGGTCGAGGCCGATGCGCAGGTAGCCGCTGCGCTCCAGCAGCTCCGCGGCCAGGGTGGCCTGGGTCACCCGGGCCGCGGCGTCGGGCAGCGCCGCCTCGGGCAACATGCGCTGGTTGCGCGCCATCCAGGGCACATGCGCATAGCCGAACAGCGCCACCCGCCCCGGCGCCAGCTCCGCCGTGCGGGCCATGGTCTGCGCGATGGTGTCGGGAGACTGGTGCGGCAGCCCGTAGATCAGGTCGAAGCTCAGCGCCCCCACCCCGGCGGCGCGCAGGGCCTCCACCGTGTCGCGCACCTGGCCGAAGGGCTGCACGCGGTTCACCGCCGCCTGCACCTTCGCGTCGAATTCCTGCACGCCCAGCGAAGCGCGGGTGGCGCCGAGGCCGGCAAGCTGGCGCACCATTTCCGGCGTCGTGGTGCGGGGGTCGAGCTCGAAGGCGATCTCCGCCTCCGCGCCGATGTCGAAGCGCGCCTGCAGCAGGTCCATCACCGCGCCCAGCGCCTGCGCGGGCATCGCGGTGGGCGTGCCGCCGCCCCAATGCACCTGCGACACCCGCATCCGCGCCGGCAGCAGCTCCGCCAGCCGGGAAATCTCGCGCTTGAGGGTTTCGGCATAGGCCAGCACCGGCTCCGGCCGGGCGGCGAGCTTCATGTTGCAGGCGCAGTACCAGCAGACCTGCCGGCAGAAGGGCACGTGGAGGTAGAGCGACAGCTCGGTTCCGGGGTCGAGTTCGGAGAGCCAGCCGGCCATCACCGCACCGTCCACCGCCGGGGTGAACTGCGGCGCGGTGGGGTAGCTGGTGTAGCGCGGGGCCCGCTCGGTGGCGTATCTGGCAAGGACCTGGGTCATGCCGCCCCTTTTCGGGCCCCGGCCGCCCCGGCGCCTTGATCCGGATCAACTGCCGCGCCGGGCTGTCTCGCAAGACAGCGGGCGCCGCGCAGGCGGGGGCGCCACGGCGCCCGATTTCTCCCGCGCGCCCGGAGCGGCGTTCGCATCGATGCCGGCGGCGCCGGCGCGAGGTGCGTGCGGTGCCCGCTGCGTTCTGACTGTATCAGGCGCGCGCGACGGAGGTGCGCGGCGAGGGCGAGGGACAGGCGGCGCAATGGTCCTGAGCGACAGGCGTGCACGGCACGCGTGCCCGACAGGCGTGCACGGCACGCGTGCCCGACAGGCGTGCACGGCACGCGTGCCCGACAGGCGTGCACGGCACGCGTGGACGGCAGGCCTGAGTGACGAACGTGTGCGGCGGGGTTCCGATCAGCCCTGCAGCGTCTCGGCGGGGCCAAGGGCCGGGTGTTGCGGCCAGTGCGCCGGCGTCTGCAGGCAGTCCGAGATCGGGCGCGGGTGGCCGATGTGATGGCCCTGCCCGAAGTCGACGCCGATATCGGCCAGCAGGGCCGTCACCTCCTGCGAGCCCACGAATTCCGCGATGGTCTGCGCGCCGATGGCATGGCTGATGTCGTTGATCGATTCGACCACGCGCCGGTCCAGCTTGCTGGTGGCGATGTTGCTCACGAAGGCACCGTCGATCTTCACGTAATCCACCGGGAACTGGCGCAGGTAGGAGAAGGAACTCAGCCCGGTGCCGAAATCGTCCAGCGCCAGCCGCACGCCCAGGCCGCGCATCGCCTCCACGAAGCCCTTCGCCTCGGTGAGATTGCTGATCAGCGCCGTCTCGGTGATCTCCAGGCACAGCCGTTCGGGAGGCATCCCGGACTGCGCCAGCGCGTCGCGCAGGAAGTCTCCCAGCGTGGGGTCGTTGAGCGAATTGGCCGAGAGGTTGATCGCCACCCAGCCGCCGGGCAGCGCGCCGATCTCGCGGCCGTGGCGCTCCAGCACGCGGCTGATCACCCAGCGGTCGACATTGCCCATCAGGTCATAGCGCTCGGCGGCCGGAATGAAGGCGGCCGGCAGGTGGATGTGCCCCTCGCGGTCGCGCAGGCGCACCAGCACCTCGATGTGGCGCGCGCCCGGCGCGGCGCCGGGCTGCAGCGGCACGATGTCCTGCGCGTAGAGCACCAGCCGGTCCTGCTCGATCGCCTCGCGGATGCCGGAGGCGACCTGGATCTCGCGGTGGCGGCGCCCCGCGTCTCCGGTGGCCTCGTCGTAGAGGCTCAGGCGGTCGCGGCCGGAGGATTTCGCCGCGTAGCAGGCGACATCGGCCTGCTGGACGATCTCCTGCGGGGTCATCGCCGGGTCGGTGATCATCGCGATGCCGATGCTCGCGCTCACCGCGTAGCTCTCTCCCTCCCAGGCGAAGCGGAAGTCGCGCACCGCCTCCAGGATGCGCCGGCACACGGATTCCACGGTGGCGCGGGTGCAGTCGGGCAGGATGACGGCGAATTCGTCGCCGCCGATGCGCGCCAGCCTGTCCTGCGCGCGCAGGGTGGTCGCCATCAGCCGGGCGACGTCGCGCAGCAGTCGGTCCCCGGCCTGGTGCCCGGCGGTGTCATTCACGATCTTGAAGCGGTCGAGGTCGATGTAGCACAGGGCGAAGGGCCGGCGGTCACGCTGCATCTGGGCATGGGTCGCCTCCAGCGTCTCCTCGAAGGAGAACCGGTTGAGCAGGCCGGTGAGCGGGTCGCGCCGCGCCCGGTAGGCCAGCTCGCGCTGCAGCGCGCGGGTGTTGGTGGTGTCCTGGAACACCAGCACGGCGCCGACCACGGTGCCGTCCGCGGTGCGCACCGGCGCGGCGCTGTCGGTGATCGGGACATGGTTGCCGCTGCGGCTCACCAGCAGGGTGTTCTCCGGCAGGGTCTGCGGCATTCCGGTGCGCAGGCAGGCCTCCACGGGGCTTGCCACCGGGTCCAGCGTGTCCTCCTCCACCAGGTGGAAGATCTCCGACAGCGGCCGGCCCTCGACCTCCTCGAGGCGGTAGCCCAGCAGCCGGGCGGCCACCGGGTTCAGGAACAGCACGTTGCCCTCCGCATCCGTGCTCACCACCGCATCGCCGATCGAGGTGAGGGTGATGCGCAGGCGCTCCTTCTCCTGGTAGAGCGCCTCGGTGAGCAGCACATCCTCGGTGATGTCCCAATGGGTGCCCAGCATCCGGTCGGGGCCGTCATTTCCGGGCACGAAATGGCCCTGCGTGCGCATGGTGCGCCAGCTCTCGGCCATGCCGGGCCGGCGCATGCGCACCGTCATGTCCAGCCGGCCGCGGCTCTCGATGGCCTGCTGGAGCTGGCTGCGCGCCAGCGGCGCGTCATCGGGATGCGCCAGCCCCGCCCAGGTGCCGCGCTGGAGCGGGAAGGCGCCGGGCCGGGTGCCGTAGAGCGCGTGCATCCGGGCGTCCCAGGTGGTGACACCGGTTTCGATGTCGTATTCCCAGATGCCCACATTGGCGGCGCTCACCGCGAGGTCCAGGCGCTCATGCGCCGCGGTGAGCTCGGCCTCCGCGCGCTTGCGGTCGTCGGTGCTCACGATCTGGGAGATGAAGTAATCCACCCCGCCGTCGGACTCACGCCGCACCAGGCTCACGGCAAGCTGGCCCCAGACGTAGCGGCCGTCGGCGTGCCGGTAGCGCTTCTCGTAGCGGTAGGTCTCGCGCTTGCCGGACACCAGCTCCCTCAGCAGCTCCTTGTCATGCGACAGGTCGTCCGGGTGGGTGATGTCCTCGAAGGTGAGCGCGGACAGCACCTCCGGCGTGTAGCCCAGCATCCGCTCCAGCGCGTCGTTGATGCGCAGGAAGCGGCCGTCGGGGCCGACGATGGCCATGCCGATGGCCGAATCCTGCATGGCGCGGCGGAAAATCTCGTCGCTGCGGCGGATGCCGGCCTTCTTGGCCAGCAGGTCCTCGCGCAGCAGCGACAGCAGGAAGGGCGGCACGGTGGCAAGCGCCACCGCGATGGCCTGCATGGCGAACTGCTCGGGCGTGGCCTCCACCCGCAGCCCCAGCACCGCCAGCGCCAGGATGGTGCCCACCGATGCCCCGCCCACGATGCCCGTGCGCAACGGCCCGCAGAACAGCGCCGCCGCGATCATCGGCAGGGAAATCACCACGAACGGATAGGCGAACAGCAGCAGCGCCGTGGCCGAGACCGCCATCGACGCCACCACCAGCGTCGCGGTCCAGCCCAGCCAGCGTGCGGTGCGCAGGCGCCGGGTGTGGCGGTAGCGATAGCCCAGCCCGACGGGCGCCAGCATCACCATCCCGGCCAGCGACCCGGCCCACCAGCCCTCCGGCGACACGGCGCCGAACTGCTCCGGCCAGGCCGCCATCCCGGCCCTGAGCGCGAGCGCCGTGGCCGCCGGCACCAGCAGCAGTTGCGCCCCGAGCAGGCGCAGCGCGCCCGCGGCCATGTCCCGCGCGGGGCCGAAGCTCCGGTCCAGCCGCAGCAGCCCGACGGCCAGCAGCAGTTCGAACATCCGCACCGGCGCCGTCGCCACGGGGCTGTCGAACAGCACCGCGCCGCCGAGCCCGCCCAGCCCCAGCCCGGCCAGCGCCGCCGGCAGGGCCACGCGCAGGTCGGTTCCCGGGCGGGCGCAGAGCAGCGCCACGGCAAGGCCGGTCGGGATCCAGACATTGGGAGAGGACAGGCTGCACAGGGCGAGATTCGCCAGGCTGACGAGCGTGGCTGCCAGCAGCGCCACCGGCGCCTCGCGCAACGCCTCCCCGAGCGCGACAGCGCCGTCCCCGGGGGCGTGAACTCGGGACAAATCGTTCATGCTTCAACTTTCCCTGGCAGGTCGCGACGCGCCCCACCGGACCGGCACGTTAACCACATTAGTCGCCCCTGCCCGCGGGTGCAAACCGCGATTCCGCTGCCGCGGAACTGCGCCCGGCGGCGGAAGGAACGCACCTTGCGAGGAGTCCTGCGCGCGCAGTGCGCACCGCCCCCGGGCCACGCCCCCGAGACCGTGTGCCTCCGTGCCCCGCACCGCGGGCCGCGCCCGGACGGCTGCGCGGCAAGGGGTGTGCCCCTCTACGCCGTCATGCCCCGCCAATGCCGCACCCGGGGGCGGGGCCAGCCGCGGCACGGCATGAAAGCCCGGGCTCCGGCACGGCGCCGGGCGACGGGGGCCTTGCCTCTCCCCGTCAGGGGGCGCCGGGGATCGGCAGAAAGCGCCGGACGGGCCGCAGCAAAGGCCACGCGTCGGCCGGAGACGGCCGCGCAGGGAAGGCTGGCCGGAGGCGGCCACGCGGGGAGGGTCGACCGGAACGGGCGCGCACGAATGGTCGACCGGAACGGGCGCGCACGGATGGTCGACCGGAACGGGCGCGCACGGATGGTCGACCGGAACGGACGCGCGGGGACGGAACGGGCCGGCAGGGAACGTCGACCGGAACGGACGCGCGGGAAGGGGCTGCCGGGGACAGCCACGCGGGGAAGCGTCGGCCGGGGGGGAGGAAGCGTCGGGCCGGGCCGGCCGCCCGGGGGCAGCCGAATCCGCGCCGCGGGCCGCGCAAGCGTCAGCAGGGCAGGCGCACCGGGGCGCGGGTTGGCCAGACGTCCCCGGGCCCGGGGTTTTCCGCGTCGCAGGCCCCGCCGAACTGATGCATCACGCCCCAGACGGCGTTGAGCGCGGTCTGCACCGCGCCCTCCACCCAGCCCGGTGTCCAGCTCACGTCGTCCCCGCACAGGAACAGGCCACGCTGTTCCGGCGGCAGGCCGTCCTGCATGAAATGCCGGAACATGCGGTGGTTGTAGCGGTAATGGCCGGGCAGCGCGCCCTTGAAGGCGCCGAGGAAATTGGGGTCGCTCTCCCAGCTCACCGTGATCGGGTCGCCGAGGATATGGGAGGCGATGTCGACCTTCGGATAGATCTTCGACAGTGCGCCCAGCGCCAGTTCCACCCGCCGGTCCACCGGCAGCGGCAGCATCTTCAGCGCGTCGGACATCCAGGAATAGGTGAGGCAGATGACACCCGGCTTGCCCGGCCCGTTGTCGAAGAGATAGGTGCCGCGGGTGAGCCGGTCGGTCAGCGTCATCGACATGGCCTGGCGGCCGGTCTCCGGGTCCCGGTCCTGCCAGAACGGACGGTCGACCATCACGAAGGTCTTCGAGCTCTGCATGTAGCGGGTGCGGTCCAGCGCCATCCACAGCTTGTGGTCGAACAGGCTCTCCTCGGTCTCGATGGCGGTGGTGAGCAGCCAGCTCTGGCAGGTGGCGATCACGGCGTCGAAGCGCTCCGTGCGGCCCCAGCGGTCCGTCACGGCGATGGCGTCGCCCTCCCGCGCGATGCGGGTGACACCGGGGCGCGTGGCGCCGCCGTTCAGGGCCGCGAGGGTGGTGCCGTCCGGCCAGTGCGCCAGCCGCTCCGGCGCGTGGCGCCACAGGGCCTGGGGCACCTGCTCCACCCCGCCCACGACCAGGCGCTGGTTCTCGTCCTGGCCGGTGACGGCCACGCGCAGGATCTCCAGCATGGAGTTGGGGAAATCGCTGTCCCAGCCGCCGGTGCCGAAGCCCACCTGGCCGAACAGCTCGCGGTGGCGGAAGCTCAGCGCGCGGAAGGCCCGCGAGGAGACGATGAAATCGTAGAAGGTCCGCTCGTCCCAGTCCCGCACGATGGGCGCCCAGATCTCCGCCACCCGGGGTGCGTCGCGCATGCGGATGGCGGTCTGCAGGTCGGAGAGGCGGGCGCCCTCCTCCAGCGCCGCGTCATAGGCGGCGGCCACCTCGCGGAAGATCGGCGGCAGGTCGTCCAGCGTCTCGGCGTAATGGGTCTCGCCCTCCAGGTCGATGACGGTGGAGCCGGCGGCGGGCGTGAGCGGGTTCGGGAACGGCCGGGAGGTGACGCCGGCCAGCCCCGCGTAGTGCCAGAACCCGGCGGAGGACGCGGGAAAGCGCATCCCGCCCAGCTCCGCCACCACCCCGTCGGCCCCCTCGAAGGCGCGCGAGCGCAGCCGTCCGCCGATCTCCCCCGATTCGTAGAGCACCGGGCAGAGGCCGAGGCGCATCAGCTCGTAGCCCGCCACCAGCCCGGAAATTCCCGCCCCGACGATCGCCACCCGGGCCCCGTGCCGCTGTGCCGGAATGCGCCCCAGCCCGGCGGGATGACCGAGCCAGTCATCGTAGGCGAAGGGGAAGTCCGGCCCGAACATCGTGAGTGTGCCGCTCATGCCATGCTCCTGAAAGCCGTGGGAAACCCAGCCTTCGTACCCGGCCTGCCCGCGCGTGTCACGCGCCCCGGGGCCGGGGCGGGCCGGACGCCGGCGGGTCGGCAGCCCGGTCGCGCCCGCCTCGGCCCGGGGCCCTTCGCCGGGATATTGAATCCGGGTTCAAAAATGCCTCGAGATTGACTCAGGGTATTTACTCAATCAGAATGAGTAATATAAACAGAGGCGCGAAGAATGCCTTCTGGGAGGAAAAAACGTGACATATTCCAAAACGCTCGGGCTCGCTGTCGGAGCCTTGCTCGCATCCTCGGCCCTTGCCGGTGCCGAGACGCTGACCATCGCCACCGTGAACAACGGCGACATGATCCGGATGCAGAAGCTCACCGGCGCGTTCACCGAGGCCAATCCCGACATCGACGTGGAATGGGTGACGATGGAGGAGAACGTTCTCCGCCAGAAGGTCACCACCGACATCGCCACCAAGGGCGGCCAGTACGACATCATGACCATCGGCACCTACGAGGTTCCGATCTGGTCGAAGCAGGGCTGGCTGGTGCCGCTGAAGTTCGACGCGAGCTATGACGTCGACGACCTGCTGCCCGCCATCCGCGACGGCCTCACCACCGACAGCGAGCTCTACGCCGCGCCCTTCTACGGCGAGAGCTCCATGGTGATGTACCGCACCGACCTGATGGAGAAGGCGGGCCTCGAGATGCCCGACGCCCCCACCTGGGACTTCATCAAGCAGGCCGCCGAGGCGATGACCGACAAGGACGGCGAGGTCTACGGCATCTGCCTGCGCGGCAAGGCCGGCTGGGGCGAGAACATGGCCTTCCTCTCCGCGATGGCCAACAGCTACGGCGCGCGCTGGTTCGACGAGAACTGGAACCCGCAGTTCGACGGCGAGGCCTGGAAGGCCACCATCACCGATTACGTCGACCTGATGCAGAACTACGGCCCCCCGGGTGCCTCCTCGAACGGGTTCAACGAGAACCTCGCCCTGTTCCAGACCGGCAAGTGCGGCATGTGGATCGACGCCACCGTGGCCGCCTCCTTCGTGACCAACCCCGACGAGAGCTCGGTGGCCGACAAGGTCGGCTTCGCGCTGGCGCCCGACAAGGGCCTGGGCAAGCGCTCCAACTGGCTCTGGGCCTGGAACCTCGCCATCCCGGCCGGCTCCGCCAAGACCGAGGCGGCGCAGAAGTTCATCGCCTGGGCCACCTCGAAGGACTATGCCGAGCTCGTCGCCTCCGAGGAGGGCTGGGCGAACGTGCCGCCGGGCACCCGCAAGTCGCTGTACGAGAACCCGGAGTACCAGGAGGCCGCGCCCTTCGCGAAGATGACGCTGGACAGCATCAACGCCGCCGACCCGAAGCACCCCACCGTCGACCCCGTTCCCTACGTGGGCGTGCAGTTCGTCGCCATTCCGGAGTTCCAGGGCATCGGCACCGCGGTGGGCCAGCAGTTCTCCGCGGCCCTCGCCGGGTCGGTCTCGGTCGACCAGGCCCTGCAGAACGCCCAGATGCTCACCAAGCGTGAGATGACGAAGGGCGGCTACCTCAAGTAAGCGGACCGGCGCCGCCCCGCTCCCGGGGCTGCGCCTTCCCCGGCCCCGCGCGGGGCCGGGAGCGGAAATGGGCCCCACGCCCAGAGCTTCGCGGCTGCCCCGGGTCTGCCCGGTCGGCTCCCTTCCCCCGGGCAGAGAGGCCCCCGGGGCAGCCCGCGAAGCGACATCGCCCCCCGGCCGGCGGGGCCGGATGGCACAGGCGGGGAAAAGATCACGCGGGGCGCGGCAACCACCCCCGGGGAGGAATGACAGGCAATGGCAACCCTACACACGCGCGCCTCGGCACGGCTCATGCTCACACCATCGGTAATCCTGCTGCTGTGCTGGATGATCGTACCGCTGGCGATGACGCTCTACTTCTCGTTCCTGCGCTACAACCTGCTGATGCCGGGCACGGAGGAGTGGATCGGCTTCCTCAACTACCAGTTCTTCGTGGAAGACCCGGCCTTCTGGGACTCCCTGGTGAACACGCTGCTGCTGGTGGGCGGCACGCTGCTGGTCACCGTGGGGGGCGGCACCTTCCTCGCCATCCTGCTGGACCAGCCCTTCTTCGGGCAGGGCATCGTGCGCCTGCTGGTGATCGCACCGTTCTTCGTGATGCCCACCGTCTCGGCGCTGGTGTGGAAGAACATGCTGATGCACCCGGTGAACGGGCTGTTCGCCTGGGTCGCGCGGGCTGTGGGGCTGCAGCCGGTGGACTGGCTGGCGCAGCTTCCGCTGCTCTCGGTCACCATCATCGTGTCCTGGGCCTGGCTGCCCTTCGCCACGCTCATCATCCTCACCGCGCTCCAGTCCCTCGACCAGGACCAGAAGGAAGCCGCGGAGATGGACGGTGCGGGCATCTTCTCGATCTTCTGGCACATCACCCTGCCGCATCTGGCGCGCGCGCTCACCGTGGTGGTGCTGATCGAGACGATCTTCCTGCTCTCCGTCTTCGCCGAGATCTTCGTGACCACGAACGGCGGCCCGGGCACCGAGAGCACGAACCTCACCTATCTCATCTACATGCAGGCACTCCTGTTCTACGACGCGGGCGCTGCCTCCGCCGGCGGTGTCATCGCCATCATCCTCGCCAACATCGTCGCGATCTTCCTCATCCGGATGATCGGCAAGAACCTGGAGGCCTGAGGCATGGCACGGGGCGTCACAACGAACCGCAAACTGGTCTTCACCGCGATCGGCTGGCTCATCGGGCTCACGCTGTTCTTCCCGATCCTGTGGACCTTCCTCACCAGCTTCAAGACCGAGGGCGAGGCCATCGCCATGCCGCCCAGCTTCCTGTCCTTCGACTGGACGCTGGAGAACTACCTCACCGTGAACGACCGGTCGGACTACTTCCACCACGCGATGAACTCGGTGGTGATCTCGCTCGGCTCCACGGCGCTGGGGCTGCTGATCGCCATCCCGGCGGCCTGGTCGATGGCCTTCACCCCCACCAAGCGCACCAAGGACATCCTGATGTGGATGCTCTCCACCAAGATGCTGCCGGCGGTGGGCGTGCTGGTGCCGATCACCCTGCTGTTCCGCGACACCGGGCTGATGGACACCCGCACCGGGCTGGTCATCGTGCTGATGCTGATGAACCTGCCGATCATCGTGTGGATGCTGTTCACCTACTTCAAGGAGATCCCCGGCGAGATCCTGGAGGCGGCGCGGATGGACGGGGCCACGCTGGGCAAGGAGATCGTCTACGTCCTGGCCCCCATGGCGGTGCCGGGCATCGCCTCCACCCTGCTGCTGAACATCATCCTCGCCTGGAACGAGGCGTTCTGGACGGTGCTGCTGACCACGTCGAACGCGGCGCCGCTCACGGCGATGATCGCCCAGTACTCGAGCCCGGAGGGGCTGTTCTGGTCGAAGCTCTCGGCAGCCTCCATGCTCGCCATCGCGCCCATCCTGGTGATGGGCTGGTTCAGCCAGAAACAACTCGTGCGCGGACTGACCTTCGGCGCGGTCAAGTAAGAACAGGGACAGGAAGAATGGGTAGCATCACGCTTGAGGCGGTCACCAAGAGCTTCGGGGGCGTCAAAGTCATCCCGGGCGTCGACCTCGAGATCAACGACGGCGAATTCGTCGTCTTCGTCGGGCCCTCGGGCTGCGGGAAGTCCACCCTGCTGCGGCTTATCGCGGGGCTGGAGGACGTCACCTCCGGCCGCATCCTCATCGACGGGCAGGACGCCACCGGCATGCCGCCGGCGCGGCGCAAGCTGTCGATGGTGTTCCAGAGCTACGCGCTCTACCCGCACATGTCGGTCTACAAGAACATCGCCTTCCCGCTGAAGATGGCGGGGATGGAGCCTGCGAAGATCAAGGAGAAGGTGGAGGGCGCAGCCTCCATCCTCAACCTCACCGACTATCTGGACCGCCGGCCGGGCCAGCTCTCCGGCGGGCAGCGCCAGCGCGTGGCCATCGGCCGGGCCATCGTGCGCGAGCCCTCGGCCTTCCTGTTCGACGAACCGCTCTCCAACCTCGACGCGGCGCTGCGCGTGAACATGCGCCTCGAGATCTCGGAGCTGCAGAAGACCCTCGGCACCACCTCCATCTACGTCACGCATGACCAGATCGAGGCCATGACCATGGCCGACAAGATCGTGGTGCTGAACGCGGGGCGCATCGAGCAGGTGGGCTCGCCGCTGGACCTCTACCACAAGCCGGCGAACCTGTTCGTGGCCGGCTTCATCGGCTCGCCCAAGATGAACCTGGTGGCGGGCGAGGCCGCGCGCAGCCGCGGCGCCGCCACCATGGGTGTGCGCCCCGAGCACCTCACCCTGTCGAAGACCGAGGGTGAGTGGCAGGGCCGCGTGGGCGTGGCCGAGCATCTGGGCTCCGACACCTTCCTGCACGTCCATGTGGACGGCGTGGGCCAGATCACCACCCGCGTGCCCGGCGACGTGGAGGTGAAGCACGGCGACACCGTGTTCCTCACCCCCGACCCGGCACGCACCTATCTCTTCGGATCGGACGGGAAAGCGCTCTGATGGGACGGCTCGAGGGCAAGTCGGCCCTGATCACCGGCGCCGCGCGCGGCATCGGCGCGGCCTTTGCCGCCGCCTATGTGCGCGAGGGCGCCCGCGTGGCGATCGGGGACATCGACATGGACCGCGCGACCGCCACGGCTTCCGGCATCGGCCCGCAGGCCTATGCGGTCCATCTCGACGTCACCCGGCAGGAGAGCATCGACGCGGCCATGGCCGAGGTCTCCGCCACCGCCGGCGGGCTGGACATCCTGGTCAACAACGCGGCGCTGTTCTACGCCTCCCCCACGGTGGAGATCGAGCGCGCCGCCTATGACCGGCTGATGGCGGTGAACGTGGCCGGGGCGCTGTTCACCCTGCAGGCCGCGGCGAAACTGATGATCGCGCAGGGCCGCGGCGGGCGCATCATCAACATGGCCAGCCAGGCCGGCCGCCGCGGCGAGCCGCTGGTGGCGGTCTACTGCGCCACCAAGGCCGCGATCATCTCCCTCACCCAGTCCGCCGGGCTGGACCTGATCCGCCACGGCATCAACGTGAACGCCATCGCCCCCGGCGTGGTGGACGGCGAGCACTGGGACGGGGTGGACGCCTTCTTCGCGAAACACGAGGGCCTCGCCCCCGGCGAGAAGAAGGCCCGTGTCGGCGCCGCCGTGCCCTACGGGCGCATGGGCACGGCCGAGGACCTCACCGGAATGGCCGTCTTCCTCGCGTCACGCGACGCGGACTATATCGTTGCCCAGACGTACAACGTCGATGGCGGCAACTGGATGAGCTGAGCACATGAAAGCGATTTTCTGGGACATGGACGGCACGCTGGTCGACAGCGAGCCGATGCACGAGGCCGCGTTGCTGAACGCCCTGGCCGCCAGCGGGATCACCCCGCCGGACGACCTGCACGAGCATGTCGTGGGCATGGACGCGCGTTCGGTGCACGCCTGGGCGGTGGAGCGGCTGGGCCTGCCGCTGGCGCTGCCGGAGTGGCTGGCGCTGAAATACGAGACCTACCTCACGCTCGTGCCCGGGCTGCAGGGCCGGCCCGGCGCGCTGGAGCTGTTCGAGGCCCTGCGCGCGGAGGGGGTGGCCCAGGCCGTGGTGTCGAACTCCGACCGCATCGTGGTCGGGGTGAACCTCGACGCCGTGGGTCTCACCCGCCCGGGCCTGCTGACCGTGAGCCGCAACGACGTGCGCCGCGGCAAGCCGGACCCGGAACCCTACCTGCGCGCCGCCTGGCTCGTCGGGGCCGAGCCGGGCGACTGCATCGCCGTGGAGGACAGCCTCACCGGCGCCGCTGCCGGAATTGCCGCCGGCATGACCACCCTGTTCTGGCCGCAGTCCCCGATGGCCGCCCCGGCCGGCGCGACGGCCTGCGCCACCATCGATGACCTTGCCTCCGCCATCCGTGAAAGGATCGCTGCATGAAACTGTCCCTCTCCGCGCTGGACGCGCTGCCCGGCGGCGTCGCCCGCCCCACCTATGCCCGCAGCGAGATCTCGCCGGGCATCGTGCACGTGGGCACCGGGAACTTCCACCGGGCCCATCAGGCCGTCTACCTCGACGACCTGTTCAACGCCGGTCTGAGCCGCGACTGGGGCCTTGTCGGCGCCGGCGTGCGCCCGAACGACGCGAAGATGCGCGACATCCTGGGCGCGCAGGACTGGCTCACCACCGTGGTGGAGCTGGAGCCGGGCAACAACCGCGCCCGCGTCACCGGCGCGATGATCGACTTCGTGGAGGTGGAGCGCGAGAACCGCGCGCTCATCGCCCGGATGGCGGCGCCGGAGATCCGCATCGTCTCGCTCACCGTCACCGAGGGCGGCTACTGCATCAACCCCGCCACCCAGGCCTTCGACCCGGAGCACCCGGAGATCGCCCATGACGCGCAGAATCCGGACACCCCGGTGAGCGTGTTCGGCGCCATCGTGGCCGCCCTGAAGGTGCGCCGGGCCGCCGGCCTGCCGCCCTTCACCGTGATGTCGTGCGACAACATCCCCGGCAACGGCCATGTGGCGAAGAACGCCGTCGCCGGCCTCGCCGCGCTGTCGGACCCCGGCTTCGCGGAGTGGATCCTCGGCAATGTCGCCTTCCCCGACGGCATGGTGGACCGCATCACCCCGGCCACCAGCGCGCGTGAGCGCGAGGCGCTGAAGGCGAACTTCGGCATCGAGGACGGCTGGCCGGTGTTCTGCGAGCCCTTCCGGCAATGGGTGCTGGAGGATCATTTCCCCGAGGGCCGCCCGGCCTTCGAGGAGGTGGGCGTCACCTTCACCTCCGATGTCTCGGCCTTCGAGCTGATGAAGATCCGCATCCTCAACGGCGGCCACGCCATCATCGCCTACCCCGCCGCCCTGCTCGACATCCACTTCGTGCACGAGGCGATGGAGCACCCGCTGGTGCGCGGCTTCCTGCTGAAGCTGGAGCGCGACGAGATCATCCCCATCGTCCCCCCCGTGCCGGGCCAGGACCTGGGCGACTACCTCACCCTCATCGAGACCCGCTTCGCGAACCCGGACGTGGGCGACACCATCCCCCGCCTGTGCCAGGACGGCTCGAACCGCCAGCCGAAGTTCATCCTGCCCTCCACGCGGGACCGCCTGGCGCAGGGCGCCCCGGTCACCGGCCTCGCGCTGGAGAGCGCGCTCTGGGCCCGCTACTGCTACGGCGAGAGCGAGAGCGGCAAGCCGATCACGCTGGACGACCCCAACGCCGAGCGCCTCACCCGCCACGGCCGCGCGGCGAAGGACGACCCGCTCGCCTTCCTCGCGATGACCGAGATCTTCGGCGACGTGGGCACGAACGAGGGCTTCCGCGCGGCCTTCGCCGCCGCGCTCACCAGCCTCTGGGCGCGCGGCGTCACCGCGACGCTGGAAGACTACATCGCCGGAAAGCCGCTCTGATGAGTGTCTTCGCGGGCATCGACCTCGGCACCTCGGGGGTGAAGACCGTCCTCGTGGACGCGGCGCAGCGGGTGATCGGCGACGCGCATGCGGCGCTCGAGGTCTCGCGCCCGCATCCCGGCTGGTCCGAGCAGGACCCCGAGGCCTGGTGGCGCGCGGCGGAGGAAACGCTCGACGCCCTCGCCACCCGCTTCCCGGCCGAGATGGCGGCGCTCTCGGCCATCGGCCTCTCCGGCCAGATGCACGGCGCCACGCTGCTCGACGCCGCAGACACCGTGCTGCGCCCGGCCATCCTGTGGAACGACGGCCGCTCGGCGGCGGAATGCGCGGAGCTGGAGGCACGGGCCGACTTCCGCGGCATCGGCGGCAACGTCGTGATGCCGGGCTTCACCGCGCCGAAGCTCGAATGGGTGCGCCGCCATGAACCGGAGGTCTTCGCCCGGGTGGCGAAGGTGCTGCTGCCGAAGGACTACCTGCGGCTGCGCCTCTCCGGCGAGCATGTCTCCGACCTCTCCGACAGCGCCGGCACCCTGTGGCTGGACATCGCCGGGCGCTGCTGGTCGCCCGCGCTGCTGGAGGCGACCGGCCTCA
Source organism: Paroceanicella profunda (assembly GCF_005887635.2). Taxonomy (GTDB): domain Bacteria; phylum Pseudomonadota; class Alphaproteobacteria; order Rhodobacterales; family Rhodobacteraceae; genus Paroceanicella; species Paroceanicella profunda. Next base: position 1,785,290 of record NZ_CP040818.1, on the reverse strand, counting down.
CGCTGGCGCAGATGCCCCGGCTGGTGGAGGGCAGCGCGCCCGGCGGCGCGCTGCGCGCGGAGCTTTGCGCGCGCTGGGGCATCACCGGCCCGGCGCCGGTGATCGCGGGCGGCGGCGGAGACAACGCGGCCTCGGCCTGCGGCGTGGGCGCGGTCACTGCCGGCACGGGGTTCCTGTCGCTCGGCACCTCCGGGGTGGTGTTCGTCGCCACGGCCGATGCCGGCGCCAACCCGGGCCGCGCGGTGCACACCTTCTGCCACGCCGTGCCGCACACTTGGCACCAGATGGGCGTCACCCTCTCGGCCACCGACAGCCTGAACTGGCTTTCCGAGATCACCGGCCAGGGCCCGGCCCGGCTTGTCGAACTGGCCGCGGAGCAGCCCTTCTCGTCCGCCGACCCGCTGTTCCTGCCCTATCTCTCCGGCGAGCGCACGCCCTGGAACGACGCAACCGCCCGCGGCGCCTTCACCGGCCTGTCGCGCAGCACCGACATCGGCGCCCTGGCCCGCGCGGTGCTGAGCGGGGTCGCCGCGTCGCTGGCCGATTGCGTGCAGGCGCTCACGGAGGGCGGCACCGCGCCGCACCTGCTCTACGCCGTGGGCGGCGGCGCGCGCTCCACCTACTGGCTGCAGGCCATCGCCGACGCGGGCCAGGTGACCATCGCCCTGCCCGGCAAGGGCGATTTCGGCGCGGCAATCGGCGCGGCCCGCCTGGCGATCTGCGCCACGGGGGAGAGCATCGACGCGGTGATGACCCGCCCGGTGCCCGAGCGCGAGATCACCCCGCGGAGCGACAGTTTCTGGCCCGAACGCCTCACCCGCTACCGCGAGGCCTGGCCCGACGTGGCCCACGCCTGAGCCCGCGCCCCGAGCGGGGCGCGAGAGACCCGAAGACACGCCGCGCAGGCCCCCCTCTCCCATGCAGGGCCGGCGGGAGCCCGCTTCAGCCCGATGCATGGCAGGCGGGGCCCGGAGGCAACCCGATGCGAGGCCGGTGGGACCCGGGGGCAACCCGATGCTGGGCCGGCGGGATCGGCGGTCAGCCCGATGCGGCGCAAGCAGGGCCCGGGGTCGACCCGATGCAAGGCTGATGGAATGCACGAGGAGCCCGCCTGTTCATCAGCGGGGCCGCGAGCGATCGGGGCCGCGCGCCACCCGGGCCGGATCGGGACGCCAGCCGGCCCTTTGCATGTTGACCGTGATGACGCGTCGGCGGGGCCCATGCAGCCGGCCTCCGTCGCGACGTGCATGTCTTCGCCGCGCCCGGCGCCGGTACGCGCGTCTCGCGGAATCGCGCACCCCCGCCGCGCGCCGCATCTCCTTCCCCCTGCGTCACGCGGTGCCCGCAACGCAAAAGCGCCGGCCCGTCACCGGGCCGGCGCTTCGGATGTCATCCGTCGCGAAAGGGGTCAGCGGCGCATGGCGCGGCCGGTTTCCATCGCGACGAGGAAGGTCTCGGCCAGCGTGGCCGCGTCAGCGCCGTTGCGTGCCCGGGCGCGCATCGCGGCCAGGCGGCGCTGTCGGGCGATACGGCGCGTGATGAGGAACAGCACGCCCGCGATCACCACGAAGCCCGCCCCCACGAGGAGCGAGGCCTCTGCCGCGCCGTGCCGCGCCGCGATCACGCTCCAGACCCCGGCTGTCAGGAACGACAGCCCGGCCAGCAGCGCAAGCGCCATCAGCCCGGTCCAGAAGGCCTGGCTGCCGAGACGCGCCACGGCAAGCTCGACATCGGAGATGATGCGCCCGAGCACGCCCCGACCTTACTTGCGGCCCGAGAGGAAGCCGACGGCAAGCCCCACGCCCGCCGCGATCGCGATGGCGGTGAACGGACGGTCCTTGATGGAGGACGACATGTTTTCCCCGAGACGCTCGGCGGCCAGACGGGCCTCGTGCGCGGCATCGCGGCCGGCAGCGGCGGCCGCATCCGCCTTGGCGCGGGCGGCGTCGGTCGCCTGGTCCACACGCTGCACGCCGAGGGAGCGCAGGGTCGACGCGATGTCGGCCATGTCGGCCTTCAGCGAGTTGATCTGCATTGAAAGCTGTTCGGTCGTTGCATCCGCACGGACCTCGTCAACAGCGGTGGGCAGTTTCGAAGCGACCTGAGCCATGTGAACTCTCCTTGATGTCGGGTTGGCCAGCCTCGGCGGCTGGAACTCGTTGGTAAAACTCCGGCCGGAGGGGAACGTTCCCGGTGCCGGTCAAATATTCCGCGGCCCACACAATTCCTCGATGCATCCCGGAACGTCCGGCCGCACCTCCTTCAGGACATCGCCCCGCGCCCGGCACGCCCCGTCGGCCTAAGCCGAGGGCAGCGCGGCCCCGCATCGCCGTTCACACGCGCGCAGGCGGCACGAACCCTGCGCATGCTTGCGTGGCCACCCGGGCCACGTGAACCACCTGCCCCGCGCCTGATCAGGCTTGGGGGCAGACCGTCCGGCGGCCCCGCGTGCCGTGCCCGCCCCCGCGCCCGGGCGTGCCCGCCTCATGTCCCCGCCCCGGCCCGCAGCGCATTCGGGACTGCGCTCAGCGTCACGGTCACCGCATGCGAGCTGACCGTGTTCCGCCTGGGCGTGGTTCGCGGGTCCCCACCGGCGCCCCGAACGGATTCTCGCCGGAGGTTGGAACTTTTCCACGCCGCCTCACGTTACCCTGCCATGAAATTACAGGAGTTGAAAAGATGCTGTACTGGGCTGTTGTCTTCCTGATCGTGGCGATTGTCGCGGCCGTATTCGGCTTTGGCGGCATTGCATCGGCTTCCGCGGGTATCGCGCAGATCCTGTTCTTCGTGTTCCTGGTTCTGTTCGTGATCGCGCTCGTGGCGCGTGCCGTTCGCGGTCAGCCGCCGCGCATGTGAGACCCCCGCGCCGGTTCTGGAACCGGCACGGCTTCGAGGCCGGCACCCCGCGCGTTCGGGGAAGCCGCCTCCCGTACCCCCACATCGCCGCCATGACGCCGGACCGGCACAGCCCTGCCGGCCCCTGCCCCCTCATGGCTCCCGCGCGCCCCGCGCCCCCGGTTCCGCCGGGCGACAGGGCGCGCCTACCACCCGACGAAAGGAAGCATCATGGCTTCGCCCCTCAAGGCTACCCCGACCGCAACCCGTTCGATGGACACCGGCGTGACCCACCGCGCCAAGGTGGCTGCCGGACTGGAGGAAGTTCTGGCGGACACCTACCGCCTGCTGTTCAAGACCCACACCTACCACTGGAACGTGACCGGGCCGCTGTTCTACTCGATCCACCACCTCACCGAGGAGCAGTACCAGGACCTGTTCGAGGCCGCCGACGTGCTGGCCGAACGGATCCGCGCCCTCGGCCAGGTGACCCCGATGCGCTTCGCCGACATGGCCAGCAATTCCGCGGTCAAGGATCTCGACAAGCGCCCCTCCGCCGGCGAGATGATCGACGACCTGCGCAAGGACCACGAGCAGCTTGCCAAGCGGCTCCACAAGCTGATCCGCCTCGCCGAGGACAATGACGACGACGTGACCGGCGACCTCGCCATCGCGCGCTCCTCCGTGCACGAGAAGGCCGCCTGGATGCTGCGGGCGATGACTGACGAAGCGTGACGGGCGAGGCATGACGGGCGAGGCGAGACCGGCGCGCGCCCTGACCACCGCACGAAAAAAGCCCCCCGGCCACACGGCCGGGGGGCTTTTCATGTCTCCCGCCGGGGCCGGAACCCGGGGAACGGGCGCTCAGCTCATCCGCGCCGTGGAGGAGAAGAACAGCGCCTGGCTGACGGCGGCCCGCACCTGCTCTTCCTTGAAGGGCTTGGAGATCAGGAACGTCGGCTCCGGGCGCTCGCCGGTGAGCAGGCGCTCGGGGAAGGCGGTGATGAAGATGATCGGAGTGGCCGAATTCACGCTGAGGATGTCATGCGCGGCGTCGATGCCCGAGGAGCCGTCGGCGAGCTGGATGTCGGCCAGCACGAGGTCGACCTCGTTCTCGGCATACATGCGCACCGCCTCGTCGCGGGTGCGGGCGATGCCGACACAGGCGTGGTCCATCGCGGTCACGATGGAGCGGATGTCCATGGCGATGATCGGCTCGTCCTCGATGATCAGGATGCGGCCGGTGAGGCGGCTCTTAACTTCTTCTTCACCAATGCGGACCAGATTGTCTGCCTCGGCTTCGGATACGTTCATCACTGCGGAGATCTCCGGTGTCCCGAATCCTTCCAGCGCACTCAGCAGCACGGCCTCACGCGTATGTGGGGTGAGGTCGGCCAGACGCTGCTGCGCCACCCGCTCCAGCGGGTCGATGTCCTCCGCCGGCTCCTCGATGGCGCCGCCCGAGGTGCTCCAGATCGTGTGGAAGACCTTGAAGAGGGCAACGCGCGGCGCGAGCGACACGTCGAAGGCTTCGCGATCCGCGATCAGCGCTTCGAGAGTGGCCGCGGCATACCCGTCTCCGCGCGCCTGGGTGCCGGTGAGGGCACGGGCATAGCGACGGAGGTAAGGCAATTCCGCCGCGATGGTGGAAGACAGATCGGTGGCGGTCTGGGCCTGGGGCATTTACAAAGTCCTCTCAGGATTTTTTGAGCTCATTGGGGGAACCAACGCAGCGTCGGTGCGTTTGGTTCCCAACACGCGAATGCGCTGCGCAAAAAAGTTAGGGTTCGAAATGGTGCGGAAAGATCTGTCTGCCGCTGATCCGGGTCGCGATGCGATCGACCGGCAAATCGAGGAGAACTTGCGGAAAGTCTACAATGAGGCCGTGTCCGAGGCGCTGCCGGACCGGTTCACGGACCTTCTTGCCCAGCTGAAGGCGGGCGAGCCCAAGGGAAAGTCCGACGATGACCGATAAGCTTGACCCCCGCGAAGAACTGGTCACGCTGATCCCGTCGATGCGCGCCTTTGCGCGCTCGCTCACCCGCGATCATTCCGCCGCGGACGATCTCGTGCAGGATACCATCGTGAAGGCCTGGACGAATTTCGACAAGTTCAAGGAAGGAACCAACCTGCGCGCCTGGCTGTTCATCATCCTGCGCAACACCTTCTATTCGAACATGCGCAAGGGAAAGCGCGAGGTGCAGGACGTGGACGGCGTGTTCTCCGGCAAGCTGATGCAGAAGCCCACGCAGGATTCGGCCATGGAGTTCAACGACTTCAAGAAGGCCTTCTCCACCCTGCCCGACGACCAGCGCGAGGCACTGATCCTCGTGGGCGCCTCCGGCTTCTCCTATGAGGAGGCCGCGCGCATCTGCGACTGCGCCATCGGCACGATGAAGAGCCGGGTGAACCGGGGCCGCACGAAGCTGGCCCAGATCATGGAGATGTCCGCCGAGGAGATCGGGACGGCCGACGCGTCGACACTGGCTGTCCTCTCGGCATCCACACTCTCATGAAACCAGGCTGGCCGAGGCAGTTTTCCCGGGTCCGGAATGCCAGCCTCTACAAGCAGATTGCCTTCCTGCTCACCATCGCGGTGTTTCCGATCGGCGTGATCGCCGTGCTGCAGGCGCTGAATTCGGTCGAGGAAGGCCGGAAGCTTCAGGCGGCCGCGCTCCTGGGCGAGACGATCCATGCCGCCGGCGTGGAGAGCGCGATCATCGACACGGCGCGCGGGGTCGCGCGCGCGCTCGGCACCGCGGCGCTGCACGCCGGGCCCGACAGCCCGCTGTGCAGCGACACGCTGGAGCAGTTCGCCTCGCGCTCTGTCACCTACACCTTCGCCGGGTTCATCGGGCTGGACGGCAAGATGAACTGTGTCTCCTCCGGCGACGGGTTCGACCTGAGCAAGAACGCGCGCTTCGTGCGGTTGCTGGAGCGTCCGCGGCCGATGGCCCGGGTGCTGGAATACGGCCCGGTCTCGAAGCAGAAGATCCTGCAGATCACCGAGCCGATCAGCGAAGGCGGCACGGTGCGCGGCTTCCTGATGATCTCCATCCCCTACGGCGTGGTGACCGCGCGGGCGCTGGCGCAGGACGGCGAGAATGTGTTCGACATGGTGCTGGTCGATGGTGACGGGAACGTCGTCGCCCGGCGCAAGGAGGAGAAGTCCCGCATCGAGCTGCCCCCGGCCTGGGCGCTGAAGCCGCATCTGCAGGGCGGCGGCTCCACCTTCGTCGCACCGCTCGCCGACGGGCGGACCAGCACCTTCTCGGTGGCGAGCGTGCTGGACGGCGACATCTACGCCGTCGCCACCTGGAGCACCGCCAACGGCCAGCCCAGCGCTTTCGCCGACGTGTTCAGCGCGCTGATCGTGCCGGTGACGATGTGGCTCATCGGGCTCGCGGTGTCCTATCTCGCGATGCACCGGCTGGTGATCCGCCACGTGACGCGGCTGGTGCGGATGATGTCGGAGTTCGAGGGCGGCAAGCGCAACATCGAGGGGCTGATCCTGCGCGACGCCCCGGAGGAGATCCGCGCCCTCGGCTCGCGCTTCGCCTCGCTCACCTCCACCATCACCCAGGACGAGACCGAGCAGCAGCGCGCGCTGGAGGAGAAGACCATCCTGCTGCGCGAGATCAATCACCGGGTGAAGAACAACCTCCAGCTCATCGTGAGCATCATGAACATGCAGGTGCGCCACTCCCGCTCGGGAGACGTGCGCAATGCGCTGAAGCGGCTGCAGGAGCGGGTGTCCAGCCTCGCGGCCGTGCATGCCCGGCTCTACACCTCGGCGGATTTCGTGTCCATCCGCGCCGACACCGTCCTGTCCGACATCGTGCAGAACCTGGTGCACGCGGCGGTGGACACCTCCGGCAAGGTGCAGACGGTGCTCGACATCGCCCCCGTCGAGCTCACCCCGGACCAGGCCGTGCCGGTGACCCTCTTCGTGAGCGAGACGGTGACCAACGCCATCAAGCACGGGCTCGGCGCCAATGGCGGCACGCTGAAGGTGAGCCTGCGCGAGATCGACACCGGCCGGGTGACCCTGCGGGTGTCGAACTCCATGACGGCAGCGCCGGACGCGCAGCCGCTGGCCCAGAGCACTGGGGTCGGCTCCCACCTCATCGAGGGTTTCGCCGGCCAGCTCTACGCCACCCTGCGGCAGGACACGACGGATGACTTCTTCCACGTGAGCCTGACATTCGATCTCGAACCCCTCGGCCTGCGCGCCCCCTTCGCCCCCTCCGCACGCCGGAGCACCCCCGCCTGACACTGCGCGGGAGAGCGCGAGGCGCCCCCCCACGGCAGGCGGGACTGCCCCCCGCCCCTCCCCGGCCTGCGGTGACCCTGCCGCGCGGACAGCGTCGCCATCCGCGCCGGGGCCCCCCCATCATGCGCGCCGGCACCCGCGTTCCGCCTGTCACATCCTCCCTCATGCGGGCACCCGCGCGCGCCGGAGAGCCGGAGAGCCGGAGAGCCGGAGAGCCGGAGAGCCGGAGAGCCGGAGAGCCGGAGAGCCGGAGAGCCGCCGGCTCTCACCCGCGCTCCCGCATGTCAAGCCACCGATCGGACGGTCCCGGCCCCCGACGGCAGCCTGCCTCCTTCGAGACGCGATGGTGATGCGGCGCGGGATCGCCTGCGACGGGCGGGACATTCGGTGTCGGCCGATCCGCTCGCGCGAAGCGTCAGGCCGGCCCCGCCGGGCCGGACTGCCCCGGATCACTGCGCCCCACGGCCCGCGGCCGACCTGCCGGCCCGGGCCGGCCGCGCCAGGCCCCCGCGCGCCTCCCCGCAGTCCGCGAGGACCCGCCACAGACTGAGCCGGCACCCGGTCATGGATGCGCCGCCGGCCCGGGGGGACCGACGGCGCATCTGCGGACCCCCGGAGGGTCTGGGGATATGACGGGGGTCCGGGCCGCGGGCCGGCGCCTATTCGGCGGCCGACACCTCGGCCATCTCCGCGCGCAGCGCCTGCGCCGCCGCCACCATGTTGCGCAGGGCGGGCTCCACCTCGGCCCAGCCGCGCGTCTTCAGCCCGCAGTCGGGGTTCACCCAGAGCCGCGAGGCCGCGATCCGCCCGGCCGCCTTGCGCAGCAGCCCGGCCATCTCCTGCGCCGAGGGCACGTTGGGCGAGTGGATGTCCCAGATGCCCGGCCCGATCTCGTTGGGGTAATCGTAGTCGCGGAAGGCGTCGAGCAGCTCCATGTCCGAGCGCGAGCTCTCGATGGTCACCACGTCGGCGTCCATGCCGGCCACCGCGTCGATGATGTCGTTGAACTCCGAGTAGCACATGTGGCTGTGGATCTGCGTCGCGTCGCCCACCACGCCGGCGGTGAGGCGGAAGGCCTCCGCCGCCCAGCGCAGATACTCCGCCCGGTCGGCGGCGCGCAGCGGCAGGCCCTCGCGGAAGGCGGCCTCGTCGATCTGGATGATGCGGATGCCCACCGTCTCCAGGTCGCTCACCTCGGCGCGCAGGGCGAGGGCGATCTGCGCGCAGGTCTCGGCGCGCGGCTGGTCGTCGCGCACGAAGGACCAGTTCAGCAGCGTCACAGGGCCGGTGAGCATGCCCTTCACCGGGCGCGGGGTGAGCGACTGGGCGTAGACCGTCCAGTCCACCGTCATCGCGCGCGGGCGGGAGACATCGCCATGCAGGATCGGCGGCTTCACGCAGCGCGAGCCGTAGGATTGCACCCAGCCATGCCGTGTGAAGGCGAAGCCCTGCAACTGCTCGCCGAAATACTCCACCATGTCGTTACGCTCCGCCTCGCCATGCACCAGCACGTCGAGCCCGATCTCCTCCTGCTTCGCGATGGTCTCCTTCGTGGCCGCCCCGATGCGGCGCAGGTAGGCGGCCTCGTCGATCTCGCCACGCCGGCGCGCGGCCCGCGCGGCGCGGATCTCCGCGGTCTGCGGGAAGGAGCCGATGGTGGTGGTGGGCAGCAGCGGCAGGTTCAGCCGGGCGCGCTGCAGCACGGCGCGCTCGGCATGCGGGCTGGCGCGACGGGCCATTTCCGCGGTCACCGCCGCGGCGGCCGCGCGCACGTCCGGGTTGCGCGTGCGATGCGAGGTCCGGCGCGCCGCCAGGGCCGCGCGGGAGCGGGCCAGCGCCTCCGCCACCCCCGGCGCGCCCGCATCCTCCAGCGCGGCGGAGAGCAGGGCGAGCTCGTCGAGCTTCTGCCGCGCGAAGGCCAGCCAGGAGGCCAGCTCCGGGTCCAGCTCCTCCTCCTGCGCGAGATCCACCGGCACGTGCAGCAGCGCGCAGGACGGCGCCAGCCACAGCCGCGCGCCCAGCGCATCGGCCAGCGGGGCGAGCCGGGCGCGCGCCGCGTCGAGATCGCAGCGCCAGACATTGCGCCCGTCCACGATACCGGCGGAGAGCACCTTCGGTGCCGGCCAGTCCGCCGCCACGCGCTCCAGCTCGTCCCCGCCGCGCAGGGCGTCGAGGTGCAGCCCGTCCACCGGCAGGGCCCGCACCAGGTCGAAATTCTCCGCCAGCGGGCCGAAGTAGGCCGCCAGCAGCAGCCGCGCGCCCTGCCCGGCCAGCCGGGCGTAAACCGGCGCGAAGGCGGCGCGCCACTCCCCGGACAGGTCGGTGGCCAGCACCGGCTCGTCCAGCTGCACCCAGTTCACGCCCAGGCCGGCCAGCCGGCCGATCAGCTCGGCATAGACCTCCGCCACCGCCGGCAGGCAGCCGAGCCGGGTGGGGCCGCCCGCGCTCTCGCGCGCCAGCCAGGCCCAGGTCACCGGGCCGGGCAGCACCGCCTTCACCGGATGGCCCTCCGCCAGCGCCTCCGCGGCCTCGTCGAGCAGCCGGGTGGAGGCGAGGCGGATGCGGGTGCCGGGCTCCAGCTCCGGGCGGATGTAGTGGTAGTTGGTGTCGAACCATTTCTTCATCGCGCAGGCCCGGGCCGGGGCGCCGGAGGGCGCGCGGCCCCGGGCCATGCGGAAGCGCGTGTCCAGCGAGACCTCCGCCTCCGCCGCCCCAAAGCGTTCCGGCACCACGCCCAGCGTGGCCGACATGTCCAGCACGTGGTCGTAGAACGAGAAATCCCCCACGGTGACGAAGGACAGGCCGGCGGCGCGCTGGTCGGCGCGGTTGCGGCGGCGGATGTCGCGGCCCGCCTCCTCCAGCGCGGCTGCGTCGATCTCCCCGGCCCAATAGGCTTCCAGCGCGGTCTTCAGCTCACGGCGGGGGCCGATGCGCGGGGCGCCGAGCGTGTGGATCATGGGCATGTCGGGGGTCTCCGGATGTCTGTGTCTTCTGTGGCCAGTTTGTCGGCGGAGACGGGAGTTGAATCAACTTCATTGTTTTCATAGACAAGATGAGGTTCGCTCACATGGAGACCCCCCGGATGATTGACCTGCGCCACCTGCGCTGCCTGCGCGCCATTCACGAGAAGGGCAGCCTCGCCCGGGCGGCGGACACGCTCTGCGTCACGCAATCCGCGCTGTCGCACCAGATCAAGGGATTGGAGGCGCTGCTGGGGCTGGACCTCTACATGCGCAACTCACGGCCCCTGCGGCTCACCGCGGCGGGGGCGAAGGTGCTGGAGGCGGCCCAGCGCCTGTTGCCGGAGATCGAGGCGCTGGAGGAAGACCTCACCCGCATGGCCGGCGGGCAGAGCGGGCGCATGCTGATCGCCATCGAGTGCCACGCCTGTTTCGAATGGCTGCTGCCGGTGCTGGAGGGGTTCCGCTCCCGCTGGCCGGAGGTGGAGATCGACATCCGCGTCGGGCTCAGCTTCGAGGCGATCCCGGCGCTGCAGCGCGGGCTGGTGGACCTGGTGATCTCCTCGGACCCGGTGGAGGCGGGCGACGTGATGTTCGCGCCGCTGTTCGGCTACGAGGGGCTGCTGGTGGCGGCGCCCGGCCATCCCCTCGCCACCAAGCCGTTGATCGAGCCGGAGGATTTCCGCGACCAGACGCTGATCACATACCCGGTGGAGCGCGGGCGGCTGGACGTGTTCACCGGCTTCCTCGGCCCGGCGGGGGTGGAGCCCGCGGACGTGCGGCCGGTGGAGCTGACGGCGGTCATCCTGCTGCTGGTGGCCAGCGGCAAGGGCGTCTCGGTGCTGCCGGACTGGGTGCTGCGCGCGGCGGCGCGGGACACGAACCTGGCGCGGCGCTCGCTGGGCACGCAGGGCCTGCACCGCACGCTCTTCGCCGCCCACCGCACGGAGGAGGCCGGGCGCGCCTATCTCGCCGATTTCATCGCCGCGGCGCGGGAGTGGAACGGCGGACGGGCCGACTGAGCGGGCCGGCCCACGCGCCGTTGCGCGCCCCATGACGCGGCCATGACGCTTCGGCCATGCCCCTCCTGCCACGGCACCTCGCAGCCGGTTGACGCGCAGCGGCCGGGATGCCGATGCCGGGCGCTGCCGCCCATGACGAAGAAGGGGCCGCCCATTGCGACCCCTTCCCCTTTGTCACTCCGGTGTCCCCGGCCCGAGCGGCGCGCGGCGCCGGCCTGCCCCTGCCGGAGGCACTCAGGCGGCGTTGGCGGCGCGGGCGCGGGCCAGCACCTCCAGACGCCGGGTGAGCAGCGCGGAGGGCGCGGAGCCCGCGGCGGCCAGCGGCAGCGGCTCGGCCTGTTCCGCATGATGGCACGCCACGGTGTTGCCGCCGAAGGCGCGCAGCTCCGGGCGTTCCGTCTTGCAGCGTTCGGTGGCGAGCGGGCATCGCGGGTGGAAGGCGCAGCCCGAGGGCGGGTTCAGCGCGCTCGGCGCATCGCCCCGCACCGCCTCGCGGCCCACCACCGCGCCGGGCGCCGGGCGCGGGGCGGCGGCGATCAGGGCGCGGGTGTAGGGGTGGCGCGGGTCCGCGAAGAGGGCGGAGGTCTCCGCCTCCTCCACGATGCGGCCGAGATACATCACCGCCACGCGGGTCGCGATGTGGCGCACCACGGCGAGATCGTGGCTGATGAAGACATACGTCAGGCCGAACTCCCGCTGCAGGTCCTGCAGCAGGTTCACGATCTGCGCCTGCACCGAGACGTCGAGCGCCGAGACCGGCTCGTCGCACACGATCAGCCGCGGCCGGGTGGCAAGCGCCCGGGCGATGCAGATGCGCTGGCGCTGGCCGCCGGAGAACTCGTGCGGGTAGCGCTCCGCGTGATAGGGCGCGAGGCCCACGGTGCGCAGCAGTTCGGAAACCCGGGCATCCGCCCGCGCGCCGCTGGCGATGCCATGCAGCACCATCGGCTCGACGAGGATCTCGCGCACGGTCATGCGCGGGTTGAGCGAGCCGAACGGGTCCTGGAAGACCATCTGCATCTGCCGGCGCGCGGCGCGCAGCCGCGAGGGCGGCAGGGCGGTGATCTCCTCGCCGTCGAGCTTCACCGAGCCTGCGCTCGGCTCCAGCAGGCGCAGCAGGGCGCGGCCGGTGGTGGACTTGCCGCAGCCGCTCTCCCCCACGATGGCCAGCGTCTCGCCGGCCTTCACGGAGAAGCTCACGTCGCTCACCGCCTGCACGGCGCCGACCTGCCGGCGCAGCAGGCCGCGGCGCACCGGGAAATGCTTCGTGAGGTTCGAGACTTCGAGAACCGTGCTCATGCCACATCCTCCAGGGGCGCGCGCCAGCAGGCGACGGAATGGCCGGGGGCGAGCTCGCGCAGCGGCGGCAGCTCGGCGCGGCACTGGTCGGTGGCCACCGGGCAGCGCGAGGCGAAGCGGCAGCCGTCGATCTTCGCGTAGGGCGGCGGCACGGAGCCGGGTATGGTCTCCAGCCGGTCGGACTGGATGTCAAGCCGCGGCACAGCCGCCATCAGGCCGATGGTGTAGGGGTGCTGGGGCGCAGCGAAGAGTGCCGCCACCGGCGCGCGCTCCACCACCCGGCCGGCATACATCACCACCACGTCGTCACAGGTCTCCGCCACCACGCCGAGGTCGTGCGTGATGAGCACGATGGCCGAGCCGGTGCGCGCCGAGAGGTCGCGCATCAGCTCGAGGATCTGGGCCTGGATGGTGACGTCGAGCGCGGTCGTCGGCTCGTCGGCGATCAGCAGCTCGGGGTCGTTGGCAAGCGCGAGGGCGATCATCACGCGCTGGCGCTGGCCGCCGGAAAGCTGGTGGGGGAAGTCGTCCACCCGCTTTTCCGGCGAGGGCAGGCGCACCAGGTCGAGCAGTTCGATGGCGCGCTTGCGCGAATCCGCCCGGCTGAGGCCGGAATGCACCCGCAGGCTCTCGATGATCTGGTCGCCGATGCGGTAGACCGGGTTCAGCGCGGTCATCGGCTCCTGGAAGATCATCCCGATGCGGCCGCCGCGCATCCGGCGCATGTCGCGCTCGGAGAGCTTGAGCAGGTCGCGGCCGTCGAAGATCACCTCGCCGCCGGCGAAGCGGCCCGGGGGCATCGGCACCAGGCGCATGATGCCGGCGGAGGTGACCGACTTTCCGCAGCCGCTCTCGCCCACGATGCCCAGCGTCTTGCCGCGCTTCACGGAGAAGCTCACCCCGTCCACGGCGCGGAAGGTGCCGGCCTCGGTGTCGAAATGCACCTGCAGGTCACGCACGTCGAGCAGGATGTCGGGGTCGGCCACCGGCGGGGCGGAGGGGGCGTGGAGGGCGGTCTCGCTCATGCGTCGCTCCGGATCGGGAATGCGAAGGGGACCGCCTCGTCATGGCTGCGGCCGGCGAAATCGAGCGCGGAGAAGGCCTGCTCGGCACGGCGCTGCGCTGCCTCCAGCCCGTCCAGCGCGGCGTCGAGGTCGAAGGCCAGCACCGCGCCCTCGCGCACCACCTGGCGGCCGTCCACCCAGACGTCCTTCAGCGCGCGCTCCGCGGCGGTGTAGACGAGGGACTGCACCGGGTCGCGCAGCGGGCGCATGGCCGGGTGCTTCACGTCGACCATGAAGAAATCCGCCTTCGCGCCGGGGGCGAGGCGGCCGATGTCGCTACGCCCGAGGATCGCGGCGCCGCCCACGGTGGCGGCGTTGTAGATGTCCGAGGTGCGCAGGTCATAGACGTTCTGGGACATCACGCGGGAGTTGGTGAGCGCGTTGCGCATTTCCTCCAGCATGTTGTGGGGGAAGGTGTCCGTGCCGATGCCCACCGGGATGCCGGCGCGGATGTAGCGGCCCACGGTGCGCATGGTAATGCCGCGGCGCTGGAAGACGGTGGGGCAATGGGCCACCGCGGCGCCGGAGGCCTTCAGCAGGGCGAAATCCTCCGCCTGCGGCCAGTTCGCGCTCGGGTGGTCGTTGAGGAAGATGCCGTGGCCGATGATCGCCCCGTCCTTCAGCACGCCCAGGTCGTCGAGCCACTGGAAGGGGGTGCGGCCGTGGCGGCGGGTGATCTCGTGGAACTCCACCATGCTCTGCGCGGCGTGGAGCTGCATCTTCAGCCCCCGCTCCTGCGCGGCATCGAAACTGTCGCGGATGAGATCGGGCGTGCAGGTGTCGATCTGCGAGGGCGCGATCATGCCCGAGAGCCGGCCGGAGGGATGCGCCTCGGCGGCGGCGACCACCTCGAGCGCGGTCTCCATCGCGGCGCGGCCGGCGGCCTCGTCCCACTCGTAGTCCACGGAATGGCCGTTCTTCGTGAACCAGCGGGCGGAGCGGTACATGGGGGCGATGACGCTGCGCAGGCCGGACTGGGCCATCAGGTCCAGCCACTGCGGGTGTGCCACCGAAAGGTCGACCAGCGTGGTGACACCGGAGAGCAGCGCCTCGGAGAGCGCCACGCGCACGCAATCCGCCACGCCCTCGGCGTCCGGGCGGAACAGCGGCATGAATTCGTAGAGCGAGGACATGTAGAGCCGCGGGCTGCCCAGCTCGTCCAGCATGCCCTTGTTCATCGCCTCGGAGGAGGGGTGGGAATGGATGTTGACCAGGCCGGGGCTGACCAGCCGGCCGCGGCCGTCGATCTCCGTGTCGGCCTCACCGTCGTACTGGCCGCCCACCTGGATGAGCGCGTTGCCCGAGAAGGCGATGTCCTGGCCCTGCAGGTAGCAATGCGCGCCGGCGGCCTCGTCCCAGGCGATGATCCAGTCGGCATTGCGGATCACGGTGGTAGCGGTCATGTCACTTCATCTTTCCGTGGGGTTGGGTGGCCGGCCCCCGTGCGGGGGCCGGCGTCTCCTGCCGGAGGATCAGTCGGCGTAGGCGATGCCGATGCCCTTGTAGAGGCCGCAACCGTAGAGGTTGTGCGGCACGACGGGCTTGAGCTTGGTCGAGGAGGCGATGGTCATCGGCTCATGGTAGAGCGGCAGCCACACATAGGCCTCGTGGACCTTCTTGAGCACTTCGCCGTAGGCCTCGGCGCGGTCGGCGTCATCGGTCGCGGTGAGGCCGGCGCGCAGCAGGGTGTCGGTCTCCGAATCGTTCCAGTTCATCCGGTTCGGGCTGGGGATGTTGGTGGAGCGGAAGTACAGGTTCAGCGCGTCACCCGAGGAAACGTAGGGGAAGGACATGCCGAACATGTCGAATTCCTGCGTCGCCAGCTTGCCCCAGGCGATGGTGGCGTCGAAGGACTGGATCTGCATGTCGATGCCGACCTTCAGCAGGTCCGCCTGCACGGCCTCGGCCAGCTTCGACCAGGTGGAGCCGGCGAAGACATAGGCGAGCGGCTGCAGCGTCACGCCGTCCTTCTCGCGCACGCCATCGGAGTTCAGCTTCCAGCCGTCGGCCTCCAGGATGGCGATCGCCTTCTCGGGGTCGTATTTCGGCAGCTCGTCGTCGATGGCATGGTTCCAGTCCAGCGCGCCTTCGGAGACGTAGGAATACGCCGGCTGCACTTCGCCGAAATACAGGTCCTCGGCGATGGCCGCCTGGTTCACGGCGAGGTTGATCGCCTCGCGCACCACCGGGTCCGCCACGGTCGGCTTGTCGACCTTGAAGCCGATGAAGTAGGTCCAGAACGCGGCGTCGGACTGCTCGACATTCACGTTCGGGGCCGCACGCAGCTGCGACATGGCGATGTAGGGCACGTACTGGGTGATCTCGGACTGGCCGGTCAGCACGGCAACGGTGCGGGTGTTCTCCTCCGGCACGATCTGCCAGGTGATCTCGTCCACCTGCGCGTCCGGCGTGTCATAGATGGGGGGACCCCAAGTGTAGCCCTCGTGCTTGGTGAGGGTCATCGTGTTGCGCGGGGTCCATTCCTTCCAGCAGAACGGGCCGGTGCCGTTGAAGCCGGTCACGCCGAAATCCGGGCCCAGGGCTTCCACGTTCGCCTTGTCGATGATGGTCGCAAAGGACTGGGTGAGCTGGTAGAGCAGCTCCGAATGCGGGGCCTTGAGCTGGTAGACCACGGTGAGCGGATCGGGCGCCGTGACGCTCTCCACCTCGCCGGCGCGCCAGGCGACGGGGGACTTCGTGGCCGGGTCCAGCCAGCGGTCGAAGGTGTAGACCACGTCCTCCGCGGTCATCTTCTTGCCGTCGCAGAAGCTCACGCCGTCCTTGAGGTGGAAGGTGTAGGTGAGGCCGTCGTCGGACATGTCCCAGCTCTCGGCGAGCATGGGCACCACGGTCTTCATGTCCGGGTCGAGGCCCACCAGCGTGTCGCCCATCATGAACAGCACCTCGGAGGCGGCGCGCGCGGTGGACTTCTGCGGGTCGTAGTTGTTGCTGTCGACCTCGCGCACGATGGTCACGGAGCTCTGGGCAGCGGCGATCGCCGGCGCACCCAGCGCCAGCGCGGCCGCGAAGCCCAGTCTGATGGGTGAGAAGGACATTGTCGGGACTCTCCTTGTTGTAACGGACCGCGTGTGCGGCTTCTGGTGTTGCCCGCCCCGGGGTGTCAGCCCCGGAGGCGAGGATCGAGCACGTCCCTGAGCGCGTCGCCGGCCACGTTGGCGCAGAGCACGATCAGGAAGATGAGAACGGAAGGGATCACCGCGATATGCGGCGCGAACAGCAGGTAGTCGCGCCCCTGGGCGGCCATCATGCCCAGCTCCGCCTGCGGCGGCCGGGCGCCCAGCCCGAGGAAGCTCAGCGCCGCCCCGAGCAGGATGAGCTGGCCGAAGCGCAGGCTCATGAAGATCATGATGGAGGAGATGGCGTTGCGCAGCAGGTAGCGGGTGAACAGCGTGAGGTCGGAAAGGCCCACGGCCCGGCCCGCCTCGATGAACTCCTGCTTCATGATGCCCACCGCGATGCCGCGGGCGATGCGCGCGCAATCGGGGATGGAGGCCACCCCCAGCGCGATGGTGACCGGCACCACCCCCTGCCCCATCACCGCCACCAGCGCGAGGCCGAGCAGGATGGCGGGGAAGGAGAGCATCATGTCCACCACCCGCATGATCCACGGGTCCAGCCGCGGGTAGAAGGCGGAGATCAGCCCCATGAGCGAGCCGATCACCCCGCCCAGCCCCATGCCGATCAGCCCGATCAGCAGGGTGACACGGGTGCCGTAGAACAGGCGCGAGAGAATGTCGCGGCCCTGCCCGTCGGTGCCCAGAAGGTGCTCGGCCATGCCCCGGTCCGACCAGATCGGCGGGATCATCACGTTGCGCGAGTTCGCGTAGGGGTCCACCGGCGAGATCAGCGGGGCGAAGACCGCGGCCAGCACGATGAGCGCCAGCAGGATCAGCGCCGCCGCCGCCGCCCGGTCGCGCAGCAGGCGCCGCCACCAGGGGGCGCGGCGCGGGGGGGCCGCGTCCTCCGGGGTCGCGGTCTCGGGGGGGGTGGTTGCGTCAGCGGTCATGGTCATCCCTGCACCCTCGGATCCAGCAGTGCGTAGAGCACGTCGACGATCAGGTTGATCACGATGAAGGACAGCGCCAGCACGAGGATGGTGCCCTGTGCCACCGGGAAGTCGCTCGACAGGATCGCCCCCACCGCCAGCCGCCCGATGCCGGGCCAGGAGAAGATCGTCTCCGTCACGATGGCGCCGCCCAGCAGGTAGCCCGCCTGCAGCCCCACCAGCGTGACCACCGGGATGAGCGCGTTGCGCAGCCCGTGGCGCAGGATCACCGAGCGCTCCGACAGGCCCTTGGCCCGCGCGGTGCGCACATGGTCGAGCTTGAGCACCTCCAGCACCGAGGAGCGGGTCATCCGCGCCACCGGCCCGATGAAGATCAGCCCCAGCGAGACGGCGGGCAGCACCAGGTGCATGAAGCCGTCATAGGTCCAGAACGGCCCGCCGCGCCCGATGAACGGGAAGATCGGCCAGTAGACGCCGAAGAACTGGATGGCGAGCAGGCAGATGAAGAAGATCGGCAGCGACACGCCGCCCACCGACAGCGCCATCACCAGGCGGTCGATGATCGAGCCGCGCTTCACCGCGGCCAGCGTGCCCATGCCGATCCCCAGCGGGATCGACCAGAACAGGCAGCCGACCATCAGCTCCACCGTGGGGACGATGGCGCCGCCAAGCTCGCTCAGCACGGTCTTGTTGGAGATGAGCGACCGGCCCATGTCCCCGCCGGCGACGCGGCTGAGATAGTGCCAGAACTGGACGAGGACCGGCTGGTCCAGGCCCATGTCCTTGCGGATGGCATCGAGCACCTCGGGGGGCGCGGCTGGGCCGGCAAGCACCACCGCCGGGTCTCCGGGGACGAGCTGCAGGAGCATGAACCCCAGCAGCAGCACCCCGAAGAGCACCGGAATGGACAGGAGAAGCCGGTTGGCGATCTGCCCGATCATGCGGTCTCGAGCTCCTTTTCGCGTTCGTAGACGACTTCGCCGCCCAGGATCGTGATGTCGCAGGTGAGCGACGGGATCTCCGCCTCATCCACCTCGAAGATGTCGCGGGTGAGCACGGCCACGTCGGCAAGCTGCCCCGGCACCAGCCGGCCCTTGATGCCCTCTTCCTTCGCCGCATAGGCGGAGGCGTAGGTGTAGGCGTGCAGCGCCTCGGCCACGCTCAGCGCCTCGGCGGCGCCGAGCACGGAGCCGGTGTCGCTCTTGCGCGCGATCATCGCGTACATGGTCGGGAAGGGGTTGATCCGCGTCACCGGGCAATCGGTGGAGGCGGAGGGCTGCAGGCCCGCGTCGATCCACTTGCGCATCGGGTAGCAATGCTGCGAGCGGTCGCCGAGATACTTCAGGTAGAGGTCGCCGAAGTAGTAGATGAAGCTCGGCTGGCCTGCGGGCAGCGCGTGGATGGCGCTCATCCGGGCGATCTGCTCGTCGGTGAGCCAGCCGCAATGCTCGATGCGGTGGCGGCGGTCCTCGGCGGGGTCGGAGGCGAGGGCGGCCTCATAGGCCTTGATCACCTGCTCGATGGCCACGTCGCCGATGGCGTGGATGGCCATCTGGTAACCCAGCTTGTGCGCCTTCAGCACCAGGGCGGCGCATTCCTCGTCCGACAGCAGCATCAGGCCGTAATTGTCCGTGGAGCCCTCGTAGGGCTTCGAGACGGCGGCGGTGCGCCCGCTCATCGAGCCGTCGGTGAACAGCTTCACGCCGCCGATGCGGAACATCTCGTCGCCCGCGCCGGTGACGAGGCCACGCTCCGCCGCCTGGTCCACGATGGACTGGGACTTGTCGCCCATGATGGTGCCGTAGACGCGGATCGGCAGGCGCCCGGCCTCGTGCGCCTCGAGATAGGCTTCCATCTCGGTCCAGCCGTCGCGGATGCCGATGGCGGCTTCCATCACCGAGGTGATGCCGTAGGTGAGCAGGTCCTGGCCGCCGCGCTCGATGGCCTCGATCAGGTCCTCGCGGGTGGCCTTGGGCATCACGGCGTAGACCGGGTCACGCCCGGTCTCGGCCAGCAGGCCGGTGAGCTTGCCGTCCTTCACCTCGATGAGCCCGCCCACCGGGGAGGGGGTGTCGGCGGTGACGCCGGCCAGCTCCATCGCCTTCGAGTTCGCCACCGTCACGTGGCCGTCGGTGCGCGTGAGCAGCATCGGGTTCTCGGGGCAGACGGAATCGAGCTCCTCGATGGTGGGCATGCGGCCCTCGGGCACCTTGCCGTCATCGAAGCCGCGGCCGGTGATCCACTCGCCGGGGGCGGTGGTCTTCACCCGCTCCGCGATGGCGGCCAGCGCCTCGGGGATGGAGGAGATGGCCGAGGGGCGGAAGTCGATCTCCTTCATCGCCAGGCCGTACATGTGCAGGTGCATGTGCGCATCGTTGATGCCGGGCATCGCAAGGCGGCCCTTCAGGTCGAGGACCTTCGTCTCCGGCCCGGCCAGCGCCTCGATCTCGGCGCGCGTGCCGGTGGCGAGCACCTTGCCGCCGCTGATGGCGAGCGCTTCGGCGAAGCCCTCCGCGAGGCCCTGCCAAATGCGGCCTCCGACGAGGATGGTTTCCGCTGTATCGGTCATCTTGTCTGTCCCTGTTGAGATCCCGGCCCGCACTTCGGGCGCGGGTCCGTCTGTGGGGCCGGCAGGCCGCGGGGGCGTGCCGGCCCGAAGTCGCGTCTGGTCAGTAGCCGGCGGCCGGGTCGACCAGGTGGGCCGGCCGGCGCCCGGCCATCACGTCCTGCACCGCGTCGGCAAGCTGGCGGATCACCTCTTCCGGGGTGGTGTCGCTCGCCGTGTGCGGGGTGATGGTGATGGCGGGATGGCTCCAGTAGGGATGGCCCTCGGGCAGCGGCTCGGCACGGAACACGTCGAGCGAGGCCGAGGAGAGATGCCCCGAATCGAGCGCCGCGAGCAGGTCGTCGTCCACCAGGTGCTCGCCACGGCCGAGCTGGATCAGCACCGCGCCCTTCGGCATCTGCGCGAAGAATTCCGCGTTCAGCACGTCCCGCGTGGCCTCGGTGAGCGGCAGCAGGTTGATCAGCACCTTCGAGCGGCGCGCCACCTCCTGCATGGCGCCCTCGCCGCCGATCACTTCGATACCCGGCGCGCTTTCCGCCGCGCTGCGGCAGGCGGCGATCACGGGATAGCCCAGCGCGGCCAGCCCGCGCGCGACCGTGCGGCCCATCAGCCCGTAGCCCAGGATGCCGACCGTCCACTCGTGGAACGGCTCGGGCGAGGCGGCGCGCTGCCAGCGGCCCTCGGCGGCGTAGCCCATCAGCTCGCCCATGCGCCGGTGATGCCAGACCACCTGCCACGCGGCGAAGGCGGCCATGCGCGAGGCCTGAGCCTCGTCGCGCACCCGCACCACGGCGGCGCCCGCCGGCAGGCTGGGGCAGTTGGTGATGCTGTCCACGCCCGCGGCGATGGAGGAGACCAGCTTCAGGTTCGGATAGGCCGAGAAGGCGTCATCCGCGGGCCGCCAGGCCAGTGCGAACTGCACCGCGGCGGGGTCCTCGACATCTTCCGGGCGCAGGAGCCGGATGCGGGTCTCGCCCGGCGAGAGGTAGCGCGACGCGAGGTCGATGGTGGTGGAGAGATAGACACCGGTAACGGGCTCCGTGCCCGCGGACAGATCCTTCATTCCTGCCCCCGATCAGCTGTCGAAATCGGGGTGGTGCTTCTTCGCGAGGCGCATGTAGGCCTCCCACTCGGCGTCGTGGCGGCCCTCCTCGCCGTGCATCTTCGACCAGTTGGCGAACTGGTCGCCGACGTGATCGGCCAGCGCCTCCTCCACGAAGCGCATCTTGCCGCCCGAGGCCATGATCTGCAGCTGAGCGCGGCAGGTGCGCTCGAGGTTGTACATGCGCTTGAAGGCCTCGCCCACGGTGCGCCCGCAGGTGAGCATGCCGTGGTTGCGCAGGATCATCACATCGAGGTCGCCGAGATCGGCCACCAGGCGCGCGCGCTCCTCCAGGTTCAGGGCCACGCCCTCGTAGTCATGGAAGGCGACGCGCTTGTGGAAGCCCAGCGACCACTGGTTGAGCGGCAGGATCCCCTCCTCCAGGCAGGAGATCGCCACGCCCGCCACCGTGTGGGTGTGCAGCACGCACATCACGTCCGGCCGGGCCTCGTGCACGGCGGAGTGGATGGTGAACCCGGCCTTGTTCAGCCCGGCGCCGTAGCTGTCGCGCAGGATGTTGCCCTCCAGGTCCACGGTGACGAGGTTGCTCGCGGTCACCTCGTCGAAGCGCAGGCCATAGGGGTTGATCAGGAAGGCGTGGTCGCCCTCCCCGGCCGGGGCGCGGGCCGAGATATGGGTGAAGATGCTGTCATCCATGCCGAAATGCGCCACGAGGCGGTATGCGGCGGCGAGCTCGACCCGCTCGGATGCCTGCGTCGCGGAGACGCGCTCTTGCAGTGTCATCGTCCGTTTCCCTGAAGTGTCTGTTCCGATTGCCGCGCAGACTGACACCAATCGCTGGACAGTTCAACTGTCGACAATCCGCTTTTTGTGTGGATGTATGTCCGCTCTGCCGGACCGGAACCGGCGTGCCCGTGGGAGGAGCCATGGCAGCTGAGAAGAACGCAGACGGACAGGCAGCAGAGCAGACCTTCCGCCCCCTGGAAAGCGACGATCTCGCCACGCGCATCGCGGGCCAGATCGTGGAGGCCATCGGCGACGGGCGCCTGCGCCCGGGCGAAAAGGTCACCGAGCTGCGCCTGAGCAAGGAGATGGGCACCAGCCGCGCCCCGGTGCGCGAAGCGTTGCGGCTGCTCGAAAGCCAGGGGCTGATCGTCTCGCATCCGCGCCGCGGCTTCTTCGTGCATGCCTATGGCACGGGTGAGCTGGAGGAAATCTACGACCTGCGCCTGTGCCTCGAACTCCACGCGGCCCAACGTGCGCTGGAGCGGCTCACCAGTGCCGACATCGACCGGCTGGAGGCCCAGGTGGCCCTGATGTACCGGCTGGGCCGCGCCGGCGCCACCCATGAGCAGGTGGCGGCGGATTATGCCTTCCACCGCATGGTGTGCGAGATCGGCGGCAATGAGCGCATCGTCCGGCTGTTCGACACGCTGGCCACGGAAATGCGATCGGGAATCGCGCTGATCGGCTCGCTCTACGACGACCCCGTGCACATCGCGGAGACGCATGACCCCATCGTCGCCGCCCTGCGCAACCGGGATCCGGAGGACCTGCACAAGCGCCTCCGGGCCCATATCACCGATGCGCGCACCCAGGTGATCCGGCTGTTCGAGAAGACGCGCGGCCCGGACGCCTGACACGGGCCGACCTGCGCCGCCGGCCCGCCCCCCTCCGGGTCCGCAGGCGCCTGCGCGGCGCGGCCCCTTCCCCGCCCGCCACGGCGCTGGCCGGCTCCGTCCCCGTCGCGCCCGGGGGCCCTGCGGCGCGGTTCCGACGGGCCGGCAGAGGGCGGAGAAAATACCAAAGTCATTTAGTCGGATACCTTGACAGCCCTCCCCCGCGCACCTATGCGCTTGGGATCAAAGGCCCAATCCCAGCTCTTCGCCAGGCAGCCTCCGCACCTCAAGACCGCCTGACGGGAGACTTCCACATTGAAATCCGGACCATTGCTGCTGGCCACCGCGGCCAGCCTGTCATTCGCCACCGCCCTGCAGGCCCAGGAGCCGATCGCGCTCGATCCCGTCGTGGTGGAAGGGGCGGGCACGCTCAACGATGAGACCGGCGGCAGACTTGGGCCCACCATCGCGACGCAGAGCGCCTCCGCCACCCGCACCGACACGCCGATCGCTGAGACCACCCGCTCGGTGAGCGTGGTCACCGAGCAGCGGATGGCCGACATCGGCGCGCAGCGCGTGGAGGACGCCCTGCAATACACCTCCGGCGTGAAGGCCGGGCTGTACGGCTATGACCAGCGCGGCAACTGGGTGCAGGTGCGCGGCTTCACTCCCTCCATGTTCCTCGACGGGCTGATCTCCGAGACCACCGGGTATTACAACGACACCCTGCCGGAGGTGTTCACGCTGGAACGGATCGAGGTGGTCAAGGGCCCCTCCGGCACCATGTACGGCAACAGTTCGGTGGGCGGGCTGCTCAACCTCGTCACCAAGCGCCCCCAGCGCGAGACCTTCCGGCGCGCGGACGTGGAGTTCGGCTCCTACGACCACCGCCAGGCCACGCTCGACCTCAACGGCCAGGTGGATTCGGACGGCGAGCTGTTCGGGCGGCTGGGCCTGCTCTACCGCAAGTCGGGCACGCAGACGGATGAGGGCCGCGACAATGCCTTCCTCGTCGCCCCCGCCCTCACCTGGAGGCCGGACACGGACACCGAGATCACCCTGCTCGGCAAGTACCAGAAGATGGACCAGACGCCGGACACGCAGTTCCTGCCCTATTACGGAACCGTGGTGCCGGCGCCCAACGGCCAGTATCTCGACACCTCGACCTACGTGGGCGAGCCGGGCTTCGACAAGCTGGATGTCGAATCGGTCGCGGTCACGCTGCTCGCCGACCACAAGCTGGACGACATCTTCGCGGTGCATGCCGGCGCGCGGTATTCGGAATCCAACATGCTCTACCAGCACTCCTGGTGGGCCTATGACAACTACCCCACGCGCTACCGGCCCGACGGCACGGCGGACCGCGACTTCTACGCCGCCGACAGCAGCACCCGGATCTTCGCCGCCGACCTGAACGGCACCGCCGATTTCTCCACCGGCCCGGTGTCCCACACGGCGCTGGTCGGGGCGAATTTCACCCGCACCTCCTATGACAACGACGATTCCTACACCGCGGAGAACGGCTACTACACCGGCTACCCGATCGACCCGTTCAACCCGGTCTACACCGGCGCACCGGATGTCCCGACGGTCGACACCCCGGCCGTCACCTTCCGGCAGGTCGGGCTCTACGCGCAGGACCAGCTGCGCTGGGGCAACCTGCTGTTCAACGCCGGCATCCGCTGGGACCGGGTGACGACGGAGAACCCCGGCTCGGGCATCGACCAGTCCGACAACGCCGTCTCCACCTCCTTCGGGGTGATGTACCTCACGGAGTTCGGCCTCTCGCCCTACGCGAGCTATTCCGAGAGCTTCCGCCAGGAAAATTTCGGCACGGACGCGGACGGCAACGCCTTCGACCCGACGCGCGGCCGGCAGTACGAGATCGGCGTGAAATACGAGATCCCGGGCATCCCCTCGCTGATCACGGTCTCGGCCTTCGACATCACCCGGTCGAACATCCTGGAAACCGACCCCGAGGACCACAATTTCCAGGTCCAGTCCGGCGAGACGAAGGTGCGTGGCGTGGAAATCGAGGGCCAGGCGAAGCTGGGCGATTTCGAGGTGCTGGCGAACTACTCCTGGCTCGACAGCGAGATGGAAAGCGGCAGCCCCATCGACGGCCTGTCGAAGAACAACGCCTCGGCCTGGGTGACCTGGCGGCCGTCGGATTTCGCGAAGGGCTTCAAGATCGGCGCCGGCGTGCGCTACGCGGGCCCGTCCTGGTACCGGGGCGTGAAGACCGGCTCCTACACGCTTGGGGACGCGATGATCGGCTATGAGTGGGACCGGTACGACCTCACCCTCAATGTCCGCAACATCACCGACGAGATCTACATCACCTCGACCGACGGGGTGTCCGCCTACTACGGCGAGCGCCGCACGGTGATGCTGAACCTCGGCGCACAGTTCTGACCCGGGCCGCGGGCCGGCCGGGCCCGCAATCCTGACCCGGGCCACCGACCTGCCGGGCCCGCAGTCCCGACCCGGGTCGCGGGTCTGGCGGGCAACGGTCCTGATCCGGGTCGCGGGCCTGGCGGGCAACGGTCCTGATCCGGGTCGCGGGCCGAGAGCGGGAGAGGGAGAGGGGCCTCCGGGCCGCGGGCCGAGCGGGGGACGGTCCTCCGGGCCCGGGCCCGGGCCCGGACCGGCCGGCGGCAGGCCCGAGCGGCCCCGCCATCCTGAATCCGGCTGCCGGGCCACCCGGCCCGCAGCTCCACACCGGGCGCCGGCCCGGCAACTCCGATCGGGCCGGAGAACCGCCGTCCCGGCAGTCCGAACCGGGCGGCAGGCCCCGGGGCCCCCGCCGGTGCAAGACGGCCTGCGGAGCACGCCATCCGGACACGGCGACAGGCCTCCGGGGCCCGCCAGTCCGAAACGGCGGCATCCCTCCGGGGGATCGCCGGTCGGACACGGCGGCAGGCCACCGGGGGCTGCCGGTCCGACCCGGCGGCGGGCCCGCCGATCTTCACCGGCGGCGGGCCTTCGCTCCCCGTGGGTGTGCCACGGCTGGCGGGCCTGCAGGGCCCGGCGGCACCCCGCCTCGCACCGGTCCGCCCCGGCGGGCCGGCCGTCCCGTCCGCCCGCGCTGTCGCGGGCCTTGCCGGAGAACCCGAGATGATCGCTGCCGATCCCGCCGGATTTCTCGCCGCCCTGCGTGACCGCGCGCCGCTGCTCTCCGGCGAGATGGGCCCCTGCCCGCCCGGCTGGATTGCGGCGGGAGCGGACAATTCCGCCGCCCTCGCCGCCCTGGTCGGAGCGCTGAGCCTGCATGAACCGGGCGCAGGGCCGGCCTACTGGGCCACCCGGGCCTGGAGCATGCTGGAGTGGCAGCCGGCGGCGCTGGCGGTCTATGCCGTGCACGGCTTCGGCCTGCTGCCCGCGCTCGACAGCCTCAGCCTGAGGCCGCAGGGGGCGCTGGTGGCGGGCTTCCGGCTCGGGCGGGAAACCCTGTCGCAGGCCTGCGAGGATACGCTCGTCACCCTCGCCGGCGCCGCCTTGCGCGCGCAGATGGACGTGCTGCTGGCCGATCTCTGCGCCGTCGCCCGGCTGAAACCGGCCAATGCCCGCCGCCTGCTGGCCGATCGCATCCTGTTCTCGCTGCTGCGCGTGGCCCGCCATGTGCCGGGCTTGGATGGGCCCGCCCGCCTCGCCGCCCTCTCCGAGGCCTGGCTGGAGGCGGCGGGGCTGGCCGGCCAGAGCCGGCTGGTGCCGATCACGCTCTCGGGCGGCCGGGTGCAGATGGTCGTCGACCGCAAGACCTGCTGCCTGGCCTATCGCAGCGCCGCCGGAACGGTGTGCGACAGCTGCCCGACCCGCCAGGACGATGCCACGCGCTTCGCCCGCATGAAGGAATACTGGGAGCATCCCGATGTCTGACCCCCGCCCCACCGCACCCTCCGCCGCAGCCCTCGCCGGGCGCAGCCTTTCGCCCGCCACCGCCGGCCTTCCCAACACCAGCCCGGCCACCGCCGGCCCGGCCGGCGGCCCCGCCGCCCGTCCGGCGGCGCTGCAGGCCGAGGGCATCGCCGTGCGGCACGGCGGCCGCACCACGCTGCGGGTGCCCGGCCTCAGCCTGCCCGGCACTGGGATCACCGCGATCCTCGGGCACAACGGCTCCGGCAAGTCCACCCTGATGCAGATCCTCGCCCGCCAGCAGGTGCCGCAGCAGGGCCGCGTCACCCTCGACGGCGCGCCGCTGGAGGGGTTCGCCCAGAAGGCGCTGGCCCGGCGCATCGCCTATCTCCCGCAGGTGCTGCCGGATGTCGCCGGGCTCACCCTGC
This sequence comes from Paroceanicella profunda, assembly GCF_005887635.2. GTDB lineage: Bacteria > Pseudomonadota > Alphaproteobacteria > Rhodobacterales > Rhodobacteraceae > Paroceanicella > Paroceanicella profunda. The sequence continues at coordinate 1,758,279 of NZ_CP040818.1, read as the reverse complement.
GTGAGCTGGTGCTGCTCGGGCGCTACCCCTGGCGCGGGGCGCTGGCGCGCTGGCAGGAGGAGGACCATGCCGCCATCGCCATGGCCATCACCCGGGCCGGGCTCGACGCGCATGCCGATGCGCCGGTCGACCGGCTGTCGGGCGGGGAACGCCAGCGGGCCTGGGTGGCGATGGCGCTGGCCCAGGACGCCCCGCTCCTGATGCTCGACGAACCCACGGCGGCGCTCGACCTCGCGCACCAGTACGCCCTGCTCACCCTGCTGCGGGGCCTGTGCGACCAGGCCGGGCGCGGGGTGATCGCCATCCTGCATGACATCAACCTGGCGGCGCGTTTCGCGGACCGGGTGATCGCGCTGCGCGCCGGCGAGGTGATCTTCGACGGCCCGCCGGCGGAGATGATGACCCCCGGCGTGCTGGCCCGGATCAGCGGGATCGAGCTCACCCTCACCCGCCACCCCACCCGGGATCACGACGTCGCCCTAGTCCCCTGACCGGCGGCGCCCTCCCTCCCGGGCCGGCGGTGCCCTCCCTCCCGGGCCGGCGGTGCCCTCCCTCCCGGGCCGGAAACGCCTGCCTCGCCGAGGGGGCCTCACGGCCCCCGCAGCCCGGCAGGCGTGGCGCGGGACCTCCGGTCCCCCGCCGCGGGCGGAGACGTCCGGCCCCTGATGGTGCTGAAGGCGCTGCGGACAGGCGGAGGGCAATCGCGCTGCGCCCGACGGGGGGCGTCCGCCTGCCCGCCCCGACAGCTCCCGTCACGCCGCGGCAACCCGGGCCGAGCCCCCTCAACAGCCCGCACCGGCATCCCGCCCGACGCGCCCGGCGCAGGCCCGCCAGGGCCTTCGCCACGCCCGCCGAGCTGCGGGGGCCGCGAGGCCCCCTCGGCGAGACGGGCGTTTCCCGGCAGGCCCGGAGCGTGACGGCGGTGCCGGCCGGGATCGGGCGAAGACCGGCCGGCGGGGTGCGGTCAGGCGCTGCGGGCGGCCTCGGCGGCCCTGCGGATGGCGCGGATGTTGTCGCCGTAGACACCCGGGTTCGCCACCGAACCGCCCTTGAACACGCCCGAGCCGGCGACCAGCACATCCGCCCCGGCCGCCACCACGCGCGGCGCGGTCTCGGGGGTCACGCCGCCGTCGATCTCGATATGCACCGGCCGGTCGCCGACCATGGCGCGCAGCCGGCGCACCTTCGCGACCTGGCTCGCGATGAAGCTCTGGCCGCCGAACCCCGGGTTCACGGTCATCACGCAGATGAGGTCGATGTCGTCCAGCACATAGTCGATTGCGTCCGCCGGGGTGGCCGGGTTCAGCGCCACGCCGGCCTTGCAGCCCAGCCCGCGGACCGCCTGCAGCGAGCGGTGCAGGTGCGGGCCCGCCTCGGCGTGGACGGTGAGGATGTCGGCCCCCGCCTCGGCGAAAGCCTGCAGGTAGGGGTCCGCCGGGGCGATCATCAGGTGGACGTCCATCACAGTCTTCACATGCGGGCGGATGGCCTTCACCATCGCCGGGCCGAAGGTGAGGTTGGGCACGAAATGGCCGTCCATCACGTCCACATGCACCCAGTCGGCGCCCTGCGCCTCGATGGCCTCGCATTCGGCGCCGAAGGCGGCGAAATCGGCCGAGAGGATGGAGGGCGCGATCCTGATCGTGCGGTCGAAGGTCATGTGCTGCGTTTCCCCGTTTCTGCCGGCCCTCTCGGGCCTCTGGCGCTCTCTAGCCCGGCGGCGGAAGCCTGTCGAGACCGGGCCGCCCCCGCTCAGCCGCGCCAGCCGAGCAGCAGCCGCTCCACCCGCCCGATGAGGAAACTCACCACCAGCCCCAGCACCGACAGCACCGTGACCCCGGCGAAGAGCTTCTCGAGGTCGTAGAGCGCCCCTGCCTCCAGGATATAGGCACCGATGCCGTATTCCGCACCCAGCATCTCGGCGGCCACCAGCAGGATGATGGCGATGGCAAGGCTCACCCTGAGCCCCGAGAGGATGCCCGGCAGCGCCCCCGGCAGCACGATCTTGCGCACGATGGAGAGCCAGCGGAGGCCGAAGCTCTGGCCCATGCGGATCAGCCCGCGGTCCACCGCGTCCACCGCGCCATAGGTGGCGACAACCGTGGGCGTGAAGGTACCGAAGGCGATCAGCGCGTATTTCGACGTCTCGTCGATGCCGAACCAGATCACGAACAGCGGCAGCAGTGCGATCTTCGGGATCGGGAACAGCGCGGCGACCAGCGGCACGAGCCCGGCGCGCGCCAGGGTGAAGAGCCCGATCGCCAGCCCCACCAGGATGCCGGCGCCCGCGCCCAGGCTCGCCCCCACCACCAGCCGGCCCAGCGACGGGCCGAGGTGCTTCCACAGCAGGCCGGAGCGGGCGAGATCCACCAGCGTGGCGAAGACATCCGAGGGCTTCGGCAGCGTGAGGTCGGAGATCCAGCCCGAGCGCGTGCCGGCCTCGATCAGCGCGATGATCACCACGAAGAGCACCGGCGCCACCCAGCGCCGGGCGCCGGGCCGGAACCCGCCGCCGCGAAACGGCACCTCGCGCCCCGCCAGCGGATCCGGGCCGGCAGCGGCCCGCACCGGCGCCGCGTGGCGCCCGCCCGCCGGCGCCGCGCCGGGGGCGGCGGCGCGCGGCGCTCCGCTGCCCGAAGGGCGGGGCGCGGCGGCACCGGCCCCGAGGGCGGGGGTGGTCACGCGGTCAGACATCGAGCAGCTCCGCATCGGCCGCGCGAGCCTCCTCGCGCATCAGGTCCCACAGATGCGCCTGCACCTTCTCCAGCCCGGCGTCGCCGGTGGTGCGCCCGGCCAGCGGCGTGTCGATGGTCACGATCTCGCGGATGCGCCCGGGCCGGCGCGAGAGCACCACGATCCGGTGGCCCAGCCGCACCGCCTCGGCGAGATTATGGGTGACGTAGACGGCCGTGAAGGGCGCCCGGGTCCAGAGCCCGACGAGATCCTCCATCAGCAGCTCGCGGGTCTGCGCGTCCAGCGCGGAGAGCGGCTCGTCGAGCAGCATCACCGCCGGGTTCACCGCCAGTGCCCGCGCGATGGCAACCCGCTGGCGCATGCCGCCCGAGAGCTGGCGCGGCAGGGCGCCGGCGAACTCCGACAGGCGGGTGCGCGCCAGCACGTCCGCGACGATCGCCGCGCGCCGGGCGCGGCCCAGCCCGTGGTCCTCCAGCACCAGGGCCACGTTGCCGGCCACCGTGCGCCAGGGCAGCAGGGCGAAGTCCTGGAACACGTAGGTGAGCGGGTTGAGGCAGCCCTCGGGCGCCTCCCCCCGGCTCATCACCCGGCCCTGCGAGGGGCGCTCCAGCCCGCCGATCATCCGCAGCAGGGTGGACTTGCCACAGCCGGAGGGACCGACGATGCACAGCACCTGCCCGGCCGGGATCTCGAGAGATATGGCGTCGAGCACCCGGGTCCGGCCATAGGAATGGCCGATGTCGAGCAGGGACAGGTCCATCGCCGGGCCTCCTTCAGGCAGCGTCCACGTAGGACGGATCGACCAGCATCTCCGTGGTCACCGCGTCCTTGACCAGGCCCTCGGCGCGGAACCAGTCCAGCTGGTCCTCCACCGAGCCCATGTCCAGCGCACAGCCCGGAGACAGGCGCATGGCGCCGGCGGCGATCTTCCTGGCGGCCACCTCCGGCGCGTCGTCCTCGTAGACGTACTTGTGGATCATCGCGACGATCTCGTCCGCGTCTCCGGCGCTGCGGTCCACCAGGGCCGCGTTGAAATCCGCGGCGCCCCGGGCGAAGGCCGCGATGAAGGCGGCCGTCTTCTCGCGCTCATCAGCCGCGTTGGCGGCCGAGCACATCAGCGTGGTCACCTGATAGTCCGGGATGTAATCGGCGATCAGGCCGATCTGCTTCGCCGCGCCCGCCTGGACCAGCCCGTCGGCGATGTTGGGCACGATGGACCAGGCGTCCACCTGCCCCGACTTCAGCGCCCCGATCACCGCGCCCACCTTCTGCAGCGGGCGGAACCGCAGCTCCTCCGGGTTCACCCCGGCCGCGCGCGCCACGCGCGAGCCCATGTAGTGGAAGGAGGAGCCGGCGGTCGTCACCCCGTAGGAGTGGCCGGCCAGCGCCTCGGGACGGGTGAGCCCGGCCTCGTAGGCGGCGTTGGAGGCGAGGATCACCTGGCCCGGGATGCCCTTTTCCTCGCGCAGCGCGCCGCCGATAACTTTTGCCACACCTTTCTGCGCAAGGCTGATCAGGCCGCCGGTGATGGCGGTGGCCCCGAAGCCCACGTCGCCGGAGGCGATGGCCACGGCCATGGGCTGGGCGGCCTGGAAGAAGCTGAATTCGACGTCGAGCCCGGCCTCGGCGAAATATCCGCGCTCCTGGGCGATAAAGCTGGGAGCGTGGCTCACCAGGCGCAGCGCGCCCACGTTCACCTTGCTGGCAGCGGCACGGGCCGGCAGGCCGAGCCCGGTCAGCCCCGCGACGCCGGCAACGGCGCCGATGCCGCCGAGAAGCCGGCGGCGTGTCAATGTCGTCATTTCTTGTCTCCTCCCGAAACTGCAAGCTCCCGGGCGCGGGCAATCTTCGCGCACCGCTGCGCCCGGGAGCGGCATCATGCAACCTGGCCCGGCGGAAGTCGATGCCTCGCAGGGCGGCGCTCGCCCGGGCGCCCGATCCGGCCTCGCGCGCCCTGCGACCTGCTGCCGCACCCGGCCGCAGGACTGCCCTGCCCCGGGTACCGCAGGCCACTGCCTCCGCGAGCCTGAACCACTTCCGAACCAATATCCGAATGGGCGAGCGCGGAGAGTCGCAGGCATCCATGGGTTGAAATCTCTCCGAGGGATGCGCTAGTTAACCTTACCGGGGTATCGCGTCCGTCGTCCTCGTTTTTTTCTTTGACTTCAAGGAGGCCGGAGCCATCGCACGCCCGCGCGACCCTTCCATTGACGACCGGATCAGGGAAGCCGCCATCCGCCTCTATGACGAGGGCGGATACGGAGCCCTGACCATGACAGCCGTTGCCGCAGCCGCCGGCATCGGCAAGCCCGCACTCTATCGCCGGTATCCGACCATCGGGGACCTGCTGTTCGACACGTCCATCAGTTCATCCATCCCGCCGCAGGTGCCCGAGACCGGCACGCTGCACGGGGACATGTACGCGATGGTCGAGCGTCTCGTCTCCGTCTGCCGCCACGCCCCGCGACAGGTGATGGCGAGCCAGTTCTACCGAGCCATCTGCGAGATCGACTACGCCCGCAGCGTGGAAGACCTGCACGCCACCGTCACCTATCGCCACGTGATGGTGATCTGGGAGCGCGGTGTCATCCGCGGCGAGATCGACCCCGCGATGAATGCCCGCGAGTGCTTCCGCGACCTGTCCTCCTCGGTGGCGATGCGGATTCTGTTCTACCACATGGACCTCGATTCCAGCGCGATCACCCGGCACGTGGACCGTTTCTGCCGCGCCGTGGCCCCGCTGCCCGCCTGAGCCTCAGCCCGGCAGGATCCTGTTTCCCTGCTCAGCCATCCCCTCCGCATCCACCCCCCGCCACACCTCGTCGACCGCGCGCAGGAACTCGCGCAGCGCCGCCGTATGCCTCTGGCCCCGCGGCAGGATGAGGTCGAACCGCGCCCGGTAGCGGTGGCGCGCCGGGGCGATGGCGCGCAGGTCGCCCGCCGCCACCCAGGGCTCGGCGAAGTGATGCGGCAGGAAGCCGATGTAATGCCCGGTGCGGATCAGCATGAACTGCGGCTCGATCTGGTAGACCGTGGCCTGGACATTGGCGAACCCGTGGGCGCGGGTGTCCTCCTCGCGCCAGTATCCGCGGTGCACATAGGGCGCGCCGTTCAGCATGTCCGCGGTGATCCGGTCATCTTCCTGCCCGAAGAACGGGTGGGCCCGCGCGCAGTAGAGCCCGTGATCCTCGAAATAGAGCGGCTGGTGCACCAGCCCGTCGATCTGGTGGAGGAACGCGCCGATGCCGCAGTGGAAGGCGCCGTCGCGCACCCGGCTCTGCAGTTCCTGCGGCCGCTCCTGCGACAGGGAAATGCCCAGCCGCGGCGCCCGGGTGCGCAGCCGGGCGAGCACCTCGTGCAGGCGGTTGTTCGGGTCCCCCGACACGGCGTCGACCAGGCCGATCTTCAGGTCGCCGCCGATCCGCCCCTGCACCTCGCCCACCTCGGAGGTGAAATCGGCCAGCGCCGTGTCCAGCCGCGCCGCGGCGGCATAGACCGACTGCCCCTCCTCGGTGAGGCGGAACCCGCGCCGGCCGCGCTGGCACAACCGCATGCCCAGCCGCTCCTCCAGCGCCGACATGTGGTTGGAAATGGTCGAGGGGCTGAGGTTCAGTTCGCCCTCCGCCGCCGCGAAACCGCCATGCTCGACCACCGCCACGAACACCTGCAACAGGCGCATGTCACTCCCACTGAAGCGCATCGGGAGACCTCTCACCTTGATGAAATCCACGTATGCTTTGAGAAACACCGTTTTACAATCCGAAGCCCCCGGCCGTATGATTATTTTTCAGGCTTGAAAGGTTCCCGGGAGCGGGATCGCGCGCCTGAAAGGGCGCGCCTGCCCAATTCGGGGGCAGGCAGGAGAGAGACGGGGTTTGCATGACGACACTTCCGGCGGCACCGACATGCGGGGCAGCGGCATGACGGCCGGAGCCCAGCCGTTCCTGCGCGCCAGCGGGATCGAGAAGCATTACGGCCAGACGAAGGCGCTTGCCGGCATCTCCCTCGACATCGCGAACGGCGAGTTCCTCACCCTGCTCGGCCCCTCCGGCTCCGGCAAGACCACCTTCCTGATGATCCTCTCCGGCTTCGTGAACGCCTCCGCCGGCACGCTGCACGAGCTGGGCACCGACATCACCTCCCGCCCGCCGGAAGCGCGCGACTACGGCATGGTGTTCCAGGGCTACGCGCTGTTCCCGCACATGAGCGTGGAGGACAACGTGGCCTTCCCGCTCCGGGTGCGCGGCATGGACCGCGGCGCGCGCCGTACGCTGGTGCATGACATGCTGGCGCGCGTCGGCCTCACCGCGCATGCCCGCAAGAAGGTGAGCCAGCTCTCCGGCGGCCAGCAGCAGCGCGTGGCGCTGGCCCGGGCGCTGGTGTTCCGCCCCCGGGTGCTGCTGCTCGACGAGCCGCTCTCCGCGCTGGACAAGAACCTGCGCGAGCAGATGCAGGCCGAGCTGCGCGCGCTCCAGCGCGACACGGACACTACCTTCGTCTTCGTCACCCATGACCAGGCGGAGGCGCTGCACCTCTCCAACCGCATCGCCATCTTCGACCAGGGCCGGTTGCAGCAGGTCGGCAGCCCGGAGGATGTCTATGAGCGCCCGGAGAACCGGTTCGTCGCGGAATTCCTGGGCCAGATCAATCTCTTCCCGGTCTCCGGGCTGCGGGCGGACGGGGCCGGGATGGCCGGCGCCTTCGAGGGCGTGGCGCTGCGCGCGCCGGCCCGCACCGTCGGCACCGGGGCCGCGCATCTCGCGGTGCGGCCGGAGAATCTCACCATCACCGCGGCGCAGCCGGCTGGTGCGGCGAACGCCCTTCCCGCGACGGTGGAGGACGCCGTCTACGGCGGCGCCCGCATCAACCTCGTGTTGCGCACCGCCTCCGGCACCCCGGTGCTGTGTGACCTGCCGGCGGGCAGCGACGCGGCGCTGGTGACCCCGGGCAGCCCGGTGTGGCTGTCCTGGGCGCCGGAGAAATGCCTGCTGCTGCCGCAAGAAGACTGACCGGATAAAACACGTTCTCTGACAGGGAGATACAGATGAACAACGCCTTCCAGAAAGACCAGGCCGCGCTGCTTCTCGAACAGGTCGAGAAGGGCCGGATCAGCCGGCGCCGCTTCACCCAGGCCATCGCGGCCATGTTCGCCGTGCCCGCGGGCCTCGGCGCCACCATGTCCTTCGCCCAGGCCAAGCAACTCGTGCTGGTGAACTGGGGCGGCGACGCGATGACCGCCTATGACGAGGCCTATGGCAAGCCCTTCCAGGAGGAGACCGGCATCCGCGTGGTCGAGGACGGCACCGGCCCGACCGAGGGCGCCCTGCGCGCCCAGGCCCAGAGCGGCAACGTCACCTGGGACGTGGTGGACGCCGACCCGTTCTCCGCCATCGCGCTTGGCAAGGAGGGCGTCGTCCAGCCCATCGACTACACCATCGTCGACAAGTCCAAGTTCCGCGAGGGCTTCGGCTGGGAACATGCCACCTCCGCGTATTTCTTCAGCTTCGTCATTGCCTACAACGCCACGAAATATGACACGCCGCCGGCCTCGCTGGCCGATTTCTTCGACGTGGAGAAGTTCCCCGGCAACCGCGCCATGTACAAGTGGGGCGTCTCCAGCTGGGAAGCGGCGCTGCTTGCCGACGGCGTGGCGCGCGACGCGCTCTACCCGCTGGACCTGGAGCGCGCGCACAAGAAGATCGAGGCCTTCAAGGAGCATGTCTCGGTGTTCTGGGGCGGCGGCGCCGAGCTGCAGAACGCGCTGCTGACCGGCGAGGCCGACATGGCCATCGCCTGGAACACCCGCGCCAAGGTGGTGGAGCAGGATACCGGCGGCGACGTGAAGTACATCTGGGATGACGGGCTGCTGCAGCCCGCCTCCTTCGCGGTGATGGCCAACAACCCCGGCGGCACCGAGCCCGCGATGCAGCTTCTCGCCGCCATGCAGGTGCCCGAGCGCCAGCTTGTGATGTTCGAGATGCTCGGCCAGGGCCCGGCGAACCCGGCCGCCGACGCGCTGATCGCGGAGGAGGACAAGCGCCACAACTGCGTGGACCCGGAGAACATGGCCAAGCAGATCCCGCTCGACATGGAATGGTACGCGGAGAATTACGGCGCCGCACTGGACGCCTATCTCGCCATCATTTCCGCCTGACCGGACGGAGGAGCGCGATGCCGGCCCCCAGCACCCCCCATGCCGTTCCCGTCGGCCCCGCGCCGGGCGGGCGCGGCTGGCGTATCGGAGGCTGGGGCCTGATCGCGCTCCTGCCGCTGTTCCTCTGCGCGGCCTATCTCGTGCCCTTCCTCGGGGTGGCGAACTGGTCGATCACCCTGCCCGAGCCCGGTCTCGGACAGTACCTGCGGGTTGCGACCGACCCGGGCGTGCACTCGGTGATCTGGCGGACCATCCGCATCTGCGCCATCGTCACCGCCCTTGCGGTGATGCTGGCCTACCTTCTCACCTATGTCTGGATCCACGGCAACCGCACCATGCGGATCATCGCCGAGATCTGCATCATCGTGCCGTTCTGGATCTCGGTGCTCACGCGCGCCTTCGGCTGGCTGGTGGTGCTCTACAACCGCGGCATCCTGAACACCTGGCTGCAGGACCTCGGCATCATCTCCCAGCCGCTCACCCTGGTGCGCAATGACGTGGGCGTGGTGATCGGCATGGTGCATTTCCTGGTGCCCTTCGCGGTGTTTCCCATCGCCTCGGTGATGCGCGGCCTCGACGGCCGGGTGCTGATGGCCGCGCGCGGCATGGGCGCCAGCCGGCTGCGCACCTTCTGGGAGGTGTTCGTGCCGATGACCATGCCGGGCATCTTCGGCTCCGCCGTCATCGTGTTCGTGTTCTCGCTGGGCTTCTTCGTCACCCCGGCGCTGCTGGGCGGCGGCCGCGCCATCATGATCGCGGAATACGTCTACGTGCAGATCTTCCAGGCCTCGAACTGGGGGCTCGCCGCGGCGCTCAGCGTCACGATGATCGTGCTCGTCTCCGCCCTCCTCCTTGCCCTGATGCGGATCACCCGCGTCGAGAAACTGGTGCGCTGATGGGACCCTACCGCCCCGGCCCGGTGGCCGTCCTCCTCGCGCTGCTGGCCGGGCTGTTCCTGCTGGCGCCGATGCTGGCCGTGATCCCGATGTCCTTCACGCCGTTCCGCTATCTCAAGATGCCGGAGGGGGAACTCTCCCTGCGCCACTACCAGACCATCTGGGAGAACGCGGACTGGCACGCCTCCATCTGGCTGTCGGTGCGGGTGGCCTTCGTGGCGAGCACGATCGCGACGGTGCTCGCCACGGCCTTCTCGCTGGGCATCTGGTATGTCCAGCCGCGGCTGAAGGCGCTGCTGATCGGCTTCGTGATGCTGCCGATGATCGTGCCGCCGGTGGTCTCTGCGGTGATCCTCTACTTCTTCATGTCCTGGCTGGCCAGGGCCGCGCCGGCCATCGGCTATGACACGTTCTGGGGCGTGGTGATCTCGCATGTGGTGATGATCGTGCCCTTCGCGGTGGTGGTGGTGATGGTGGCGCTGTCGCAGATCGACCGGCGCATCGAGATGGCGGCGCGCGGCATGGGCGCCTCGATCTGGCAGGCCTCGGCCTGGGTGATCCTGCCCAACATCCGCTTCGGGCTCATCGGGGCCTTCGTGATGGCCTTCGTGCTGAGCTGGGAGGAGATCGCGGTCACCCTCTTCATCACCTCGATCAACGCCATCACCCTGCCCCGCCGCATCTGGATGGGCCTGCGCGACAACGTGGACCCCGCGGTGGCGGCGATCTCCGTCATCCTCATCGTGATCACGCTGATCGTGGTGGTGAGCCGGATCGTCTGGCGCGAGACGCGGAAGTAGCGCCGCCCTGGAGTCGCCCTCCGGAATCGCTCGCCTGACCGCCACAGGCGCTCGCCCTGCCCGGTACGCGATGCGGGCGAAGCCGCGACGCCGGGAGCGCTCGCTTGCGCCGCGTCCCCGGGCGGACAGGTACCGCCCGGCCCGATCACGATGAGTCACTAACTCAAGCGCGTCCTCAAGTTTGCTTTGCAACATGACACTTCAAAGCGGGGCGGCGCCGGCGCATGATCGGGGTCGGTCCCAACCAAGGAGGCATTCCCATGCAAGAGGTCTTCGGCCGCCGCGACCTCATCGAGCCGGCGAAACTCAAGGAACTCGCGCAGCGTGACGACGCCCGCGGCTGGAAACAGGTGGGCTCGCATCTCGGCGCCATCGCCGTCACCGGAACGGCGCTGTGGCTTGCCCGGGACACCGCCTGGCTGGCCGTTCCGCTGTTCATGATCCACGGAATGCTGATCAACTTCCTCTATGCCGGGCAGCATGAGCTGAGCCATTCCACCGTGTTCTCGAACCGGAAGCTGAACGAGGCCTTTGGCCGCGCCTTCGGCTTCATCCTGCTCTACCCGCGCGATTTCGACCAGATCCAGCATTTCGCCCACCACCGCTACACCCAGGACTGGGAGAAGGACGGCGAGCTGGCCCGCCCGCCCTATACCTTCACCTCCTACGCGCTCTGGGTGCTGGGGCCGACCTACTGGTATTCGCGGGTGCGCCGCATCCTGCGCTTCTCCGCCGGCGTGGTGAGTGAGCCCTACATCCTGCCCAAGGAGCGCCCGAGGGTGATCCGCGAGGCGCGGCTGCATCTGGCAGGTTACGCGGTGATCGCGGCGCTGTCGCTCTGGGCGCAGAGCTGGGCGGCGGTGCTGCTGTGGCTGGCGCCGATGGTGGCGATGAAATTCGTCCACCAGCTGCAGAACACCATCGAGCATCTGGGCCTGCCGCATAACGACGTCATCACCCAGAACACCCGCTCCACCCGCACCAACGCCGTCATGCGCTGGATGTGCTGGAACATGCAGTATCACACCGCACACCACGCCTTCCCCTCGGTGCCCTGCTACAACCTCTCGAAGCTGCACCAGACCATCTTCACCGACCATGGCCGCAAGCCGCCGCAGATGACCTATCTCGGCTTCCAGGCCGCGGTGCTGCGCGCCTTCGGCCGGGGCCGCACCGAGGCGGATTACCCGCAGGACCGGATCTGGATCTCCGACGACACCGATCTCGAACCCGTCGCCCCGCCGCCCTCGCACCGGGCCGCGTGATGGGCCTGCGCACCTACCAGTCCCTCTGGGCGACAGAGCTGCGGCGCCCGGGCGTGCCCGAGGCCCCGGTTGCCGAGCGGTTCGACCGGGTGAAGGAAGCCGGTTACCACGGCATGTGCATCGACCTCGGGGCGCTCAGCCTCGATGAGGCCCGCGCCACCGTGCCGGACTACGCGCGCACCGGGCTGGCCGGCCTGCTCACCGCCTTTCCGAAATCGGTGGAAGACCTGCGCCCGGCCCTGCACCTGGCCAAGGACATCGGGGCGCCCTACGTGATCGTGGTGGGTCAGGTGATGCCGATCACCGTCTCCGGCATGATCCCCGTGGTGCGCGACTGGCTGCGCGTCTCGGCCGAGGAAGGCATGCCGATCCAGTTCGAGACCCATCGCAACTGCATCACCAACGACCTGTTCTCCACCCTGCAACTGCTCGACGCGGTGCCCGAGATGCGGCTCTCCGCCGACCTTTCGCATTACGTGGTGGACCGCGAGCTCACCTTCCCCATCCCACCGGAGGCGATGGGCTGGATGAGCCGGGTGCTGGCGCGGGCGGACAGTTTCCAGGGCCGGGTGGCCACGCGCTCCCAGGTGCAGGTGCCCATCGGCTTCCCGCAGTTCCGCCGCTGGCTGGACCTGTTCGCCGGCTGGTGGGAGGAGGGCTTTCGCGGCTACCGCGCCCGCACGCAGGCGGATTGCCTCTTCCTGTGCGAACTGGGCCCGCCGGAATACGCGATGACGGACGCGAACGGCGATGAGCTGTCGGACCGCTGGGCCGAAGCGCTGGAGCTGCGCCGCATCGCCGAGGCGGCCTGGGAGCGGGCCGCCGCCTGAGCGTGGCGAGGCCCCGGAGGGGGCCCCGCCCAGTCGATCAGAGCCCGAAGACCGTGCGCATATGCGCGATCACGGCCGTGTAGGCCTGCTGCGTCGCCTCCGGGTCCGAACCCACATGCGGGCCCAGGTCCACGCAGGCATCGGCGTAGCTGAATGGCTTGCCGGTATCGAGGTTGGTGATCACACCGGCCTCGGTCTCACGCATCTTGCAGTTGCGCGCGGTCTGGGCGGTAGCGAGATCGAAGGTCACGGCCTCCTTGGTGGGATAGTCGAACCCGTGCCGGGCATTCGGATAGACGGTCATCTCCACATCCGCCCCCGCCGCCTTCAGCCGCTGCACATAGGTCTCGCAGGTTGCCGGCGGGTTGTAGTCATCCTGCGCCGCGTGGAAGATGCGGATCGGCACGTCGGCGACGGCGGTGTCCTCCATGTATTCGGTCAGGCAGTTGGGGTAGAAGGCCACGAAACTGGCGAAATGCCCGGAGCCCGGGTTCCACAGCGCATTGAACCGGGTGACGGTGGCATAGAGCGCCGCCTGCCCCCCGCGCGAGAAGCCCTGCAGGGCGATGCGCTCCGGGTCGATCCGATCATCCTGCGACAGCAGGTCGAGCGCGCCATAGATGTCGGTGATGTAGTTGAGCCGGCCGACGCTGGCCTGCTTGTCGCCCAGCCCGCGCACCCCGCGCCCGGTGACGGAATCGATCACGAAGGTCGCCACGCCCATGGCGATGTACTGCCGGACCCAGGGCTCGATGTTCGCGCCGATCCCGCTGGAGCCATGCATCAGCACCACGGCCGGGAACGGCCCCTTGCCTGCCGGCAGGCGCAGCTCGCCGGCCACGGTCACCGGCACCCCCGGCATCTTGCCCAGGAACTCGGCGTCAGACAGCGTGCTGCTGGCAATGGTGTGAAGCTCGACGCGGCCCGGAATGTCCGGCGAGGTGAACTCAGCCGCGGACATCGGGCCCGCCAGCAGCATCGCCGCCAGGGCAGACGCAACGGGTTTCAGCATGTTTCACAATTCCCTCTGATCGGTGAAAGCAATACCGAACGCTATAGGGATGTATTTTGAATACAATATATTTCTGGTATGCAGAGATGGTTCATACGGAGAGCACGTCGCGGTCCGCCGCGCGGAAGGCGCCGAGCAGTTCGGTCATCATCGCCTCCGCCGCCGTGCTGCGCTCCCCGCTGCGGCGGGTCACCAGCCGGAAGGTGTTCTCGGTGAAGATCGCGTCCGGGCGCACCGCCCGCAGGGCCCCGCGCGCCACCCAGGGCGCGGCGAAATCCGGCGGCAGGAAGCCCAGGTCCCCGCCGGAGAGCAGCAGCAGGGCGCGCCCGTCGAGATTGTCGGAGCGCGCGCCGGGCGGAAAGCGCGACAGCACCTCGTCGAAGGCCGGGTCGTCGCGCACGCTGGGCCAGATCAGCCGGTGCGACTGCACCTCCTCCAGCCCGGCCTCGGCCGCGCGGCCGAACAGCGGATGCCCGGGGCCGCAATAGAGCAGCAGCGTCTCGCGAAACAGCGGGATGGTGTCGAGGCTCTCCACCGTGCGAGGCAGCACGGAAATGCCGATCTCCGCGGTTCCCCGCAGCACCGCCTGCACCACGCCCTGAGCGCTCGCACTCTCCAGAACGGGCACGACATTCGGCCAGTCGCGCCGGAACTCCCCCAGCGCGCGGACCAGCGGCGCCTCGGCCACGGTGACGAGATTGTCGATCAGCGCCAGGGTGATGCGCCCGGCCATGCTGCGCGCGGCGGAGCCGATCCGGTCACGGAAGCGGTCGATGTCGGTGAAGAGCTGCAGGGCGGCATTGTAGACGATGCGCCCCTCCTCGGTGAGCGCGAACCCGCCCTTGCCGCGCCGGCAGAGCGTGGCGCCGAGGCGCTTCTCCAGCTTTGAAATGTCGAGGGAAATGGCCGAGACGCTCTTGTCCAGCGCCACTTCGGAGGCCGCGAGCCCCTCCTGTTCCACCACGATGAGGAACACCCTGAGCAGGCGCAGGTCGGTGTCCGAGAGCCGGCCGGAGAGGCCCGTCCACTTGCGTCGCATGTCACTCCTTGCCCGGGCCCTGGAGACGTCAGGCGGCCTTGATCGCCTCCTCGCGGATCTCCTCGGTGAGGCGCTCCTTCAGCGTCATGAACTCCGGCGCCGTCTTGAGCTTGTAGAGGCGCGGGTGCGGCAGGGGAATGGGAATGTCGGCCTTCACCCGGCCCGGCCGCGCCGTCATCACCACGCAGCGCGAGCCGAGGAAGATCGCCTCCTCGATGTCATGGGTGACGAAGAGCACGGTCTTCTGGTCCGCCTCCCAGATCTGCAGCAGAAGCTCCTGCATCAGGCTGCGGGTCTGGTTGTCGAGCGCGCCGAAAGGCTCGTCCAGCAGCAGCACCGCGGGGTCGTTCGCCAGGGCGCGGGCGATGGCCACGCGCTGCTGCATGCCGCCCGAGAGCTGGCGCGGGTGGTGGCCCTCGAAGCCGCGCAGCCCCACCTTGTCGACGTAGAAGGCCACGATGTCCGCCCGCTCGGCCCTCGGCAGGCCCTTCTCGCGCAGGCCGAAGGCGATGTTCTCGGCCACGGTGAGCCAGGGAAACAGCGTGTAGGACTGGAAGACCATGCCCCGGTCCGGCCCCGGGCCGCTGACCGGGCCGGAGGGCAGGCGCACCACGCCCTCGGTGGCCTCGTCCAGCCCGGCCACGATGCGCAGCAGGGTGGATTTCCCGCAGCCCGAGGGGCCGAGGATGGTGACGAAATCCTTCTCCGCCACCGACAGGTTCACCGGTTCCAGCGCCCGGGTGGGGCTGCGGCCCCGGCCGCCGGGAAAGGTGCGGGCAACGCCCTCGATCTCGATCACGCGAGGCTCCACGAATAGAGGCGGCGGTTCAGCGCCTTGAAGGCGGTGTCGGAGATGAGCCCGATCACGCCGATCACGATGATGCCGAAGATGATCTGCCCGGTGTTGAGCAGCGCCTGGCTGTCCACGATCATGTGGCCGATGCCGGCGGAGGAGCCGATCAGCTCGGCCACGATCACGTAGGTCCAGGCCCAGCCGAGCACCAGCCGCAGGATCTCGGCGATCTGTGGGGCCGCGGCGGGAATGAGCACGCGGCGCACCACGCCGCCGTCCGTGGCGCCGAGGGTGTAGGCGGCCTCCACCAGGTCGCGGCGCGTGCCGCCCACCGCTCCGGCCACCATCAGGATGATCTGGAACACCGCGCCGATGAAGATCACCAGCAGTTTCTGGGTCTCGCCGATGCCGGCCCAGAGGATGAGCAGCGGGATGAAGGCCGAGGCCGGCAGGTAGCGCGCGAAGCTCACGAAGGGCTCCAGGAACGCCTCGATCGGCTTGTAGGCGCCCATCAGGATGCCCAGCGGCACGGCCACCAGCCCGGCGAGGATGAAGCCGCCGAACACGCGCCAGACGGTGATGCCGATGTCGCCGATGAAGCCGAACTTCGTGAACAGCAGCCAGCCCTCGCTGAGCATGGTGAGCGGGTTCGCGAGGAAGAAGGGCGAGACGAAGCCGCCATAGGTCGCCACCGCCCAGAGCGCGACGAACAGGATGAAGAAGGCCAGTCCCAGCACCAGCCGGACCGCGGGAGAGGCCGGCTGGAGGGGGCGCATGGCGCGGCGAAGGGCGGAGCGGGAGCGGATCTGCGCTGTCATCTCGGGAAATGGCAGGCGTCCCGGTCCGGGGGCGCCTGCCTGGTCCTCACTCGGTCCAGGACGTGTCGACGAGATCTTCCGTGGCTGGAATCTCGCGGATGATGCCTGCGTCGAGCAGCAGCGGCCCGGCTTTCGCATAGAACTCCGGCAGGCCGGTCTTCATGAATTCGGCGCTGGCATCCATGCCCTGCCATTCCAGGTAGGCGGCGGATTTGCCAAACTCCTCGGCAGACTGCTTCACGTCCGCGCCCATGATCTCGAAGGCCTTTTCCTGATCGTTCGCGATCATGTCGAGGGCGGCATAGTACCCTTCCGCCAGGGCCTTCACCGCGTCGGGATGCTCGGCAATGAAGTCCGGCGTGCAGCCAAGCGTGTCCATCACGATCGGGTAGTCGAGCGTGGTGGCGATGATCTTGCCGGCCTCCGGCTTGTCGCGCACCGCGGAGAGATAGGGCTCATAAGTCATCGCCGCGTCGTTCTGGCCGGCGATGAAGGCCTGCGCGGCGGCCGAGGGTTCGAGATTGGCGATGGTCACGTCATCCTTGGTCAGCCCGTTCTCGTTGAGCATCCACAGCAGCACGAAATAGGGCGAGGTTCCGGGTGCGGACGCGGCCACCGTCTTGCCCTTCAGGTCGGCGATGGAAGCGATGTCGTTGCGCACCACCATGCCGTCGGCGCCGTGGGACATGTCGAGCTGGAAGAGCTGCTTGATCTTCACGCCGTTGGCATTCCAGATCATGAAGGTTTCCACCGTCGTGGCCGCGCACTGGATGTCGCCGGAGGCGATGGCGAGGTGCCGGTCCTTCTGGGGGATCTTCACGATGTTCACATCGAGGCCGGCTTCCTCGAACAGCCCGGCCTCGGCGGCAAGGGTGATCGGGCCGAATCCGGTCCAGCCACTCATGCCGATGGCAACCGGCGTGTTCTGGGCAGCGGCCGGAATGGCGGCGGTGGCGGCAAGAAGGGCAGCAATGCTGCCGAATCGAATTGCGGTTTTCACTGTTGTTTTCCCCTGGCTGGACCTGTGGCCCAAAGGGCAACACAGGCGGTCGGGGCTGTCAATTGCGGGGCATGTGCGTCACCGTCGCAACCCGGCGCGCGGGGCCGGGCCGCGCCGGGCTCAGGCCGCCGCCGACCTGGCCTCGACGACGCCCTGCGCATCGAGCAGGCGGAAGCGCGCGACACTCCTGGAGAGCCCGCCGATCTCGCCGTTGAGCCCGCGGGCCAGTTCCACCGAGCGGTCGGCGAGCTGCGCGTTCTGCTGAGTGATGTTGTCCAGATTCGCGACGGCCTGGGCGATTTCCTCGATGCCCTTGTTCTGCTCCTGCCCGGCTTCGGACACGCTGCGGATGTTGGCCGACAGTTCGGCGATGGAGATGTTGATCGCGGAGAGCGCCTTGCCGGTGTCGGCCACCAGTCGGACGCCGTCGGACACGGCGACCGTGGATTCCTTGATCAGGTCGGTGATGTCGCGGGCTGCATCCGAGGACCGCTGCGCAAGTGTGCGCACTTCGCTCGCCACCACCGCGAAGCCCTTGCCGGCCTCGCCCGCCCGCGCCGCCTCGACCGCGGCATTCAGGGCGAGAAGGTTGGTCTGGAAGGCAATCGACTGGATGACCGATATGATGTCGGTGATGCGCATCGAATTCTCCTCGATGCGGCCCACCGCCTTCACCGCGCTGGTCACCGTCTGCTCGCCGGTGCGGGAGGTTTCGGTCATGCCGCCGGCCAGCTTCTCGGCCTCGCGCAGGGCGAGGGAGTTCGAGCGCACGGTGGCGGCGAGTTCCTCCATGGTGGCCGCGGTCTCCTCAAGCGACGCGGCCTGGGCCTCGGACCGGTTTGCGAGATCGACCGCGCCCTCGTTGATGCTCTGGGCGCCGGAGAGCGCGCCCTCCACGGCCTTGCCCATCTCGCCGATGAGCGTGGAGAGCCGGGCCGCCGTGGCATTGGCGCTGTCGCGCAGTTCGGCGAAGGCGCCCTTCTGCTGCCCGGAGATGCGATGGGTGAGATCGGCGTTCGACATGGCGCGCAAGGTCACCAGCACTTCGTCGATGCCGCCCTCGACCGAGGACAGGAGCCCGTTCACCGCCTCCGCCAGGATGCGCAGGTCTTCCTCCTCGAAGCTGATGTCCACCCGGGCGGAGAAATCCCCGTCCCGGCCGGCCTGCACGGCGCTGGAGAGCGAGCTGCGCAGGCGCTCCATGGCCTCGGCACGCGCGTTCAGGTCAAGCGCGCGCAATTCGCGCCGGCGTTCCGCGGCCTTCTCCTCGGCGATGCGGGCACGGGCGTTCTCGCGGAACACCTCCAGCGCCCGCACGATGTCACCCAGTTCGTTACGGCGCTCGGGGGGGAGCGCCACCTCGAGGTTTCCCGAGGACATCTCCCGCATGGGCGTGAGCACCTGCTTTACCCCCCGGGTCAGCCCCCGCAGCAGCAGGCTGGAGATGATCGCGGAGGCCAGAAGCGCGAGAACACAGCTTGCGAGGATGAGGGTGAGACCGCGCGTCGCCTCGGCATGCCGCTCGGCCCCCTGGGCCCGGAGCTGGTCGGTCAGCATGTTCTCGAGGGCGTGCAGGGCATTGATCTTCTCGGTGATGGTGTCGAACCAGGTCGCGGGGTCGATGCCCTCCAGCTTGCCGTCGAGGCCGCCCTGCAGGGCGATCTGGCGCATGCGCTCCACCTCCACCGCGGCGGGGCTTTGCATCATCTCCTCGAACCGGGCGCGCTGAGCGTCTGTCGCATGGGCCAGGAAGGTGCTGTAGTAGAGCTTCTGCGCGCTGATCAGCTCCTCGAACCGGTTCATCAGCGCGGGGGTGAAGCGGCCCGCGGCAAAGGAGGCCGCGCCCACGGCGCGCTCGATGCCGGCGCGTTCCTTGCCCTGCAGGAAGGCGACGTAGCCCATCACGGACATCACCACCTCCGGCTCCGGGCTCACTTCCGCGATCCGGCCGATCAGGCCGAGCGCGAGCGCGTTCGTCTGCGTGTAGTAGCCTAGGGCGTCGCCCAGGGAAATCGTCAGCGAATCGACGTCCTTGCGGATGCCGGGCAGGCGCGAGAGCCGGTCGTTCAGGGCGGTGAGGTCGGCCTGGAAGCGCGGTCCGGCGCTGCCGGGTTCGAAATCCGCGAAGGCGGCCTCCAGCTCGGCGCGGCGGGTGTCGGTGGCCTGCCGCTGGCCGGCGAGCACTTCGGCGAAGCGCTCGCCTCCGCTGTTGACGAACACCGCGGTGGCGCCGCGCTCCCGCTGCTGTTCGTGGACGAGGTTGCTGAAGTGGCCCGCCAGCTCGACCAGGCGTTCCACCTCCTCGATTTCACGCAGCGCGGCAAGATCGTCGCGCGCCATCTCCCACGCGAACCACGCGGCGGCCAAAACGGGTGCGAGCACGGCCAGAATCATGGCGTGCGACAGCTTCAGGTCCTGAATCCTTGGCATGCATCTCTCCGGCAAGAAGTCGGATCGTTCCGGGACTGGGAACGAACACCACGGCGGGAGCCGCCGGGTCCCGATGCAAGTTAGGGATGAGCCCTGAAGAGAGCGTTACCGCAGCGCGGGAGAAACGCACATACCGTGAATATGTCACGGGACATCGCCACGGGGCGCTGTCAACCGGATGAAGAGGGGGGAGACATTCCGGCACGGGCCGTGGCCCTGCGGGAAGATTTGGTACGCCCTACGGGGTTCGAACCCGTGTTGCCGCCGTGAGAGGGCGGTGTCCTAGACCACTAGACGAAGGGCGCCCGGGGTGTGGGCGGGTATTTAGTCGGTACCGGAGGCGGGCGCAAGCGGAAAAGTTAACCTTAACCGCATGTTTCCGTTGCCGGGAAGGTGGTACGCCCTACGGGGTTCGAACCCGTGTTGCCGCCGTGAAAGGGCGGTGTCCTAGACCACTAGACGAAGGGCGCCCGGTGTGTGGACGGGTGTTTAGACGCTCGCGCAGGACCGTGCAAGCAGAAATTTGGTCCGTTCAGAGGATTGCGTCGTCATCGGCCGGGGCGGCGTCCTCCACCCGGAGTTTTGCCCGGCGCCGGCCGTTCCAGTCATCGATCTCGAGCCGTCCGGCAAGGTGAACCGAGCGCCCGGCGTGATCGAGCAGGAAAGGGCCGAGGGGGGTGTCGAGCGCGCGGAAGGCGATGCCGTCCAGCCGGCCGCCATTGAGATCGGTGCAGGTGATCTGGACATGGGTCTCCCCGGCCTGGCGGGCCCGGGACAGGCGCACCCCCGCCAGGGCGAATCGCGGGGCGGGGGCGGAAGCGCCGTAGGGGCCGGCGCGTTCGAGGGTTTCCAGCAGGTCCACCGTGGCGCCGGAGGGCGAGATCACGCCATCGACGGTGAGATCGGCGGGGCCGCCCTGCCCCGCGCCCTGCCGGGCGAGCAGCGCGCCGAGCCGATCCATCGCCGCCTCCACCCCGTCCGGATCCACGGTGAGGCCGGCGGCCATGCGGTGTCCGCCGCCCTTGACCAGCAACCCCTCGGCGGCCAGCCGGGCGATGGCGGCGCCCAGGTCCACCCCGGTGACCGAGCGGCCGGAGCCCTTGCCCTCGCCCAGGGCGCGGTCGATGCCGATGACCACGGCGGGGCGGCCGAAGGCCTCCTTCAGGCGCGAGGCGACGATGCCGACCACGCCCGGGTGCCAGCCCTCGCCGGCCGCCCAGACCAGCGGGCCGTCGGCGCCGCGCGCCGCCGCCTGTGCGGTGGCGGCCACCAGCACGCCGGCCTCGATCTCCTGCCGGGCGCGGTTGAGCTCCTCCAGCCGTTCGGCGATGGCGGAGGCCTCGGCGGGGTCGGTGGTGCAGAGCAGGCGGGCGCCGAGGGCGGCGTCGCCCACCCGGCCGCCGGCGTTGATGCGCGGTCCCAGCAGGAAGCCGAGGTGGTAGGACGTGGGTGCGCTCGCCATGCGCGCCACGTCGCAGAGCGCCGCGAGGCCCGGGTTCCGGCGCTGGCTCATCACCTTCAGCCCCTGGCGCACCAGCGCCCGGTTGAACCCGATGAGCGGGGCGACATCCGCCACCGTGGCCAGCGCCACGATGTCGAGCAGCGCCATGAGGTCCGGCCCGGCGCGCCCGCGCGCGCGCAGCACCCGGTTCGCGGCGACGAGCAGCAGGAACACCACCCCGGCGGCGCAGAGGTGGCCGAGGCTGCCGTCCTCGTCCTGCCGGTTCGGGTTCACCACGGCGTCGGCGTCCGGCAGGGTTTCGCCGGCGAGGTGGTGGTCGAGGACCATCACCTTGGCCCCCGCGGCCCGGGCGGCGGCGATCGGCCCGTGCGAGAGCGTGCCGCAGTCGACGCAGATGACCATGTCATGGGCCCGCGCCAGGCGCTCCATGGCGGGCACGTTGGGGCCGTAGCCCTCGTCGATCCGGTCCGGGATGTAGATCGTCGCCGCGATGCCGAAGCCCGCGAGCCAGCGGAACAGCAGCGCGGACGAGGACGCCCCGTCGACATCGTAATCCCCGAAGACCGCCACGCGCGCGCCGCCCAGCGCGGCCTCCACCAGCAGTTCCGCCGCGCGGTCCATGTCGCGCAGTGTGGAGGGGTCGGGCGTGAGGTCGCGCAGGGAGGGGGCGAGGAAGGCCTCGGCCTCCAGCGCCGGCACGCCCCGCGCGGCCAGGATGCGGCACACCGGGTCCGGCAGCCCGGTGGCCTGGAACAGCGCCAGCGCCTGCCGGTCCCGCTCCAGCCCCGGAGCCACCCAGCGGCGCCCGGTGATCGAGGCGGCGACGCCGAGCAGCGGTGCCGGCTCCGTCGCGCCTGAAAGTGCCGCTTCGCCCGCCATCGCCCGTCCCCCTCGTGCTGCCTGTCCGTCGCGCCCTTCCGACCACGCGCGGGCCCCCCGGTCAAGCCCTGCCCCCGCCACGGCCGCCGGAGCCGCAAGGGGAAACGCCGGACCGGGGCATCGAACCCCGGCCCGGCGTGTCGCCGCGTGCCGCGTCTCCGGCCCCCGGCGCCCCGCGCCGCGCTGACCGTAATCGCGGGACAGGCCCCCCGGGGACGGAGCCACCCGCCCCGGCCCACGGCCGGCCGGCGGCTGGCAGGTGGTGGGGATCACGCCACGCCAGTCCTCCGGGCGCCGATGAACGGTGGTGCAGAACATCAGCGCCGGCGCTCCGACAGGCCTGCGCTGAGGAGAGGGGGCCGCGAAGCGAAGCGGAGAGGAGAGGAGAGGAGAGGGAATGGGAGACGGAGACGGAGACGGAGACGGAGACGGAGACGGAGACGGAGACGGAGACGGAGACGGAGACGGAGACGGAGACGGAGACGGAGACGGAGACGGAGACGCAAAGGATCAGGGGCGGGCCACCGGTTGCAACCAGTCTCGCGCGCCGGGAGCGTGTGCCGTCATGCCCGGCACGCGTCGTGGCAAGCATCTCGACCCGGCCAGCCCCGAAGCTGGCCACCCCACGCCACGACCCGGTCTCGCGTCGGCCCTGCGACGGGACCGGATGGCCTCTCGCCCGCCGCCGATCCCGATCCGCAACCGGGCCGCGCGCCCTCACCGCCGGGCAAGGCGTCGCGGCCGGGGCCGGGCGCCCGGAGCCGCAAGGCGACGCGCCGGAAGGGGGCTCGATGCCCCCGCCCGGCGTTCCCCTGTCAGGTGCCGCAACGGCGCCGGCCGCGCGGCAGGGCTGGCCCGGCCGGCTTGCAGTGCGGAAGGGGGCCGACACGAAAACACCCGGCGGGGGCCCGCCGGGTGTGAGGGTCTGTCGCTTGCCGGCGGAGCGCCGGCACCGGAGTTACTGGTTGCGCTGGCGGTAGAACAGGCGGCGCACGGAGCCGGTCTTGGAGCGCATCAGGATGGTCTCGGTCTCCAGGTACTCGCCGTCGCGGCGCGCGCCGGAGACCACGGAGCCGTTGGTCACGCCGGTGGCGGCGAAGATCACGTCCTGGGTCACCATCTCGTCGCGCGAGTAGATCTTGTCGAGATCGGTGATGCCGGCCTTGGCGGCCCGGCCGCGCTCGTCGTCGTTGCGGAACAGCAGCCGGCCCTGGATCTGGCCGCCCATGCACTTGAGCGCGGAGGCGGCGAGAACGCCCTCAGGCGCGCCGCCGGAGCCCATGTACATGTCGATGCCGGTCTTGGCGGCTTCGGCGCAGTGGATCACGCCGGCCACATCACCGTCGGTGATCAGGCGGATGCGCGCGCCGGTGGCCCGGATCTCGCGGATCAGCTCCTCGTGGCGCGGGCGCTCCAGCACGCAGCAGGTGATGTCGGACAGCGAGGTGCCCTTCGCCTTCGCCAGCGCCTGGATGCGCTCGGTCGGGGTCATGTCGAGGTCGACGACGCCCTCCGCATAGCCCGGCCCGATGGCCAGCTTGTCCATGTAGACGTCCGGTGCATGCAGCATCGAGCCGCGCGGCCCCATGGCGATGACCGCCAGCGCGTTCGGCATGTCCTTCGCGGTGAGGGTGGTGCCCTCCAGCGGGTCGAGCGCGATGTCCACGCCGGGGCCGTTGCCCGAGCCCACTTCCTCGCCGATGTAGAGCATCGGCGCCTCGTCGCGCTCGCCCTCGCCGATCACCACCACGCCCTTGATGTCGAGCAGGTTCAGCTGGGTGCGCATGGCGTCCACGGCCGCCTGGTCCGCGGCCTTCTCGTCGCCCATGCCGATCAGCTTGGCCGAGGCGATGGCCGCTGCCTCGGACACGCGCGCAAGCCCCAGGGAGAGCATGCGGTCCGCGAAAATCTCGTTATCCGCCATGGATGAAATCCTTTCTGTGCCGGATCCCGGGCAGGACATCTGCCTCCGGTCCCCGTATTCGTGTCACCTGCAACCCCTGTCGTCATGGGCGATCAACAGGGTTCGCGCAAGAAAAACCTGCCAGCGCGCTCAGAGCGTTTCGATGCGCAGTGCGACCGGCGCGGCAAGCGAGACCTCGAGCCCGTCGATCTCCGTCAGCGCGCTCTGCATCCGCGCCGTGTCGGCGGGGTGGGTGACGATGACCACCGGCGCGCCGGGGCCCTCGTGGCCATATTGCCGCATCATGTTGATGGAGATCTCGTGGCCGCCCAGCACCGTGGCCACCCGGGCCAGCATGCCCGGCGCGTCGCGCAGCAGGATGCGGATGTACCAGGCCGCCGCCGTCCCGCCGGAGGAGCGCGCCGCCGGCTTCAGCGAAGCCGCGGGCTGGCCGAAGGCCGGAACGTTCAGGCCGCGCGCGATGTCGATCAGGTCGCCCAGGATGGCGGAGGCGGTCGGCCCCTCGCCCGCACCGGGGCCCTGCAGGGTGACGCCCTTGATGAAATCGCCCTCGATGACCACCGCGTTCGTCACCCCGTCGAGCTGGCCGACGGGCGAGCTGAGCGGCACCAGGCAGGGCTGCATGCGCTGCTCCAGCCCGTCGGCGTTCATGCGCGCCACGCCCAGCAGCTTGATGCGGTAGCCCATGTCGGCGGCCTGCTCGATGTCCGGCAGGGTGATGCGCTCGATGCCCTCGATGGCCACGCCGTCGAAATCCACCTTCGTGCCGAAGGCGAGGGCGGAGAGCAGGGCGAGCTTGTGCGCCGCGTCGATGCCGCCCACGTCGAAGCTCGGGTCGGCCTCCGCATAGCCCAGGCGCTGCGCGTCGGCCAGCACGTCGGCATAATCGGCGCCGGTCTTCTCCATCTCGGTGAGGATGTAGTTGCAGGTGCCGTTCATCACGCCCATCACGCGGGTGATGCCGTTGCCGGCCAGCCCCTCGCCCAGCGCCTTGATCACCGGGATGCCGCCGGCCACCGCCGCCTCGTAGCGCAGCGCCACGCCGGCGGCCTCGGCGGCCTCGGCCAGCGCCTGGCCGTGGCGGGCGAGCAGCGCCTTGTTCGCGGTCACCACATGCTTGCCGGCGGCGATGGCGGCCTGCGTGCCGGCCTTGGCCGGGCCGTTCTCGCCGCCCATCACCTCGACGAACACGTCCACGTCCGCGCGCCGCGCCAGCGCCACCGCGTCATCCTCCCAGGCATAGGCCGAGAGGTCGACACCGCGGTCCTTCGCCCGCGAGCGGGCGGAGACGGCGACGATCGAAAGCGGGCGCCCGGCGCGCGCGGCGATCAGCTCCGCATGGGTCTGGACCATCTTCACGACCCCGGCACCCACGGTGCCGAGCCCGGCCAGGCCTATGCGGAGCGGTCGTTTCGCGGGGTCACTCATCGTCGGCGTCATCCTCGTCGCTGTCGTCATTGGGGTCCCAGAAGCCCCAGCCGTCGGGCGCGAAGCCGCGAGCCAGGGCGATCTTCGTGGTGCGCTCCTCATGCACCCAGATGTCCTCGATGGTGAAGGGCACGCCCTCGACGGTGGCCTCCACCGTGTCGTCTTCCTCGTAGCGGTTCACGTCATAGCCGAACGAGGACAGCGCCTTCATGAAGGCCTCCTCGTCGCTGTCGGTCTCGGCCGGCAGGAACTGCAGGTCGAGGGTGATGACGGTGCCGGGCGCGATGCCCGCCTCCTTCTTCAGCTCGGCATAGGTGAATTCGGTGTCGCGCCGCTGTTCGGCCCAGTCCCAGGTCTCGTCGCTCATCTGCCGCTCTCCAGCTGGCTGTACCGGGCGAGGATCTCGCCGGCGTTCTGCATCACTTTCTTCACACCGCGCGCCGCCTGGCGGATGCGGTGCTCGTTCTCCACGAGGCCGAGGCGCACGTAGCCCTCGCCGTACTCGCCGAAGCCCACCCCCGGCGCCACGGCCACGGAGGCCTCGCGCAGGAGGATCTTCGAGAATTCCATCGAGCCCAGCGCCGCGAAGGGCTCGGGCACCGGCGCCCAGCAGAACATGGTCGCGGCGGGCGAGGGGATCGCCCATCCGGCCTGCTCCATGGCGCGCACCATCACGTCGCGCCGCGCACGGTAGGTGTCGCGGATCTCCGCGATGCAATCCTCCGGCCCGTTCAGCGCCGCGGCGGCGGCCACCTGCACCGGGGTGAAGGCCCCGTAGTCCAGATACGACTTGATGCGCGTGAGCGCGTCGATCAACCGCCGGTTCCCCACCGCGAAGCCCATGCGCCAGCCCGGCATGGAGAAGGTCTTGGACAGCGAGGTGAATTCCACCGCCACGTCGCGCGCGCCGGGCACCTGCAGGATGGAGGGCGGCGGCACGCCGTCGAAGTAGATCTCGGCATAGGCGAGGTCGGAGAGCACCCAGAGGTGGTGCTTCTTCGCGAAGGCGATCAGCTCGGCGTAGAAATCGAGGTCGCAGACCTGCGCCGTGGGGTTCGACGGGAAGCTCACCACCACCGCCACCGGGGCGGGCACCGAGTGCTTCACCGCCTGGGCGAGCGAGCGCATGTAGGCCTCGGGGTCGAAGCGCCCGTCATGCAGCGCGGAGACATGGCGCAGCGTGCCGCCCGCGATCATGAACCCGTAAGGATGGATCGGATAGGAGGGGTTGGGCACCAGCATCACGTCGCCGGGTGCGGTGATGGCCATGGCGAGGTTGGCGAGCCCTTCCTTGGAGCCGAGCGTGGCGATCACCTCGGTCTCCGGGTCCAGCTCCACGCCGAAGCGGCGGGCGTAGTAGCCGGCCTGGGCGCGGCGCAGGCCCGGGATACCCTTGGAGGAGGAATAGCGGTGGGTGCGCGGGCGGCGCACCGTCTCCACCAACTTCTCCACGATGTGGGGCGGGGTGTCCATGTCCGGGTTGCCCATGCCGAAGTCGATGATGTCGGCGCCGGACGCACGGAATTCGGCCTTCAGCCGGTTCACCTCGGCGAAGACGTAGGGGGGCAGACGCTTGATGCGGTAGAATTCCTCGGACATCGGTCGACTCTGGCGCAGCTGCGGGCTCTGGTGCGGGCTTATAGGGCGCTTGCGCCGCGAAAGACAGATGCTTTGCGCGGGCCGGGCGGCGGGGCCGCGATCAGCGGCCCTTGCCCAGCCGGGCCAGATCGGCCGGGCTCAGCACCGGGGCGGAGAGCGCCTCCGCCCGGGCCCGCATCGCCTGCGCCTCGGCGGAAAGGTCGGTGATCAGCGCCTGGCCCTGCGCCGGGTCCGGCACCTGGGCGGTGAAGGTGCCCGCCGCCGGCGGCTCGGGGATATCCACCAGCCGGGGCCAGGGCGCGTCGCGCACCGTGTCGGATTCCACGAGATCGTAATCGCCGAGCTCCGGCCCCAGCGTGCCGCAGCCCGCCAGCAGCACGCAGGCCGCGGCCATGCGGCAAAACGCGCCGGCCGTCCGTGGTGTGGTCACTTCAAATTTCATCTGCATCTCTGGCATGAATTTGTCTCGGCCGGCATTTGGCGCATCCGCCTTCCCGTGCCATACTTGGGGCATTGAGCACAAGCGCGGGCTGAACCGCGAGAGGAGGAACCGCCATGACATCGAAGGGCTTCGTTTCCGAAGAATACTCGGAACAGGCGGAAGCGGCACAGGTTTTTGCCCACAACATGGCGCTGGTGGCTGAACAGTCGCAACAGGTCTGGAGCCGGTTCCTCGACGCCAAGCTGCGCGACAGCCGCCCCGTTCACGGCGACCCGCTCAACACCCTGCCCGCCTTCAACGAACTGGGCCAGGCCTGGCTGCACAACCCCGAGAAGCTGGCCGAGCAGACGCTGGAGCTGTGGAACGCCCAGCTGGAGCTGTGGCGCCGCATCACCCTGCGCTTCATGGGCGGGGAAGACCGCGGGCCCATGGCCAGCCCCGCGCGGGGCGACCGGCGGTTCCGCCATGAGGACTGGTCGCAGAACGTGCTGTTCGACTACCTCAAGCAATCCTACCTGCTCACCTCCACCTACATCCAGGACGCCGTCGCCTCCGCCGCGATCGAGGATGACCGGGACCGGCGCAAGGTGGCCTTCTACACCCGCCAGTTCGTGGAGGCGATGAACCCGGCGAACTTCTACGCCACCAACCCCGAGGTGCTGCACGCCACCATGCAGGAGAAGGGCGAGAACCTGGTGCGCGGCATGAAGATGATGCTGGAGGACTTGGAGCGCGGCCGCGGCAACCTGCTCATCCGCCAGACCGACATGACCGCCTTCGCCGTGGGCCGCAACATGGCGATGACCCCGGGCAAGGTGATCTTCGAGAACCACCTGTTCCAGCTCATCCAGTACGCGCCGGTGACCGAGAAGGTGCATGCCACGCCGCTGCTGATCCTCCCGCCCTGGATCAACAAGTTCTACATCCTCGACCTCAACGAGCAGAAGAGCCTGGTGCGCTGGCTGGTGGCGCAGGGCCACACGGTGTTCATGGTGTCCTGGGTGAACCCGGACGAGCGCCAGAAGGACGAGACCTGGGCCACCTACATGTTCGACGGCGCCTCCACCGCCATCGACAAGGTGCTGGAGGAGACCGGCCAGAAGGCGCTCAACCTCACCTCCTACTGCATCGGCGGCACGCTGGCCGGCGGCATGCTGGCCTATTTCGCCAAGGTGAAGGACCGGCGGGTGAAATCCGCCACCTTCTTCACCGCCCAGCTCGACTTCGAGGACGCGGGCGAGCTGCAGGTGTTCGTGGACGACCAGACCATCGCCGTGGTCGACGAGCAGATGGACAAGGGCTACCTGCCCGCCGAGGCCATGGCCCAGGCCTTCAACATGCTGCGCGCCTCCGACCTGATCTGGGGCTACGTGGTGAACAACTACCTGCTGGGAAAGGACCCCTTCCCCTTCGACCTGCTCTACTGGAACTCCGACAGCACCCGCATGGCCGCGAAGGTGCATCACTTCTACCTGGACCATTTCTACAACCGCAACGCGCTGGTGGCGGGGGACCTGCAGGTGGGCGGCAAGAGCGTCACCCTCGCGGACATCGACGTGCCGGTCTACCACATCGCGGCGAAGGAGGATCACATCGCCCCGGCGGAATCGATCTACCGCGGCGCGCGGCTGATGACCGGGGCGAAAGTGCGCTTCGTGCTCTCCGGTTCCGGGCACATCGCCGGGGTGGTGAACCCGCCGGAGATGAACAAGTACCAGTTCTGGACCAACGAGGACATGAGCGCGCCGGACGTGGAGCACTGGCTGAACGGCGCCACGGAGACCCCCGGTTCCTGGTGGCCGGACTGGGACGCCTGGCTGGCGAAGCACTCGCGCTCGAAGGTCGCGGCGCGCGACCCCGGCGCCGTGCTCGGCACCATCGAGGACGCCCCGGGCCGCTACGTCACCGTGCGCTCGGACGGAAGCTGAACCGGGCGGGCCGCGGCAGCAACGGCCGGCGTCGGCAAGGCGCGGCGGGAGCGGACGGCGTCAGCCCGGCGGCCCGTCCTTTCCCTTGCGGGTGCGGCTCAGCCCCTAGGAGAAGGCCCCGGCGAGAATGCCGGTCGGAATCGCGATGATCCCGATCCCGGTGAGCGCCGTGACCGCGGCGAACAGCCGGCCCGGAACCGTCACCGGAACCACGTCCCCGTAGCCCACGGTGGTCAGCGTGGCGACGGACCACCACAGCGCCCGCGGGATGGACCCGAAGGCCTCCGGCTGTCCTGTGCCCTGCGCCGCCCCCCAACGGCGCGGCCCGCGCCGCCCCGGCGGCGACTGCCGGATTGACAGCGCCCGGCCGGCTGCTCTAATGCGCCGCGACCCACCCGAAACGCACGGGTGCGACGTGTCGCCCGCCGCGTGGCCGGTTCCCGGCAAATGAGCGGGCTCTTTTGGAAAGACCCCAGATGGCGGGCACTGCCTTCCCCTCCGGCGATCCCCATGCGGACCGCCGTGCCTCCTATGCCGAAGGCCTCGCCGATGCGGGCGACATCCCGGCCGCGATCGAGGTGCTGTGCGGCGCGCTCGAGCTGGCGCCCGGCTGGGCCGCCGGCTGGTTCCGCCTCGGCGAGCTGCACGAGACCGCCGGAGACACCGACGCCGCCGCCCGGGCCTGGGACCGCGCGGTGGCCGCCGATCCCGCCGATGTGCTCGGCGCCGGGCTGAAGCGCGACCTGGCGCGGAAGGTGCCGGTGGCCGAGGCCATGCCCCCCGCCTTCGTGGAGCTCCTGTTCGACCAGTACGCCGCGGGCTTCGAGCGCGCCCTGGTCGGCAAGCTGGGCTACCGGGGCCCGCAGATCCTCACCGCCGATCTCGACCGCGCCGGCCTGCACCGGGCGGCGCGCGCGCTCGACCTGGGCTGCGGCACCGGGCTGATGGGGCAGGCGCTGCGCCCGCGCTGCGACTGGCTGGGCGGCTACGACATCTCCGACCGCATGCTGGCGGAGGCCCGCCGCAAGGGCGTCTACGACCTGCTGGAGAAGCGCGACATCTCCGGCCTCGCGCTCTCGCCCGCGCGCTACGACCTCATCGTGGCGGCGGATGTGTTCATCTACCTCGGCGCGCTGGAACGGATCATCGCCTGGTGCGCGGGCTCGCTGGAGCCCTCCGGCGCGCTGGCCTTCACCCTGGAACTGGGCAGCCAGCCGGTGGAACTGCGCGAGAGCCGGCGCTTCGCCCATTCGCGCGACTACGTGAGCGGCCTGCTGGCCGACGCCGGCTTCACCGCGCTCAGCCTCACGGAGTGCGTGCTGCGCGCCGACCGGGGCGCGGAGGTCGCCGGCCTGAGCGTGGTCGCCGGCGCGCCGGGCACCCGCCGCGACCGCCAGGGCGACGGCGCGGCGGAGGTCTGCGCCTGAGACCGCCGCCCCTTCCAACTGAACGGCTGGTCATTTACCCTGACCGGGAGAGCGGCGGGGGCAGGATGGGGCGCAGGAGCGGATCGAAGGGGGCGAGCACCGCCGAGGCGGTGCAGGCAGCGGCGCGCCGGCTGATCGCGCAGCGCGGTTTCGCGGCCGTGTCGATGCGCGACATCGCCGCCGAGGTGGGCGTCCAGGCCGGCACCATCTATCTCTACACCCCCGACAAGCAGAGCCTGCTGCTGGCGCTGATGCGTGACCATCTCCTCGCCCTGCTGGCCGCCTGGGAGGCCGAGGCCGCCCTCGCGGAGGCGGAGACCGCCCCGCAGGCGCTGGAGCGGTTCGTGCGCTTCCACGTCGGCTACCACATCTCCCGGCCGGACGAGGTGTTCATCGCCTACATGGAACTGCGCAACCTCACGGAGGCGAATTTCGCCGAGGTCGAGGCCCTGCGAGACGGCTACGAGAGCGCCCTGCGCGGCCTCCTCGCCCGGGGCGTGGCCGAGGGGCAGTTCACCCTGCCGGACCTGCGCTTGACCGCCCGGGCCATCATTGCCATGCTGACGGGCGTGACCACCTGGTATCGCGCCGGGGGGCGGCTGTCGCCCGCCCAGGTTGCCGACCATTATGCCGACCTCGTCCGCCGCATGACCCATGCGGCGACACCCTAGGTATTCTCCCTTGCATTTCCCCGGATTTGCCCCCATGTTTCGCGCGGCGTGGGGTCCCGGTCATCCGGGAGCCCTGCCTATCCATTGAAGCCACTCGGAGAAATCATGGCCAAGGAAGAGATGCTCGAATTCCCCGGTGTCGTGACCGAGCTGTTGCCGAACGCGACCTTCCGGGTGACGCTCGACAACGGCCATGAGATCATAGCACACACCGCAGGCAAGATGCGCAAGAACCGGATCCGGGTTCTGGCGGGGGACAAGGTTCAGGTCGAGATGACCCCCTATGACCTCACCAAGGGGCGGATCACCTACCGCTTCAAGTAAGACACGCCGCGGGCGGCCGCACGCCCGCCGACGCGTGCGCCCCCGTCGGTTCCGCCCGCAGGGAGGCAGCATGCGACTGATTCTCGGCTCCGCCTCGCCCCGACGGCTGGAGCTTCTCGCCCAGGCCGGGATCACTCCCGACGCCGTACGCCCCGCCGACATCGACGAGACCCCGGCGAAGGGCGAACTTCCCCGACCCTATGCCGAACGCCTTGCCCGCGAGAAGGCCGCCGCCGTGCTGGCGGGGGCGCCGGAGGGCTGTCTCGTGCTCTGCGCCGACACGATCGTCGCCCTCGGGCGCCGCATTCTGGGCAAGCCCCGCGATGCGGCGGAGGCGGCGCAGTTCCTCTACCTGCTCTCCGGGCGGCGCCACCGGGTGATCACCGCGGTCGCCCTCGCCGGCCCGCGCCTGTGGACCCGCACGGTGGAGACCACCGTCCAGGTCAAGCGCCTGTCCGACGCGGAGATTTCCGCCTACATCCGCTCGGGCGACTGGCAGGGCAAGGCCGGGGGCTACGGCATCCAGGGCCGCGCGCAGGCCTTCATTCCCGCCATCAACGGCAGCTACAGCAACGTCGTCGGCCTGCCCCTGTGCGAAACGGTGAACCTGCTCACCGGCGCCGGCGTCCTCACGGAGGAAACCGCATGAAGGGTCGGGTCATCGTCACCGACGAGATCGACGGCCGCGGCCATGCCGCGCTGCTGGTCGACGGCCGCCTCGAGGACCTGCTGGTCGACCCGGCGGAGGACGACACCGCCCCGCGCCCCGGCGCGATCTACTGGGGCCGCGTCACCCGCAAGTCGCAGAACGCCGGCGGCGTGTTCGTCGATCTCGGCGGCGCCGAGGGGCTGGTGCGCGAATCGCCCGGCCTGCGCCCGGGCGACACGGTGCTCGCCCAGGTCACCAGCCATGCCGAGGCCGGCAAGGCCGTGCCGATGAGCGCACGCGTGCTCTACAAGGGCCGCTACGCCATCCTCTCGCCCACCGCGCCGGGGGTGAACGTCGCCCGCCGCATCCGCGACCCGCAGGAGCGCAACCGCCTCGCCGCCGTCGCCGCCGAGGCGCTGGGAGAGGACGAGACCGGCGCCATCATCCGCTCCGCTTCCGAGGGCGTGGCCGCCGAGGCCATCGCCGAGGACATCGCCGCGCTCTCCGAGCTGCGCGCCGCCGCGGAGGCCGCCGTCGACGGCGCGCCCTGCCTCGCCGTCGACGCGCCCGGCGCCATCGTCGAGGCCTGGCGCGACTGGTCGGATCCGGACCCGGACGCGGTCTGGCAGGACGAGGACAGCCGCGAGGGCCATTTCGAGCATTTCGGCATCTGGGAGGCGATCGACGCCCTGCGCCGCCCGCGCGTTGACCTGCCCGGCGGCGGCCACATGTATGTGGAGGCCACCCGCGCCCTCGTGGCCGTCGACGTGAACACCGGGAAGGACTTCTCTCCCGCCGCCTGCCTGAAGGCCAACCTCGCCGCGATTCGCGAACTGCCCCGGCAGCTGCGCCTGCGCGGCTTCGGCGGGCAGGTGACCGTGGACCTCGCCCCGCTGGCCAAGAAGGAGCGGGTGCAACTGGAAACCGCGCTGCGCGCGGCGCTGAAGGCGGATGCGATCGAGACCAGCTTCGCCGGCTGGACCCCGCTCGGAAACCTCGAACTCCAGCGCAAGCGCGAAAGGCGCCCGATCACGGAGCTTCTGGCATGAGTTGCCCGATCTGCGCGCGGCCGACCGAACCGGCCTACCGCCCCTTCTGCTCGAAACGCTGCGCCGATGTCGATCTCGGCCGCTGGCTGCAGGGGTCCTATTCCATCCCCGCCGAGGAGGAAGAGGCCCCTGACGATCTCGACGAAGAGACCGGCGAAAACACCGTCAGAAGGCACTAGACACTGCCGTTTGGCTGGTCTAAACACCGCTCCACCGAGGCGCTCGCGCCTCCCCGCCCGGGTAGCTCAGTTGGTAGAGCAGCGGATTGAAAATCCGCGTGTCGGTGGTTCGAATCCGCCCCCGGGCACCATCCCCTCCCCTGTCAGATGTCAGTCCGCGCCGGCCTTGCCTGTCGCGGGCGCTCCTGCGTGGCGCGGGAGGCCGGATGCGGCACGGTGCCGGGCCGCCTCTCGACCGTCAGCGACCTATCCTCTCCGCGATCACCGCCCGGGTTGCCCTGGCCGCCTCGGACGCGGGGTCGAGATAGTAAGCGTGCCCGACAGCGTCGAATATCGTGGCCTCGCCCGGCACCGCGGACAGCCATTCGGCGGATGGCTTCCCATGGTCACCTGCGCCGAAGAACACGTGATTTGGCGTTGAAATCGCGCCCTCCTCCCGCAAGCGCGTGGAGGAGACGCAGAATATCGCCTCGAAGGGAAGTCCCGCCGCAGCGGCACGCCAGATCGCGGTTCCCCCCGCGCTGTAGCCGATCCCGATCCTGCAGCCCTCCACCTTTCGCCTGAGGGCATGCACGACTTCCCCCATGCCGCCCTCCTGAAAGAGATGGCGGTGCAGGGCTTCGCCGGACAGGTCCGGCCGTCCGCACAGACCGCTCAGGGAAAGCCGCATCACCCCCGGCAGGGGGTGCAGCCCGCTGGCGATGCATGCCCCGGGGCCGGGGCGGTCGTGGATGTCCGTGACGACGCAGATCTTCATCCGCGGACAGTAGATCAGCCGTGATCGGGTTTGAACCTGCCGTCCGGTCCTTCAGGGCGCAGGCGGCAGCCCTGTCGGCGTCGCGGGCTGCTGCACCGGCATGGCCGCGACGACCTTGATCTCCGCGAGGAGGCCGGGGTGGGCAAGCTCGGAGACCCCGATGCAGGTCCAGGCACATGTCCCGCGGGGAAAGACACGATCCTTCACCTTGCGAAAGAGCTCCAGGTGCTGGCGCAGGCCGACATGGTAGGTTGTCATCTCCACGACGTCCTCGAACCGGCAACCGGCTTCCGACAAGACGCTGGCCAGGTTGTCCCAGCACTTCTCGAACTGCGCTTCCGGATCCTCGATGACGGTCATGCCGGCATCGCGCCCGACCTGGCCCGCGCAGAAGACAAGGCCGCCGACGCGCACCGCTGGAGCATACCCTGCCCGCTCCAGGACAGACTGCATTTCCATCGGCACGATGATGTCACGTTCCATGGCTGATCCTTTCACTCACCGCCGGGGATGATTGCTGACAGAATTGCCGGCCGAACGCGAGCCTTCGTCCCGTCCGCTTCACGGGACATCGGCAGGCGGTGTCCGGAAGGTCCGGATTGCGCCCGGCATGGCCGGCGCCATGGCTCGCGTCACGAGAACCGTTCCCCGGCCGGCTGCGCGGGCATCGCTCACATGCGTTCCTTCACGCCGCTGCGGATCAGCCACCAGTTCACCGGGAAGGCGGTGGCGAAGCCCGCCAGCATCGCGATCTGCATGGCGAACCAGAACTCCGGCGTCGCCGCATCCACCCCGCCGCCGGTGAGCGCCGGGAACAGCGCGAAATGCGCAATGGCCATGAAGCCGTACATGCCCACCTGCCAGGAGACGAGAGACGCCGCATCCGCCTTCAGCGCCGCCTTCAGCCCGGCCGCCGGCCCGAGCCCGCGCATCGGCGCGATGGCGAAATACTGGAAGATGATGCCCAGCACGAAGGCGAACACGAAATCGAGCCCCCAGACCGCGTAGATCCGCGTGGCGAACAGCCCCGGATAGCCGAACAGCGCCAGCACCCCCGGCGCGAGCAGCGCAAGCGTCTCCGCCAGTATGTCGCCCAGCGTGCAGCCCGCACCGCAATGCAGCGTGCCCTTCGCCACGGCCACCGCGAAGGGTGGCCCCTGCCGGCCCGGCTCCGCCATGTCCCCGCCCTGCGCCGTCTGCGGCCCGCCGCGTTCGTGGAAGCCGTGCGCCATGTGCATCCCGCCTTCTCCCTGAAAGCCGTGAGCGGCGTGCAGTCCGCCAGTCCCGTGGGAACCATGCGCCGCCTGAAGCCCGCCGCCTTCATGAGAGCCGTGAGCAGCGTGCATCCCGCCATGGCTGTCATGGGCATGCCGGCGGTAGAACCACACCAGCAGCGGCCCGCCGAACAGCGCGCACAGCGGCCAGACGAAGGCCATCACCCGCATGTGCACCGGGTGGCGCCGCAGGTCGCGCGCCACCCAGGCCGCGCTCAACACGCCGACGGCAAGGGCGAACCAGGAGAGAGCGGTGAGCCAGGCCGGGGTCATGCGGGGAGCTCCCGTCCGGCTGTCGGGAACACGGAAAGCCGAGGAGGGACCATGATGTCTCCTTTCGGGTCGGGTCAGCGATGGAAGGTCTCGCGGGGCGCCGTGAGGCCCTGCGCGCACGGAATGGCCCCCGACGGCGCGGGGACGTCACCCGCCAACGCGTCACGCTGCCGCAGGGTTCCGCGCGGCATTAACGATCGGGAAGACATTCCCCGCTAGATCTGAACCTCTTCGACAGGCAAGCTCCACCGGCCTGTCACGCGGAAGACAGCCGGCCAGAGCCAGCACTATGAAACCAGGACGATGACAGCGCACTTGCGGAACCCGACCAAACGGGCTGTTGCCCGGCTGACCGGGCGATGGAGGCCATACCTGATCATCGCGATCATCGCGTTTGCGGTTCAGGCGCTGCTGGTCTCGCTGGATTCCTTCGAGTGGTTCTTCACCTTCAGCAGGGACCATGAGACCCTGGAGCTGGACGAGATCTTCACCGTGTTCATCGTGCTCAGCCTTGCGCTGATCGCGGTGCTGGTGCTGCGCACAGGCGAATTGCGCCACGAGATCCGCAGGCGGCAGATGGCGGAGACGCATGCCGGGGTGCTGGCCCGGTTCGATTCCCTCACCGGCGTGCCGAACCGCCGCCTCTACCACGAGGAACTGGCCGCGCGCATCGGCCGGGCCCGCACCGTCGGCGCCGGCTTCTCCGCCCTGCTGCTGGACCTGGACCGGTTCAAGACCGTGAACGACACCTACGGCCATGCCACCGGGGACCTGCTGCTGCAGACCGTCAGCGACCGGCTGAGGGCGAACCTGCGGCCGGAGGATTTCCTCGCCCGCCTGGGGGGGGACGAGTTCGCCGTGCTGATGGATCACGGCGCCACCGGCACCGAGCCCGTCCTGCGCGTGGCACAGCGCATCCTCGCCTCGGTCGACCAGCCCTTCAGCCTCGGCGCCGTCGAAACCAGGGTGAGCGTGAGCATCGGCATCGCCGGCTTTACCGGCGACGCCGAGGATGCCGAGACCCTCATGCAGCGCGCGGATCTCGCGATGTATCAGGCCAAGTCCGCCGGGCGGAACACCTATGCCGTGTTCGACCCGGCGCTGGACAGCACCCTGCGGGCCCGGATCTCGCTGGAGGCGGAGTTGCGCCTTGCCCTGCGGGTGGGCGGCATCCGGCCGCACTATCAGCCGCTCTACGACCTCGCGACCGGCCGACTCACCGGGTTCGAGGCGCTCGCGCGCTGGGAGCATCCGGAGCGCGGGCTCCTGCAGGCGGAGACCTTCGTCCCCATCGCCGAGGATGCCGGCCTGCTGCCGGAGATCTTTCCCGTCATCCTGGCCCACGTGGTGCGGGACGCGCGGCTCTGGCCGCCGGACCTGTCCATCGCCATCAACACCTCGCCCAGCCAGCTGCGCGACCGGGACTTCGCGCGCCGGGTGCTGAACGTGCTCGGCGACGCCGGTTTCCCGCCCGCGCGGCTGGAGATCGAGATCACCGAAACCGCGCTGGTCAATGATCTCGACGCGGCGCGCGACATCATGATCACCCTGAAGGAGGCCGGCGTCCGCGTGTCGCTGGACGATTTCGGCACCGGCTATTCCAGCCTGCGCCACCTGCGCGAACTGCCCTTCGACAAGATCAAGATCGACCGCTCCTTCGTCCACCGCCTCGACCACGGCGAGGACAGCGAGAAGATCGTGCGCTCGATGATCCAGCTTTCGCAGGCCCTCGGCCTGATCAGCGTCGCCGAGGGGATCGAGACCGACGGCGAGGCCGACTGGCTGCGCGCCCAGGGCTGCGACATGGGCCAGGGCTTCCTGTTCTCCCAGGCCCTCCCGGCCAGTGAAGCCACCGACCTGCTCGCTGCGCTGCGCTCCCCGCTCATCGTGCCCACCTGACCGGGCACGCCCAGCGCCGCGGGCGCGCCATGCCTGCCGGTCCGGCCGTCAGCGCCCCCTGCCCCGCCCGCCAGGCAAGCAGCGACGCGCCAGCCTGACAAGCGAGCGGCGGCGCGCCGGGCCGACAGGCCGGGCACGCCCAGCGATGCGGGCGCCGCCATGCCCGCCGGACCGGCCGTCAGCACCCCCCGCCCACCGGGCAAGCAGCGGCGCGCCGGGCCGACGGGAAGGCCGCACCCCGCGCCCCGGCCCGACAGGGAGGCACCGCCGGGACCTCCCTGCATCGGAGGGCCCGGCCTATTCCGATTCCAGCGCCCACCGGTTCGCGTCACCGAGCCGGCGACCGCACCGGCAACGCCCCGCCCCGGAAGGCCCGGCGCCCGCCGGTCCGCCTCGCCGACACGGGGACCGCGCCGGGTGCGGCCGGCGCCGGGGGGGGTCACTGGATCTTGGCCAGCAGCCGGACGAGGGTGCGTTGCTCCGCGGCAGTGAGGGCCGAGAGCGTGTCGGCGGTCACCTCATGGGCGATCATCACCGAGGCCTCGAACACCTCCCAGCCCGCATCGGTGAGCGAGACGAGATGCCGGCGCCGGTCATCCGGGTCCGGCCGGGTGGTGAGCAGCCCGCGCGCGATCAGCCGGTCGACCACGCCCTTCGTGGTCGCCCCGTCCATCGCGACAGACCGCCCGAGCTGGTTCTGCGACACCGACCCCACCTCCGACAGCCGGTACATCACCGAAAACTGGGTGGGGGTGAGGCCGGTCGCCATCTTCTCGGTGAAGATCACCGTGTTGCGCTGCCAGGCCTTGCGCAGAAGGAAGCCCACCTGGTCATCGAGCACGTAGCCGTGGTCGAGCCGCCGGGCATCCTGCGTGGTGTCTTCGGTCACATCATCCGTCCCGTGCCATTACACTGAAAGGTACGCATCCCGGATCTCGGGGTGATTTTCAAGCTCGGCGAAGCTGCCGTCGAACTTCTTCTCCCCACCCTCGATGATCACCGCCCGGTCGGCCACCGCGCGGGCGAAATGCAGGTTCTGCTCGGAGATGATCACCGTCAGCCCCTCGTCCTTGAAGCGCAGGATGGTGCGGGCCATCTGCTCCACGATCACCGGGGCGATGCCCTCGGAGGGCTCGTCGAGCAGCAGGAGCCCGGGGTTGCCCATCAGGGTGCGGGCGATGGTGAGCATCTGCTGCTCGCCGCCCGACATAGCCTTGCCCCGGTTGTGCCGGCGTTCGGAGAGGTTGGGAAACAGCTCGAACAGCGCCTCCACGGTCCAGAAGGGCGTGCCCTCGCGCCGGGCCTGCCGGCCCACCTCGAGGTTCTCCAGGATGGTGAGATCGGTGAAGATGCGCCGCTCCTCGGGCACATAGCCCAGCCCGCGCCGCGCCACCCGGTGCGCCGGCCAGCCGGTGATGTCCTCGCCGCCGAAGCGCACCCGCCCCTGCCGGGGGCGGACGAGCTGCATCACCGATTTCATCGTCGTGGTCTTGCCCGCGCCGTTGCGGCCCAGCAGCGCCACCACCTCTCCCCGGCCCACGCTGAAGCTCAGCCCGTTGAGGATATGCGCCTTGCCGTAGAACGAATGGATGCCCTCCACCTCAAGCATGGGCGCCCTCCTGTGCGAAAAGGGTGCCGCCGCCGAGATAGACCTCCTGCACGCGGGCATTGGCGCGCACCTGCGCCGCCGTGCCGTCGGCGATCAGCTCGCCCCGGTTCAGCACCATGATGTGATGGGAATGGGCGAAGACCACGTCCATGTCGTGCTCGGTGAAGAGCACGGATATGCCGCGCTCGGCCACGATATCGGCGGTGAGCTGCATGAGCGCGATGCGCTCGCGCGGGGCCATGCCGGCGGTGGGCTCGTCCATCAGGAGCAGGCGCGGCTCATGCGCCAGCGCGATGGCCAGCTCCAGCCGCTTCAGGTCGCCATAGGCGAGGATGGCGCAGGCACGGTTCGCCTGGTCCTCCATGCCCACCAGCGCCAGCAGGGCCAGCGCCTCGTCGCGGTACATGAGGTGCGCGCGCGGCAGGAAGGCGTAGATCTTCCGGTGATGGCTGATCAGCGCCATCTGCACGTTCTCCGCCACGGTCATGCTCTGGTAGGTGCCGGTGATCTGGAAGGTGCGGCCCACCCCGCGGCGCCAGACGTCGCGTGGGGAGTGGCCGGTGATGTCCTGCCCGTCGAGGCTCACGCGGCCGGAGCTGGGCTTCAGCTGGCCCATGAGCATGTTGAAACAGGTGCTCTTGCCGGCGCCGTTCGGCCCGATCAGCGCCTTCAGCTCGCCCGCGCGCACCTCGAAGCTCACGTCCGAGACCGCCTTCACCCCGCCGAAGCTCTTGGCCAGGTGCTCGACCTTCAGGATGACGCTCATCGCGTGCCCTCCTCTTCCTTGACCAGGCCCAGCCGCTCGCCCGCACGGCGCGCGGTGCCCACGATGCCCTCCGGCGCCACGATGACCACGCCGATGATGACGAGGCCCAGCACCAGCCGCCAGTATTCCAGCCGGGTCAGCCAGTCCTTCACGCTCTCGAAGAAGGCCCCGCCCACCACGGCGCCGGAGAGGGTCTTCACCCCGCCCAGGAACACCACGATCAGCGCGTCGAAGCTCTTGGCGATCTCGAGCTCGTTGGGGAAGATCGAGCCCTTGGAGAACACGAACAGCCCGCCCGCCAGCCCGGCCATCATGCCGGCGAAGGCGAAGGCCACCCATTGCACCCGGCGCACGTCGATGCCGGTGGCCTCGGCCTGGCGGGCGCTGTCGCGCGTGGCGCGCAGCGCGTAGCCGAAGGGCGAATGCGTGACATGGCGCAGGAACACGATGCCGCCCAGCCCCACCAGCAGGGTGAAGAGGTAATAGGCCGTGGTGTCCGACAGCCAGGCCGCCGGCCAGATGTTCACCAGCCCGTCGTCGCCCCCGGTCACGTCGCCCCACTGGAAGACGAGCGACCAGATGAGCTGGCTGAAGGCGAGCGTGAGCATGGCGAAATAGACGCCCGAGAGCCGGATGCAGAACCAGCCCACCAGGATGGCGATCAGCCCCGCGCCCAGCGGCGCGAGCAGGAAGGCCAGTTCCATCGGCGTGTTCGCATAGGTGACCGCGAGCGCCGAGACATAGGCGCCGCCGCCGAAGAACATCGCGTGGCCGAAGCTCACCAGCCCGCCGGTGGCGAGGATGAACTGCAGCGAGGCGGCGAAGAGGCAGAAGATCACGATATCGGTGACCAGCACCTGCGCGAAGGGCGAGCCGTAGAGCGGCAGCAGCGCCAGCACCAGCACGATGGCGGCGAAGAACAGCCGCCCCGGCAGGCGGAACGGGCGGATCGGCCGCTCCGGCTCGCCGACCTGCCCGTGCTCGCCGGCCACTTCCTCGCGCCCCAGCAGGCCGAAGGGCCGCACGGTGAGCACGATGGCCATCACCACGAACATCAGCACCAACGTGCTGGACGGCAGGTAGGCCACGCCGAAGACGTTGAGCACCGAGATCAGCACCGCGGCGATGAAGGCGCCGGGCAGCGAGCCCATGCCGCCGATCACCACCACCACGAAGACCGCCGAGATGATGTTGAAATCCATCAGCAGGTTGGCACCGCCCTTGGGCAGCTGGATGGCGCCGCCGAGGCCGGCCAGCGCCGAGCCGAGGAAGAAGACGCCGGTGAAGAGCCAGGACTGGTTCACCCCCAGCGCGCCCACCATCTCGCGGTCCTGGGTGGCGGCGCGCACCAGCACGCCCAGCCGGGTCTTGGTGATCAGCCACCACAGGCCGAGCAGCACGAAGGGCGTGATGCCGATGAGCGCGAGATCGTAGAGCGGCACCGGCTCGCCCAGGATGCGGATCAC
The DNA here is from genome assembly GCF_005887635.2 of Paroceanicella profunda. Classification (GTDB taxonomy): domain Bacteria; phylum Pseudomonadota; class Alphaproteobacteria; order Rhodobacterales; family Rhodobacteraceae; genus Paroceanicella; species Paroceanicella profunda. The sequence goes on along the minus strand of NZ_CP040818.1, from coordinate 1,716,543 downwards.
GCCGCGCAGGCCGGGCGCGCGGGGGCCGAGCTGGTCCTCCGCGCCCCAGGTCATCAGCGTGAGGTCCTGGATCACCAGGATGACACCGAAGGTGGCGACGAGCTGGAACAGCTCCGGCGCGCGGTAGATCGGCCGCAGCACCAGAATCTCCACCACCACGCCGATCAGCCCCACGGCGATGCCGGCGAGCAGGATGGAGCCCCAGAAGCCCACGTGGCCCGGCAGGACGTTCATCAGCGTGAGCCCGATGTAGGCGCCGAGCATGTAGAACGACCCGTGGGCGAAATTCACGATGCGGGTGACGCCGAAGATCAGCGAGAGGCCGGAGGCCACCAGAAACAACGCCGCCGCATTGGCGAGCCCGGTCAGGAGCTGCGCAATCAGAAGTCCCATATCAACCCGATGCCAGAAGGGTGGGCAGGGGCCGGCCCGGAGCGTCGGGCCGGCCGGAGGAATGGTTTCGCGCGCGAAGCGCTGGGGCCCCCGGCCCCGTCGCGGACCGGGACCACCGGCAGCAGGCATGAGCCCCGGTCGCGGGCCTCAAGCACGGGCCGGGCACATGCGCCGCAGGGCCTGCGGGCTGTCCCGGACGCCACGTCCGGAGCGCGATCCCGAAAGGCGGCTGGTTCAGCCGCCCGGAACCTTCGCGCCCGGGCCGGCCGGCGCCGTTCGCGCCCCCCTGCCCCCGGTGACGGGGACCGGGCGGGGCGCTTCGGGGTCACTCGGCCGGGCGCATGGCCTTGATCTCGTCGTCGCTGGGCATGTAGGGCTCGGGCGAGCGATACTCCCAGTCCACCATCACGCCATGGCCGTCCTTCAGCGCGGTGGTGCCGACATAGGCGCCCATCGTCGACTGGTGGTCCAGCCCGCGATAGGTGATCTCGCCCAGCGGCGTCTCCACCTTCAGGTCCTTGAAGGCGGCGAGCAGGGCGGGCGTGTCGGTGGCGCCGGCCCTGGTGATGGCGGCGGCGATGCTCTGCGCGGTCATGTAGCCGACCAGCGAGCCGATCTTCGGAGTTTCGCCCGTCGCGGCCTGGTAGGCGTCCACGAAGTCCTTGCCCGGGCCGTCCGGCAGGTCATACCAGGGATAGCCGGTCACGACCCAGCCCTCGGGCGCCTCGTCGCCCAGCGGGTCGAGGTATTCCGGCTCGCCGGTCAGCAGGCCGTAGACCTGGCGGCCGTCGAACACGCCGCGGGTGGTGCCCTCCCGCACGAACTTGGCGAGGTCGGAGCCGAAGGTGACGTTGTAGATCGCGTCGGGCTTGGCGGATTCGATGGCCTGCACCTCGGCGCCGGCGTCGATCTTGAACAGGGCCGGCCACTGTTCGGTGACGAATTCCACCTCCGGCTTCAGCTTCTTCAGCGCCGCCTTGAAGGCCTCCACGGCATCGGTGCCATAGGCGTAGTTCGGCGCGATGGTGGCGTAGCGCACGGCATCGGTCTTCGCGGCCTCCTCGGCCAGCATCGCGGCCTGAACCCAGGTCGAGGTGCGCAGGCGGAAGGTGTAGGGGTTGCCCGCCTTCCACACCAGCGAATCCGCCAGCGGCTCGGCGGCGAGGTAGATGAAGCCCTTCTCCGCGGCAAGCGAGGAGATCGCCAGCCCGACGTTGGACAGGATGGATCCCGTGACCATCACCGCGCCGTCGCGGGTCATCAGCTCGTTGGCGATCTTCACCGCGTCGCCGGGCTGGCCGTCATCGTCGCGGAAGATGAACTCCAGCGGCTTGCCCAGCACGCCGCCCGCGTCGTTGATCTCCTTGAGCGCCAGCTCGATGCCCATCTTGTAGGGCCCGGCGAAGGCGGCCATGCGCTTGTAATGGTTGATCTCGCCGATCTTGATCGCATCCTGGGCGAAGCTCGCGCCGCTGAGCGCGAGCACCGCGGCAGCGGCCGTGGCGAGGGTCCGTATCGGGTTCATGAGGCTCTCCTGTTGGGTTCCGGTTCGGGCCGTTTGCCGGCCGCTGATCTGGTTCTTGGACTGTCAGTCGTGATACACGAAGGCCGGCGTCGGATCCGACGCGACATCGTGGGTGCGTTCCCTCTCCAGAAGCTCGCTGATCCGCTTGCGGTAGACCATCGGGCCCTTGTCGATGGCGATGCGGATCGGCCGGCGCTTCTGCGGCCGGCTCTCCTCCTCCTGCACGGCCTCGAGGATCGCCTTGTCCTCGGCGAAGGCCTTGCGGAACATCACGTCCATCTGCGCCGCGGCGGTCTCGTCGCCCAGCGCGGTGTTGCGCAGGTGCATCCAGCGGTCGATGGTGTGGGTGGGCGTGACGGGGGTCATGAAATGCAGCGCGAAGATGCGCACGCCGCGGTTCCGCTCCTTCTCGGGGATCGCGTCCTCCGCCGGGGCGGAGCCGAAGTCGATCACCGCCGTGCAGGGCGTGTAGAGATAGTAGTAGTGCCAGCGGTCCACGTTGCCGGTGAAGCCGCCGAAACTCTTGAAGAAGCCGATGGGCTCCGCGTCGCGGATCCAGCGCCAGGCCACGATGGCCTTGCCCTCGGTCACCACATGCACCGGCACGTTCTCGGAGGCCGAGTTGCCCAGCGTGGTGGGGTGCACGAAGCTCACATGCGCCGGGTCCACCAGGTTTTCCGCCACGTTGAGGTAGTTGGACTTCAGGTGCAGCGCGTCGCCCTGGTGGGCCTCCCAGGCGGGGTCGGTGAACTCCGGCATGTCGAACACGTCCTCGGGGTCCGCCTTCTCCGCGTCGCCCATCCAGATCCAGACGATGTCGTGCTTCTCCACGATCGGGTAGGCCTCGACATAGGCGGAGGCCGGCAGGTTCGACTGGCCGGGCACGCGCACGCATTTGCCCGAACAGTCGAAGGTGAGGCCGTGGTAGCCGCATTGCACCGTGTCGCCGATGCGCTTGCCCTGGCTGAGCGGCAGCAGGCGGTGGGGGCAGCGGTCTTCCAGTGCGGCCACCGCGCCGTCGGACTTGCGGAACATCACCACATGGTCACCCAGGATGGTGAAGCGCCTGAGCTCCTCGTCGAACTCCGACGACCAGCCGGCCACGTACCAGGCGTTTCTCACGAATTCCATGCCTTGCCTCCTCTGCTGGGTCTCAGGGTCGCCTTCCGTCCCCGGGGGGCCGGGGTCGCGCCTATCTCAGTCCGTCCTCGCCGATCGCGTCTTCATGCGTGAGCCCGCCGACACGGGGCAGCGGCCGGCCGGCCGAGGCCACCGCCACGGCGACCAGGATCTCGCCCGCCCGGGGCGCGTCATTCATCCTGACCTCCATGCCGTCGAAATGCGAGCGCACATATGCGGCATCCTTGTGGCCCAGCGGCACGTCGAGCGGCGTGCCGGGCGCGCCCATCTTCTTCGAGGAGGGCACCAGCGCCGCGCCGCGCTCCACCGCCGCGCGCAGCGGCGCGCCGAGCCCGGGGTGCAGGATGGCCGCGGCGTGTTCGATCTCGCCAGCCTCGCCCACCAGGGCCGCCTTGCCGTAGCTCTGCGCCTGCGCCGGGGCGATGCCCAGCGCCGCCACGCATTTCGCGCCCAGCAGGCCGCCCAGCTCGGCGCCGATCTCCATCAGCTCCGAAAGGTCGGGCTCATAGCGCCCAGCGAAGGGGTTCTCGATCACCGCGGCCGCCACGGCGCGGCGGGTGGGAGGGCTCACCTCCTGCCCCATCTCGCGCCGGGTTTCCTCCACGAAGGTGACGATCTTGCGGATGCGCATCAGCGGAAGCCCTCCGGGGTCATCGCAGCCCGTCCTCGCCCTTCACCTCGGAGGCCTTCAGGCCGCCGACACGGGCGTGGATGCGCGGGCCGGTGGTCATCACCAGCGCGAGCAGGATCTCGTCGGCCTTCGGCCCGTCGGCGAGGCCCACCTCCATCGCGTCGAAATGCGAGCGCACGTAGGAGGCGTTGCAATGGGTCACCGGGATGTCGAGCCGGGTGCCGGGGCCGCCGAGCTTCTTCGTGGAGGGCACGATGGCGTTGGAGGCGGGCAGAAGCTCGCGCATCGAGTAGCCGCCGGGCACGTGCCACAGCGCGCCGTGCTCCAGCTCGCCGTTCGCGCCCACGATGGCGCCCTTGCCGTAGCCCTCGACCACCGAGGCATCGCCGCCCAGCGCCTCCACCAGGTCGCCGGCCATCTTCAGGCCCAGCGGTTTCAGGTCGTCCATGAAGCCGGAGATGTCCTCGACATAGCGGCCGGCGAAAGGGTTCGCGATCACGGCGAGTGCGGCGGCGCGGCGCAGCGGCACGGCGGGGGCGGGGCCGCCCTCGTGGAAGATTTCCTCGACGGTGATCGCGGTCTTGCGAATGACGGGCTCAGGCATCCGGGGCCTCCCTCGGTATCCGTTTCTGATCCTGCGGGGAAAGCACGGTTTCCCGCTCCCCCGCAAGGCTGAGATAGGCGGCGGTGAACAGGCCGCGCGCGTGCCAGGCCTCGGCCCGGGCCCTTCCGCGCGCGAGGGCGATGCGCACCCCGCGCGGCCCGATCGGCCCCACGCCGGTGGTGACCAGCCGGGTGCCGAGGTCGCTGTCGGGCGAGAGCGTGTCGGCCGGCGCGCGGTCGATGAGCGGCGACCAGGGCAGGTCGACGAAATTCGCGATCATGGTGGCCGCGGCATCCGCCTCGGCCGCCGAGGCGGCGAGCACGGTCACCGCATCGGCGATGCCGCGCGAATGCGAGCGCCCGCGCCAGCCCGAGGTGGCGATGCCGCCCACCCCGTCGCCCGGCCGCAGGGTCACCACGCCGCCGGGCGCGCCGGTCTCCGGGTTCTCGCAGATGCCGATGCGGAATTCCCCCTCCGCGAGGTGCAGCGCGATGTCGCCGCCGTTGTTCACGTAGGCGCGCGAAAGGTCGCCGCCGGCGATGAGCGCAGCCAGCACGTGGTCGGCCACCGCCCCGGCCACGGCGGCCATGGGCGTGATGAATTCCGCGGCAAAGGGCGCGGTGGCGGCCACCATGCTGCGGGCCACGGGGCCCTCGGGCGCGGGCCCGTCCGGCGCGCGCAGGCGCGGCAGTTCGGCGGCCAGGGTTTCGAGCACGGGGGCAAAGGCCGCCCGCGCGCGGGCATGGGCGCGGACCACGGCCTCCGGTGCGCCCTCGGCGCCGATCACAAGGTCGATGGGGCCGTGCTGGAGGTGCAGCCGTTGCCCGTCGGGCAGAAGTGCTGCAACCGCACCGGGAAAACGGCCAGCCACGCTCATTGCGCCGTTTTCTTCCAGGGGTAGTTGCCGGGCCGGGCCGGCCACGGGTTCCGCGCCCCCGGGGTCACGCTGCGGCGGCCCTTCAGGATATGGTCGTTCTGCCGCCCGGAGGCGCCCTTCACCGCGTCCGCCAGCGGGATGACGTAATCCATGTGCCCGCCCAGCGCGCGGTAATCCTCCGCGCGCATGGTGAACTCGATGGGTGCGACCAGTGCAGGGGTGGGCACGTAGCCGAAGGCGTTGAGCGGCATGCGGGTGACATCGGCCATCAGCGTGATGCCGCCGCCCGGCCAGACATAGACCGGCGCGCCGCCGCAGCTCACGTAGGTGAGCGCCTTCTGCACCGAGCGGGTGAGGCCCACCGGGTTTTCCGTGACGCCGGAGCGCAGCGAGCCGCCGGCGCCGGCCATGAACAGCACCGAGGTCATCGCCGGCTCGCAGTTCTCCTCGATGCGCGCGACGGAGGGCTGCAGCCGCGCAGGGATCGGCTTCTCCACCGGGGTGAGGCTGTCGTCCAGCTCGAAATAGGCGGCGTGTTCGCCGGTGGTGGAGACCATCAGGAGGGAGAGGCCGGGCCAGGCCTGCTTCGGGTTGAAGGCGCCCAGGATGTCGAGCGGGTTGGTGAGGTCGGTGCCGCCCCAGCCGGTGCCGGGCTCGGCCACCTGGAAGTAGCGCCCGGGGGTGGAGCGGCGGCCGTTGATCTTGATGCCGGTCGGCGCCCAGCCGATCACCTTGCCGGCCTGGTGCTCGGACATCACGCCGGTGATGTGGTCGTCGACCACCACCACCTCGTCCACCAGCCCCTTCCACTGCGCGGCGAACATGCCCACCGTGGCCGAGCCGCAGCCCACGCGCATGCGCTCCTCGCGCGCGCCGTTCACGATCGGGGCCGCGCCGGCCTTCACGGTGAGCTCGGCGCCGCCGTCGATGGTGAGGTCGACCGCGCCGCCGTTGCACAGCTCCAGCAGGGTGGCGCAGGTCACCCGGCCTTCCTTCTTCGAGCCGCCGGTGAGGTGGTTCACCCCGCCGAGCGAGAGCATCTGGCTGCCGTATTCGGAGGTGGTGACATGGCCGATCACCTCGCCCTCGGCGCGCACCGCGGCGCATTCCGAGCCGAGGTGCCGGTCCGTGTCGATCTTCACCTTGGCGCCGCAGTAGGAGAAGATGCCCTCGGTGACCACGGTCACCATGTCCACCCCCTCCACCTGCGAGGAGACGATGAAGGGCGCGGGCTTGTAGTCCGGGTAGGTGGTGCCGGCGCCCACGGCGGTGATAAAGCTCTCCTGCCCGGGCAGGATGTCGCCGTCCCACTCCCGCTCGAGGAAGGGCACCAGCTCGCCCGTGCCCTCGCCCGCGTCGGCGCGGTTCTCCAGAATGGTGAGCGGGTCGAGCCGCACGAGCGCGCCGCCCTCGTTCGCGTAGCGGTCGCACGCGCCGGTGCGGCCCTCGGCGATGAAACAGGTCACCGGACAGGCGTCGCAGCGGATCTTCTCGGGCTTGCCTTCGGCTGGCTTCACGGCTGGTGCTCCCTGGTCTTCAGCCCGGTGGTGCACGAGCTGACCATTCATTTGTATGCGAACATCTTTCCCGGGCGGCTGTCAACGCTTTCGTGCGGCGTTCATGACACGGCCCGCCCGGCCCCCGGCTCAGTCGACGAAGGCGCGTTCCACCACGAACTGGGCGGGCTTGTTGTTCGCGCCCTCCTCCAGCCCGTGCGACAGGCACAGCGCCTTGGTGTCGCGCAGCATGGCCATGGAGCCGCAGATCATCGCCCGGTCCTCCTCCGGCCCCATGCGCGGCAGGCCGAGGTCGTCGAACAGCTTGCCGGAGGTGATGAGGTCGGTGATGCGGCCCTGGCGGGCGAAGGGCTCCCGCGTGACGGAAGTGTAATGCCTCAGGTGGCCGCTCACGAGTTCGCCCACCAGCGGGTCCTCCATCAGGCCCTGCACCAGCTCCTCGCCGTAGCGCAGCTCGGCGACGGTGCGGCAGGAATGGGTGAGGATCACCTCGTCGAACTTCTCGTAGGTCTCCGGGTCGCGGATCAGGCTGGCGAAGGGGGCGATTCCGGTGCCGGTGGAGAACATCCACAGCCGCTTGCCGGGCAGCAGCGCGTCATTCACCAGCGTGCCGGTGGCCTTCCTGCGCATCAGCACCGTGTCGCCCGGGCGGATCTTCTGCAGGTGCTCGGTGAGCGGGCCGTCGGCCACCTTGATGGAGAAGAACTCCAGCTCCTCGTCCCAGGAGGGGGAGGCCACGGAATAGGCGCGGAACACCGGCTTCTCCGCATTCGGCAGGCCGATCATCACGAATTCGCCGGAGCGGAAGCGGAAGGTGGCGGGCCGGGCGAGGCGGAAGCGGAACAGCGAATCGGTGTAGTGCTCCACTTCGGTGACGGTGAGGGCGAAACACCCCGCCGGCACCGCGAAAGGCGCGGGGACGCCCTGCAGGATGGCGCTTTCGGCAAGGGGGGCGGCGTCTGTCATCTCGGGGCTCCGTCTGCGGCTGTCGGAAGGCGATTCGCCTGTCGATGTTCCCGAAAAACTCGTTTGTAGGCAAATGAATTTTGCATCCCGGACCAATTCTTTCGCTGCACCGCGCAAGCGCGCTTGACAGAGGGTCCGGTGCGTTTCAGCTTGTTTGTGTGCGAATGACCGGAACGGCGCACGCACCCAAGCGAGCCACAACCGAGCCAACAGGGGGCCGATCATGCTGTTTCACAGGCCTGAGACGCTGGAGAATGTCATCGGCATACTGGAGGCCGGCCCGGTGCGGCTGCTGGCCGGGGGGACCGACCTCTACCCCGGCCTGCGCGACGGGCCGCCGCCCGCGGCGCTGATCGACCTCTCGCGCGTGCCGGCCCTGCGCGGCATCACCCGGCAGGAGGGCGGCTGGCGCATCGGCGCCACCACCACATGGACGGACATCCTGCGCGCCGACCTGCCGCCGCTCTTCGACGGGCTGCGCGCCGCGGCGCGCGAGGTGGGCTCGGTGCAGATCCAGAACGCCGGCACCGTGGCGGGCAACATCTGCAACGCCTCCCCCGCCGCCGACGGCGTGCCGCCGCTGCTCACCCTCGAGGCGGAGGTGGAACTGGCGGGGCCGGCCGGGCGCCGCCGCCTGCCGCTTGCGCAGTTCATCACCGGCGTGCGCCGCACCGCCCTCGCCCCGGGCGAGCTGGTGACCGCGCTGCACATCCCCGAGGCGCCGGGCGCGCGCTCCGCCTTCCTGAAGCTCGGCGCGCGACGCTATCTGGTGATTTCCATCGCCATGGTCTCCGCGGTGGTAATTCCGGGCGAAGATGGCACCCTGCGGGAGGTGCGACTCGCCGTGGGCGCCTGTTCGGCCGTGGCCCGGCGCCTGCCGGGGCTGGAAGCCGCCCTCACCGGCCGGCAGCCCGGCGCGCCGCTCGACGACATCCTCGGCGCGGCCGATCTCTCGGCGCTCACCCCGCTCGACGACGTGCGCGGCAGCGCTGCCTACCGGCTTGACGCCGTTCGCGAAATCCTTGGCCGCGTGCTCGCGGCCGCCCTGCCCGGGGAGACCCACGCATGAGCCTCGATCAGGTGGCCGACGGCCTCGCCGTTTCCTTCGACCTCAACGGCACGCGGGTGACCCTCGCCGCGCCCCCCGCCGAGCGCCTGTCCGAGGCGCTGCGCGAACGCGCCGGGGCGCGCGACGTGAAGGTGGGCTGCAACGCGGGCGATTGCGGCGCCTGCACGGTGCTGGTGGACGGGCTGCCGGTGTGTTCCTGCACCACCGCGGTGGCGCAGGTGGAGGGCCGCCGGGTGGAAACCCAGGCCGGCCTCGCGCAGTCGGACCCGGACGGCCAGGCCCTCGTCGCCGCCTTCCAGCGCCATCAGGCCGCGCAATGCGGCATCTGCACGCCGGGCATGATGGTCTCCGCCGTCGCCCTGCTGCGCGAGGTGGCGGACCCCTCGGAGCAGCAGGTGCAGGACGCGCTCGGCGGCGTGCTCTGCCGCTGCACCGGCTACCGCAAGATCATCGACGCGGTGCGCGACGCGAAGGGCTCCGCCACCGTGGCGCCCGGCGGCGTGGGCACCGCGATGGCCCGGGTGGACGGCCTGCCCAAGGTCACCGGCGCGGAAGCCTTCGGCGACGATGTCGCCCCCGCCGGCGCCCTCACCCTGCGGGTGATCCGCAGCCCGCACCACCGCGCCGCCTTCACCTTCGGCGACCTGGAGGCCTGGCGGGCGGAGACCGGGCTGGACCTGGTGCTCACCGCCGCCGACGTGCCGGGCGTGAACCTCTTCGGCGTCATCCCCGGCTTCGAGGACCAGCCGGTGATGGCCGAGGGCGAGGCCCGGTTCCGCGGCGAGGCCGTGGCCGCGGTGGTCGGCACGCCGGAGCGGCTGGCGGGGCTGGACCTCGCGGAGTTCCCGGTCACCTGGACCCCCCTGCCCCATGCCCTCACCCCCGAGGAGGGGCTGACCGCCGCGCTGCTGCACGAGGCGCGCGCCGGCAACATCATGTGCCGCGGCCTGGTGCAGCGCGGCGACGCGGAGGCGGCGCTGGCCGGCGCCGCGCATGTGGTGGAGGGCGATTTCTCCACCGGATTCATCGAGCACGGCTACATCGAGCCCGAGGCCGGTTTCGCCGAGCGGGTGGGAGACCGGATCGAGGTGCATTGCTGCACCCAGGCGCCCTACATGAACCGCGACGCGGTGGCCAAGGTGATGGGCCTCGCGCCCGAGGGCGTGCGCATCGTGCCCACGGCGGTGGGCGGCGGCTTCGGCTCGAAGCTCGACCTCACCACCCAGCCCTTCCTCGCCCTCGCGGCCTGGAAGCTGGGCCGGCCGGTGCGCATGGCCTTCACCCGGGCCGAATCAATCTCCTCCAGCACCAAGCGCCACCCCTCGCAGGTGACCATGCGGCTGGGGGTGGACGCGGAAGGTCGGCTGGCCGGCGCCGATTTCTTCGGCACCTTCAACACCGGCGCTTATGCGAGCTGGGGGCCCACGGTGGCGAACCGCGTGCCCATCCACGCCTCCGGCCCCTACCGGATCGCGGATTACCGCGCCCGCTCGGTGGCCGTGCACACCAACTGCACCCCCGCCGGTGCCTTCCGCGGCTTCGGCGTGCCGCAATCGGCCGTGGCGCAGGAGCAGCTGCTGGACATGGCCGCCGAGGCCCTCGGCCTCGACAAGCTGGAGATCCGCCGCCGCAACGCGCTGGTGAACGGCGATGCCACCGTGACCGGCCAGGTGTTCGAGACCGGCATGGGCATCCTGGACTGTCTCGACGCGCTGAAGCCGCACTGGGACCGGGCGCTGGCCGAGGCGGCGGCCTTCAACGCCGAGGCCACCGGCCCCGTCCGCCGCGGCGTGGGCGTGGCGAGCGGCTGGTACGGCTGCGGCAACACCTCCATGTCCAACCCCTCCACCATCCGCGCCGGCATCACCGCGGACGGGCGCATCCTGCTGCACCAGGGCGCGGTGGATATCGGCCAGGGCTCCAACACCGTGATCAGCCAGATCTTCGCCACCGCCCTGGGCGTGCCGGTGGAGCGCATAGAGCGGGTGAGCGCGGACACCGACCTCACCCCCGATGCCGGCAAGACCTCCGCCAGCCGGCAGACCTTCATCACCGGCAACGCGGCGCGGCTGTGCGGCGAGGCGCTGCGCGCGCAGATCCTGCGGCTGGGGAATGTCTCCGGGGCGGCGGTGATCGACATCGCCCCCGGCGCCATCCGCCTCACCGACGGCGGGGCCGAGCGCGTGGTGCCGCTCAGCGGCGAGGGCTATGCGCTGGAGGCGACCGAGAGCTACGACCCGCCGACGAAGCCGATGGACGCGAACGGCCAGGGCGACCCCTACGCGGTGTTCGGCACCACCGCGCAGATGGCCGAGCTGGAGGTGGACACCGCGCTGGGCACGGTGAACCTGCTGAAGATCACCGCCGCGCATGACGTGGGCCGGGCCATCAACCCGCTGCTCGTCGAGGGCCAGGTGGAGGGCGGCGTGGCGCAGGGCATCGGCCTCGCGCTGATGGAGGAGTTCCTGCCCGGGCGCACCGAGAACCTGCATGACTACCTCATGCCCACCATCGGCGACGTGCCGCCCGTGGACACGCTGATCATCGAGAGCGGCGACATGCATGGCCCCTACGGCGCAAAGGGCCTGGGCGAGCATTGCCTCATCCCCACCGCGCCGGCGATTCTCAACGCCATCGCCGATGCCTCCGGCGCGCGGATCCACCACCTGCCGGCCACGCCCGCCACGGTGCGCGCGGCCATCCTCGCCACCCGCGCCTGACCCTTCGGCGCCGCCCGGAGCCGCTTTTCCCCACCCCGGGAAAGAAAGTTCTGGACGGCGCCAAATTCGTTTGCCTACAAACGATCAGACAGACCCAGCAAGAGAGCCCCCGATGCCCGGATCCGCGCCCCTCACCGCCGCCACCGCGCCCATTGGCAGCCAGTCACAGGTGGCCGGCATCGACGTGGGCGGCACCTTCACCGACCTGGTGCTGTTCGACGCGGATGCGCGCACGGTGCGCCTCGCCAAGGTGCCCACCACGCTCGACAACCAGGCCGGCGGCGTGCTGAACGCCCTCGATGCGGCGGAGGCGGACATCGCCGCGCTCGACCTCATCGTGCACGGCACCACCACCACCACCAACGCGGTGCTGGAGCGCGCGCTGTGCCGCACCGGGCTGATCACCACCGCGGGCTTCCGCGACGTGCTGGAGCTGGGCCGCCGCACCCGGCCGAACGCCTATGGCATGAAGGGCGAGTTCCGCCCCATCATCCCGCGCGACCTGCGCCTGGAAGTGCCCGAGCGCATGGGCGCCGCCGGCAACACCCTCACGCCCCTGGACGAGGACGCCCTGCGCGCCGCCGTCACCGCGCTGAAGGAAGATGGCTGCGAATCGCTCGTCATCCATTTCCTGCACGCCTATGCGAACCCCGCGCATGAGCTGCGCGCCGCCGAGGTTGCCGCCGGGATCTGGCCGAACGGCAACATCACCATGGGCCATGCCCTGCTCTCGGAAAGCCGGGAGTACGAGCGCGGGGTGACGGCGGCGGTGAACGCCTCCGTCCAGCCGCTGCTGCGCCGCTACGTGGAGCGCCTGGCCGACACGCTGGCCGGCCGGGGCTACCGGCATGACGTGCTGGTGATGAACGGCAACGGCGGCATGGTCTCCGCCCGCCACGTGGCCGAGGAGGCGGCGAAGACGGTGATGTCCGGCCCCGCCTCCGGCGTGATGGCCGCCGCCTACACCGGCCGGCGCGCCGGCATCCCGGACCTGCTCACCTATGACATGGGCGGCACCTCGACCGACGTGGCGCTGATCCGCGGCGCGGAACCGGCGGTCTCCAACGAGATCGAGATCGAATACGCCATGCCGATCCACGTGCCCATGGTCGACGTGCGCACGGTGGGCGCGGGCGGCGGCTCCATCGCGCGGGTGAACGCGGCCGGCCTGCTGCAGGTGGGCCCGGAGAGCGCCGGCGCCACCCCGGGCCCGATCTGCTACGGGCGCGGCGGCACGCGCCCCACGATCTCGGACGCGAACCTGCTGCTCGGCCGGCTGAACCCGGCCAAGCTCAACCAGGTGCCCGGCGGCATCGGGGTCTCCGACATCGCGGAGATCTTCGAGCGCGAGCTCGGCCGCCCGCTGGGGCTGGACGCCACCGGCGCCGCCGCCGCCGTGCTGCAGGTGGCGAACGCGAAGATGGCCGGCGCGGTGCGCATGGTCTCGGTCTCGCTGGGCGAGGACCCGCGCGACTTCGCGCTCTTCGCCTTCGGCGGCGCGGGGCCTCTGCACGCCACCGCCATCGCGCGCGAACTTGGCGTGCCGCGCGTGCTCGCCCCCTCCCGCCCCGGCATCACCAATGCGCTCGGCTGCGTGGTGGCCGACCTGCGGCATGATTTCGTGAACACCGTGAACCGCCCGCTCGACCTGGCCGACATGGAGGCCGTGCATGCCCTGTTCGACACCCAGAGCGCGGAGGGCCGCAGGCTGATCGGCAAGGAGGCGGTGAAGATCGACGAGATCCGCGAGATCCGCACCGTGGACATGCAGTTCATCGGCCAGACCCATGTGCTGCGCGTGGCGGTCGACACCCCGCGCCCCACGCGCGAGGAGCTGCAGGCCCGTTTCGAGGCGGCCTATTTCGCCCGCTTCCGCGTGAAGTTGCCGGAGATCCGCGCCACGCTGGTGAACGTGAACACCTCCGTCATCGGCCGCCGCCCGGAGATCGACCTCTCCACCCTCATCGACCCAGCGGGCCGCAAGGCCACCCTGGCGGAGGCCGAGACCGGCCGCCGCCAGGTCTGGTTCGACGGCTGGCACGACACCCCGATCTACTGGCGCGACCACCTGCCGGCGACCGCCACCCTCACCGGCCCCGCGATCATCGAGCAGATGGACACCACCATCATCATCGAGCCCGGCGACACCGCGGCGCAGGACGCCGATGGCAACATCATCATCACCCTGGGAGAGACGGCATGAGCATCGACCCGATCACCCTCTCGGTCATCCAGGCCGGGCTGCAGCAGGTCTGCGACGAGATGGACCTGAGCTTCTCGCGCGCCGCCTTCTCCCCGGTCATCGCCGAGGCGAACGACCGTTCGGACGGCATCTACTCCGCCGTGGACGGCGCGTTGATCTCGCAGGGCGCGCAGGGCCTGCCGGTGTTCGTGGGCACGATGCAGTATTCCACCCGCACGCTGATCGAAATGATCGCCGCCGGCACCGTGGCGGCGCCGAAACCCGGCGACATCTACATCGTGAACGACCCCTATCTCGGCGGCACCCACCTGATGGATGTGCGCTTCGCCATGCCCTATTACCGCGACGGCGAGATCTTCTGCTGGCTGTCGAACACCGGCCACTGGCCCGATACCGGCGGCGCGGTGCCCGGCGGCTTCTCCGCCTCCGCCACCTCGGTGGAGCAGGAGGGCCTGCGCCTGCCCCCCGTGCGCCTGTTCAAGGAGGGCGTGCTCGACACCGAGATCTACGCCATCATCTGCTCCAACATCCGCGTCTCCGAGCAGCGCATCGGCGATGTGAAGGCCCAGGCCGCGGCGCTGCTGGTCGGCGAGGAGCGCCTGAACCGGATGCTCGACCGCTACGGCGACGCCACAGTGGCCGAGGCGATCGGCGAGCTGCGCATCCGCGCCGCCGGGCAGATGCGCGCCAATCTCGCGCTGATCCCGAAGGGCACCTACCGCTCGGTGGCCTTCGTGGACAGTGACGGCGTGGTGAACGAGCCGCTGGAGATCCGCCTTGCCGTCACCGCGCATGGCGACCGGCTGACCTTCGACTTCGCCGGCTCCTCCGCGCCCTGCATGGGCCCGATGAACTCGGTGCTGGCGACCACGCTCTCCTCCGTCTACCTCGCCATGCGCCACATCTTCCCCGATGTGCCGATTTCCGCCGGCGCCTTCGAGCCGCTGGAGGTGATCCGCCCCGTGGGCACCTTCCTCGACGCGCAATACCCCCGCCCGGTCTCCGGCTGCGCGGCGGAAGTCTCGCAGCGCATCGCCGAGGCGGTGTTCGCGGCCCTGGTCGAGGCGCTGCCGGACCGGGTGACCGCCTCGCCCGCCGGCTCCTCCGGCAACTTCGCCCTCGGCGGATCGGACCCGGAACGCGGCCGCGGCTTCGTGATGTACCAGCTCTCGGGAGGCGGCTATGGCGGCAATTCCGACCATGACGGGCTGACCAACGGCTGTTCGACCATCGGCATCTCCAAGGCGCCGCCGGTGGAGATCATGGAGCAGCAGTTCCCGGTGCTCTACCACCGCTACGCCCTGCGCGAGGGCTCCGGCGGCGCGGGCAGGCATCGCGGCGGCTTCGGGCTGGACTACGAGATCGAGCTGCTGCGCGGCGAGGCGCGCGCCAGCTTCGTGATGGACCACGGCCGCTTCGGCCCGCAGGGCGCGCTCGGCGGGGCCGACGGCGCGCCCAACACCGTCACCGTGTGGCAGGACGGCGTGGCCTCGGTGCCCGAGCACCTCTCCAAGGCGCAGGACATTCCGCTGATGCCCGGCGACCGGGTGCGCGTCGGTACGCCGGGCGGCGGCGGCTACGGCAACCCTGCCGAGCGCGCGCCCGAAGCGGTGGCCGAGGATGTGCGCCTCGGCCGCTACACCCCCGCCCAGGCCCGCGGCCTGTTCAGTGTGGCAGTCGACGCCGCCGGCACGGTGGATGAAGCCGCCACCGCGGCCCTGCGCGCAGCCGTGCCGGCCTGACCCCCGGCGCCCCGGGCCCGGTCCGGGGCCTCTGCCGCCCCGGCCGGGAGCGCCGGGGCATCGTTCGGAACACCGCGGCTCAGGGCAGGGTGGCGATGAGCTTCAGCATCCGGGCGTAGACCTCGCCGGGGTCCGTGCAGCCGGCGAGCCAGAGGCAATTGTCCGGCCGGCCGGTCTGGCGCAGCCAGTCGACCACGGTCATGCCCGTGGTAAGCTCGCCCGCGCATTCCACGTCCACCGGGCAGAGCTTGCCGGTGAACAGTTCCGGCCAGAGCAGGGCGGCCACGGCCACCGCGTCATGCAGCGGGCGGCTTTTGGTGCCGTGCTTGGCGTTTCCGTAGATCTCGAAGAAGCGCATCATGCCGCCGCAGGCCCGGCCGGTGGTGGTGCCGAGCGCCTCCAGCGGCGCGGACCAGCCCACCGGCGCGGGCGTGGCATGGGTGCAGTCCAGCGGCACGGCGGTGATCGGCACGCCGGAGCCGAGCACGATGCGCGCCGCCTCCGGGTCCACCATGATGTTGTATTCCGCCGCCGGGCTCATGTTCCCGCCGGCGAAATAGCCGCCGCCCATGAACACGATGCGCCCCAGCTTCGGCACGATCTCCGGCGCCCGGCGCAGGGCCATGGCCACGTTGGTCTGCGGGGCGAGGGCGATCAGCGTCACCTCGCCGTCGGCCCGGCCGAGCAGGGTCTCGATGATGAAATCCACCGCATGGCCCGGCTCCGGTCCGCGAGCCGCCTCCGGCCAGTCCCAGCCGTCGATGCCGGTGTCGCCGTGGATCTCGGGCACCGGGCGGGCCGGGCGCAGGATCGGCGCCGGGCAGCCGCGCCAGACCGGCACATGGCCGTGGCCGGCGCATTCGAGGATGCGGCGGGCGTTGTCCGCCGTCTGGGCCAGCGGCACGTTGCCGGAAACGGTGGTGAGCCCCAGCACCTCCAGCTCCGGCGCGGCCAGCGCCAGCAGGATGGCGAAGGCGTCGTCCTGCCCGGGGTCGGTGTCGATGATGATCGGCGTGGTCATGCTGGCTGTCGCTCCCCTGCGGCCATCCCTGCGGCGGCCTGATTCCTGTTCATCAATCAGGCATCAGCAAAATTCTGCACACCAGATAGACATCACATCCCGGGTGCGAAGATTTTTTCTGCCACCTCACGGGCACCTACTACCCAATCCCGGATGGTTGTGCAAATATTGTATACTGTATTGAGCACTCAGCAGGAGGATACCATGCGAGGCGCGTTCACAAACATCCCGGTCGTCGACGTGTCGGCGCTGGCGCCCGGCGCGGCGCCCGAGGCCCGCGCGGAGACAGTCGACACCCTGCGCGACGCGCTGGAGCGCGTGGGGTTCGCCTACCTGGCCGGCCACGGCATCCCCCGCGCGGCGGTGGAGAACCTGCGCGAGCTGTCGCGCCGGTTCCACGCCCTGCCGGACGCGGAGAAGATGGCGCTGAAGATGAACGATTTTCATCGCGGCTACATGCCCTTTTCCACCTCCACCATCGTGACCTCCACGGTCGACAAGGTGACCCGGCCGAACCAGAGCGAATCGCTCATGGTGATGCACGAGGTGCCCGAGGACGCGCCCTACGCGGGCGAGCCGCTGCACGGCCCGAACCAGTTCCCCGAGGACATGCCGGAGCTGCGCGACGCGGCGCTGGACTACATGGAGCGGCTCTCCGCCCTGGGCGAGATGCTCTCCGGCGGGCTGGCCGAGGCGCTGGGCCTGCCGAAGGACTGGTTCCTGCCCTATTTCGACACGCCCACCCTGTTCCTGCGCCTGCTGCACTACCCGGAGCAGAAGGACGAGGAGAACCTGTTCGGCTCCGCCCCCCACACCGACTACGGCTTCGTGACCATCCTGGCGCAGGACGAGGTCGGCGGGCTCGAGGTGCGCAACAAGGACGGCGAGTGGATCCCCGCGCCGCCAATCCCCGACACGTTCGTGATGAACGTGGGCGACATCCTGGCGCGCTGGTCGAACGGGCGCTTCGTGTCCACCCCGCACCGGGTGCGCAACCTCTCCAAGCGCGACCGCTACTCGCAGCCCTTCTTCTACGACCCCTCGATGGAGGCCACCGTGGCCTGCCCGGAAGAGTTCATCGCCAGGGGCGAGACCGCCTATTCCAAGCCGGTGCGCTATGGCGACTACCTGCTGGAGCGGCTGAACAAGAACTACGACTACCGCAAGAAAGCATCCTGAAGACCGATTAGCCAACAGGGAGGCGGCACGCCGCCCCGACAGTGAGAAGGAAGCATTGATGGTCCCGACGATGAACCGCAGGAACATGCTGCATGCGCTGGCCGCCCTCATGGGGGCAGGCATGCTGAAGGTTCCTTCCGTGGCCGCGGCCGCGCAGGAGCTGGTGATCACCACCTACGGCGGCAGCTGGGAGAAATTCTGGCGCGACAGCATGATCCCCGCCTTCACCGAGGCGAGCGGCGAGGCGGTGCGGCTGGATATCGGCCTGGGGCGCACCTACACCACCAACCTGCGCGCCGCGGGCAAGGAGAACCCGCCCTACGGCGTGCTGATGACCAACGAGATCTACTCCACCGTGCTGCGCAAGGAGGGCTTCTTCGAGAAGCTCGACCTGGAGAAGGTGCCGAACTACGCCGACCTCTACCCCATCGCCACCCGCGCCGCGGACGGCTGGGCGGCCGTGGGCCTTATCTCGCCCATCGGCATCGGCTACCGCACCGACATGGTGGAGACCCCGCCGACGAAGTGGACCGACCTCTGGGACAACCCGGAGTTCAAGGGCCGGATCGGCCTCTACAACATCGTGAACTCGGCCGGGAAGATGTTCCTGATGCTGACCTCGAAGATCTACGGATCGGGCATCACCGACCTCGACACCGGCTTTGCCAGGCTCGCCGAGCTGGGCCAGGTGGTGCAGACCGATTTCAACATGTCCACCGCGATGGCCACGGGGGAGATCGTCGTCGCACCCTTCGACTTCGGCGAGATCGCCCGCCTGCGCAACCAGGGCCTGCCGGTGGACTGCATCATCCCCGAGGAGGGGCTGATGATGTGGGACCAGACCTTCAACATCTGCGTGAACCAGCCCACCCGCGATGCGGCCTACAAGTATCTCGACTTCGTGCTCTCCCCCGCCGGCCAGACCCTGCTGATGGAGGAGTTCCTCGTCTCCCCCGTGAACCGCAAGGTGGAGGTGCCCGAGAGCCTCGCGCGCGACGTGCCGGTGAGCGGGGCTGCCATGGAGCAGTTCATCGACTGGGACTGGGACCTCATGAACGCGAACGCGGAAGAGATCGCCCGGCGCTGGAACGAGACCTTCGGCGCCTGACGCCCCTGCCCCCGGGCGCCGCGCGGGCTTGCGCGCGGCGCCCATTCCTGCTTTTCCCCAGGCCGCCCGCCGCCCCCGGCCCGGCCCAGGCATTCCGCGCGCCCCAGGACCCACATGACCGAAGTCTCCATCCTCTCCCTCGTCAAACGCTACGGCACCGCGCTCGCCGTGAACGATGTCACGCTGAAGGTGAACCACGGCGAGTTCGTCTCGCTGCTCGGGCCCTCGGGCTGCGGCAAGTCCACCACGCTCAAATGCATCGCCGGCTTCGAGACCGTGAGCGACGGGCGCATCCTGTTCGACGGCCACGACATCTCCAACCGCGAGCCGGAGGACCGGGACATCGGCATGGTGTTCCAGAGCTACGCGCTGTTCCCCCACATGACGGTGGCGGGAAACCTCGCCTTCGGGCTGGAGATGCGCCGGGTTGCGCGCGACGAGATCACCCGCCGGGTGGCGGACGTGATGGAGCTGGTCCAGCTCTCGCACTACGCCGGCCGCTATCCGCGCGAGCTCTCCGGCGGCCAGCAGCAGCGCGTGGCCCTTGCCCGCGCCCTGGTGATCGAGCCCGCGATCCTGCTGCTCGACGAGCCGCTGGCAAACCTCGACGCCAAGCTGCGCGACGAGATGCGCACCTTCATCCGCGACCTGCAGAAGCGCGTCGGCATCACCACGCTCTACGTCACCCATGACCAGGGCGAGGCGATGACCATGTCCGACCGGGTGGTGGTGATGTTCGACGGCCGCATCGCCCAGGCCGCGGCGCCGGAGGATGTCTATGACCGCCCCGCCTCCGAGGCGGTGGCGCGCTTCGTGGGCAACGCCAACATCCTCACCGGCACGGTGGAGGCCGCGGGCGAGGGCCGGGTGAGCCTGCGCTTCGGCTCCGAGGGCACGCTGGTCTCCCTCCCCGGCGCCGCGGCTCCGGGCAGCCGGCTGCGCGTGATGGCCCGCCCCGAGCAGGTGCGCCTCACCGCGCCGGGCGCGGAGGCGGATGCCTCCGGCACCGTGGTCTCACATTACTTCAACGGCGGGTTCATCGACTACCGGGTGCGCGTGGGCGCGGACGAGATCATGGTCCACGCCCCGACCGCCCACCGCTTCGCCGACGGCGCCGCCGTGGGCCTCGCCTTCGACCCCGCCCGGCTCTGGCCGCTGGAGGGGGCGGCATGAACGGCCTCTTCCGGCGCCATTTCCTCATCCTGCCGGCGGCGGCGCTGATCTTCCTCTTCGTGATGCTGCCCTACGTGAACGTGCTGGTGATGAGCCTGCGCGCGCCTTCTGACTCCACGCCCTATGGCGAGGGGTTCTCGCTGGGCGGCTATCTCAAGCTGTTCTCCGACGCCTATTACTTCGAGGCGCTGGGGCAGACGCTGTGGCTGGGCCTGCTCACCGCCTTCGTGTGCTTCCTGCTGGGGTTGCCGATCGCGCTGCACATCTCGCAGGCCTCGCGGCGCTGGCGCGGGCTGCTCTACGGCATCGTGCTCTCGCCCCTGCTGGTGGGGATCGTGGTGCGCTCCTACGGCTGGACGATCCTGCTGGGCAATTCCGGGGTCATCAACTCCACCCTGCGCAATCTCGGCCTCATCGACCGGCCCCTGCCGCTGATGTACAATTCCTTCGGCATCGTGGTGGCGCTGGCGCATGTGTTCCTGCCCTTCATGGTGCTGCCCATCCTGGGCGCGCTGCAGGGGCTGGACCCGGCGGTGGGCGCGGCGGCCCGCTCGCTCGGCGCCCGGCGCTTCACCGTGTTCCGGCGCATCACCCTGCCGCTGGCGATGCCGGGCATCCAGTCCGGCGCCATCCTCGTCTTCGTGCTGGCGGTGAGCTCCTACGTCACGCCGGCGCTGGTGGGCGGCATGCGGGTGAAGACCATGACGGTGATGGTCGTCGACGCGCTGATCGACCAGTTCCAATGGCCCTTCGGCTCGGCGCTCGCCCTCTCGCTCGCAGTCTCGGCGGGGGTGGTCGTGCTCATCTTCGCCCGCCTCACCCGGATGAAATGGAAGTGAAACCGATGCGCCTCGCCTCCGCCCTTCTCGGCCTCTGCCGCGGCCTGATCTACGTCTTCCTGCTGGCCCCCATCGTGGTGGTGGTGCTGGCCTCGCTCAACTCCGGGAATTTCCTCACCTTCCCGCCGCAGGGCCTGTCGCTGCGCTGGTTCTTCACCTTCCTGGACAACGAGGTGTTCCTGAACGCCATCGGCTTCTCGGTGCTGCTCGGGCTCGCGGCCACCGCCGCCTCGCTGGTGATCGGCACCATGGCGGCGCTCTACTACGTGCGCCACGCCAAGCGCCGGGCCGAGGCGGTGCGCATCACCATCCTGCTGCCGCTGATCCTGCCGGAGATCCTCACCGCCATCGCCCTGCTGTTCTTCTTCTACGAGATCGGGCTGGGCACGGACTATTACGTGGCGCTGTTCGTGGGGCACGTGCTCATCACCCTGCCCTTCGTGTTCCTGAACGTGGTCACCTCGCTGCAGGGCATGGACGAGATGTGCGAGCTGGCCGCCCGCTCGCTGGGCGCGAAGCGCTGGACGGCGTTCCGCCGCATCACCCTGCCGCTGGCCAAGCCCGGGATGATCAACGGCGCGCTCTTTGCCTTCATCATCTCCTTTGATACCTTCGGCATCTCCTTCATGCTGAAGGGCACCGGCTCGGCGCCGCTGCCGATCCAGCTGTTCGACTACCTGAGGTTCAATTTCACCCCCGAGGCCGCGGCCGTCTCCACCGTCAGCATCGTGCTCACCCTCGCCGCGGTGATCGTGGCGGACCGTTTCTTCGGCCTGAAGGTCCAGAGGTTCTGATTTCCGTGTTCACCGACGATCCTGCCACCGGCGCCGGCCCGATCGACCGCCAGCCCATCGGCTTCGACGTGGCCGGCCGGCTGGAGCGCGAGATCATCCGCGGCGATCTCGCGCCCGGCGCCAAGCTGGTGGAGACCGAGCTTTCCGCGCGCTACGGCGTCTCGCGCTCACCGCTGCGCGAGGCGCTGCAGATCGTGGAGGCGAGCGGGCTCGTCACCCGCCGGCCGCGCTACGGGGTGCGGGTGGCGGAGCTTTCGGTGGCCAATCTCGACGACATCTCCATCTGCCGGGTGAGCCTGGAGGCCACGGCCGCCGGCCTGCTGGCCAGCGCGCCCGACCACCGCGCCATCGCCGGCGCGCTGGACCTGCATGTCGAGCACATGCGCACCGCCTTCGCCGCGGGCGATTTTCCCGGCTGCTTCGAGGCGAATGTCCGCCTGACGGACCATATCCACGCCGCCCTGCCGAACCCGGTGCTGCAGAAGCTCCTCGGCCAGCTCAACAAGCCCGCCCTGCGCTACCGCTACTGGGCCTACCTGCGCGCGCCCGAGACCGTGCGCATGCTCATCGGCTCCAACGAGCAGATGACCGACGCCATCCGCTCCGGTGACGGGAGCCGCGCCGAAACCGTGACCTCCGGCCTCGTCTACGACGCCTGGCGCCAGGTGCGCGCCGCCCTGCTGGAGGCCTGATCCCGGCAGGCCCCGGCCCGCCGCGGCTGGCGCCGCGGGCTTTTTTGCGCTCTTGTGGGGCGGCTGGTGATCCGTCGCCGCCCCGGTCGCGTACTCACGCAGACGAAGCGGGAGCAGCGCATGCAATCGGCCAGACGCATTGATCAACCACCGGGATATGCCGTGTCCGACCTCCAGAGCGAACAGGAACTGGCGCGCCTCGCCCGGGAGGCGGACGCCGCCCGCATGCGGGCCGAGCACCGGGTGCTTCTGGAGCGCGTCGCGCGGCATCGCGACCGCGCGGCCTTCGCGCTGCTCTTCGCCCATTTCGGGCCGCGGATAAAGGCGCTGATGGTCCGCGCCGGGGCCGACCACGCCCAGGCGGACGACCTCGCCCAGGACGTGATGCTGACCGTCTGGCGCAAGGTGGACCTCTACCACCCCGAGCGCGGCTCGGTTCAGGGCTGGGTCTACACCATCGCGCGGAATGCCCGCATCGACCGGCTGCGCCGCGGCTCCGCCCGGGCCTACGAGGACGTGGAGGCGCTGGACCTCGCCTCCGACGCGCCGGACGGCGAGGAGGGCGTGCTCTCCTCGGAGATTTGCGAGCATGTGGGCGCGGCCATCGCCACGCTTCCCGAGGAGCAGAGGACCATCATCGAGTACGCCTATGCGCAGGACCTGTCACAGACCCAGATCGCCCGAAAGCTCAAGCTGCCGCTCGGCACCGTCAAATCCCGCATGCGCCTTGCCTATGTCAGGCTCCGCGACAGGCTGGAGGAGCTGAGATGACCCCGCACCACCATCTCGATGAGGCCACCGTGCTGCGCTATGCGAGCGGGGACCTGGACGAGGCCTTTTCCGTCGTCGTGGCCTGCCATGTCGCGATGTGCCCTGCCTGCCGCCGGGCCGTGCGCCTGGCCGAGGAAGTGGGCGGCGCCCTGCTGGAGGAGGCGGAGGAAGCCGCCCTCGCCCCGCAGGCGCTGGAGCGGGTGCTGGCCCGGCTGGACGCGCCGCCCCCCCTCCCCCTTGCCCGGCCGGAGCGGGAGGAGGGCGACGTGCCCCTGCCGCTGCGCCGCTACATCGGGCCCCGGCTGGACGCCGTGCCGTGGAAGACCGTGGCGCCGGGCATCCGCCGCCACCGCATCCGCACCGCGGGCGGGACGCCCTCGCCGCTCTACATGCTGCACATCGGCCCGGGCAAGGCGGTGCCGGAGCACGGCCACGGCGGCGCGGAGATGACGCTGATCCTCTCGGGCGCCTACCAGGACGCGCTGGGGCGCTTCGGGCCGGGAGACATCGCCGACCTCGACGAGCACATCGAGCATCAGCCCCGGGTGGAGGGCGGCGCGCCCTGCATCTGCCTCGTCTCCACCGAGCGCCCGACGCGCTTCAAGGGCTTCTTCAGCCGCCTGCTGCAGCCGCTCGTGGGGATCTGAGCCATGGAGGAGACCAGCTGGGGCACGGTCTGGATCACCGGCGCAAGCTCGGGCATCGGCGCGGCGCTGGCCGGGCTGATGGCCGGGCGGAGCGACCGGCTGGCGATCTCCGCGCGCTCCGGCGCGGCCCTGGGCGAGATCGCGGCAGCCGCCCCGGGCATGCTCGCCTGCCCGCTCGATGTCACCGACCGGGGCGCGGTCGCGGCCTGCGTCGCGGCGCTGGAGGCGGACGGGCCCATCGACCTCGCCGTGCTGAACGCCGGCACCTGGGCGCTGATGGAGAGCGCCGATCTCGATGCCAGCGCCCTGCGCCGCGGCATGGAGGTGAACTACCTCGGCGTGGTGAACGCGCTGGAGGCCCTGCTGCCGCACATGCTGGCGCGCGGGGCGGGGCACATCGCCATCACCGCCTCGGTGGCGGGCTATCGCGGCCTGCCGAAATCGGTGGCGTACGGCCCCACCAAGGCCGCGCTGATCAACCTGGCCGAGACGCTGCGCTGCGAGCTGGCCCCGCGCGGCATCACCGTGACGGTGATCTGCCCCGGCTTCGTGGACACGCCGATGACGCGGGACAACCCCTTCCCCATGCCCTCCATCGTGAGCGCGCAGGACGCGGCACGGGAGATCCTGCGCGGGCTGGAGCGCAAGGCCTGGAAGATCGCCTTCCCGCGCGGCTTCGCCCGGGTGATGGCCCTGCTGCGCGTGATGCCCGACGCGCTCTACTTCCACGCCATCCGCCGCTTCGTGATGAAAGGTGAGATCAAACCTTCAAAATAGTAAACCCCCGGGTTAACCTGAAACTGAATCAGGACCGGAGGAAACAGTGAAACGCAGTCTTCCAGCATTATTGTTGCCTGTTATTCTGATTGGATGCGGGCCGTTTGATAACCCGAAGAATGCTTATGAACGGCGCGCGAACCGCACGTACCTGATGAATTCTTCCGGGCCGAAACTGAACGCCACCAAGTATGGCAACAGCATCGACGAGCTTCGGAAATACGGGCCGCAGTACACCCCGGGAACCACTCCGCCTCCCCTGAAGGCCGATCAGCTTCTGCCCACCAGAGCCGCGATCTTTGCTCAGGTGGACGCCGACTGCGACGCCTACATCGACGCCATCTTCTGGGCGAACCGGAGCAAGGACGGCCTGGGCGAGGCCATCGGCCTGGCCGGCGCGGCAACCACGACGGTCCTCTCCGTGACCGGCGCGGCGGCGACGGCCATCGCGGTCACGGCCACGGCCTTCGGCCTGGGTGCCGGCATCACCGACAGCTACTACAATACGTTCCTCTACCAGCTGGAGCCGAGTGGCGTGGTGGGCATCATTGAAAAGGCGCGGCTGGCGTATATCACGTCGGTCTACCAGACCAACCCCACCAGCGAAGGCATGCTGCTGGCGCAGGTGCAGGGCTACATCCGCCAGTGCACCCCACCGAAGATCGAGGCGCTGGTGAACGCGGCGATCAAGGAGGGCAGGGTCGTGCCCCGGCCGACGGAGAAGCCCGACAAGCCGCTCAGCAAGGCGGAGCGGGATCGTCTCACCGAATTGATGGCGAAAGACAACCGGACTACCCTCGAAGACAACGAGATGGCGAACCTGTTCAGGCGTCTGATCACCGCCGGCGTGATGACGGATGCCGAGGAGAAGGCGGCGGGCGCCGGCGGACTACCCGCCTCGCCCTCCACAGGCAGCGTCGTTCCCATGACAATGATCGCCCCCGCCGCGGGCCTGTGACCGGCGCGCGGGGCGGGGGGCTTCCGCCGTGTCAGGCTGCGGACTTGCGCAGCCGGTAGAGGCCGACGTCGATCAGCCCGTCCTGGAAACCCGCCTCGCAATAGGCGAGGTAGTAGCGCCAGCGGCGGCGGAAGCCGTCGTCGAAGCCCAGTTCGGCGATGCGCGGCCAGGCCTCCTCGAAGCGGTGGCGCCAGTCCGCCAGCGTGCGGGCGTAGGAGGCGCCGAAGCATTCCACGTGGTCGAGGGTGAGGCCCGCACGCGCGCCCTGCTCGCGGATGATGCGCGGCGTGGGCAGCATGCCGCCGGGGAAGACGTGGCGCTGGATGAAATCGGCGGAGCGGCGGTAGCGCTCGAAATGCGCCTCGTCGATGGTGATCGCCTGGATGACGGCCGAGCCGCCCTGGCGCAGGCGCTCGCCGAGCACGCGGAAATACTGCGGCCAGTAGGCCTCGCCCACCGCCTCGATCATCTCGATGGACACGATGCGGTCATACTGCCCGCCGGTGTCGCGGTAATCCTCCAGCCGGAAGTCGCAGCGCGCGGCGAGGCCCGCGGCCGCGGCCTTCTCGCGCGCGAAGGCGAGCTGCTCGTGCGACAGGGTGAGGCCGGTGACGCGCGTCTCGCCCGCCGCCGCGGTCATGCAGGCCAGCGCGCCCCAGCCGGAGCCGATCTCCAGCACATCGGCCGCCCGGTCCTCCGGCAGGTCGAGCAGGGCGACGATGCGGCCCAGCTTCTCGCGCTGCGCCTCCTCCAGCGTGGTGCCGGCATCGGGGTAGATGGCGGAGGAATAGACCATCTCGCCGTCCAGCCAGGCGCGGAAGAAGGCATTGCCCAGGTCGTAATGCTCGGTGATGTTGCGCCGGCTGCCGGCGCGCGAGTTGCGGCGCAGCCGGTGCGCCAGCCGGTCCAGGGCGCGCACCCGGAACAGGCGCCGCCCGGAGCGGGCCAGCTCCTCGCGGTTGCGCAGGAAGAAGCGGAACAGCGCGGGCAGGTCGGAGCAGTCGATGTCGCGGTCGATGTAGGATTCCGCGAAGCCGATGGCCCCGGAACGCAGCGCCGCGCGCAGCACGCGCAGGTTGCGCAACTTCAGCACCGGTTCCTGCGGGTCGCCCCCGCGGCCGAAGCGCAGGCGGGTGCCGCCGGGCAGTTCCACGACCACGGCGCCCTGCGGCTCCCAGTCCAGCAGCCGGCGGGCCGCGCGCAGGATCAGCGCTTCGAGGGGGGACGGCCTGCGGCTGGCGCCGGCGGGCCCGCTGCGGGGCGTCAGTTCCGTGAGCATGCGTCGGTCTCCTGCACTGCCGGGGCGGGCGCGTGGCTCACCGCCGCCTTCGGTCCCCGGGGCCGGGGTCTGGGCCGCAGGCCCTTGAGCCAGAGCCGCAGCGCCTCCCAATGGATGCCGGTCATCACCTTTGCGGTCAACCATCCCGTGCGCAGCGTCGCCCCCAGCAGGGCCCGGTCGCTCAGCGTCCGGCCCCGGGCGGCGAAATGCGCCTTGAGCAGCGCCCCGCCGGAATCGCGCAGCGCCACGCCGAGGGCCAGCGCCGCGCCCGGCGTGTCCAGGTTGAAGCTGTAGCGCCCGGACACATCGTTGAAGGGCGAGACGTAGAGCGCCTTCTCGCAGCCCTGATGCACGTGGCCATGCGCGTCCGGCGTGGCGGGCAGCACGTAGGTGCGGCGCTGGCCGAAGGTGTTGTTCACCTCGTAGATCATCAGGCGGATGCGGCCGCCCGCGTCATAGCCATAGTAGACGGTGATCGGGTTGAACACATAGCCCAGCACGCGCGGGTAGCACAGCATCGCGAAGCGCACCACCTGCCGGCCCTCCGGGCTTTCCTGCGCCAGGCGCCGCAACCAGCCCGCCAGCGGCGTGCCGTCGCCGTGATCGGCGTCGCGGATCTCGAACAGGTTGCGCCGGTTGTGCGACAGCAGGCGGTGGCGGCGGCCGAGCCCGGGCAGCGCCTCCACGTCGAGCAGCAGCGCGAACACCCGGTAGCGCAGCGCATGGGTGACCGGGCGCAGCCGGACATGGCTCACATGGCCCTCGTAGAGGCGGTCCGGGCTCATACGGCGGTGTCCATCCGCGCCGCGGGGGCGAGGGTGATGCGCCCGGAGGGGTTGGCCACCTGCCACGGCCGGCGCAGGCCGCCGAGCTGTTCGGCCACCGCCAGCCCGCTCTGCAGCCCGTCCTCGTGGAAGCCGTGGCCGGCGTAGCTGCCGCAGAACCAGGTGCGGCGCGTGCCCTGCAGGGCCCAGATCTGCCGCTGCGCCGCCAGGGCGGCCGCGTCGAACACCGGGTGGCGGTAGGTGAAGCGCGCGTCCACCGCCTTGGGGTGGATCTCCTCCCAGGGGTTGAGGGTCACGAAATGCCCCACCGGGCTGTCCAGCCCCTGCAGCCGGTTCATCCAGTAGGTGACGCAGAGCCCCTCCTGCCCGCCCGGGCCGCCGGCCATGTAGTTCCAGGCCGACCACAGCCGCCGGCGCCGCGGCATCCAGCGGGCGTCGCGGTGCAGGACGGCCGTGTTGTCCTGATAGGAGAAGGCGCCCAGCACCGCGCCTTCGCGGGCATCCGGCGCGTCGACCAGGCGCAGCGCCTGGTCCGCGTGGGTGGCGATCACCGCGTGGTCGAAGGGCCGCTCGGTGCCGCGCCCGTCGGTCACCTGCACGAAGCCGGGGTGGCGCACCACCCGGCGCACCGCGTTCGCCGGCTGCAGTTCGATGCCGGCCCCGCCCAGCAGGCGGCGCACGTATGCGCGGCTGCCCCCGGAGACGGAGCGCCAGGCCGGGCGGTTGCGGAAGCGCAGCAGCCCGTGGTTGCCGTAGAAGTCGATGAAGCTGCGGGCCGGGAACGCGAGCATCTCCGAGGCCGCGGTGGACCAGATGGCCGCGCCCATCGGCAGGATGTGGCGCTTCACGAAGCTCTCGCCGTAGCGCTCCCGCGTGAGGAAGGTGCCCAGCGGCACATCGTCCCCGTACCCGTCGATCCGGCTGGCGGCGGTGCGGAAGAAGCGGTTCACGTCGCTCAGAAGCCGCCAGTGCGCGGTGCTGAACAGGTTGCGGCGCTGGCCGAAGAACCCGCCGGCGCCGGAGCCCGCGTACTCGTAGCGCCCCCCGGAGGCGGAGAAGGCGAAGCTCATCTGCGTCTGCCGGCTCTCCACGCCCAGCAGGGCGAACAGCGCGGTGAGGTTGGGGTAGTTCTGTTCGTTGAACACGATGAAGCCGGTGTCCACCGGAACCGGCCCCTCCGGCGTTTCCACGTCCACGGTATTGGCGTGGCCGCCGAAGCGCCCTTCGGTCTCGTACAGGGTCACCTGATGCCGCCGGGCCAGCAGCCAGGCCGCCGAGAGGCCGGAGATTCCGGAGCCGATGACCGCGATCTTGAGAGGATTCATTCTGCGCTCCGAAAGGGTTGCCATGATGAGGCTACGCGGCGGCGCGCCGTTCGGATCACGCCCGGCCCGGATTTTCGACGCGCCGCCCGCGCCCCATGTCCCACCCGCGCCGGCCCGGGGCCGCGCCCTCCGTAAGGCGAGGCGGACGTGCCGCCGGCCGGGGGCGTCTTCCCCCGGGTCACGGGTGGTGCTTCCGGGGGGGGGGCCACCACGGCCACGCGGTCTCGCTTGCCCGGTTCCCGGGGCACCGCGGTTCCGGACCCCGTGCCCGGGCTCCCGATCCGGCCCTGCCCGTCCGGCCCGGCCCGTCCCGAATCTCCTGCATCGCCGCCGCAGTCCCGCGCCCCCTGCACCGCCGCCACAGTCCCGTCATTCCCGCCCCGGATGTACTGTCACTCCCGCCCCGCGCGTTGCCGTCCCGCCACTCCCGCCCGTGCCGTTCCATTCCGCCACTCCTGCACCGCTCCTCTCCGCCCCACTCCTCCCACACCGCCGCTCTCGGTCCCGCCATGGCTGTCCGCTCGAAACTGTCGGGTCACGACTGTCCGGGCCCGGCTCCGGGCTGAGCCGCGCACATGCCGAAGCCAGCCCGCGCGCCGGGTGTCGCCCCGGGGCCACCGGGTGTCCTGCCAAACTTCGCGCATCGGGTGATCCGGTGCGGGCGAGGCTGCGTATCCCCGCCACACCCTCCCGCCGCCGGGCCGGCCCGGGCAGGCCCACCCGCCGGAGACGGCCGACAGAACCGACAGGAAAGCCATGGCCCAGTATTCCGTTGCCTACATCGTCACCGCCGTCGTGTTCTTCGCCATCGACTATGTCTGGCTGTCGCGCATCGCCACCGGGCTCTACATGCAGGAGATCGGCGCGCTGATGCGCGAGCGACCGAACCTCGGCGCGGCGGCGGGGTTCTACCTCGTCTACGTGGTGGGGGTGGTCTATTTCGCCGTGGCGCCGGCACTGGCCGAAGGCTCCGCTGCGCAGGCGCTGCTGCGCGGGGCGCTGTTCGGCTTCTTCGCCTATGCCACCTACGACATGACCAATTTCGCCACCCTGCGCGGCTGGCCGGTGAAGATCGTGGTGATCGACATCGCCTGGGGTACCGCCCTCTCCGGCGTCTCGGCGCTGGCCGGATACTGGGGCACCCGGGCGCTCGGCGCCGGCTGACCGGGTGACAGGCCCGGCCCGCGCGCCGGGCACGGGCGCCCGGACGGAACGCGCGCCCCGACACAGCGGGGGCGCGGCGGGTTGGGCGAAGGCCGGAACGGGAACGTGGCGGACGGCCCCCTGCGGACCGCTACCTTGCGAACGGGATTCCGCACGGCCCTTCCCCGGCGCAGACCAGCCATGCACCCGGATTATTTGTATCCAAATCATTTTCATGCCAATCACATCGGCATGACCGATTCAGCCTCCGCCCGCGTCCACTTCGGCATGCAGTTCAACGGGCTCGCGCGCCGCTGGCGCCGCGCGCTCGACGCACGCATTGCCGTGACCGGCCTCACCGACGCCACCTGGGCGCCCCTGGTGCATTTGCAGCGCTCGGGCGGCGGCATCAGCCAGAAGGATCTCGCCGCGCTGGTGGGCATCGACGGCTCCTCCCTCGTGCGCCTGCTTGACATCCTGTGCCGCGAGGGACTGGTCGAGCGCCAGCCGGACCCGCAGGACCGCCGCGCCCGGCGGCTCGAACTCACTCCCGCCGGCCATGCCGCTGTGCGTGAGCTGAGCGTGATCCTGGAGGCCGCCGAAAGCGAGATGCTCGCCGATCTCGATGACACCGAACTGCGCGCGATGATGGACGCCTTCGCGAGGATCGACGCCCGGTTGCAGATGCTGCGCACCCCTCCGGAGACCTCGTCATGAGCCTCGGCACCCGCCTCGCCGCCGCCGGTTTCGACACACCCCGGCTGGGCTTCGCGCTGCGCACCGCCCTGGGGGCCTGCCTCGCGCTGTGGATCGCCTGGTTGCTGGGGCTGGAGCACCCGCAATGGGCGGGGATGACCGTCTGGGCCACGTCGCTGCCCACCCGCGGCCAGCTGCTGGAAAAGGGCCTGTTCCGCGTCGCCGGCACGGTGATCGGGGCGCTGGCCGGCATCGGGCTGGTGCTGATCTCCGGCGGCAGCCCGGCGCTGCTGGTCACCGGCCTCGCGCTGTGGATCGCGCTCTGCGCCGGGCTCGGCAACCTGCTGCGCAGCTTCACCGCCTACGGGGTGATGCTGGCGGGCTACACCGCGGCGATGGTCTCGCTGCTGGAGGCCGGGGCGCCCGGACACATCGTGGCGCTGGGGGCGGACCGGATGCTCACCGTGCTCACCGGCGCGCTGACGGCGCTGGCGGTGGGGTGGCTCTTCGCCGGGCGCGGGGAGGAGGCCCTGCCGGTCGGCCGGCTGCGCCTGCTCTCCGCCCGGCTGCTGCGCGCCATGGCGGACGGCGTCGCCGGCGGCCCCGGAGCCGGGCAGGACGGCGCGAAGGCCACGCCGCGCGCGCTGCTCTCCGAACTCGCCGCCATCGAGGAGGCGCTGGACCCGCATTCCGCGGGCTCGCTGCGCGCGCG
Organism: Paroceanicella profunda; assembly: GCF_005887635.2. Lineage (GTDB taxonomy): Bacteria > Pseudomonadota > Alphaproteobacteria > Rhodobacterales > Rhodobacteraceae > Paroceanicella > Paroceanicella profunda. Next base: position 1,685,257 of record NZ_CP040818.1, on the reverse strand, counting down.
GCAGACGGCGCGGGCGATGCGCCGGCAGCTCTCCGCCCATGTCTCGGCGCTGTTCTGGCTCAGCCGTCAGGGCGCGGGCCCGGCCCGGCCCGACCTCGCCGCCGCGCTGGAGGCGGCCGCGGAGGCGCTGGACATGCCCGGCGAACAGGCTGTCGCCGCGGCCCGTCTCACCCGGGCGCAGGCCCTCGCGGCGCCGGATGCGGAGACCGGGGAGGTGCTCTCCGCCCTCGCCGCCGCGCTGCGCGACGGGCCGGCGGGCGCCGAGGTGCCGGCCGCCGCCCGCGCCTCCGTCATCCTGCACCGGGACTGGGTGGGTGCCCGCGAGGCGGCGCTGCGCGCGCTGGGAATGATGCTGGCCATCGGTCTCCTCTGGGTGGTGACCGGCTGGTCCGTGGGGCCCTTCGTGCTGCTGGGCACCGCGATCATGGCCTCGCTGTTCTCCACCTTCGACAACCCGGCGGGGATGATGCGCTTCGTGTTCATCGGGCAGCTGGCGGGGGCCGCCGGGGCGCTGGCCTGCCACTGGCTGGCCTGGCCGCTGGCCGGGGGGCCGGCGGGGCAGATCGCGCTGGCGATGCCCTTCGTGCTGTTCGGCGCGCTGGTGTTCGGCCATCGCCGCACCCAGGCGCTGGGGTTCGACTACAACATGGTGCTGCTGCTCCTGCTGCAGCCGCATTGGCCGCTGAGCGGCAGCTTCCCGCAGTCTCTCGCGCTGTCGCTCGCGGTGCCGGCCGCGCCGATGCTGGCCTATTTCGCCTATCGCCACGTGTTCCCGCCCAGCCCGCAGCGCCGGCGCGACACGCTCATCGCGATGATGGTGCGCGAGCTGGAGGCGATGGCGGCCCGGCCCGAGCGCCGCGCCCGCCAGCCGGTCTGGCAGGCGCGCCTCACCCACCGGGTGCTGCGGCTGGCCAGCTGGAGCGACAAGAGCCCGCGCGCCGGGGTCTCGCCCACCGAGGGCAGCCTCGCGGTGCTCGCGCTCGGCCGGGCGATCCTGCACCTGCAGGAGCTGGCGGCGCGGCCGGGGCCGCAGCGCCCCGCGCGGCGCCGGCCCGAGGCCGCGCTGCGCCGGTTGGCGGCGGTGGGCCAGAGCCCGGAGCGCGCCGCGCGCGCCCTCGCCGCCGCCGCGCGCCATGTCGCCCGGCATCCCGCCGGCAACCCGGCCCTGCTGACCCAGGCCGCGCGCGCCCTTGCCCAGAATGCCGATTTCTTCCGCACGGCGGCACGCGACGGCGGCGCGCACCCCGCCTGACGCCGCCTGTCTCCGTCACGGGCCCGGCAGGCGAAGGCCCCGGTCCGGCCTGTTGCGGGAGCACAGCGCCCGCCCGCCGCGTCGGGCGCCGCCTGCCGATGCGGCGCGCGGCACCGCCTCCCGGAACGGTGCCCGGCGCCGTCGACCTGCCCTGCCCGGCGGTCCCCCTCGCGCCCTCCGGCGACCGCCGCCCCGCGGAGCGTGCATCACAGGCCGCTCCCGGGGGGAAAGACCACCGCCTCTGCCTGCCCCGTCTGCCCTGCCGCCCCGCGTGCCCCTGTTTGCCTCGCGGGCGCAGCTTGCCGATGTGGCGCGCGGCACCGCGTCCCGGAGGGGTGCCCTGCGCGGTCGGCCTGCCGTGCCCGGCGATCTCCCTCGCTTTCTCCGGCGGCCGCCGCCCCGCGGAGCATCCATCACAGGCCGCGCCCGGGGCAAAGACCAACGCCTCTGCCTGCCCTGCCGCCCAGCCTGCCCCTGTTTGCCTGATTGCCCCGCCGGGCGGTGTGAACAGGAACTGTCGGTGCCGGTCGGCCCCGGCAGGCAGCCGGGTTCAGCGGCCCGGGTCGTGCGGGGGCAGGCCCCGCATCCTGCCGAAACTGGTGAGCGCGCCGATCACCCAGATCAGCACTCCGGTGGACAGGCCGAACATCAGCACACCGTTTGCCGCCGCCAGCGGCCCGAGGATCGCCCGGCCCGGGCTGAGCACCACGTCGCCGTAGCCCAGCGTGGTGAAGCTGGTGAGCGCGAAATAGTAGGCCTGCAACACTGTGGGGAATTCCCCCAGCAGCTTCAGCACCCAGGCCCAGACCCAGACCTGCGCGAGATTGCCGAACAGGAGCACCAGCAGCGCCCCGGCGATCAGCGCCGTGTCATGCAGGAAGCCGGGCGCCCGGACCCGGTTCACGCGGTGGCGGAGCGAGCTTCCGAGGAAGGCCAGCATCGCGCATTCGATCACCGTGCAGGCCACGGTGACGGCCAGTCCGAGCAGCAGGTTCGCCATGATCACCCCTCCCTTGCGCCGTCAGTCCTCGAGGCGGCCGTCGCTGGACATCAGCAACGCCACCGGGCGCATGGAGGGGATCTGCGCGAAGATCAGCATCACCACCGAGAGCACCGGCACCACGATGAGCGCGCCGACCACCCCCCAGAGCGCCCCACCGGCGAAGATGCCCACCAGCACCACCAGCCCGCTGAGATTGAGCGAGGTGCTCATCATCCGCGGCTCCAGGTAGTTGGAGGCGAAGAGCTGCACCGGCAGCATCACCGCCAGCACCACGAGGAACGGCGTGAACGTGTCGAACTGCACCAGCGCCATCAGCGCCGGGAACACGATGCCGATCAGCGTGCCGATGGTGGGAATGAAGCTGGTGACGAAGATCAGCACGGCCCAGAACACCGGCGCGTCCACCCCCATCACCTTCAGCACGATCCAGGTGGGGATGGCCTGGAACAGGCCGCAGAGCATGTTCACCGCCATGAAGGCGTCGATCTCCGCGATGATGCGCTGCACGATGCGCCGCACCCGCTCGCGCTCCGCCGGGTCGGAGATGAGGGCGGTGAGCTTAGCCTCCGCGGCGCCGGCTTCCTGGTGGATGAAGAGAACGTAGACCACCACGATCACCAGCGAGCTGAGCACGCTGGCCATCGACCCGGCGAGGCTGAGCAGGATCGGCGTCAGCTCCAGCCGGTCCAGCAGGTCGGAGATGGCCACGCTCCCGCTCACCCGGAACAGGCGCAGCACGGAGGAGAGGATGGTGTCCAGCCGCTGCTCGTACTGCGGCAGGCCCTGCGCGATGTCATAGGCGTTCTGCCCCACCATCGCGCCCAGCAGCACGAGCGTGGCCCCGACGACGAGCACGCTCAGCAGCCGCGCGGCGGCATGGCTCTCCAGCCCCACCCAGAGCAGCAGCCTGCGGCTGCCGCGCACGGTGACGTTGAGGATGAGCCACACGAACAGTGCCAGCACCAGCGGGATGAGCACCGGCCGCGCGATCACCAGCAGCGCAATCGTCGCCAGCACGGCGACGACACCGCGCGTGTATCTCCAGTCATCCTGCATCGCGATCTTCCCCGAGCCTGCGGGCGGGCGCACCGCGCGCCTCTCACCGGCGCGCTGCCGGCACCCCCGGCGGCAGAATGGGCCGCGGCGGGGGATGACGTCAATCGGCCCCAGCCGGAAGCCCGGCGGGCGCGGGCCTGTCGGGCCCGGGTGCTTGCCGGGCAAGCCGCCGTGCGGGAGGCGCCCACCCCCGCGTCCGGAAACCGGCGGGCCTGCGCCACCGGGCGAACCTGCGGCCCGAGGGATCGACCTGCCCGACGAGCGGGTGCACCGCGGGCCGCCGCTCGCTACCGAAACCGGCGTCTGCGCGGAGAGCGGAGAGCGGAGAGCGGAGAGCGGAGAGCGGAGAGCGGAGAGCGGAGAGCGGAGAGCGGAGAGTGGAGAGTGGAGAGTGGAGAGTGGAGAGTGGAGAGTGGAGAGTGGAGAGTGGAGAGTGGAGAGTGAAGCGTGAAGCGTGAAGCGTGAAGCGTGAAGCGTGAAGCGTGAAGCGTGAAGCGTGAAGCGTGAAGCGTGAAGCGTGAAGCGTGAAGCGTGAAGCGTGAAGCGTGAAGCGTGAAGCGTGAAGAGTGAAGAGTGAAGCGTGAAGAGTGAAGCGTGAAGCGTGAAGAGTGAAGCGTGAAGAGTGAAGCGTGAAGAGTGAAGCGTGAAGCGTGAAGCGTGAAGCGTGAAGCGTGAAGAGCCGTCCGCCCCGGCGGGCCCGTCCGCAAGGCCATTCGGCCACGTTCGGTGGGTGGCCTCGCGCGGGGCGCACCTTCCCGGGACATCGGTCGTGCCAGCGTGCCCGGCACCGGCAGGAAGACCTTACCCGGTCCGTGCGGCGGCGGCGCCCCGCCCGGGGAGATCCCGACCCCGCCGCCCCCGGGCGGCAGGCCAGCGGCGCGGGGCCGGGGTGCGGGGCCGATTTCCCGGCGCCCGCGAAGCGCGCTCTACACCGCGGCAGCGGCGGGGTCGGCGGCCTCATGGTGGCGGGGCCGCCAGCCGGGCGGCAGTTCGCCCTTGATGATCAGGCTCAGCACGTCGTCCTTCGAGACCTCGGAGATGCGATGCGCGCCGACCATGCTGCCCTTGTTCATCACCACCACGCGGTCGCACAGGTCGAACACGTCATGCAGGTCATGGCTGACGAGGAAGATGCCGATGCCCTCCGCCTGCAACTGGCGGATCAGCTTGCCCACCATCGCGGTTTCCGACGGGCCCAGCGCGGCGGTGGGCTCGTCCATGATCAGGATCTTCACCTCGAAGTAGATCGCCCGGGCGATGGCGATCACCTGCCGCTGCCCGCCGGAGAGGCGGGAGACCGGGTCGCCCAGGTTGCGGAAGTTCGGGTTCAGCCGGTGCAGCACCTCGCGGGCCTCGCGCAGCATGCGCCTGTCGTCGAGATTGCCGAAGCGGGTCTTCAGCTCGCGGCCGAGGAACAGGTTGGCGGGCGCGTCGAGATGGTCGGCGAGGCCGAGGGTCTGGTAGATGGTCTCGATGCCCTGCGCCCGGGCGTCATGCGGGCTGTCGAGGCTCACCCGCGCGCCGCGCACCCGGATCTCGCCACCATTGGGCGCCATCGCGCCGGAGAGGATGCGCATCAGGCAGGACTTGCCGGCGCCGTTATGGCCCAGCACGCCCACCACCTCGCCGGGCCAGAGGTCGAGCGAGACACCGTTCACGGCGCGCACGCCGCCGAAATGCTTCTCGATGTCGATCAACTCGACGAGGGGGGCGCTGTCGCGGGGCTGCTGGCTCATGAAGGCTCTCCGGTGTGAGGGCCGGCCGGGGCGGCGCCCGGCCGGCGGACAGGCTCAGTAGAGGACGTTCTGCGCCACGGGGTCGTCGATGTTGTCGGGCGTCACCAGCACCACGCCGGTGTCGATCTTCGGCGCCACCTTGTTGCCGGCGAGGATCTCCATCACGGTCTTCACCCCCTCCTCGCCCATCTGGAACGAGCCCTGCACGGCGGTGGCCTTCAGCGTGCCGTCGCGCACGAACTGCTGCAGGTCGCCGTTGCCGTCAAAGCCGATGGCGGCGATCTCGCCGGCCTTGCCGGACTGCACCAGCGCCCGGCCCATGCCCACGGCGGTGGGCTCGTTGGCGCCGAAGATGCCCTTCAGGTCACCGTTCGCGGCCAGAACGTCGGTGGTCTGGTTCAGCGCCAGCGCCATCTGCGACTGCGAGTAGTACGGGCCGACGATGTCGAGCTTCGAGTTCGCCCGGATGTAGTCGGTGAAGCAGCCCACCCGGCCGATCTCCGAACCCACGCCGGCCACGTAGGACATGATCGCCACCTTTCCCTCGGTGCCGACCTCGTCGATCATCATCTTCGCCACCTCCTCGCCCGCGGCGCAATTGTCGGTGGCCAGGAAGGCCTGATAGGTGCCCTGCGCGCTGTCGGCGAGGGCGGAATCGATGATCACCACCGGGATCGCGTTCTCGTAGGCGCGCTTCACGGCGGGGGCCAGCGCCTCGGGGTCCGACGGGGCGAGCACGATGCCGGAGACGCCGCGGTTGATGGCGTTCTCCACCAGGTTCACCTGGTCGGCGATGGCGGATTCGGAGGCCGGGCCGTCGAAGCTGAGCGTGTGCTCGCTCTGCCCCTCGATGGCGGCCTGCGCGCCCTTGTTCACGTTCTGCCAGAAGTTGGAGCTGGTGGTCTTCACGATCACGGCGATCTCGCCGGCCTGGGCGGAAACGGCCGCCGCCCCGGCAAGGAGCCCGGCGACGAGCGCCGGTGCGAGGGTTTTCTTCATGGTGTCCTCCGGTTGGTCGCGTTTGCGATCTGTCTTTGTTGTCCCGGGGCTTTCGCGCCCCGCGTGTCATCGGTCCGCGGGGGGGCTCCCGCCCCGCGCCTCTCTCCCTCCCGGAGCGTTCCGCCCCGGAGCGGCCGTTCCGCGCGCCTCAGCGGCGGTTGCGGATCTGGTCGACATAGACCGCGCCGATCACGACGAAGCCGATGACGATCTGCTGGATGAAGGCCGAGGTGCCGGCCATGTTCAGCCCGTTGCGCAGCACCCCGATGATGAAGGCGCCGATCATCGTGCCGGAGACATTGCCCACGCCCCCCATCAGCGAGGCGCCGCCGATCACCGCCGCGGCGATGGCGTCGAGCTCGTACATCACGCCCTCGCTGGGCTGGGCGGTGATGAGCCGCGACATCAGCACGTTGCCCGCCACCCCCGCCAGCGCGCCCGAGAGCGTGTAGGCGATGATCTTGGTGCGGTGCACCCGCACGCCGGAGAGGCGGGCCGCCTCCTCGTTCGAGCCGGTGGCGTAGATGTGCCGGCCTGTCTGGCGGCGGCGCAGCAGGTAGGCCGCGGCCAGCGCCACCACGGCGAGCAGGATCACCGGGTAGGGGATGCCGGGGAAGATCACCTTCGGAAAGCCGTTCGCCCCCATCTCCACCACGCGGAACAGCGCGCCGTTGCCCAGCACGCCGAAGGCATCGCCGAGCTGCGAGATCGGCGCCGCTCCGGTGAGCTGCAGCGCCAGCCCGCGCGCGATCAGCATCATGCCCAGCGTGGCCACGAAGGGGGTGATGCGCATCTTCGTGATCACGAAACCGTTGAACAGCCCGCAGGCCGCCCCCACCAGCACGCCCACCGCCATGGCCGGCAACACCGGCAGCCCCGCCTTCACCGCCAGCCCCGTGACCGTGCCCGAGAGCGCGAGCACCGAGCCCACGCTGAGGTCGATGCCGCCGGTGATGATCACCATGGTCATGCCGATGCCCAGGAGGCCGATGACGGAGGTCTGCAGCAGGATGGTGAGCCCGTTGTTCACCGACAGGAACGCCGCGTTGCCGAAGGAAAACGCCGCGACCAGCAGAATCAGGGTGAGAAAGGCGGACATTCGGTGAAACAGGCCCGCGGACGGCCGCAACTTCCAGCGCGCAGAAGCCTTGCGTTCTGTGAACTCGACCATCTTTCCTCCCCGATGATCTGCCTTTAATTATTAAAAACATATTGAGCGGCGGATTGGCCTGCGTCAACCGCCTTGATTACACTGCCGCGGGGCGCAGGGGAGAAGAGGGACGGCACGATGGCACGCACGGACATCCGCTTCCGCGAGGCGTTCAACGCCCTGCTGGACATCTGCTCGGGGCTGGAGGGCGGCGCCAGCCTGCCGTCGGAGAACACGCTGGCGCAGGGCATGGGCGTGAGCCGCACCGTGGTGCGCGCCGGGCTCCAGCGCCTGAGCGACGAGAGCATCATCCTGTGGGACGGCCGCGCCAAGACCCTGCTGCGCCGCCCGGACGCCGCCGACTGGCTGGAACTGCGCGACGAGGCGCCGGACACCGACGCGCTGGAAACCCGGTTCCTGGAATGGGTGCTGCGCTTCGACGTGCCGGCCGGCACCACGCTCAACGTCGCCCAGCTCTCGCGGGAGTTCTCGGTGGCGCCGCGCACGCTGCAGGAGTTCCTCGCCGGGCTGAGCCGCTTCGGGCTGGTGGAGCGGCGCCAGCGCGGCGGCTGGCGGCTGCTGGGCTTCACGGCGGATTTCGCGGTGGAACTGTCGGAGTTCCGCACCGTGCTGGAGCTCAACGCCGTGCGCCAGCTCGTGGCCCTGCCGCCGGGCCACGAGATCTGGCCGCGGCTGGAGGCGCTGCGCGCGCGCCACCTGGCCCTCGCCGCCCGGGTGGAGACGCATTTCCACGATTTCTCCAAGCTCGACGAGGCGTTCCACACCACCGTGACCGGCGTGGTGAAGAACCGCTTCGTGGCGGAGTTCCAGAAGGTGATCTCGCTGATCTTCCACTACCATTACACATGGGACAAGACCGAGGAGAAAGCCCGCAACGCCGCCGCCATCGCCGAACATCTCACCTGGATCGAGGCCATGCTGGCGCGCGACGCCCCCGCCTCGAAGGCCGCCGCCCTGCGCCATCTGCGCACCTCGAAGACCACCCTCCTCTCCTCCATGCACTCACACCGGCTGGCCTGAGCCCCCCGCGCCCCCCGATTCGGGTGACCGCCTCCCTCCCGCGGAAGGTGGCAGGTGGCAGGTGGCAGGTGGCAGGTGGCAGGTGGCAGGTGGCAGGTGGCAGGTGGCAGGTGGCAGGTGGCAGGTGGCAGGTGGCAGGTGGCAGGTGGCAGGTGGCAGGAGAAGCTCGCGAGGCGGAGCGCTCCTCGCAAGCGCTTTCGGCGGACCGCGGGGGACGGGACTTAGCCCGGGAGGCACCGTTGAGCACCGCCGGCACGGGCCGGGCGATGGTGGCGGAGGCTGACCCCGGGCGGTTCGAACAGCCGTCCCCCGGCGGCAGGCGGTGGCGTGGGACGCCTGACGGCCGCTCAGGCGAAAAGCGCCTCCGCCTCCGCCGGAACGGGAAGGTCCAGCGCCGCGAGGTTGCGCTTCAGCGAGGAGGGCTTCGCCGTGCCGATCAGCACCGAGGCCGCCGCCGGGTGGCGCAGGGCGAAGTGCAGCGCCGCCGCGGCCAGCGGCAGGCCGTGACGCTCCGCTTCGGCCTGAAGGGCGGCGACGCGCTCCAGCACCTCGCGCGGGGCGGGCCCGTAATCATAGGTGGCGCCGGGCACCGGGCCGGTGGCGAGGATGCCGGAATTGAAGATGCCGCCCAGCACGAGGCTGGTGCCGGCGGCGCGGCAGCGGCCGACCAGCTCCGCCTCCGCCGAACGGTCCAGCAGGGTGAGTCGCCCGGCGAGCAGGATGGCGTCGATCGGCCCGTGGTCCATCACGTCGAGGCACACCTGCGTCTCGTTCACCCCGAGACCGAAGGCGCCGATGCGGCCCTGTTCCTTCAGCCGCACCAGCCGGGCGTAGCCGGAGCCGAGGAAGGCCTCCATGTGGCCCGCGTTCGCCGCGCCATGGGTGTAGGCGCCGATGTCGTGGACGTAGACGATGTCGATGACGCCGGTGCCCAGCCGATCGCAGCTCTGCGCGAGGCTCTCCTCGATGCCGTCGCCGGAATAGTCGTAGCGCACGTCGTTGGGCAGGGGGGAGACGAAGCCGTCCGCCTCCGCGATCGGCCCGGCGGCGGGGGAAAGCACCCGGCCCACCTTGGTGGAGACCACCCAGTCCGCGCGCGGCCGGCCGGCGAGGAAGGCGCCCAGCCGGGTTTCGGACAGGCCCCGGCCATAATGCGGCGCTGTGTCGAAATAGCGGATGCCGGCCTCCCAGGCCGTTTCCAGCACCGCCAGCGCATCGGCGTCCGGGATGGCGCGGTAGAGGTTGCCGATGCCGGCGCAGCCGAAGGAAAGCTCCGTCACCTTCACCGCCGTGCGGCCGATGCTGCGTGTGTCCATGGGTGGCTCCTCCCGCCGTTTGCGCGCCTTGCCTGCCGCTCCGGGCAGGGACAGCGCTCCTTTCGTTCGGGGAGGACAGGCCGCGCCGCCCGCATGCCTGCGGAGCGTTGACAGCCCTGTTCCTCCCTTTATGTTTTTTATGATTAAAGACAAAATGCGTCAACGCCGGCGGCGGGAAACGCGCAAGGCACGGGGGGGAGGCGCGCGATGATCGACGCACATCAGCATTTCTGGCAGACCGACCGGGGCGACTACGGCTGGATGGACGACAGCGTGGCGCCCATCCGCCGCGACTTCCTGCCCGGAGACCTGGAACGCATCGCCCCTGCCCTGGGCATCACCGGCACCGTGGTGGTGCAGGCGGCGCCCACGGTGGCGGAAACCGAGTTCCTGCTCTCGCTGGCGCGCGGTTCGGAGATGATCCTCGGCGTGGTCGGCTGGGCGGCGCTCGAATCGCCCGATCTCGGGGCGGAGCTGGACCGGCTCGCCACCAACCCCGTCCTGAAGGGCCTGCGCCCGATGCTGCAGGACATCCCCGACACCGGCTGGCTGCTGCGCGCCGAAGTGGTGCGCGGGCTGGACATGATGGCCGACGCCGGGCTGAGCCTGGACGCGCTGATCCAGCCGCGCCACCTCGGGGTGATCGACACGCTGGCGCGCCGCCTGCCGCACCTGCCCATCGTCATCGACCATTGCGCCAAGCCGGTCTTCGGCCCGGACACCCCGCCCGACAGCGCCTGGCGGGACGGCATCGCCCGGCTGGCCGGGCACCCGCAGATCATGTGCAAGCTCTCCGGGCTGGCCAATGAATGCGGCCCGGGCTGGAGCGCCGCCGCGCTGGCGCCGGTGGCCGCGCATGTGCTGGATGTCTTCGGGCCGGAGCGGGTGATGTGGGGCAGCGACTGGCCGGTGCTGGAGCTGGCGGGCGACTGTTCCGCCTGGCTCGCCTGCGCGCAGAGCCTGACGGCGGGGCTGGACGCCGCCGGCCGTGCCGCGGTGTTCGGCGGCACGGCACAGCGCTTCTACCGCCTCTCCCCCCGCCCCTGAACAGGAGATCCCGATGCAACGCATGGGCATGATGATCGGCATCGCGCCGGAGGCCATCCCCGAGTACCGCCGCCTGCACGCCGAGGTCTGGCCGGAGGTGCTGGAGCGGCTGCGGCGCTCCAACATCACCAATTACTCGATCTTCCTGCGCGAGCCCGAGAACGTGATGTTCAGCTACTGGGAATACACGGGCACCGACTTCCCGGCCGACAGCGCCGCCATCGCCGCCGACCCCGTCACGCAACGCTGGTGGAAGATCTGCGGTCCGATGCAGCGCCCCCTGTCCACCCGCGCCGAGGGGGAATGGTGGGCGGCACTGGAGGAGGTGTTCCACCTCGCCTGACACGCCCGGGCCCCCACGCCCCGGAGCACCACTCCTCCGGGCCGGCGCCTCTGCCCGCCCCCGCGATCCGCCGATCCGCTTCGGGCACGCCCGATGCGCCGAAGGGAGTGGTGGGCGGCACCGGAGGAGGCTTTCCACCTCGCCTGACACGCCCGGGCCCCCACGCCCGGGAGCGCCATTCCTCCGGGCCGGCGCCTCTGCCCGCCCCCGCGATCCGCCGATCCGCTTCGGGCACACCCGATGCACTGAACGCGGCCGGGGCCCGGCGCGCGGCCGGCGCGCCCGCGCGGCTGCAGCATGGCTGACGCACCGGCAGGAAGGCCGGTTCCGGCGAATTTTCGCTGCGCCGCAGCACGATCACTTTTCAAGATCGGGGCAAAAACCTCTTGTCTGGACAATAAAATATGAATTAACACGAACAAGTTTTGTAGCGTTCCGAGACAGTGGAAGATGTGAACATGTACTCACCCTGCCATATTTGCGCCATATTTCGCCACACTTCGCCCTGTTCTTCAGGGAGGCCGCTGCGGACGGCGGCGTTGGGGAGCACGCCGCTCCGGGCGCGGGATTTTCCACTTGCACCGCTCCGGATCGGCTGAGCCCGCTCCGCCTCTCCCTTCTCCGCCACGAGATCCCGCCTCAGCCGCGGCCAGTTCAGCGAGTACCCCCCAGATGTCAGACCTCCACGCGTTCTCCCGCTTCCTCGCAGCAGGCCAGGGCCGGCGCGTGCTGCTCCGGGCGCTGCTCTCCGGCTCGGCGCTCTCCCTCGGCGCGCTGCCCGGCCTCGCCCAGACGGCGGCCTGCCCCACGCCCAGTTCCGGCGCGACGCAGACCTGCACGGTGGCCGCGGGCACGGCCGACGCCGTGAACGTCTACAGTTCCGGCAGCGCCAACATCGCGCCGCCCGTGCGCTACACGGTGAACAATTCCGCCAGCCTCGACGCGTCCGACCTCAGCAGCTACGCGCTGCGCCTGCAGATCTACGGCGGTTACGGCAGCGGCTCCTCCAGCAAGGGCAACGGCTACGCGGGCTACGGCGGCCCCGCGCTGGTGATCGAGAACCAGGGCACGGTCGACCTGGGCGGCTCCACCTCGCCCACGGGCTCGGATGACGGCGGCCACGGCGTGGCGGACGACACCGGCGCGGCCTTCGGCATCTACGGCTACGCCCGCGGCGGCGCCGGCGCAAACGCCGACAGCACCGTGATCGGCGGCGGCGACGGCGGCCAGGGCGGGGCGGGCGGCTCGGTGAACCTCACCAACACCGCGAATGTCACCGTGCGGGGCACGCCGGAGAACGGCGCCGTGGGCGTCTACGGCGCGGCCATCGGCGGCACCGGCGGCAGGCAGGACAAGGACGCCACCTACGCCCAGAAGGGCGGCGACGGCGGCGCCGGCGGGGCCGTGACCCTGGACCACAGCGGAACGGTCTCCGTCACCGTCACCACCTCGGGCTTCGCCTGGGGCGTGGGCGCGGAATCGGTCGGCGGCGTGGGCGTGGACAACGGCGCCGCGGGCGGCAATGCCCAGTCGGTGACCATGAGCGTGGGCGGGCAGGTCACCGTCAGCGCCGCGCGCAGGGGGTCGGCGGCCTTCGACCAGGGCGTGCGCGGCATCGCGGCCAATTCCATCGCCGGCTATGGGGAATATTCCGATGACGGAGACCGCAACGGCGCCAACGCCGGCAGCGGCGGAACCGTCACCGTCACCAACACCGCTGCCGTGACGGCCAGCCTCACCGGCGACCTCGCAGACGGGGACGCCGTCTCCGGCGGCATCGTGGCGATCTCCTCCGGCGGGGCGGGCGGGGAATCCGCCAACACCATCACCAACACCACCGACCAGCGCGGCGGCCTCGGCGGCCAGGGCGGCGCGGTGAACGTGTTTTCCTCCGGCAGCGTGACGACGTCGCAGGCGAACATGACCGGCATCTACGCCGCCTCCCTCGGCGGCGACGGCGGCGAGGGCGTGAATGACGGCTACGGCGCCAATGCCGGCGGCGGGCATGACGTGACGGGCGGGGTGAACGGCACGATCCGCACCACCGGCGCGGATGCCGACGGCGTGGTGCTGCTCAGCCAGGGCGGCGACGGCGGCATGCAGCAGTCCTCCTCCGGCTTCGCCGATTTCAACACCGCCTACGCCGGCACCGGCGGCGACGCCGGCACGGTGACTTTCGGCAATGGCGTGGGCAGCGCCACCGGCGTGAGCATCGGCGGCGCCATCACCACCACCGGAGCGAATTCCGAGGGCGTGCTGCTGCAGTCGCTCGGCGGGGCGGGCGGCAATGCCGGCGGCTCCTTCGTGCTGTTCGGCACCAGCACCGGCACCGCGGCAGACGGCGGCGACGGCGGGGACATCCTGGCCAACAACGCCACCTCCGTCACCACCACGGGCAAGTATTCCAGCGGCATCCTCGCCCAGTCCATCGGCGGCGGCGGCGGCAACGTGGCCGACAGCGGCGGCATCATCACCGTCTCGGGCGATGCGGGCGCCGGGGCGCACAGCGGCGATGTCTCGGTGTTCCAGACCGGCGACGTGAGCACCAGCGGCGTCTCCGCCGTGGGCATCCAGGTCCAGTCCATCAGCGGCGGCGGCGGCCGCGTGGCCACCGACAGCGGCGTGGTGGCCGTGGGCGGCCAGGGCGGCTCCAGCCCGAAGGCGAACGCCGCGATGGCCTCGCTGCGCGACGGCGCCACCCTCACCACGCTGGGCGATTATGCCTACGGCATCCAGGTGCAGTCCGTCGGCGGCGGCGGCGGTGACGGCGGCTCGGTCTTCGCGCTCAGCGCCGGGTCGATCCCCGCGGTGGGCGTGGGCGGCGACGGCGGCGCCGGCGGCGATGGCGGTGAGGCCATCGCCGAGCTCGCCTCCGGCGCCCGGGTCACCACCGCCGGCACCAACGCGCATGGCGTGATGGCGATGTCGGTGGGCGGCGGCGGCGGTTCGGGCGGCGACGCGAGTGCGGTGGGCTTCTCGCTGGGCTCCTTCGCCATCGCCGGTGGCGGGGAAACGGCCGGCGCCGGCGACGCGGCCACCGTGGTCTCCGAACGCTCGGGCATCGTCACCACGGGCAGCCACGCGGTGGGCGCGATGGCACTCTCGGTGGGCGGCGGCGGCGGCTCCGGCGGCTCCGCGTCGAGCTTCGACACCTCGGTCGGCTTCGCCTCCGCCGTCGCGGTGGGCGGACGGGGCGCCAATGGCGGCAACGGCGGCACCGCGACGCTGGACCTCGGCGGAGGTTCCATCTCCACCGGCGACGCCTCCGACCTCACGGTCACGGATTCCATCGGCGCGATGGCGCTCTCCGTGGGTGGCGGCGGCGGCTCCGGCGGCTCGGCCACCTCGAAGGCCATCACCTTCACGGTGCCCGTGGACGAACCGCAGGCCGACGGCGAGATCAGCCTCGCCATCGGCGGCTCCGGCAGCGGCGGCGGCCATGGCGGCACCGCGCGGGCCCGGCTGGTGGACCAGGACATCACCACCCATTCCGACGGCTCCACCGGCCTGCTGGTGCTCTCGGTGGGCGGCGGCGGCGGCTCGGGCGGGGACGCGGGCGCCTCCGGTGCCATGTTCACCCTGCCCGCCACCAGTGAGAGCAGCCTCACCTTCACGGTGAACATCGGCGTGGGCGGCAACTCGGGCACCGGCGGCAACGGCGGCAAGGGCTCGGCCGTGCTCGCCGACGGATCCTACATCACCACCTACGGCGATTTCTCCAACGGCGTGCACCTCGGCTCCATCGGCGGCGGCGGTGGCGCGGGCGGCACCGGCAGCGCGGAGAAGTTCAACCTCGAGATCCCCGGCGGCGGCAGCGGCGGGGAGAGCGGCGAAGGCGGCGAAGGCGGTGACGGAGGAGAGGGCGGCGAAGGGGGCGAAGGCGGCGAGGAGAAGCCGGTGAAGATCTCGCTCAACTTCACCGCGGGGATCGGCGGCACCGGCGGCGCTGGCGGCAACGGCGGCGCGCTGAGCTATGCGCAATCGGCCTTTTCCACGGTCACCACCCATGGCGCGGCCTCCCGCGGCGTGCTCCTGCACACGGTGGGCGGCGGCGGCGGCGCCTCGCAGGGCGCCACGGTCGGGCTGGGAGCGAGCTTCCTGCCGGCCGGCGTGAACCTCTCGATCGGGCGCAATGGCTCGGCCGGCGGGTTCGGCGGCACCATTGCGGATGTCGACCTTGCCGGGCTCGTGGCCACCTATGGCGCGGATTCCGACGGCGTGCTGCTGCAGAGCATCGGCGGCGGCGGCGGCCTGGGCGGGTCCGTCGGCGGCGTGGGCGCGGACGAGAGCGGCTACATCAAGGAAGTGAACGAGATCAAGGAAGACGCCAAGCAGCTGCTCGACATCCGCCTCGCCGTGGGCGGCAAGGGCGGCGCGGGCGGCGATGGCGGGGCCATCGGCGGCGGCAGCAAGAGCGGGCTCGACCTCTCCGGCACCATCGCCACCTACGGCGACTTCTCCGAGGGGCTGGTGGCCCAGAGCATCGGCGGCGGCGGCGGTTCGGGCGGCGCGGGCAACGTGAACACCTCGATCTCGCTGCTGCGCAGCTTCGTCGCCGTAGGCGGCTCCGGCGGTGCGGGCGGCGACGGCGGCACCATCACCGCGCGGCTGAGCGGCGGCCGGGTGCAGACGCAGGGCTTCGCCTCCACCGGCCTGCTGCTCCAGAGCATCGGCGGCGGCGGCGGCCTGGGCGGCGACGGCTCGCGCTCGGTGTGCAAGAAGCTCAACGTGGGCGGCGGCTGGGTCGGAACGGCGCTGGCCGACATCACCGGCTCGGACGCCGAACTCACCCCCGACGACCTCTGCGCCGAGATCCCCTCCTGGGACAACATCGCCGGCCAGCCCGGCATCTTCGGCAACGGCGGCACCATCACCCTGGGCGGCGCCTCCGACAGCGTGAGCGTGACCACCACGGGAGACTTTGCCCACGGCGTGGTCGCCCAGTCCATCGGTGCCGGCGGCGGCGCCGATGCGACCGGAAACTCCGTCGAGCTCTCCACCCCCGGCACGGTGCCGAATTCCTACGACGTGGACATCGCCCTCGGCGCCTCCAAGGGCAGCTCCGCCTCGAACGGCAACGGCGGCTCGGTGAGCATGGACGCCGATTTCGGCATCTCCACCACGGGCGACGGCGCGGCGGGGCTCATCGCGCAGTCGATCTCCGGCGGCGGCGGGCTGGCGGCGGTGAACGGCATCACCGGTGTCGCCCTGGGCGGCTCGGGCGTCACGCAGGACATGCGGGACACCACGGCGGCGGTGTCCGTCTCCCTGGCCTCGGCATCGCGCATCACCACCACCGGGGCGGCCGCGCACGGCATTCTCGTCCAGTCGCTCGGCGGCGGCGGCGGCTTCGTGGCCGGCGCGCTGAGCGACACAGCCCTCGACGGCGGCGAGATCCCCGTCACCCTGGGCGGCAGCAACCATACCATCGGCAGCGCCAACGATGTCGCGGTCACCCTGCACGGCAGCGGCACCACCCCCACGGTGCACACCGCCGGCGACTTTTCCCGCGGGCTCATCGGCCAGTCGATCGGCGCCGGCGGCGGCCTCTACAGCGGCATCGCGGCGGGGGCGGACGGCCCCACGGTCGACACGCCGGTGGTGCTGGGCGCCAGCCAGTCCTCGGGCAGCGGCGCCGCGGCCGCGGCAACCCTCTACGGCAACATCACCACCGAAGGCGACTACGCGGATGCCATGGTGGTCCAGAGCCTGGGCGGCGGCGGCGGCATCGCGGACATGGCCGCCCGCACGGCCGGCAGCGGGGCCCGCACGGCCGATGTCACCCTCGGCACCGTCTCGGGCACCGGGAACACCCTGCGCGGCCAGGGCGTGAGCGTGACGCTCAGCGGCAACGAGGGCGGCGCGAACGTCTACACCTCCGGCGACGGCGCCTACGCGCTGCTCGCCCAGTCCATCGGCGGCGGCGGCGGTCTCGTCTCCGATGCCACGGCCGGCGCCAGCGCCCGGGTGCAGATGGGCACCGGCTCACCGGAGAATTCCAATGGCAGCACCGGCAGCACGGTGCAGGTGGCCAACTACATCGCCATGACCACCCAGGGCGACGACGCGCACGCCATCGTGGCGCAATCCATCGGGGGGGGCGGCGGCGTGGCGCGGCTCACCACCGCTGGCGGCGACGCCCGGCTGGGCAGCTCCACCGATGACGGCTTCGGCGGCGCTTCGGGCGACGTGACCGTAGCCATGGGCTTCAACGGCGTGTCGGGCACCCGGGGTGACCGGGCGATCGGCATCCTCGCGCAGTCGATTTCCAACGGCGGCGGCGTGCTCTCCACCGGCGGCGGCACGCTGGGCGCGCTCACCCTCGGCGCGTACGGAACCATCTCGGCCGATGCGGGCGACGTGAGCGTCACGCTGCAGGCCAACAACGGCGCGCTCTCCACCACGGGCACCGGCGCGCACGGCATCGTGGCGCAATCCATCGGCGGCGGCGGCGGCATCGGCGGCGACATCTCCTTCGCCGACGGCATCACCCTGGACGTGTTCGACACCGACACCACCTATGGCGGCAACTTCGCCGACGGCAGCAGCGGCGCGGTGACCGTGAACGTGCAGGACAACCTGTCCACCAGCGGAGACGGCGCCTACGGCGTGATCGCCCAGTCCATCGCCGGGGGCGGCGGGCTCGGCGGCCTCGGCACCGGGGTGAACTTCGCCGGCAAGACCTCCACCATCAGGAATTCCGACGGCGAGTTGAACGCCGCCGGCACGGTCACCGTGAGCAGCGCGGCCGGCACCACGATCTCGGCCACCGGGCGCAACTCCGTGGGCATCTTCGCCCAGAGCCTGGGGGATCTGCTGCCGAACCCGGCCGCCAGCCAGAAGCTCGTCGTGAGCGTGGCCGGCAGCGTGACCGGCGGCACGGGCGCGCAGGGCTACGGCGTGCTGCTGCACGGCGGCAACGCGCAGAACACGCTCAGCGTGGCCGCCGGCGGCTACATCGGCACCACCGACAGTGCGGCCGCGGCGGTCTACTACCTCGGCGAATCCTCGGACGCGAACTCCGCCCTCTCCGTGACGAACGCGGGCCACATCCACGGCGACGTCGTGGGCGCATATGCCAACGGCAACACCTTCCTCGACCTGGGCGACAGCCTGGGCGACGCCGTGGCCCCCGCGACGGCGGTCACCGCCCTCGCCCGGGCGACCCCCGGCGCCGCTTCCGGGGCCGGGGCCGCCTCCGGTGCCGGAGCCGGAGCGGGTGCCGGAGCGGGTGCAGGAGCCGGTGCCGGGGCAGTCTCCGGACATACCGCGGCGCTCACCCTCACCAATGCCAGGGGCGGCCTGCTCACCGGCGCCACGCGCTACGACGCGGACGTGGTGAACGCGGGCACGCTGGAAATCGGCAGCCGCAACAGCATCGACAGCCTCGCCATCGCCGGGGACTTCACCCAGACCGGCGCCGGCGAAACCGTGGCGGCGGTGGACTTCCTCGGCCTGCGCGGCGACGCGCTGATCATCGGGGGGGACGCCTCCTTCGGCGGCGCGCTCACCATCGCGCCGCGCACGGTGCTCAAGGGCACGACTGTCGACGTGCTTTCGGTGGCCGGCACCTCCACGGGGCAGTTCGACACCGTGCGCTCGGAGCTGTTCACCTACGCCCAGTCCTATGTCGGCGGCACGCTCTCGGTGGGGCCGGCGACGGCGGAGTTCGACCAGGCGCGCTTCGGCCTGACGGCCCAGCAGCTCAGCCTCGGCGCCTACCTCGAGGGCATCTTCGAGGCTTCCGACGCCACCTACGGCCAGACCTTCGGCCTGCTGGACACGGCGGTGACCGCGGACGAGAGCTCCTTCGGGCGCTTCCTCACCGAGCTCTCGCCCGGCGCCTCGCTCGCCGCGGCCGCGGCCAATATCGAGCTGTCCCAGAGCCGCTTCGACACCCTGCTGGGCTGCGGGCAGACCCCCTGGGAGCGCGCCTCGGGCACCGGGGCGGGCGAGGGCTGCGTGATCGCGGAGAGCTCCGGCCGGTCGCTCAGCCAGGACAGCCAGTCCGGCGCCATCGGCTATGACGCCGCGCTCTTCACCACCACGCTGGGCTTCCAGGCGCCGGTGGGCCCCGACACCACCGCCGGCATCGCCATCGGCTACGAGCACTCGCAGTTCGACGGCGACCTCACCTCCGCCGACACCGATGGCGACACCTTCACCATCGGCGCCTCCGCCACCAGGGCCTACGGCGATTTCGCCGTGTCGCTGGCGGCGAGCGGCAGCTTCGGCTGGCACGACCTGGAGCGCAAGGTGAGCATGCCCGACGGCACCCGCAGCGCGCTGGCCGACTACACCAGCTGGTCCCTCGGCCTGCGGGCGCGCGCGGCCTACGGCTTCGCCGTCGGCCGGACGATGGTGACCCCGGCGCTCGACGTGGACGTGATCTACGCCGCCGCGGAGGGCTACTCAGAGCGGGGCGCGGGCGAGCTGGGCCTCACGGTGGACGACAGCGACGAGACCGCGCTGCGCGCCACGCCCTCGCTCTCGCTCGCCCACCGCTTCGCGCTGGGGGAAAGCACCACGATGGTGGCCTGGGCAACGGCGGGCCTCAGCCTCTCGAGCGCCGACACCTATGGCGCCACGGCCCGCTTCACCGGGGCCGCGGCCGGCGCGGGCAGCTTCGCGAGCGACGTGGCGCTGTCGAAAGCCTCCGGCCGGGTGAGCGCGGGCGTCGAGCTGTTCGCCGCGGAGCAGCTCAATGTCGGTGTCCGCTACGACGGCGCCTTCGGCAACGGCTACACCGGCCACGCAGGCTCCCTGCGCCTGAACTGGAGGTTCTGACCCACGCCGCCGGCGGGACACTCCCCGCCGGCGGCCCGCACGACACGCAATCGCGGCGCCCTTGCCCTGTGACCAGGCGCGTGACCAGGCCCCGCACCCGGAAGCCGCGCCCCTCGCGCAACCGCGCGGAGCGCCCGTGGCGCGGGGGGCTTCCGCCCCATGCCCTGCGCAGACGAGCAGGGCATGGCGGCCTCCGGTGCGGGGCCACGGTGCCTGCTGCCCCGGGAGCGAGACGGCCTCTGACGCGGACAGGACCGTTCTGCGCCTCCCCGGTGCCCGGCCCCGCCGCAGCCTTCTGCGTCTTCAGCGGTCCGGTCAGGCCTGCCGAAGCCCTCTCCCCCAGGCCCCGACCGCGCAACGCGGCGCCCGGCCGAAGCCCCGGCCCGGTGCCGCGCAGCGCACCGATCGGCCACGCCCTCGCCCCCGCATCCGCACCGCCCTCGGTACCGGCCGTCCGGTGCGCGGCCCTGCTCGTGGAGACGGACATCCCTGCCGCCGGGGCCCCGCCGGGAGCAGCGCCAGAGACCGCGCCACCGCGGCCTGTCGCTCCGCCGGCGTGAGGCGGGCGACACCGGTGCGTGACGCAATGGCGCGCGGGAATTGAGGTGCGGCCCCGGCGGGGGGCGCGGCCCGCTGACAGAACTGTGGCCCCTCCGCGTGCGGGGGCGCGGTCAGAACTGGAAGTTCACGCCGCCGAACACGCCCCATTCCGGCTGGCCGACACCCTTGTGCGCCACGGTGTACTGCGGCTCCACGAAAACGTTCATCACCGCGTTCTCGAGCCTGATTACCTTGCCGGCGCCGAGACCGATGGGAATGGCGTAGGCGTCGGTCTCGAAATCATAGGTCCAGACCGCTGCCGAGCGCAGGTACCATCCCGCTCCCAGCTGGTAGAACCCGAACGGCTGGAAGGCGCCGAGGTTCACGTCGGCCCGGTCGTCCTCGCCCGCGATGCTGGCCTGCCAGGTGAGCAGGTAGCCCCACTGGAACACCGGGCTGGAGGCGTTGAACAGCACGTTGGCGAAGCCGAGCGACCATTTCTCCGAGCCCAGCGCATCGTCCGACGCCGTGGGGAGGGTGAGCTGCGGGCCGAAGCCGAAGCTCACCGCCGGGTTGCCGGTGTCGAACAGGTAGGCCGCGAAGATGTTGAAATCGCCCAGGCCGGTCTCCGTGCCGCCGGTGCCGTCGGGAAAGCTGTTCACCGGCAGGGTGGCGCGCATCAGCCAGTTTCCGCCGAGGGCGTCGAACGGCCGGGCATAGCGCAGGTAGAACTGGTTCGCGTCGTCGTCCGTTCCGGTGAGATCGCCTGTGTACTGGTTCTGGAAATTGAGCGCCGTGGTGTCTGCCAGCGGGTTGTTCGCCTGCGCGGCATTGTCCTGTGCCACGGCGGGCAGCGCCGGCGCGAGCAGGAGCGTGGCCGCGAGGGCGAGGGGCGACCACGGGCGGCGGGTGTCTGCGTGAGAGAGGGTCATGTCAGGGCCTCGTGAGGTCTGGAGGGGATGCGTCAGGCGGGGCAGCCGGGAAGACCGGATGCCGCGCGCCCGGATCGTGCAGGCGCCCCCGCGGGGCGCGGCCCAGGGCCGGGCGATGTCCCGCGGCGCGGGGTCGGCGTGGACAGCCTCCGGGCGCGAGCCGGGATCCCGGCTGCCTGCGGGCCGGCCGGGACCCGCTCTCGTGGGCGCCGGGGACCGGCCGCAACCGCCCACGCCACGGCGCGCATGGCGCGGGTGCCAACAGGGCTCCGGCCCGAGGGAGCGATGAGGTTCTGCAGCCGGCCCTCCTGCGTGAGCGGTTTCAGCCACGGGTCCTCACAGATCAGATCGCCCGCGCGGGGCCGGACACTCCCGACAGCACAGTGCTTCGCCCCTCCGAATGTTCGGAGCGCAGACATCGCGCGCCCCGCCCGGACCATGCAGATTTCTCTGAGGTGAAATTACCACGCGGGGCCACCTGATCCCAGAAATATCCCGCAATTTCGCAAATCACTTCGATATTCCTTCGGATGTATTCTTCCGGATTCCGGAAAAATCCCGAAAGACTACCTTCTGAAGTCAAGACGAACGGGCGGACGGAACGCAGGCGGACCGCCGACACTGCGCACCCCGCGTCGCGCGCCGGGGCCCCGATTCCGGCGCCATGGAGACCGGCCGCAACACCCCGTCGCGCCCCGGAAGCACCCGCCGGCGCGGCAGGATCGGCGGCGCGGGCATGCGCCGGGTTGCCGGTTTCGGCCCGCCTCATCCGGTGCGGAAGCTGCGGCCGGAAGCGCCCGCTCATCCCGATGCCCGGCGGAGATGCCCGCGCGCCCAACCTCCCGCGGCGGCGGGTGGGCCGGACCGGCGGCGTGCGACACCCGCCTCCGGCCGGGAGGACCAGGACGGGACTTCCACCTCCGATGCCGGTGCTTTCGGCGCAGCAGGCGCCCAGGGGCGCGGTCGACGTCCCGGAATTCTGGCCAGATGCCGGCAATGATGGCAGAATTTCCGCGGAACAGAACTTGCCATGACTGCGAATCGCGCTGCGAGAGGATCCCGGTTTCGCGGATTGCCATGGAACCGGGTCACCGGTTCAGAACGCGTTCAGGGGTGTGACCCGGGATCGGGAGCGATCGCAGCGCGGAGAGCGCCAGGGACGGAATTGGACGAATATCGCTTCGGACCGTTCACCTTCAACCCGGTCAGCCAGGCCCTGACCAGGGATGGCAGCGCCGTTCCGTTGGGCAGCCGGGCCACCGACATTCTGTCGCTTCTGCTGCGCAGCCCCGGAAAGCTCTGCAGCAACGAGGAGATACTTGCCCACGCCTGGCCTGCGACATTCGTGGACCAGTCGAACTTGCGTGTTCATGTGTCGGCCATCCGCAAGGCGCTCGGCGAGACCCGCGGCCAGCCCGGATACATCGTCAACAGCCCCGGGCGGGGGTATCGCTTCGTCGGCGCGGTCCGGCCCGCGACTCTGCCCCCGCCCGGGCCGGCGCCGGGCTCCGCCGACGGCATTATCGGCCGGCGCGACGCGATCGCGGCAATCGCCGGGCTGATCCCGGGCAGGATGGTCACGGTGGTCGGGCCGGGCGGCATCGGAAAGACGACCGTCGTCAGGGCCGTGATCGCCGCCCTGGAGGCACGCTCACGGGTGCTCTGGATCGACTTTGCCGAACTGAGTTCCGGCACGCTGCTCAGATCGAGCCTGGCGACGGCACTCGGCCTGCCGTCGAACGATCCGGACAACCTCGAGACCCTTGTCGCCGCGCTGACCGGGCAGGACAGCATCCTTGTCCTCGACAGTTGCGAGCATGTCGTCGACGACGTGGCCGCACTGGTGGAAATGCTGCGCGAGCGGGTGCCGCTCCTGACCATCATCGCCACCAGCCGCGAGCCGCTGCGTGTTGCCACAGAACGCCTGTTCCGCCTTCCGCCGCTCGACCTGCCGCCGCCCGACATCGCTCCGGAAACCGTCGCGCCCACCTCGGCGATGCAGCTTTTCGCGGAGCGGGCCGCGGCCCAGGTCGGGGACATGGACCTGAGCGGGGAGCGCGCGCGGCTTGTCGCCGAGATCTGCCAGAGGCTCGACGGTATCCCGCTGGCCATCGAACTTGCCGCCGCACGCCTGGAATCGGTGAGCCTGGGTGAGCTGTCCGCCTCGCTGACGGAGGGGTTTCGCCTGCTGACGCACGGCCGGCGGGCCGCCGTGCCCCGGCACCGCACGCTCCGGGCAACGCTGGACTGGAGCTATGACGCCCTCACCGCCGAACAGCAGAGGGCGTTGCAGCACCTCTCCGTTCTGCGGGGCTGGTTCTCCTTCGCCACGGCGTGCGGCGTGCTCAGCGACCTGTCCGATGACGTGCTGCACGAGCTGGTCTCCAAGTCCCTCCTCGTCGCGGACAGGCAGACGGCGCGGACCCGCTATCGCCTGCTCGAGATGACGCGTCACTACGGCGCCGAGAAGCTCGCGGATGCGGGGCGCTTCGATGTCGCCATGCGGGGGCTGACGGAGTTCCTGATCGGGGCGCTTGAAGCCGCCGAAGCGGTCCGGCCCTTCGCGGGGAACGCGCCTCATCTTGCGGAGCTGCTGCCGAACCTGCGCATCGCCCTCGCCTGGTGCAGGACGCTGGATCCCGCGCGCGGGGTTGCCCTCACGGTGGCCTCCGTTCCGCTGTTCCTCAGCCTGTCGCTGCTCCACGAATGCCTCACGCATGTCTGCTGGGGCACGGCCTTTCTCGACGATCATCCGGGGCTGGACGAGCGGAGCCGCATGCAGCTTCACGCCACGCGTGTCTGGCCGCAAATGCGCTCGGCCTGTCGCCCGGAGGAGGATGTGACGGCCGCGCACACCGCGCTTTCGCTCGCGAAGGAGCTGGGGGACGTGGACTACCAGCTGCGCGCGCTCTGGGCGCTCTGGGTCGATGCGGTCAACCGTTCCCGGCCCCTGCAGGCCCTGCGGTTGGCGGAAGATTTTCGCGCGCGCGCCGAAACCTCGCCCGACCCGGTGAACCAGGTCGTCGGCCTGCGGCTGGTGGGAGCGACGCTGCACTGGCTCGGCCGCTTCACGGAATCGCAGGATCACCTCCGCAGGATGCTGACGGGCTATGCCGCCCTTGCCTCCCCCGCCTCGGCGATCCGCTTTCAGTTCGACCAACGCGTGTCCGCCCAGGTGATGGTTACCCGGAACCTCTGGATCATGGGCGAGGAGAGCGCGGCGCTGGACCTGCTGGACGACACGATCCGCCGCGCCTCGGACGCGGGGCATGACCTGTCGCTGGCCAACTACCTCGCGGAGGCGGCCTGCCTCGTGGCGCTTCTGTCGGGCCGGCTCGAGCTGTCGGAGCAGCTCATCGCGCAGCTTCGCCGGCAGGCCCGCGGTCTGGCCCTGACCGTCTGGGAGCATTACGCGGACTGTTTCGAGGCCGTGCTGCACCTGCATCGCGAAGAGCCCGCCCGCTGTCTCGAGCTGATGAGCCGCAGCGTCGCGGCGCTGGACACCGCCGGGTCCACCCTGTTTCACACCTACTTCAGGTCCGTGCAGGCGCAGGCACTTTGCGCGCTGGGTCGCGGGCCCGAGGCGCTGCGGGAGCTGGACGAAGCCCAGGCATCCTGCGCGGCCTCCGGGGAACGGTGGTGCCTTGCGGAGCTCCTGCGGGTCAGGAGCCGGGTTCTGCTGGCCGGAGGGCGCACCGACGCGCGGGCCCGCTGCGCCGAGCTGCTGCGCTCCGCGATCGACGCCGCGACGGCAGACGGCGCGCTGGCCTGGGAACGGCGGGCGAGAGCCGACCTGGCGCAGCTCATCGACCCGGCGGACTGACCCTCCGTCGCCGCAGGGCGCAGCGTGGATTTGCACGATTTTGCGACGCTTAACTCGCCCCAGGCCCTCATCGGCAGCATGGTTTCCGCGTACCGCCACGAGAGCGGACGGAGGCACCGATGACCACGCGACACGAAACCCTTTCCCTCCTCACCCGGCGCGACATGCTCGCCGGACTGGCTGCAACCCTTCCCTTTGCCCTGCCCCGGGGAGCCTTCGCGGCCGATGCCGCCCCGCATGTCACGCACGGCCGGTTCAGTGTCCGCGTCTTCAGCGACGGCTACCTGACCCTGACCGGCGACATCCTGATGCCGGATGCGGACGAAGAGGCGCGGCAGGCACTGCTCACGCGGCTGAAGGGCAACGCCGTGTCGGCCCCGGTCGCGGCAAACGTGCCCCTGATCCGCGCCGGAGACGATCTCGTGCTGATCGACACTGGCGCGGGGGGGTATTTCCAGAGCAGCGCCGGCCGGCTGGCGCAGAACCTGGCGGCAGCCGGGGTGATGCGGGAGGCGATCACCAAGGTTGTCTTCACCCATGCCCATCCGGACCATTCCGGCGGGACGACCCTGGCTGACGGCCAGCTCCTGTTTCCCAACGCGCAGTACTACATCGCGCGCGACGAGTGGGATTTCTGGACGGATCGCAACTTCGCCTCCCGCAGGGCCCCGGCCCTGCACGACTTTGCCCTTGGCGCGCAGCGCGATCTCTTCGCCGTGGAAGACCGCCTGACCCGCCTCCTTCCGGGGGATGAAATCCTGCCCGGCATGCGCATCACCGCGACCCCGGGGCATACGCCCGGCCACGTCTCGGTCGAACTGGACGGCCCCGAGCCGCTGCTGATCGTCGGCGATGCCTGCACCAGCGACATCATTTTCCTCGAGAACCCCGGCTGGCGGTTCGGCTTCGACACCGATGCCGAGCTTGCGCTCGCAACCCGCAAGCGCCTGCTGGACCGGGCGGCCACGGAGCGACTTCAGGTGCTCGGCTATCACTGGAGCCATCCGGGGCCCGGGTTCATCGACCGCTGGAAGTCCGCCTATCGCTTCGTCCCCGCCTGACCCTGCGCGGAGCAAGGATGCACATGATGTCGACCGGCCCCACGATCCGCCCTGTCACCCGGCGCGAAGCGATGCTGATGGGAGCGTCCGCCTGCGTCCTGCTGACGGTTCCGCGCGGCAGCCTTTCACAAACCGAGACCCAGCAGGAGTTCATCGACATGGGCTATCTCACCACCGCCGACGGCACCGAGATCTTCTACAAGGACTGGGGCCCCCGCGACGCGCAGGCGCTGGTGTTCCACCATGGTTGGCCGCTCACGGCGGATGACTGGGACACGCAGATGATGTTCTTCCTCAACAAGGGCTTTCGCGTCATCGCGCACGACCGCAGGGGCCACGGCCGCTCCTCGCAGACCGACACCGGCAACGAGATGGACACCTACGCCGCCGATGTCGCCGCGCTCACCGACGCGCTGGACCTGAAGGGCGCCGTGCACATCGGCCATTCCACCGGCGGCGGCGAGGTGGCGCGCTACGTGGCGCGCGCGAAACCCGGGCGCGTGGCGAAGGCCGTGCTCATCGGCGCGGTGCCTCCCCTCATGCTCAAGACCGATGCGAACCCCGGCGGCCTGCCGCGCGAGGTGTTCGACGGGTTTCGCGCCGCACATGCGGCGAACCGGGCGCAGTTCTTTCTCGATGTGCCCTCCGGGCCGTTCTACGGCTACAACCGTCCGGGCGCGGAGATCAGCCAGGGCGTCATCCGGAACTGGTGGCGGCAGGGCATGATGGGCGGCACGAAGGCCCATTACGACTGCATCAAGGCGTTTTCGGAAACCGACTTCACCGAGGACCTGAAGGCGATCGACGTGCCGGTGCTGGTCATGCATGGCGATGACGACCAGATCGTGCCCTACGCGGCCTCGGCGCCGCTGTCCGCGAAGCTGCTGAAGCGGGGCGAGCTCAGAACCTACGAGGGGTTCGGCCACGGCATGTGCACGACCAATGCCGACGTGATCAACGCGGACCTCCTGGCCTTCGTGCAGGGCTGAGACCCTCGGCCCGGGCGGGAAGGGCCGCGCCCGGCGCCCCCGGCCCGTCCGGCACCGCCAGCGCCGGACCGGGCGCCTCGCGCGCGCCGGGCGCCCTCCCCCGGCGACAACCATGCCGCGCGACAGGATCCCGCCTCCGGCGAACCGGCGCGAGAAGGAGAAAGACATGACCATGGGCACGGCTCTCGTCACCGGCGCATCCTCCGGCATCGGAGCGATCTATGCGGATCGCCTGGCGCAGCGGGGGTATGACCTGCTCCTCGTGGCCCGGAATGCCGAGCGCCTGTCCGGCCTTGCCGCCCGCATTTCCGGCGACCACGGGGTGCGCGTCGAAACGCAGCCCGCCGACCTGCGCACGGCCGAAGGCATAGCCGGGGTGACCCGGCACCTGATGAACGGCGGCGGCGTGACGATGCTGGTCAACTCCGCCGGTGTCGCCCCGCGGGGGTCGTTCCTGGGCTCGGAGCTGGCGGACCTCTCGGAACTGGTGGACCTGAATGTGGTCGCGCTCCATGATCTCACCGCCGCCGCGGCCCAGACCTTCGCGACCCGCCGGAACGGCGCGATCATCAACATCTCGTCAGCCGTCGCGCTGATGCCCGAGCACTTCAACGCGAGCTATGTCGCCAGCAAGGCCTTCGTCCTCGGGATGACCCAGGCGCTGGCCGCAGACCTGAGCGCCTGCAATGTCAGGCTGCAAGCCGTGCTGCCCGGGCTCACCCGCACCGAGATCTTCGATCGCGCGGGCATCAGCCTGAACGCGATCGACCCGGAGATGTTGATGGAGGCGGCGGAGCTGGTCGATGCGGCCCTTGCGGGCTTCGACCTCGGCGAAACGGTGACGATCCCCTCATTGCCGGACGTCGGCCTGTGGGAGGAGATGGAGCGCGCACGGACGACCCTGGCGCCGCACCTGTCACTCCGGACCGCCGCCGCGCGCTTCGGCCTTCGGGCCGGCTGAACACCGCAGCCCGGTCGCCCCCTCCGCGTGCCGCCACGCCCGGGGGCTGCCCGTCCGGCATCACCCGGACCTGCCCGCCGCATCGAGACAACGGTGTGATCTGAGAAGGGCCCCGCCGCGAACGCCGGCCTCGGGTGCATTCGGAATGCGCCAGCCTCGCGCGGCTCACTTTCCGAAATATGCCAATGTATTCAACGGCAATATCGGAAGGTGGTGGGCGGGACGGGTCTGCCAGACACGGCGATTTTGGCAATACCTTCAACATGGCGGCGAGCCTTTGCGGTGGTGAAAGCCGCCATTGCGTAACACCAGCTTAGCGCGCCGATGAGCCTCTCGCGTTACGACGCCACGGCACCTCCGAAGCTTCTTCCCTCTCACCGCCACCATCTCCTTCGCCATGCCCCTCACCCGCCAAATCATCGATGCGGCCGCCCGCGTCCCAAAGCCGGCGGTATCTTCTCGCGCGACATCCAAGCGAGCCCGCCTAAGGATTCCGGCAAGAACGGCAGCGCGACAGAGGAGCCGCACCGCCCCGCAACTGTGGCGTTGCCTGCTCAGCCGCTTTAGAACTCGGACTCCACGCCCCTCGAGTCCGAGTGAGAGAATGTTTGCACGTCTTCAGAATGCGTCCCTCAGAACCTGGATCGCAGCGGGAGTTCTACTGGCCGTCGCTCCGCTCTATCTGTGCATGGCGTCCGGCTATTTCATCTTCCAGGACACCGTCGCCGAGCCGTTCCGGCAGGTGATCCACGCTCAACACCGCATAATGCTGCCCTTGGAGAAGCTTCAGGGCAAGCTCTGGGACCTGTCGGTGGCAGTAAACGACTATGCCGAGACAGGCGACACTGCCCTCAGGCGTAGCATGGAGGATATCGAGCGCCAGATTGCGACGCATCTGGTGGAACTTGAACGCGCGGCCGAGGATTTTGGCCAGTATTCACCTATCCTGCAGGGAGCGCGCCAGCAGTGGGAGGAAGTGATAGCCAGCTCTGCCGCTGTCTCTCCCGGCAATCCGGGCAGCGCAGACGCCGCCCTCTTGCGCTTCGAGGAAGTGGTAGTCGGCGTCGCGCTGCGGCTGGAAGACGTGCTCACCGAACTGCGCCGGGAGAACGAAGACAGCCACGCCGCCGCCCTGGAGGCCATCCGGGCACTCGAGATCGGAGCCGGTGTTGCCTCCCTGCTCACCGTGCTCCTCACCTTCGCCGGAGCCCGCGTCATAAACCGGGCATTGAAGGCAAGCACGGATGAGCTGGTTGCGGGCGCAATGCGCATGGCCAGTGGCGAGCGAGGAGGACGTATCGACGTGCAGATCCCGCCCGAGTTGGCCGCGGTGGCCGGAGCGTTCAACACGCTCGCCGGGCGCGTGGCGGAGCAGGAGAGCGAGCTGCGCGCGCTGGCAGGTACGGACGATCTGACCGGGCTTGGCAACCGCCGCGAGTTCAACCGCGCCCTCGCGAGCGAAGCGGACCGTGCGCAGGCCACAGGCGGCTCCTTCGCCGTGGTGCTGGTGGACGTGGACCACTTCAAGCGGGTGAACGACGCACACGGCCACCCGGCCGGAGACGAGGTTCTGCGCGAGATCAGCCGCCAGATCGCAGAGACCGCCCGCGCGCAGGACCGAGTGTTCCGTTACGGCGGAGAAGAGTTCGCGCTCCTGCTCCGCGACGTGCGCGAGACGGAGGCCCATGCGATCGCCGAGCGGATGCGCACGCGTATCGAGGCGCACCAGATCCTGTTGCCGGGCGGCACCCGCGTCTCGGTAAGCATCAGCGCCGGCATCGCGGTGAACGGCGGCGCGGCCGGCCAGCACGAGAGGCTCCTGCACATAGCCGACACCGCCCTCTACCAGGCGAAAAGCGGCGGGCGCAACCGGGTCGCGATGGGCAGCAGCGTCCAAGGCTAGCTCTGTTCTGCCTCCCGATCATTCCTCCATCTGATGCTGGAGTCCGGCAGAGCACAGGCATTCGAGAACTATCGGCCATTCTGGCAAGATAGCTGTCCTTGACGTGACACCGGTTCAAGCAGCGATTTTATGATGCCAACGGCATTGATAACGAGACGGCGGGGCCTGCAGGTTTCAGCCCATAGCCGCCTGTCATGCCCATCCGCAGCGACACGCTTGGCGCGACCTTGACGGGCGAGGGCAAGGCTTGCGGTGGCGGCCATCAGAGCGCGGCGCGCCAGATTGCAGGTCATAGATTTCCTCCCTTTTCCGGGGCCGAAGGGCATCTCCACCCCCGTCAGTGCCAGAGCCCCCAAACGGATCGTCTTTCCTGTCCATGATAATCGGTGATTTGTGTTATAGTGCCTTTTTAATCTACACATCGATCATTCTGCCAGGCTATTGAGGCACGAGGAGAGGATCGCCCCATGCCACGACCCCTGGACATCAGCCCGGAACGCCGCACCCGTGCCGAAGACATCGAGTCGCGGCTGCGTCATGACATCCTGCACGGATTGCTGAAGCCGGGGGACAAGCTGAATCTGGACCGCCTGCGCGACACCATGGGCGTGGGGCTCACGCCGCTGCGCGAGGCGGTGAACCGGCTGGTGATGACAGGCCTCGTGGAATCGCAGGCCATGAAGGGCTACACCGTCACGCCGATCTCGGTGGCGAACCTCGACGAAGTCGCAGCCCTGCGCATCGAGCTGGAGCCCTACGCCCTGCGCCGCGCCATCGCCAACGGCGGGCTGGAGTGGGAATCCGCGGTGATGGGCGCGCTGCATCGGCTGAACCGCACCCTGCGCGTGCCCGGCGATCCGGCCAGCCTCGCGCAGTGGGAGGCCGCCAACAACGCCTTTCACGAGACGCTGATCGCGCGCTGCGACATGCCCCTGCTGATGAAGATGTACCATCAGCTGGTCGCCCTGAACGACCGTTACCGCCACATCTACCTGCAGGCCACCGCGATCCAGCGCGAGGTGATCGACGAACATACCGCCATCGCCCATGCGACGGTGGAGCGCCGCGCGGACGATGCCTGCGCGCTTCTGACCGGCCATATCACGCGGTCGACCGACAACCTGCGCCGCCTGATCGGCGCCGACCTGCCGGAGGTGCCGGAGTGACCCCGTCCACCCGTTTCGACAGCCGGATCGGGCTGGGCCATTTCACCTTTCTCGACCATTCCCCCGTCGAACTGGTGCGGCTGGCGCGGGCGTCGGGGTTCGGCTTTGTCGGCCTGCGGTTCCATCCCGTCGCCCCGGGCCTGCCGCACTGGCTGCCCGATGCGGCGGGGCTGGCGGAACTCGGCTCTGTCATGGCGGGGGAGGGCATCGGCCTTTACGACATCGAAACCGTGGTGATCGACGAAGGCTTCGACCCGGAATCCCTGGTCCCCGCGCTGGATGCGGCGGCGCGACTGGGCGCACGCCGGGTGAACACCTGCGCCGACCTGTTTCCCGCGCTGCCTGAGCGCTTTGCCCGCGTCTGTACGCTGGCAGCCGAGCATGGCCTGGCCATGGATGTCGAGTGCATGACGTGGCGCGGCGTGAACACCCCTGCCGCCTGCCTGGCGCTGATCGCCGACGCGGGCGCTGCCAACGCGGGCTATCTCGTTGACATGCTGCACCACGCGCGCTGCGGCGGCACGCCTGACGATATCGCGCGGATGCCGCCTGGGCTGGTCCGGTCCGTCCAGGTCTGCGACGCGCCGGCAACCGCCCCGAAGGGGAGCGAAGCCCTGCTGGCCGAGGCGCGCGGCGGCCGCCTGCTGCCCGGCGAAGGGGCCCTGCCGCTGCGCGACACCCTGCGCGTCCTGCCCCCCGACACCGTGATCTCGGTCGAACTGCCGAATGCCTCCGATCCGCGCGACCCGCTGAGCCGCGCCCGCGCCATCCACACCGCCACGGCGGCCCTTCTGAGAGACCTGTAGATGCCCGACACCCCCCGCGATATTCTGGTTCTGAACGGCCCGAATCTGAACCTGCTGGGCAAACGCCAGCCACAGATCTACGGGCACGAGACGCTCGACGACGTGGCCCGCCTGTGCGGCGAGGCCTGTGAGGATGGCTTCTTCATCCGGCTGGAACAGTCGAACCATGAGGGCGCTCTCATCGACCTGATCCATGCCGCCCGTGAAACCACCTGCGGCATCGTCATCAATCCCGGTGCCTTCACCCATACCTCGATCGCCATTCTCGACGCGCTCAACACCTACGAGCCGCCAGTGATCGAGGTCCATATCAGCCAGGTCCACAAGCGCGAGGCCTTCCGTCACCATTCCTACGTCTCGCGCCGCGCCGACGGGGTGATCGCGGGTCTCGGCCTCGAAGGGTATGCCGCGGGCGTGCGCCGCATCTGCCAGTTGAAGCGCCGGTAACAGGAGCCGACCATGCCGATCATCGCCAACCAGAACGAGGTCACGCCTGTCGTCCAGCAGGTCATGGCGCAAACCACCGATCCGCGCCTGCGCGAGATCATGACGTCTCTGGTCGCCCACCTGCACGGCTTCGTCCGCGATGTCGGCCTGACCGAGGCCGAGTTCCAGCAGGCAACGCGGCTGTTGAACACCATGGGTCAGCAGTCGAACGACAGGCACAACGAGTTCGTGCTGATGGCCGGGTCTCTGGGTGTCTCATCGCTGGTCTGCCTGATGAACAACGGCGACAACGGCAGCACCGAGACGACGCAATCGCTGCTGGGGCCGTTCTGGCGGCTGAACCATCCGATGACTGAACAGGGCGGCTCGCTCCTGCGCTCCGAGACGCCCGGGCCGCGGCTCGACGGGTGTTTCCGGTTTCTCGACAAGGCGGGACAGCCGATCACGGACCTCGAAGTCGACATCTGGCACGCCTCGCCGGTCGGTCTGTATGAAAATCAGGACGACAGCCAGGCCGAGTACAACCTGCGCGGCAAGTTCGTGACCGGGGCGGATGGGCTGGTGCGCTTCCGCTCGGTGCGGCCTGTAGGCTATCCGATCCCGACGACGACGACGGTCGGACAGTTGCTGAAGGCGCAGGGGCGGCACCCCTACCGCCCGGCGCATGTCCATGTCCTGGCGCATAAACCGGGGTTCAAGACGTTGATCTCGCAAATCTATGTCGACGATACCGATTACCTGCACACGGATGTGCAGTTCGGCGTGACCCGCGCGCTGGTGGGCGACCTCGTCGCCCATGACGAGGCACATCCCGTGGATGGCGACGTCGGCCAGTGGTTCAGCCTTGACCACACGCTGGTGCTGGAACCGGGCGAGAGCCGCCTTCCCATTCCTCCGATCAAGTGAGACCGCCATGCTGAGCGATACCGAACGCCAGGCCGCCGCCGCCGCCATCCTGAAGGCCGAACAGTCCCGCGAGGTCTGTGTCCAGCCCTCCATCACCTGGCCCGCCATGACGCTGGAGGACGCTTACGACGTGCAACGCCGCTGGGCCGAGGCGCGCATTGCACAGGGGGCGAAGAACGTCGGGCGCAAGATCGGCCTGACCTCCCGTGCCATGCAGCAGGCATCGAAGATGACCGAGCCGGATTACGGCGTGATCCTCGACGACCAGCTCTACCGCGACGGCGCACGGATCGCGGCGGGCACCTTCATCAAGCCCCGGCTCGAGGTCGAGCTGGCCTTTGTCATGAGGCAGGACCTGAAGGGCGCGAGCTGCCAGGTGCATGACGTGCTGCGCGCCACCGAATACGTCACCCCGGCGCTGGAGATCATCGACTACCGCACGATGGTTCCGCGCCAGATCGTCGACACCATCGCAGACAACGCCGCCTATGGTGCGATCGTGCTGGGCGGGCGCCCGGTCAGGCCCTTCGACGTCGACCTGCGCTGGATCGGCGCCACCCTGTCGCAGAACGGCTGCATCGAGGAGACGGGCCTATCCGCGGGGGTCATGGGGCACCCGGCGGCGGGGCTCGCCTGGCTGGTGAACAAGCTCGCGGCGCAGGACGACGGGCTGAAGGCGGGCGACATCGTGCTGGGCGGGTCCTTTACCCGCCCCATCGACATCCGCTCCGGCGACGTGATCCACGCCGATTACGGCCCGCTGGGCGGCATCGGTGTCAGCTTTGGATGAGGACCCCGCGATGCGTATCGGATGGTGCCACCCGGCCGGCAACGCCGCCCTGCTGGCAGAGACCGGCTTCGACTTCATCGAACTGCCGCTGGCCCGCTTCGGCCTCGACAGCGCCTGAAGCCTTGCCGACGCCAAGGCCGCGGTCCGCGACTTGCCGTTGTCCGGGGGTGCGTTCGACTGTTTCATGCCCGATGATTTTCGCGTGGTCGGCCCGGATGTGGACGTGGCGCGCGTGAAATCCTACCTCACCCGCACCGCCGGGCTCATGGCCGAGACCGACGCCGGGATCGGCGTCTACGGCAGCGGCTGGGCGCACTTGTTCCATGAGGTGAATCCGTGTCAGGTCGCGCTGCCCGCGCGGGCGACCATTTCGCTTCGATCCTGGTCGGCACGGTCCTTCTCAAGATATGGCCGTATGGGTCGGGCTGTTTGCGCTGCCCGAACCCCCGCCGCGGCGGCGAGGGTCGTGATCAGGAGAATCGGGCGGGCAGCGTCACCCCGCCCCACCGATGGCGGCGGCGACCTTGGCGCGCAGCACGTCCTCGGAGGCGCGGAGCCGCTTCACCGCGTCGGGGACGGAGCGCTTCACGTCGTCGACGGCGGTCTCGATCTGCGCGGCATGGGGCGGGGCCCCGGCCGGGGGCAGTGCCACGCCGACCCGGCGGAGCGCGAGCCGCACGCCGGTCATGATGGCGGCGTCGAGGGCGGCGCGGTGCCTTGCCTCGATGTCGAGGCCGAGGCGCTGTTTCGCGACCAGGGCCAGCCAGGCGACCAGCGCGGAGGCGAGCGTGCCGGCGAGCTCGAGCGCCACGGGGGCGAGGGTGTCGAGGAGGGTCTGCATGTCAGGATCCTTTCAGCCATGCGATGAGACGGGAGAGGACGGACGGACGGACGGGGCGCGGGCGGTTCCGGCTCCGGCTCCGGTTCAGGCTCGGCCGGCCCGGGGGCGACCAGCGCCAGGAGCTCGGGCACGGGCATGGCGCGCAGCACGCCCCGCAGGCGGCCGGACGTGTCGGCGCGCCAGACCGGCACCGGCGCCTCCGGGTAGCGGCCGGTGCGGAACAGCTCCCGCTCGGCATCGCGGCGCGGGATGATCTCCGGCGGCTTGTGCCAGGTGTCGAAGGCGCGCGCCGCGCCCTGCCGGTCCCCGGCGTTGAGCAGCGAGACCAACCATCGTCGACTTCATCATGCACGGCGCTCGCGTCGAGCACGGCGATAACTATCGCGTGCTGGTCGTGAAGAAGGGCTCCGGCATCGACCTCATCGCAGCCGAGCGCGAGCGCCAGGTGAGCGCTGAGGGCTGGACGCCAGAGCACAACGACGATCACGATGCGGGCGAGATCGCCGGAGCGGCCTCGGCCTACACGCTGAGTGCTGCCTGCCTTCTGAACCCGTATCACGGCACGCCACTGAATGAGCCGCCGGAGGGCTGGCAGTGGGATGCCTCCTGGTGGAAGCCTAACATGGGCGACAACCCGGCGCGCGACCTTGCCAAGTCCGGTGCGCTGTCCGCCGCCGAGATCGACCGCATGGATCGACTGGAGCGGCCGTGGTGACCCGCTCCGCCCTCGATATCGCGAATGAGCTGCTCGACGCGGCCGAGCGCGCGCGCCAAGCCGGCGACACGGTCGCGTCCATCACCCTCGCGCTCAAGGCGGCCGAGTATACGCAACTCGCGAAGCTGCTGGGCGATGAGATCACCAAGGCAGAGGCCACGCCAGCCCGCAGCGCGGCGGGCCGGCCGGCCGGGGAGGGATGACTGATGCCCGAGGCCGCGCCAGTGGATGAGACGCGCGTCCGTCAACTCGCCAAGGCAATCCTTGGGCAGAACAAGGAGGCCTCCGGATGGCACGTCGCGTCAAATTGAAGCGCACCAAGGGATGGCAGAAGCCGGAGGGCACCGTTGTAGTCTCCCGGCCCGGGCGCTGGGGAAACCCGATCGAGGTCGGGGGAGTGCGCTGCCTCAGCACCGAGAGCACGTTTGTAGAGGAGCCGGTGCGCGACAGGGCCACCGCGGTGAGGTTCTTCCGCGAGATGCTGGCCTACCAGATCAGACCATACCCGTCCGAAAGAGAGACTACCGAGCACCTACGGGGGAAGGATCTTGCGTGCTGACGCCCGCTCGACGAGCCGTGCCACGCCGACGTGCTTATCGAGATCGCAAACAGACCGGAGGCCGACTGATGCCCGAGGCCGCACCCAGGGGAAAGACCACCGACGCCGGGATCGCGCGGGCGATCCGGGCCGCCCAGGCGTGCGGCCTCGACGTGACGCGGATCATCACCAAGCCCGGCGGCGTGGTGGAGGTCATCACCGAGAAGGTGGACGAATCGGGCCGGCGCAAGGGAAAGCCGAGAGGGTGGGATGACTTCACCGGAGAATGAGATGCGCGTGGCCCTGCCCTACGTCGTTCGCTCCCGCACCGCGAGCGGCGCATGGCGATACCGGTTTCGCCGAAATGGCATTCACCACGCTGCCCGGCGAGCCGGGCTCTGAGGAGTTTCTCGACGCCTATCACGGGCTCCGCCGGGGTGAGGAGATCCCTGCCAACCCGGCAGCCGCTACCGAGAGCGGCAGTCCGGAATGGCTGCAGGAGCGCTTCGTCGCGGCGATGAAGGTGCAGGTGGAGACGGGCCAGTTCAGCCCGGCAACATTGCTCCGGAGAGAGCGCGTGCTGGCCGCGCTCATGAAGGAGCACGGAGACCGTGAGGCCTTCGGGGTTCCCACACGCGCGATCCGGCGCATCATCGAGGCCCGCGCCCCGACGCCGGCAGCTGCCAGCAACCTGCTCAAGACACTGCGCGCGATGTACAAGTGGGCGATACGGGCCGGCCTGACCGATGACGATCCGACGCAAGGGGGGAATGGCTCTCCGCCGAGACCGAGGGCTTCACGCCGTGGACTGCCGGTGATCTGCGCGCCTTCGTGAAGACGCACCCGTTCGGCACGAAGGCGCACCTCGCGATGATGCTCCTGATCTTCACCGCCTGCCGGCGAGCTGATCTTGCGGTGCTCGGGCGCGAGCATATCCGCACGATCGACGGCGTCCCGGCGCTCTCCTGGAACCAGACGAAGGGAGGCGCACCGGTGACCGTCCCGATCCTCCCTCCGCTGCAAGCGGCGATCGACGGCCCGGCTGCCAACAGGATTCGGGCAATCGGCCGTGACCGGTTGGTGCGCACGCCGTTTCTGATCACGAACTTCGGCCGACCGTTCACCGTGGGGGGCATGGGCAACAAGATGCAGGAATGGACGCGGGAGGCGGGGCTGACGGACCGCTCGGCTCATGGCGTGCGCAAGGCAGCTGGCGCGCTTCTGGCCGAGGCCGGCTGCACGGAGCACGAGATCATGGTGGTGCCCGGGCACTCCAACCCGAAGACGGGCCCGGTCTACACCAGGTCGGCGAACCGGTGGCTTCTGGCCAGGTCAGCGATGGAGACGTTACGTACCGTGAACATCTGACCGGCAGACGAGTGAGCCACGATCAGCCCCGCGTGGCTCACTTTCCGAAATACACCACTGTATTCAACGGCTATTTCGGAAGGTGGTGGGCGGGGTGGGAATCGAACCCACTGTGCGTCTCCGCGATGGATTTACAGTCCACTGCCCTACCTTAGAGCATCCCGCCCGCCGCGCTGTCTAAAGATGTCCCCGGAGGTCGTCAAGCGGGTTTTGGCAGGTTTCTGCCGCTCACAGGTCCCGGGCGAAGAACACACGGTCGAAGCCGTCCTCGGTGCGCTGCCCGGTCCGGCGAAACCCGAGCCTCGGGTAGAACGCCAGATTCTCTGTCATCGCGGCATTGGTGTAGAGCGAGAGCGTGCCCAGCCCGGCCGCGCGCGCCTCGGCCTCCGCGCGCGCCATCAGCAGCTTGCCCAGCCCCCGGCCCTGCCAGGCCGGGTGGAGCGCCACGGTCTCGACCACCATCTCCCCGGGCGCACGCCTCAGGGTGAGGTAGCCGCAGGGGTCCGGCGCCAGCAGCAGCAGCGTGTCGGCGGCGTCAGCGGCGAAATCCGCGTCCATCGGCGCGGGTCGGCGGCCGATGCGCGGCACGTAGAGGGCGAAGGCGGCTTCGGCGATGGCCCGGAGCGTGTCGGCATCGGCCGGGCCGGCCTGTCGGAACTGGGGCGCTTGCGTCATGGGCGCGATGCTGCCAAAGCAGGCGACGCCGCACAAGCATGAGGATGACGCATGGCCCCCCGTTCGCCGAAGAAACCCTCCTGGGTGATCGACAAGGAACGCGCGCGCCGCGCCGGCGCCGCCGAGACCGTGTGGCTGTTCGGCCTGCACGCGGTGCGCGACGCGCTCGCGAACCCCGCCCGCAGCCGCCTGCGCCTGATCGTCACCCGCAACGCCGCCGACAAGCTGGCCGCCGAGATCGCCGCCTCGGGCATGGAGCCGGAGATTGCCGACGCGCGGAAATTCTCCGCCCCGATCGACCCGCAATCGGTGCACCAGGGGGCCGCGCTGGAAGTGGCCCCGCTGGACTGGGGCTCGGTGTCCGAGCTGTGCGCGCCGCGCGGCGCCCGGCCGGTCGTGCTGCTGCTGGATCGGGTGACGGACCCGCACAATGTCGGCGCCATCCTGCGCTCCGCCGAGGTGTTCGGCGCCCGGGCGGTCATCGCCCCGCACCGCCACTCCGCGCCCGAGACCGGCGCGCTGGCCAAGACCGCCTCCGGCGCGCTGGAGCGCCAGCCCTATCTCAGGGTGCAGAACCTCTCCACCGCGATGACCGCGCTGAAGGACATGGGCTACATGATTCTCGGGCTGGACGGCGACGGGGAGAAAACCCTCGACGCCGGCATCGCCGGGGCAACCGACCAGCCCCTCGCCCTGGTGCTCGGCGCCGAGGGCCCGGGGCTGCGCGAGCTCACCCGCAAGACCTGCGATGCGCTGGTCCGCATCCCCTTCGCCGGCGAATTCGGCTCGCTCAACGTGTCGAATGCCGCTGCGATCGCACTTTTCGCCGCCGCGGGGCGTTCCCCCGATCAGTGAAAAGCGCCTGCGATACAGGCAATTAGAAAAACATTCACAATAATCTTACAGCATCTTTCATTGTGAGTGATGGCGGTCTATGTTGTACAATGAAGCGGTGTTTGAAAGAGCGATCATCGCTTCATCACTCACTGTCCCTCGTTCCGACTTCGCGCCCAGGTACGCCCTGGGCGCCTTTTTTTCGGGCCGTGGCAGGCACTTGGCCCGTTGATCCGTCTGAAAGGCCCGCTCATGACCTACACCGACACGCAGCTGCGCGCCATCCTTCAGGAGACCCGCACCATCGCCACCGTGGGTGTTTCCAAAAATGAGCTGAGGCCGTCGTATTTCGTCGCGCGTTACCTGAATCTCAAGGGGTTCCGGATTCTGCCGGTGAACCCGGCCTATGCCGGCGAGTCGCTGTTCGGGGAGCCGGTGATTGCCTCGCTGGCCGGGATCGAGACCGGGCCCGTTGAAATGGTGGACATCTTCCGCCGCTCCGACCAGGCCGGCACCGTGGTCGACGAGGCGCTGGACTGTCTGCTCGACAAGGGATTGAAGACCATCTGGATGCAGATCGGCGTGGTGGACGAAGCCGCTGCCGCCCGGGCGGAGGCACGGGGCGTCACGGTCATCATGGATCGCTGCCCGAAGATCGAATACCAGCGGCTCTTCGGCGAATTGCGCTGGGGCGGGTTCAATACCGGCGTGATCTCCTCGAAGCTGCGCTGATCTCCGGCGGCTTGCGCCCCGGCCGCAACCGCGCGATGAATGCCCCGAGCGGAGGGAACCGGCACGCCCGCGCGCCGTTCTCCCCCCGAGCCCCGTGCGCCGAGGAGCCCCATGCCCGATCCCCGAGACCCGAGCATCCGCACTGACCGCATCGACCCCGAGCGCGCCGCGGCCATGCACGCCACCTTCGCGCTGACGGGCTCGCCCCCCGGCCCGGGCGACCTGCTGCCTCCGTTCTGGCACTGGTGCCAGTTCTGGGACATCCACCCCCCCGGCGCCCTGGGCCGCGACGGCCACCCCCGCCCCGGCCTCGCGCTGCCCGATACCGGGCTGCCGCGGCGCATGTGGGCCGGCGGCCGGCTGGAATGGCACGCGCCGCTGCGCATCGGCGCGCCCGCGGAGCGGCGCTCTCGCGTGCTCTCGACCACCCGCAAGGCCGGGCGCAGCGGTCCGCTCGCCTTCGTCACCCTGCGGCACGAGATCTTCTCGGAGGACGGCCTCGCCGTCACCGAGGAGCAGGACATCGTCTACCGCGAAGACCCCCGGCCCGGTGACGCCACCCCGCAACCGGGGCCGGCCCCGCGGGACGAGACCGCCCGCGAGAGCCATCGGTTCGACGGCACGGCGCTGTTCCGCTATTCCGCCCTCACCTTCAACGGCCACCGCATCCACTACGACATCGACTATTGCCGCGAGGTCGAAGGCTATCCGGGCCTCGTGGTGCACGGGCCGATCCTGGCCCAGCTGATGATCCGCATGGCGGGCCGGATGCTGCCGCGGCTGGCGCGCTTCAGCTTCCGCGCCGCCAGCCCGGTGTTCCACACCGAGACGTTCGAGACCTGCGCCCGCCCCGAGGGCACCGGGCTCGCGCTCTGGGTGCGCGGCCCCGACGGGCGGCTGGCGATGACCGCCACCGCCTCCCCCACACCAGGAGATCCTGCATGACGACGTCCATGACCGCGCCCGAGACCGACAGCCCGCCGCGCTATGCCGTTCTGAGGGAGGCGATGGTGGCCGCCGGGCTCGACGCCGTGGCCCTGGTGCCCGGCGCGAACTTCATGCGCATCTTCGGCCGCGCCTTCCACCAGAACGAGCGCCCGCTGGTGGTGCTCGTGCCGCTGGAGGGCCG
This sequence comes from Paroceanicella profunda, assembly GCF_005887635.2. GTDB lineage: Bacteria > Pseudomonadota > Alphaproteobacteria > Rhodobacterales > Rhodobacteraceae > Paroceanicella > Paroceanicella profunda. Next base: position 1,644,371 of record NZ_CP040818.1, on the reverse strand, counting down.
GCCCGCCGCCGTGGTGCCCGCGCTGGAGGAGGCGAGCTTCGCCAGTCTGGGCTTCGAGGGCGAGGTGTTCCTCTGGCGCGACGAGGAGGGCTACCAGGCCGCCTTCACCGCCGCGGCCCATGCCATTCCCGCACCGAACCGCATCGGAGTGGAGGGCCAGCGGATGCGGGTGTTCGAGCAGTTCGCGCTGCACCGTGCCCTGCCCGCCGCCGCCTGTCTCGATGCGCAGAGCGCCATTTCGCGCATCCGCCTGCTGAAGACGGCGGAGGACATCGGCCATCTGCGCGAGGCGATCCGCCGGTCCGAAGCCGCGCTGGAGGAAACGCTGGGCGCGGTGCGGCTGGGCATGACGGAGGCGGAGATCGAGCGGATCCTGGTGCGCAACCTGTTCGACGCCGGGGTGCAGGAACTCTCCTTCGCGCCCATCGTCGCCGCGGCGGGCAATGCCGCGGAGCCGCATGCCGTGGCCCGGCAGGATTATCCGCTCGCCGCCGGCGATGCGCTGCTGTTCGATTTCGGCGGCACCTGGCAGGGCTATCGCGCCGACATCACCCGCACGGTGTTCGCGGGCGAGGTGAGCGACGCGGATCGCGCCTTCTACGAGAGTGTGCGCGCCGCCAATGCCGCCGGCCGCGCCGCCGTGCGCCCCGGGCTCACCTGCGGCGCGCTCGATGACGTGGTGCTGCGCGTGCTCGAGGCCTCGCCGCACGCCGGCGGCATCATCCACAAGACCGGCCACGGTCTCGGCCTCGATGTACACGAGGATCCCTACATCCAGCGCGGCAACGACACCGCCCTCGAACCCGGCATGGTGTTCACCATCGAACCGGGGCTCTACCGCAGCGGCCGCATCGGCGTGCGGATCGAGGACAACATGGTCGTCACCGAAACGGGGGGCGAGAGCCTGACCAGCTTCCCGCGCAGCCTGCGCATCGTGGGCTGACCGCGCCCGCCGGCCGGCGCCCGACCGGGTTCCAGCGCCCAACCGGGCTCCGGCGACCCGACGGCCCGGAGCCCTTTCCGCTGCACGCCGGCGGGTGCCGGCCGGATGCTCCGCAGCCTCCATGGAGGCGGAAGGATCCGCGCGAAGGCGCCGAACGCCCGCGCCCTGTCTACAGCAGGGCGACGCGCTCGGCGCGTTCCGGGTCCGGGAAGGGCCGGTACAGGCCGAAATCCGCCCGCGCGATCATCTGCGACACCTGCCCGTAGAGGCGGGCGACATCGTCGGACTGGCTGGCGGCGAGACGGTAGGCGCGGTCAAGCTGGCTGAGATCGTCGAGCTCGATCTCCAGCAGGAAGTCACGACAACTGTCCGCGGCGAGATTGAGCTTCCGGCGCAGGAGGCGCCAGGACCGGATGGTGCCCTGCGCCTGCAGGTGCCCCATCCAGTTGTCCAGCGCCAGCGCGAAGGAGAGCGCCTTGGCATCATCCTTCAGGTCGATGAAGCAGTGGTAGAGATTCATCCGGTTTTCCTCCGTCCGGCCAGCCCGGTTACGGGCGATGGTGCGGCCGGAGAGTTGGGAAAACCTTAAGAGCGGAGACGAGAAAGGCGGGCCCGTGACCCGCCCCTTCTCAAGCCCGGTATCCCTTGCCTCAGGCCGCTTCGGCCCGACGCTCCTGCTCTTCGCGGCTCAGGGCCACGGAGGTGCGGATGCCCTTGCGCACGAAGGTCTTCATGCCTTCGACGACGCGCTCGTTCGGGTCGATCCCGGCGCACATCAGAACTTCGCGGCCGTCACGGGAACGGGCCCAGCGCGCAATGGCCTCTTCGCCGTTGCCGTATTTCTTGTCATCTGCGATCGCGTCATCAAGTGCGGCAAGCACGACGGCGGCGAACAGTTTCTGGGCCCGGGCGCCCTGGTCGTGGGTAAAGGCCCACTGGTCGATCTGGTCGAACATGTCGACGAATCCTTCTCAACATTAAGGGGAGGTTCTGGCGCGCAATATGGCGACATATAACCGTCACGCTAGACCATATGGGGCATGTCAGCCATGCGTCATGCGCATGACGGCTCCCCTGTCCTCGGCCTGTTCCACCCCGGCCTGCCAGGCTTCAGCCGCAGACCTTGCATCGGCCAGATGAAAATTCCGTTAACTTTCAGCCTGCTAAAGGGGGAATCACGTGCGATACCGCGCGCCTGCCCCCCGGGCGAGCCTTGCATTCCGGAGCTGGCCGGCCGGCGCGCTGCGACCGTCTGTCCCGAAATCTTGATCGTGAATCAGGCAAATGATGAAGGTTTGAGCCCCCGCGCCGCAGAAACCCGGCGCCCTTGCCCGCCATCATGGCAGGACCGGCGACGGATATCTTGTCGAATTGGCCGGTTCGGACCGGCAAGCCCGCCTGCCGCGCCGCCCCGCGCAAGGGGGGTGGGGCCGGGCAGGCGCCCGAAGGTTTCACGCAGCCTTGATTGTTGTAAACGACAACATTGACAGCCCCCTGCCTTCCCTGCGAGAAAAAAGCCAGCGGCGAAAAAAACTTGGATGGGCCCGCGCCGCGGAAGCACCCGTCCGCTCAGGGAGAGAACACATGATCACGCGACGCGGTTTCGGCGCCATGGCGGCCGGCCTCGCGCTGACGGCGGGCAGCTTCAAGCCCTCCATGGCGCAGGACACCTACACCTTCAAGCTCCACCACATGCTGTCGGAGAAGGCGCCGGCGCATCAGAAGATGCTGCTGCCCTGGGCGAAGCAGGTGGAGGAGAATTCCGGCGGCCGGGTGAAGATCGAGGTCTACCCGTCCATGTCTCTGGGCGGCAAGCCGCCGGAGCTGATCCAGCAGGTGCGCGACGGCGTGGTGGACATCATCTGGACGGTGAACGGCTACACCCCGGGCCTGTTCCCGCGCACCGAGGTGTTCGAGCTTCCCACCGTCTACCTCAACGACCCCCGCGCCACCACGCTGGCCATGTACGACATGTTCGACATGCTCAAGCCCGAGTACAAGGGCGTGGAGGTGATGTGGCTGCATGTCCATGCCGGCCAGGGCATCCAGATGGTCGACAAGGAGGTGCGCAAGCCCTCCGACTTCAACGGCCTGAAGATGCGCATCCCCTCGCGCACCGGCGCCTGGGTGATCGAGGCGCTCGGCGCAGCCCCGCTGGCGACGCCCGTCCCCGAGCTGCCGCAGGCGCTCTCCAAGAAGGTGGTCGACGGCGCGCTGATCCCCTGGGAGATCATCCCGGCGCTGAAGCTGCAGGACCAGATCCAGTATTTCATCGAGGGCGCCAACCGCGAGCGGCTGGGCACCACCACCTTCCAGGTGTCGATGAACCAGGACCGCTGGTCCGGCCTGCCGGAGGACATCCAGAAGGCCTTCCGGGATGCCTCGGGGCGTGACTGGTGGGCGAGTGTCGGCGATTACTGGCGCGAGAACGACGATTTCGGCATCCAGATCGCCGAGAAGGCCGGGCGCAACCACGTGATGCTCACCGAGGACGAGACGAAGGAGATGCTCGCCGTGCTCGACCCGGTGGTCGACAAGTGGATCGCCGAGGTGAAGGGCGCCGGGCTGGACGGGCAGGCGCTCGTGGACCAGGCGCGCGACCTCATCGCGAAGAACGCGACCGAGTGAGGGCGCAGGGCGAGGCCGGACAGGGGCAGGCGGGGCTCGAGGGCCTCGCCCGCCGCATCATCACCGGCTGGGCGATTCTCGGCGGCGTGCTGCTGCTGGCCGTCGTCCTCATGAACACGGCCTCCGTCGTCGGGGCGTCGCTGTTCACCCTGCCCTTCCCGGGCGACTTCGAGCTTACCGAAATGGGGGTCTGCGTGGCCGTGTTCACCTTCCTGCCATGGTGCCAGATGCAAGACGAGAACGTCACCGCCGACATCTTCACCTCCGGCCTGTCCCGGGCCTGGGTGGCGCGGCTGGTGTTCCTCTCCGCCGTGGTGGCCTTCGGCTTCACGCTGCTGATGATCTGGCGGATGTCCGTGGGCATGCTGGACCAGAGGGATTACGGCTATACCACCACCATCCTGCAGATCCCGCACTGGTATGCCTTCCTGCCCATCCTCGTCTCGCTGGCGCTGCTCGCCGTGGCCGCGGTGCTGACCATGCTGGACGCCGCGCGCGGCTCCGCCGGCTATCATTCCGAAGCGGAGCATCCGCATGGCTGACGCCCTGATGATCGGGTTCGGCGGGCTGGGGCTGCTCGTCATCCTCATCGCGCTGCGCATGCCCATCGCCTATTCGATGATCCTGGTGGGCGGCATCGGGGTGACCATCCTGAACGGGCCGGCCATCTTCATGAGCCAGCTCAAGACCCTCGCCTACGGGCAGTTCTCCATCTACGACCTCTCGGTGGTGCCGATGTTCGTGCTGATGGGCAACATCGCCACCAAGGCCGGCCTCTCGCGCGACCTGTTCCGCGCGGCGAACGCCTGGCTGGGCTGGCTGCCCGGCGGCACCGCCATTTCCGCCATCGCGGCCTGCGCGGGCTTCGGCTCGGTCTGCGGCTCCTCGCTCGCCACCGCGTCCACCATGGGCCAGGTGGCGCTGCCCGAGCTGTTCCGCTACCGCTATTCCGGGGCGCTGGCCACCGGCACGCTGGCGGCCGGCGGCGTGCTGGGCATCCTGATCCCGCCCTCCGTGGTGCTGGTGATCTACGCGGTGATCGTGGAGGCGAACATCGTCACCATGTTCATGGCCGCGCTGGTGCCGGGGCTGATCGCGGTCATCCTGTTCATCCTCACCATCCTCGTCTACGTGACGGTGAACCCGGCGGCCGGCCCGAAGCGCGCGCCCATCGACCGCGCCGAGTTCATCTCCGCCTCCGTCTCCGTGCTGCCGGTGCTCTGCGTGTTCGCGCTGGTGATCGGCGGCATCTACTTCGGCTTCTTCAACCCCACGCCGGCCGCCGCCATCGGCGTGTTCCTCGTCTGGGCCTACGGCACGGTGCATGGCGGCATCCGCTGGCCGCAGCTGCGCGACGCGCTGCTGCAGACCGCCAGCTCCACGGGCATGATCTACCTCATCCTGCTGGGCGCGGAGATGCTGAAGATCTTCATGTCGCGCGGCGGCGTGCCCCAGGCCGTGGCGGAGTGGATGGCCCATTCCGGCCTCGCGCCCATCACCGTGCTGGCGATCCTGCTGGCCGCCCTCATCGTGCTGGGCTGCCTGATGGACAGCCTGTCGATGATCCTGCTCGCCATCCCGTTCTTCTGGCCGGTTCTGGTGGAGATCAACGGCGGAGACTACGTGGACGCCGCCACCGCCGGCTTCGGCATGACCACCGAGGACCTGAAGGTGTGGTTCGGCATCCTCGCGCTCATCGTGGTGGAGCTGGGGCTGATCACGCCACCGGTGGGCATGAATGTCTTCGTGATCTCGGCCATGGCGAAGAACGTGCCCATGCGCGAGACCTTCATCGGCGTGATGCCGTTCTTCTGCGCCGAGCTGGTCCGGGTGGTGATCCTCGTCGCCTTCCCGGCGATCACGCTCTGGCTGCCCACGCTCCTGCGCAGCTAGCAGGCGCGCGGCCGGCGCTCCCCGCGGGGGCCCGGTCGCGCCCCCCGCGCCTCCGGCAGCCGATTTCCCGGGCGGATATGTGTCGCAGCGCGGCAGGGAACCCTATATGGCATGAGGTCGACACCTGCCGGGCCCGCCCGGCCGACGCCGCACGCGCCCGCCTGCGGCCGAGACAAGGAGCTTGCCCATGCTGCGCCGCCTGAAATGGATCCTCATCGCCGTTGCCGTGCTTTTCGTCGGCGCCTGGTTCCACTACTACCTGCCCTCGCATGAGGTGGTCCGCGTGGTGGGAACGGACACGAAGCGCGTCGACGGCTCCGGCCTGTTCGACAGCACCCGCACCAACAGCCAGAGCACCCAGACCCGCGACGTGCGCTTCATCAACACCGTGGGCCAGAACGGCAAGGAATACGTGTTCCGCAACGAGGACACCGGCTGGTCCTTCCCCTTCTACTTCAAGTTCGATTCCGGCACGCTGCAGGCGCGGGCGCAATCCGAGGTCTCCGGGCGCGACACGCCGCAATGGGTGGTGGTCACCTCCTACGGCTGGCGGCTGGAGATGCTCACCATGTTTCCCAACGTGATCGACATCGAGCCGACGGACACCGCGGACCCCACGATCGTCCCGTGGTTCAACATCATCTTCTTCGTGGTGCTGGGGCTGCTGGCCTTCTGGGTGTTCCGCCTCGTGCGCCGCTTCAAGCGCCGGCGCATCGACCCGATCTTCGACGGCGATCCGGACACCTGAGACCCGCGCCGCGGCGCCCCCTTCACGCGATTTCGGGAGGGCGCCGCGGGCCGGGCGCGTGCCATTCATATCCGGCCTTCATAACCCTATGACCTGAAACGCGGGTAATCACCGGAGCGTGACCACCCTATATCCCGCTTTCGTGATGTCGGCGGCGCGCCGGGCCCACCGGCCCGTCTCCTCCGCCCGGCGGCGCGAACCGGGCCGGATTTCACCCTGCGGTCCGTCATCCAGACACCGATTTCCGGAACAGGCCCGACGAGACCACATGCCCTCGCCCCGATCCCCTTCCCCCTCAGGCCATGGCTCCCCCGGTCGCAAGCGCTGCGTCCCGGGAGGTGCCGCAGGGCGCCGCGCCCCTGCGGCACCCTATACGCAGGTCGGATTGGTGAAAGCTGCCCGATGGGGTATCCTCACGCCGGTCCCGATGGCGCAGGGCAAGGGCGCGGGACGCGCGCGGTATGCGGGGCAAGGGGACGCAGGGCAAGGCGCCCGGGGCGCAACCGGGGATCGGATCCACTGCGGCGTGAACCGGTTCTCCGCCGACCTGCCGTGACAAGACAGGACCGCAGCGCCCCCCGCGGTGCGGTCAGCAGCCTGCAGCCAGACGCCTCACGGAACGAGGCAGGGAGCCACAGATGACCACATTCACTCTCAACGGAAGCGAAGTTTCGCTCGATCTCGATCCCGACATGCCGCTGCTCTGGGCACTCAGGGACGAGATGAAGCTCACCGGAACCAAGTTCGGCTGCGGCGTCGCGCAATGCGGTGCCTGCACGGTGATGATGGACGGCATGCCGCGCCGGGCCTGCGTCACGCCGATGTCGATGGTCGAGGGCGCCGAGATCACCACCATCGAGGGCATGGAGGGCCCCGTCGTCGCGGCGGTGCAGAGCGCCTGGGCCGCGATCGACGTGCCGCAGTGCGGCTGGTGCCAGTCCGGCCAGGTGATGTCGGCAACGGCCCTGCTGGAAATGATCCCGAACCCCACCGATTCCGATATCGACAACGCGATGGCCGGCAATGTCTGCCGGTGCGCCACCTATGTCCGCATCCGGCAGGCGATCCACGACGCCGCCGCGACGCTGGAGGGATAAGCGATGACCAGCCAGTACACACGCATCCTTCAGGACGCGCGCCAGCCATCCGCCGCCGAGACCACCCTGCCGCCGCGCCTGCTGGTGAGCCGCCGCGGGCTGCTGATCGGCGCCACCGGGCTCGTGGTGGCCGCCAGCCTGCCGCTGGGCGGGCTGCGCGCGCAGAGCGCCGCCGGAGGCCCCGGCCTCGCGCCGCTCGCCTTCATCCACATCGCGCCGGATGACACGGTGACCGTGCTCTCCAAGCATCTCGAGATGGGCCAGGGCCCCTACACCGGTCTCGCCACCCTCGTCGCCGAGGAGCTGGACGCCGACTGGTCGCAGATGCGCGCCGCCGGTGCGCCGGCGGACCAGAAGCTCTACGTGAACACCCTGTTCGGCATCCAGGGCACAGGCGGCTCCACCGCCATCGCGAACAGCTACATGCAGATGCGGCGGATCGGGGCGGCGGCCCGGGCGATGCTGGTCTCCGCAGCCGCGGCGGAATGGGGCGTTCCGGCCGGCGAGATCACCGTGTCGCAGGGCACCATCGCCCATGCGGGCAGCGGGAAGAGCTCCGGCTTCGGCGCGCTGGCCGAGGCCGCGATGAAGCTGGAGGTGCCGCAGGAGCCGGCGCTGAAGGACCCCTCGCAGTTCCGGCTGATCGGCGCGGCGGACCTGCGCCGCCTCGACATGGTGGCCAAGAGCAACGGCACCGCGCAGTTCGCCATGGACATCCACCATGACGACATGCTGGTGGCCGTGATCGCCCATCCGCCGAAAATCGGTGCGACCGTCGCCAGCTTCGACGACAGCGCTGCGCTGGCGGTGCCCGGGGTCGAGATGGTGCGCGAGACGCCGTTCGGCGTGGCGGTCTATGCCCGCAACACCTGGACGGCGATCAAGGGCCGCCAGGCCCTCACCGTGACCTGGGACGACAGCAAGGCCGAGACCCGCTCCTCCGCGGAGATCTTCGATGATTTCTCCGCCGCCGCCGCGCAGGGCGGCAAGGTGGTGGAGGAGGAGGGCGACATCTCCGCCATCGACAGCGCCGCGCAGGTGATCGAATCGGAGATCCGCTTCCCGTACCTCGCGCATTCGCCGATGGAACCGCTGGACGGTGTCATCGAGCTTCGCAACGGCAAGGCGGTGCTCACCTACGGCTGCCAGTTCCCCACCTTCGACCGCGCCACCGCGGCCCAGGTGCTCGGGCTGGAGCATGACGATGTCACCATCGACGTGATCTTCGCCGGCGGCAGCTTCGGCCGGCGCGCGCAATACGATTCCCAGATTGCGGCGGAAATCGCCTCCGTCGCCAAGGCGGCGGGGCGCGACGGCGTCTACAAGCTGGTCTGGACCCGCGAGGACGACCTGCGCGGCGGCTACTACCGCCCGCTCACCGTGCACCGGATGCGCGCCGGCCTGGACGAGAACGGCGCCATCGTCGGCTGGGAGAATGTCGTCGCCAACCAGTCCTTCATCGACGGCAGCGCCATGGCCGGCATGATGAAGGACGGGGTGGACCCGATCGCCTTCGAAGGCTCGGCCGAGCTGCCCTACGCCTTCGGCGCCCGGCGCATCGCCTGGGCGCAGACGCAGAGCCCGGTGAGCACGCTGTGGTTCCGCTCCGTCGGCCACACCCACACCGCCTACGCGGTGGAGGCCTTCCTCGACCGGTTGCTGGAGGCCGGCGGCAAGGACCCGCTGCAGGGCCGCCTGGACCTGCTCACCCCCGAGGCCACCCGCGCGCGCGGCGTGCTCGAACGCGTCGCCGCCCTGGCGGACTGGCAGGGCACCACCCGCGCCGACCGGCCGGGCAAGGCTTACGGCGTGGCCTGGACAAAGTCCTTCGGGACCTATGTCGCGCAGGTCGTCGAGGTGGAGAGCCGCAACGGCGCCCCTGCCGTCACCCGGGTCTGGTGCGCGGTCGATTGCGGCGTGGCGGTGAACCCGAACACCATCCGCGCGCAGATGGAAGGCGGGATCGGCTTCGCGCTCTCCACTGCCCTCTACTCCGATATCACCCTCGCGCCCGGCGGCGACGTCGTCCAGGGCAACTGGGACAGCTACCGCATGCTGCGCATCCACGAGATGCCGCAGATCGAGGTGGCGATCATCGAGAGCACCGAGGCCCCCACCGGCGTCGGCGAGCCCGGCGTGCCGCCGCTCGCCCCCGCCCTCGCCAATGCCTGGCGGGTGCTGACAGGCGAGGTGGTCGAACAACTGCCCTTCGCCCGCCAGATGGTTTGAGACGCAGGAGAAACACCATGACCACGACACTCTTCACGCGCGCCGCGCGTGCCGCTCTCCTGCTGCCCGTCCTCATGGCCCCCCTGGCCGCCGCCGCGCAGGACAGCGCGGCGGAGACGCTGCAGGCCCCGGAGGCCTTCGCCGGCATCACCGACGAGGCCGCGCGCTCCGCCGCCCTCTTCGGCGAGATCGGCAAGGTCATCGAAAGCCCGCGCTGCATGAACTGCCACCCGGTCACCGGCGGCCCGACCCAGGGCGACGACCTGCACACCCACATCCCGCCCGTGGTGCGCGGCGAGGCCGACATGGGCGCGCCCGGAATGTCCTGCAACACCTGTCACGGGGTGGAGAACGTCACCTTCCCGGACGGCAAAAGCTCGATCCCCGGCCATGAGGCCTGGCACCTCGCCCCGGTCTCCATGGGCTGGCAGGGCGTGTCGCTCGCCGATATCTGCGTGCAGATCAAGGACCCGGAGCGCAACGGCGGCCGCAACCTGGAGGATCTCTACGAGCACATGGCGCAGGACAGCCTCGTCGGCTGGGCATGGCACCCCGGCGAAGGCCGCGCCCCCGCCCCGGGCACGCAGGAGCAGCTCGGCACCCTGATGCGCGCCTGGATCGACACCGGCGCAGCCTGCCCGCAGGGCTGACCCGCCCCCCTGCGGCCCGTCCGCAGGACCGACCCTCTCCCCCCTTGCGGCCCGTCCGCAGGGGGTCTTCCCGCCCCGGCGGGTCTTCCGCAGGGCGGATCACCACTCCTTCCCACGGCGGCCATCCCCGCCGTGGGCGCACTGTCGGCTCCGCACCCGCTGTCGCCCCCCATTCCCGGCCCCCGGCGCGGCGGCGGACCGCCGGCCCGAGGCACCGCCAGTCGCGCCCGCGCACCGGCCCTGCGGCGAAGACCGCCTCTTCCGTCTCCCGTCCGCATTCCACCAGCCCGCCCGCGACTGGTACGCCGGAGCTGTGGCCCCCTGGCTCCCGCGCCCACGGCAAACCGCCCCTTCCGTCTCCCATGCGCATTCCACCAGCCTGCCCGCACACTGGAATGCCGGAGCCATGGCCCGCTGGCTCCCGCGCACTCGGCAGACCGCCCCTTCCGTCTCCCATGCGCACCCCGCCAGCCTGCCCGCTCGCTGGAATGCCGGAGCCGTGGCCCGCTGGCCCCCGCGCCCACGGCAGACCGCGCCTTCCGTCTCTCGTCCGCCCCCCGCCAGCCCGCCCGCACACTGGGATGCCGGAGCCGTGGCTTGCCGGTTCCCGCGCCCGGCGCAGGAGGGCGTGGCCGGGCGATTGGCGGCCGTACCGGTGGGGGAGCCCCCGAGGGCTGGCGAACTGTGCCACGGAGGGTGTCCGCGTTCAGATCCGCCCGTCGTAGGCCTGTCGCGGGATCTGCACCGCGATGACGGAGGGCCCGTCGCGGCGGAACGCCTCGTCCAGCGCCGCGCCCAGCGCCGCCGCGTCCGAGACCGTCTGGCCCGCGAGGCCCAGCGCGCCGGCGACGGCGGCGTAGTCGGTCACGCCGAAATCCACCCCTGCGTTGGGGCGGCCGTCGGCGCGCTGCTTCATCTCGATCAGCGCCAGTGACCCGTCGACCATCACCACCACCGGGATCGGGAGGGCAAGGTCGCGCAGCGTCGCGAGCTCGCCCAGGATCATGTCCAGCGCACCATCCCCGGTCACCACCAGCGCCGGCACGTCCGGCCGGGCCAGCCTGTGGCCCATCGCCAGCGGCAGCGCGCAGCCCATGGTGCACAGGCCGGTGGATTGCAGCAGGGTTCGCGGCGCGGCGCAGGCGAGGATCTGGCTGAGAAGGATGCGGTGCGCGCCGGTGTCCACGGCGGTGACGCAGCCCTCCGGCCGGGCGGCGGCGATGGCGTGGAACGCCGCGGCCGGGCCCCAGCCCTGCCCGGGCGCGAAGGCCGCGGCAAGGGCTGCGCGCGCCTGGTCCGGCGCGCGGTCCGGCCAGAGCGGCTTCGGCGCAGCGTCGCGGATGAGGCTGGCGAGCCCTGCCGCCGGGTCGCACACCCAGGCGAGGTCGGCGCCGTGCATGTACTGGGTGTCCGGCGCGGCGGCGAAGGCGATGCAGCGCGCCGGGTCCCAGGGCTGGCGCCAGCCGGCGCGCATCTCGATCGGATCATAGCCGCAGGCGATCACCAGGTCCGCGCGCGCCAGCAGCGGCAGGACGATCGCGTCGGAGCGCGGCGAGAGCCCGTGCCCCCCCAGCGCCAGCGGGCCGGATTCGTCCAGCAGCCCCTTCGCCTTGTAGGTGGTGAGCACCGGGATGCCGAAGCGCTCAGCGGTCTCGCGCAGCCGGGCCGCGCCGCCGGGGCTTTCCAGCAGCCCCATTCCGGCCAGGATCACCGGGCGCGCGGCGGCCGCGAAGGCGGCCCGCGCCGCCTCCAGCGCGGCGCCCTCCGCGGGGGCGGCCGGGGCCGGGCGCGCCCGCCGGACCTGCCGGTCCGGCGCATGCGGCGCCGTGGCCACGGGGATGGGCAGGTCGATGTGCACCGGGCCGGGCACCGCGTCCGTCGCGATGGCGAGCGCCTTGTCGATGAGCAGGTCGCAGGCCCCCTCCCGCGCCTCGAAGCTGGCCTTGACCAGCGGGCGCAGCACGGCCTGCTGGTCCAGCACCTGGTGGGAGAAGCCCAGCGCCTCGGCCTCCGGGATGCGGCCGGTGAGCACGATGAGCGGCACCCGGTCCTGCTGCGCATTCGCGGTGACGTTCACGCAATTGGCCATGCCCGGCCCCACGGTGGCGACCAGAACCGCCGGCGCGCCGCTGCCGTGCCAGGCGCCCTCGGCCATGAAACCGGCGGCGTTCTCGTGGCGCGCGAGCACAAAGCGGATGCCCGCCCGTTCCAGCGCCTCGATCAGCGCCACCACCTCGCCTCCGGGCAGGCCGAAGGCGTGGCGCACGCCGGCCGCGTGCAGTCGGGCGGCGATGATGTCTGCGGAGGTCGTCATGGGCGCGGGCTCCTGGCTGGCTCGGTCACGCCAGTTGGCGTGGCGTGGCGGGCCCCGGTCAAGCCCCGCGCCCCGCGCTCACGGAAGCTTGCGCTTGCCGCCGGTCTCGTCGGTGGCCACGAAGGTGAAATCCGCCTGGGTCATGCGCATGCTCTCGCCGGAGGGCTGGCGGGTGACCCAGACCTCCACATGGATGCGCATCGAGGTGGTGCCCTCATGTTCCATGTCGGAGTAGATCGACACCACGTCGCCCACATGCACCGGCTTGTGGAAGGTCATTGCCTCCACCGCGACGGTGGCCACCCGGCCCCGCGCCCGGGTACGCGCCACGACGGAGGCGCCGAGGTCCATCTGGGCCATCAGCCAGCCGCCGAAGATGTCGCCGTTCGCGTTGGTGTCGGCCGGCATGGCGATGGTCTGAAGCGCGAGCACGCCGCGGGGTTTGGTCATCAGGCTGTTCTCCCGGAACTGGAAAATGGCAGGGGCCATACCGTGGCTGCGACGCATCCGGGGCGCAAGAGGAACTCGCGGGATGGCAGCCATGCGCCAGGCAGAGGGGCCGGCCCCTCGCCCGCGCGAGAGGGCCCTCGGAGCTGCCGCCGGATCGAGGCCGGCCCCCGGAACCGGTGTGGAGCCCCCCGGCGTCGGCGTCCACTCCAGCTCCGGTTCCGGTTCCGGTTCCGGCTCCGGCTCCGGCTCCGGCTCCGGGATGTGTCGCGGGCGACATCGGGTCCGGCAAGCATGGTGCGACCATCATCCGCCCCCTGGCCACGGGGCACAAGAAGGCCTGCGTTCCGGGGGCCGGTCAGGCCCGTGGGAGCGCCACTGCCGGGGGGCGCCCCGGGTGAGGCGCGCCCCCGGGGCCGGGCTCAGCGGCCGAGCAGTTGCATCGCCTCCGGCCATGCTTCCGGATCCGCCACGGTCTTGTCCCGGCAGAAGGTGTTGCAGAAGCCGATCACCTGACCGTCGATCCGCGCAAGCGCCTCGGGAACCACGGGCTTTCCGGAATAGGGGCAGGTCTCGTTCAGCGGCGTCTCGCCGGTCACCGCTTCGGCGGGAAGCGGAACCGGGCCGGGCCAGGGCCGTTCCGGCAGGCCGGTGCCATAGCGCTCCTGCACCGGGTCCGCGGCCCGGCCCATCGCCCGCCAGCGCCGGAAGGCACCGTCGGCGAGGTACCTGTCCACGTAGGCGCGCGCCTCCGGGGTGACCGGCAGGCCGTAAGTGGCGACCCGCGCCGCAACCGGGGCGAAGAAGGCATCGGCCACGGAATAATCGCCGAACAGCCACTCTCCCTCGCTCCGGCCCGTGGCCGCGCCCGCCGCGGCCCAGAGCGTTTCCAGCCGGGAAAGGTCGGCCAGCACGCCGCCGTCGGGCACGAAGCCGCTCACCGCCTCCGCGAGGTTCATCGGGCAGGCGGCGCGCAGGGCCGTGAAGCCGGAGTGCATCTCCGCGGCGAGCGACCGGGCCATCGCCCGGGCGCGCCTGTCCCGCGGCCAGTGCCCGGCGTCGGGGAAGGCCTCGGCCAGGGTCTCCGCCATCGCCAGGCTGTCCCACACCGTGCCCTCCGGCCCGCGCATCACCGGCACCAGCCGCGCCGGGGCAAAGCCCTCCAGCATCTGCGCGAACCCGGGCGTGTAAAGCCGCGCGGACACCACCTGCACCGGCAGGCCGAACCGCGCGAACAGCAACCAGCCGCGCAGCGACCAGCTCGAATACGTCCTGTCGCCGATGGCGAGCGTGTAATCCATGATGGCACCTCCTCACCGCATCCTGCGCCAGCCCGGCGCATGGGGGAAATCATCATTCCTGCGCCGTCTCATCACCGGCAGCGATGGGAAAGCGGCCCCCGGGCGGCGCGGGCCCTCGCAGGGCGGCGTGGGCCGGGGAACCACGCGGCAGCTCCCGTTCCGCGGACCCGTGCGCCCCGCCGGGCACGACCCCTTCTCCCGCCCGTGTGGCTGGCGAGCGGCTCCGGTCGACTGGATGCAGCGGGTTGGGGCGGCGCGCGCTGCCAAGGTGCCGGGACGAGGCGCGCGGCACGGGCGCGGGAGCAGCGCGGGCGCAGGGCCGACATCGACCCTGCCACCGGCTCCGCGTCCGGCGGCGGCACGCAGCGTCCCCGGCCCGAAACCTTTGCGGCGCACGGGGCCGCCGGCTTGGCCGCCTCCGCAGGCCACGGGCCGCGGCAGCCCGGCACACCGCGCGGTGCACCGCGTTCCGGCTCGGGGCGCCGGGCTCGGCCGCAGTCCGGGCGACCAGCGCCCGGGGGAACAGTGCCGGGTGGGGTCACAATGCTGGGGGGCAGTGCCGGGGGGGGTCAGTGCCCGGGCTCAGCGTCGGGGGTCAGTGTCGGGGGGGGCAGTGTCGGGCGGCAGCGCCGGGGGGAGAGGGCCGGCGGTCAGGGGCGCCGCTTCAGGGGCGAACGTTCACCCGGTCCACCGCCCAAGCGCTGCCCAGGCGATCGATGCGGGTGAGCGACAGCGGGTCGATGCGGAAGGCAAAGGCCCGTTCGGCGCCGAGGCCGAGCGCCAGCGCCAGCGCGGCGCGGATGCTGCCGGCATGGGCGACGATCACGAGATCCTCCGCCGGCGCCGCGGCCTCCAGCACAGAGACGGCACCGCCGACACGGGCGCAGAGGTCATCCCAGCTCTCGCCGCCCGGCGCGGGCGTGGGGCCGGGGCAAGTCCAGAAGGTGCGGGAGGCCTCCGGCTCGCTCAGGTCGATCTCGGCGAAGCTGCGGTCCTCCCAGCGGCCGAAGTCCAGCTCGCGCAAGGCGGGCATGTCCGGCAGGCGCGGGCCGTCGAGGCCCAGGCGCCCGGCCGTCTGGCGCGCGCGGCGCAGGTCGGAGGACACCAGGGCCGCCCCCGCCGGCAGCGCGGCGCGCAACCGCTCCAGCGCGGCGGTGTCGGGAAAGGTGGCCGGAACATCGGTGTGGCCGATGGCCCGGGCCACGCCCGTGGGCCCGTGGCGCAGCCACCAGAAGCGCATCAGCCGCCCCCCTTGAGCACCAGCGGCAGCCCGGCGGCCACGAAGACCACCCGGTCCGCCGCCGCCGCCACCTGCTGGTTCAGCCGCCCCTGCGCATCGCGGAAGGTCCGGCCCAGCGCGGTCTCCGGCACCAGGCCCATGCCCAGTTCGTTGGACACCAGCACCACCGGCCCCGGCACCTCCGCGAGCACCGCGAGCAGCGCCTCCGTTCCGGCGGCGATATCGCGCCCCGCCAGCATCAGGTTCGACAGCCAGAGCGTGAGGCAATCCACCAGAACCGCCCGGCCCGGCTCCACCTCCGCGAGAGTGGCCGCCAGTGCCTCGGGGGCCTCCAGCGTCTCCCAGTCCGGGCCGCGGTCCTCACGGTGCATGGCGATGCGCGCGGCCATCTCGCCGTCGAAGGCCTGCGCCGTGGCAATATACACCCTTGGCAGGCCGGTCTGGCGCACCATTTCCTCGGCAAAACGGGATTTTCCCGAGCGCGCGCCGCCCAGGATCAGGGCCCGTCGAAAGTTTCCATTTGAGAAACACACAGTTTCCTACACCTTCCGCGCGAACTTTTCACCCTGCTCGTGCGTAGCAATCCTGAAGCACAGAGGAAAGCCCGGAGCCGCGCAGCCCGGGCTTGCAGGAGCGGAGGTACCCTCATGGCCCTAGATCACGCCTTTGGCGAGCGAACCCCGGCACCGGTGGCCAGACGAGCCATGCGGGCCGAAATGCTCGACGCGGAGACCGAGCTTGAACTGGCCCGGCGCTGGCGTGACGAACAGGATGAGGCAGCCCTTCACCGCCTGGTGAACGCTTATGTCCGCCTCGCCATCTCCATGGCCGCGAAATACCGCCGCTACGGCGGCTCGATGAACGACCTCACCCAGGAAGCCATCGTGGGCCTGATGAAGGCGGCGGCGAAGTTCGACCCCGACCGGGGCGTGCGCTTCTCCACCTACGCCGTGTGGTGGATCAAGGCCTCCATCCAGGATTACGTGATGCGGAACTGGTCGCTGGTGCGCACCGGGTCCACCTCCTCCCAGAAGGCGCTGTTCTTCAACCTCCGCCGCATCCGCGCCAAGCTGGAGCGCGAAGGCGCACAGGACGGGGCCAGCATGCGCGAGCAGATCGCCACCACCATCGGGGTTCCGCTGCGCGACGTGGAGATGATGGAGGCCCGGCTCTCGGGTTCCGACTTCTCGCTCAATGCGCTGCAGGCCGGCGAAGAGGGCCGCGAATGGGTGGAAACGCTTGAGGACGAGGGTCCGCAGGCCTCCGAGATCGTCGGCCGCCGCGCCGACAACGACCGGATGCGCGGCTGGCTCTCCGAAGCCTTCAAGACCCTCACCGAGCGTGAGCGCCTGATCATCGCCGCCCGCAAGCTGGCCGACGAACCCCGCACCCTCGACAGTCTCGGCGTGGAGCTGGGCCTCTCCAAGGAGCGCGTGCGCCAGCTTGAGGCGCAGGCGCTGCGCAAGCTGCGCAAGAGCCTCGAAGCGCGCACCGGCAACGCGGCGCAGCAGTTCGTCGTCGCGGCCTGACCGTCGTTCCCCCGGGGCTGTCTCCCCCACCCTGCAGCCCCGACCCCCGGAAAGGCGCCCTTCCCCAAGGGCGTCTTTCCTCTTTTGCGCGAGGCGCTATGCTCCGCCCCCGGGGCCGTGTCCGGGCCCCGACGCCCGAGATCCCTTTCACGCCTGCCACCGCGGGGGCCGCATGACACTGCCACTTCCCCTCAGCCGCCGGCCCCCGGGCGTCCTGGCCGGTGCCGGCCTCGCCCTCGCGCTGGCCGCCTGCACCCCGGTGCGCCACACGGCGGACGTCACCTTCGTCGGCGAGGTGCATGACAATGCCGCCCACCACCGCATGCAGGCCGGCTTCGCCGCGGCGATCGACCCGAAGGCGATCGTGTTCGAGATGATCCCCCGCGACGCGGAGGAGGAGCTGCGCACCCTGCGCGAGGAGGGCGCCACGCGCGAGGAGATCGCCGGGGCGCTGCACTGGGACACTTCCGGCTGGCCGGATTTCGCCTATTACGCCCCGATCCTGGAGGCCGCGCCGCAGGCCCGCATCTACGGCGCCGAAGTGTCGCGCGAGACGCTGCGCGCCATCCTCGCCAACCCCGGCTCCGAAGGGCTGGCGCTCGGGCCCGGCGCGCAGGGCTATGACCTCGACAGCCCCCTCGACCCGGAGGAGGAGGAGGCCCGTGAGGCCGAGCTGCAGCAGGCCCATTGCAACGCCCTGCCGCCGGAGGCCCTGTCCGGCATGGTCAAGGCCCAGCGCCTGCGCGACGCGGCCATCGCCGCGGCCACCGAGCGCGCGCTGGACGAGGCCGGAACCCCGGTGCTGGTGATCGCGGGCAACGGCCATGTGCGCAACGACACCGGCGCCCCCGCCTTCCTGCATGCCCGGCGCCCGTGGCTGACGATGGAGACCATCGGCCAGTCCGAGCGCGAGGGCGTGCCCGACGGGGTGGACTCCACCGAGAGCCTCTCCGAGGACACCCCGTTCTCCCGCCTCTTCGTCTCCCGCGCCGTGGCCCGCCCGGACCCCTGCGCCGCGTTTCGGGACGAGTGACCCTTGAACGCCCCCGGCGGAGTTATTACAGTCTCACCGCGGTAAAAAATTGCTTTCCCGCATCCGGGTGGAGAATACCATGCTTTCCGGCAAACGTGTCCTGCTCGTCATCGGCGGCGGCATCGCGGCGTACAAATCGATCGAGCTCATCCGGCTGCTGAACAAGGCCGGCGCTTCGGTGACCTGCGTGCTGACGGCGGCGGCGGAGCATTTCGTCACCCCGCTCACCGTCTCGGCCATCGCCGGCACGAAGGTCTACCGCAACATCTTCGACCTCACGGACGAGGCGGAGATGGGCCATATCCAGCTCTCCCGCGCCGCCGACCTCGTGGTCGTCGCCCCCGCCACGGCCGACCTGATGGCCAAGATGGCCGGCGGCCATGCCGATGACCTCGCCACCACCCTGCTGATGGCCACGGACAAGCGCGTGCTCATCGCGCCCGCCATGAACGTGCGGATGTGGACCCACCCCGCCACGCAGCGCAACCTCGCCACCCTCGCGGCCGACGGCATCCTCACCGTGGGGCCGGATGACGGCGACATGGCCTGCGGCGAATACGGCCCCGGCCGCATGGCCGAGCCCGCCGCCATCCGCGACGCGGTGACGGCCGCGCTCACCGCCGGGCCGCTGGCCGGCCGGCACGTTCTGGTCACCTCCGGCCCCACCCATGAGCCGATCGACCCGGTGCGCTACATCGCCAACCGCTCCTCCGGGGCGCAGGGCACGGCGCTGGCGCGCGCCCTCGCCGCCCTCGGCGCCTCCGTCACCTTCATCACCGGCCCCGCCGCCGCGAAGCGCCCCGAGGGCGTGCGCGTGGTGGAGGTGGAGACCGCGCGCCAGATGCTCGACGCCGTCACCGCCGCCCTGCCGGCGGATGCGGCCGTCTTCGCCGCCGCGGTGGCGGACTGGCGCATGGCCTCCGAGCGCCCGTCCAAGATGAAGAAGACCGCCGATGGCGCCCTGCCGGTGCTCGAATTCGCCGAGAACCCCGACATCCTCGCCACCGTGAGCAAGCTCACCGAGGGGCGCCCGCGCCTCGTGGTGGGCTTCGCCGCCGAGACCGACGATGTCACCGCCCATGCCACCGCCAAGCGCGCCCGCAAGGGCTGCGACTGGATCCTCGCCAATGACGTGCGGCCCGAGACCGGCATCATGGGCGGCACCGAGAACGCCGTCACCCTCATCACCGCCGAGGGCGCCGAGACCTGGCCGCGCATGGCCAAGGACATGGTGGCCCGACGCCTCGCCCAGCGCATCGCCGAGGAGCTCGCATGACTTCGCCCGTGCCCGTCCGGATCACCCGCATCGGGGAGCATGACCTGCCCCTGCCCGCCTACGAGACCGCGGGCGCGGCCGGCATGGACCTGCGCGCCTGCCTCGCCACGCCGATGAGCCTCGCGCCCGGGGCCCGCGCGGTGGTGCCCACCGGCTTCCGCCTCGCCATCCCGCCGGGCTACGAGCTGCAGGTACGGCCGCGCTCCGGCCTCGCGCTCAAGCACGGCATCTCCATGCCCAATTCCCCCGGCACGATCGACAGCGACTATCGCGGCGAGCTCGGCGTGCTGATGATCAACCACGGAACCGAGCCCTTCCCCGTCGCCCACGGCGACCGCATCGCCCAGGCGGTGCTGGCGCCCGTGTCGCGCTGCGCCTGGGTCGAGGTGGAGAGCCTCGACGACACCGCGCGCGGCGCCGGCGGCTTCGGCTCCACCGGACAGTGAGGACAGCTCCCGCCATGCTCCGCCTCTCCCGCAAGACCGCCCTCGCCCTGGAGGCCGTGCTCGACGTGGCCTTCAACGCGCGCCCGAACCCGGTGCAGTCGCGCGACATCACCGAGCGCCAGGGCATCCCGGCGCGCTACCTCGAACAGGTGCTCCAGCAGCTCGTGCGCGAGGGCATCCTGAAGGGGGTGCGCGGGCCGCGCGGCGGGTATACGCTGGCCCGGGAGCGCCGCCGCGTGAGCCTGGGCGAGATCGTCCGCGTCGTCAGCCGGATGGAGGCGGAGGACGACGACACCGCCTCTTCCGCCGAGCTGGGCGAGAAGGTGATCGGCCCGATCTGGCGCGAGGCGCAGGAGACCCTGCTGGAGAAGCTCGACGCCGTGACCATGGAGGACCTGTGCCTGGAGGCACAGCGCCAGGGCATCCGCCGGGCCGGCGAAACGACCACCGATTTCACGATCTGAACGATCAGGAGGACACCATGATCACCTCGCAGCCGCGCGGCCGGATCTACGACAGCATCACCGAAACCATCGGCGGCACGCCGCTGGTGCGCCTGAAGCGCATCGGGGCCGAGACCGGCGCCGAGATCCTGGTGAAGCTGGAATTCTTCAACCCGATCAGCTCCGTGAAGGACCGTATCGGCGTCTCGATGATCGCGGCGCTGGAGCGCGACGGCCACCTGAAGCCGGGCGGCACCATCATCGAGCCCACCTCGGGCAACACCGGGATCGCGCTGGCCTTCGTGGCCGCGGCGCGCGGCTACCGGCTGATACTGTGCATGCCCGAGAGCATGTCGGTGGAGCGGCGCAAGATGCTCGCGCTTCTGGGAGCCGAGCTGGAGCTTACCGAGGCGGCGAAGGGCATGAAGGGCGCCATCGCCCGGGCCGAGGAACTGGCCGCCGGGATCCCCGGCGCGATCATCCCCCAGCAGTTCGAGAACCCCGCGAACCCCGCCATCCACGAGGCGACGACGGCCGAGGAGATCTGGGCCGACACCGAGGGCCGGGTCGATGCCTTCATCTCCGGCGTGGGCACCGGCGGCACCATCACCGGCGTGGGGCGGGTGCTGAAGGCGCGCAACCCGGACGTGAAGGTGATCGCGGTGGAGCCGGAGGACAGCCCGGTCCTCTCCGGCGGCCAGCCCGGGCCGCACAAGATCCAGGGCATCGGCGCGGGCTTCGTGCCCGGCATCCTGGACCGCGCGCTGATCGACGAGGTGCTCACCATCGGCAACGAAACCGCCTTCGAGACCGCCCGCAAGCTCGCTTCGCAGGAGGGCATCCCGGTGGGCATCTCCTCCGGCGCCGCGGTGGCCGCGGCGCTCGAGGTCGCCTCGCGCCCGGACATGAAGGGCAAGCGCATCGTGGTCATCCTGCCCAGCTTCGCCGAGCGCTACCTCTCCACCGCGCTGTTCGACGGGCTGTGACTCAACCGACTCACTGTTGCCGGCAGGTGTGGCAAAGTTGACTCTTACACTTCCTTCATGCTTTCCCATATAATAGCTTAGGCGATCCGGAACGGGTCGCCGTCGCCCCGCGAAATCGCGCGGGGCACTTAAGTTCAGACTCCGCTCCCTCGCTTTTATCAAAGTGCCCTCGGGTCGCGACGGGGCGGAGTCGAACAGAATGTCTCACAGGTATTCGATCCTCATAGATGGTGCTTTCTTTAGCCGTAAGCTTCACGGAATCATAAATAGAAACCCAAACGCGGATGATGTCGTTGAAGCTTGCAATAAAATAAGATATAAAGAAATTCTTAAGGACTATGAGCTTCTTAGAATTTACTACTACGACGCTCACCCTGCGACAGGTAAATTAAAGAATCCCGTATCAGGCGCAGTCCTCAATCTAGGCGAGACAGAAGTTCATCGACGGAACATGGCATTCCTGCAATCTCTGGAACTTAAGGACGACATATCCTTGAGACTCGGAGAAACAAGCTCGAATGGCTGGAGACTAACCCGAAAAGTAATGAACGAAAAAAATCTCTCTGATCGCCAATTGACCTCAGAAGATTTCCAACCGAACATAGAACAAAAGGGTGTTGACCTTCGCATCGGCCTGGACATCGCACGACTCTCCCTCCGGGGCCTTGTTCAAACAATTGTCGTTGTGACAGGAGATAGCGACTTCATTCCTGCATTTAAGTTCGCCAGAAGAGAGGGCGTCAGGCTTATACTTTGCCATATGGGGCACGGGGTGAAGCCGGATCTCAAGGCCCATACGGACGCAATTCTGGACTTTCAATGAGCTTTTCACCCGAGGAACTTGAGCGCTACGCCCGCCACATCGTGCTGCGCGAGGTGGGCGGCCCGGGCCAGGCCCGGCTGAAGGCGGCGCGGGTGCTGGTGCTGGGCGCGGGCGGGCTGGGCTCGCCGGCGCTGCTCTATCTCGCCGCTGCCGGGGTGGGGCGGATCACGCTCATCGATGACGACACGGTGTCGCTCTCCAACCTCCAGCGGCAGGTGCTGCACGACACCGCCCATGTCGGCGCGCGCAAGATCGACAGCGCGGCGGCCCGGCTGGCGGCGGTGAACCCGAACGTGGAGGTCACCGGCCTGCCCCTGCGCCTCACCCCGGACAACGCCCGTGAGCTGATCCGCGGCCATGATCTCGTGCTTGACGGCTCCGACAGTTTCGCCACGCGCTACGCGGTGAACGCGGCCTGCGTGGCCGAGGGAGTCGCGCTGGTGGCGGCGGCGATGACCCAGTGGGAGGGGCAGATCTCGCTCTTCGCGCCACATCTCGGCGGACCGTGCTACCGCTGCGTCTTCCCCGAAGCCCCGGCGCCGGGCCTGGCCCCCTCCTGCGCCGAGGCCGGCATCATGGGCGCGCTCGCCGGCACCATGGGCGCGATGATGGCCGGCGAGGCGATCAAGCACCTCACCGGGGCGGGCGAAACCCTGCGCGGCCGGCTGCTGCTGTGGGACTCGCTCTTCGCCGACACCCGCGTCCTCACCCTCCATGCCACCCCGGACTGCCCGGACTGCCAGGGCCGCGGCGCGGCGGGCTGAGGCGCCGCGGCACAGACCCTGCCCGGCGGCAGGCACTCCGTCCGCACGTCAGGCACGCGTCAGGGCACGCGCCCGAACCTCTCCCTCGGCCACGACACCACCTGCCGAACGGTCACATGCGTCCGGCACCCCGCCCCGGAAGCATTGTGGCCCTCAGCCGCAACTCCCGTCCGTCTCCGGACGGACACCGGTCGCCTTCAGCCGAAACTCTCACCCTGCTCCGGACGGGCATCAGCCGCCCTCAGCCACAACTCCCGCCTGTCTCCGGACGGGCACCGGTCGTCCCCAGCCACAACTCTCACCTGTCTCCCGAAGGGCACCGGCCGTCCTCAGCCACAACTCCCATCCGCCTCCGGACGGGAACCAGCCGCCCTCAGCCGACCCCCCCGCCCGGCTCCGGACAGGAAGCCGGCCGAGGACGCGCCATGGGGGAGGTGACCTCGCGCGGGACGACAGTGTCCGCTTAGGAGGCGTCCGACGGGCGCTCACGGTAGATCGCGAGGCGG
Source organism: Paroceanicella profunda (assembly GCF_005887635.2). Taxonomy (GTDB): domain Bacteria; phylum Pseudomonadota; class Alphaproteobacteria; order Rhodobacterales; family Rhodobacteraceae; genus Paroceanicella; species Paroceanicella profunda. The sequence goes on along the minus strand of NZ_CP040818.1, from coordinate 1,621,075 downwards.
GCACTGCGGAACCCGGGCCCAACGGGCAGCGGGCCCCCGCGCGCGCGGGACACGCGGATCACCCACGGACCGGAGGCGGCGCCTGCTGCCCGCCGCCCCCTGACCGGCGGAGCCCTTCACCTCGGGGGCATCGAGCCCCCTTCGGCGAAGCGCCGGACTGCGTCTGGCCGGTACGGCGGCCGATGGAGAAGAGGCCCGGACGGGACGCTGGCCGGCGGAGGCCCGGAGAGGCCTTCGCCACGCCTGCGGAGCTGCGGGGGCGAAAGCCCCCTCGGCGAGGCGGGCGTTCCCCGGCCGGGCCCCGGCGGCGGGCTCAGAGCATGGAGGGGAGGACCTGGTCGGGCGGGCGGTGGCCGTCCACGAAGGTCTTGATGTTGATGATCACCTTCTCGCCCATCTCCACCCGGCCCTCGATGGTGGCCGAGCCCATGTGCGGCAGCAGCATCACGTTGGGCAGGCCGAGCAGGCGCGGGTTCACCGCCGGTTCGCGCTCGAACACGTCGAGCCCGGCGCCGGCCAGCTCTCCGGCGCGCAGCATGCGGGTGAGGGCATTCTCGTCGATAACCTCGCCGCGCGAGGTGTTCACCACCACCGCCGTGGGCTTCATCAGCTTCAGCCGCCGGGCGTTGAGCAGGTGGAAGGTGCCCGGCGTGTGCGGGCAGTTCACCGACAGGATGTCGATGCGCGCCAGCATCTGGTCGAGGCTCTCCCACCAGGTGGCGCCCACGGCCTCCTCCACCTCCGGGCGCACCCGGCGGCGGTTGTGGTAGTGGACCTCGAGGCCGAAGCCCTTCGCCCGGCGCGCCACCGCGGTGCCGATCCGCCCCATGCCGAGGATGCCGAGCTTCTTGCCCCCCACCCGGTTGCCCATCAGCGCCATGGGCGACCAGCCCGGCCAGTCCCCCTCCTGCATCTGGGCCATGCCCTCCTTCACCCGCCGCGGCACGGCGAGGATGAGCGCCATGGTCATGTCGGCGGTGTCCTCGGTCAGCACACCGGGGGTGTTGGTGACGAGGATGTTGCGCGCCAGCGCGGTGGCCACGTCCACGTGGTCGAAGCCAGAGCCGTAGGAGGCGATCAGCCGCAGGTCCGGCCCGGCCTGGGCCAGCAGGCCCTTGTCGATCCGGTCGGTCACTGTGGGCACCAGGATGTCGGCCCTCCCCAGCGCATCGGCCATGCGTTCGCGGGTGAAGGGCTCGTCCGTCTCGTTGATCTCCACGTCGAAGAGTTCGCGCATGCGCGCCTCGACCGGCTCCGGCAGGCGGCGGGTGACGATGACCTTCGGGCTGTGCGCGGGCATAGGGGTTTCCTCGGGCAATCTGGTCCGTGGGCCGGACATGTCTCTGGTTCAAAACGGGGATGCACCCCGCCTCCAATAGTGCTAGTCTGCCCGCAGCGGCAGATAAACCCGAAAAATGCCGCAACGGAACGGGCAGGCTCTGATGATCTCCAGCATGCGCATCCTTGCAGCGGTGCTTCTGATCGGCGTGGCGGGCGCCACGCTGGCCGAGACCGTGCCCACCACCATCGGCCCCGTCACCCACATGCCCCTGCCGCGGTTCGTGAGCCTGAAGACCGAGGCCAACGCGCGCCGTGGCCCCGGGCTGGACCACCGGGTGGACTGGATCTTCAAGCGCCGCCACATGCCGCTGAAGGTGGTGGCGGAGTTCGACAACTGGCGCAAGGTGGTGGACGCCGACGGCACCGGCGGCTGGGTGCACTACACCCTGCTGCGCGGCGCGCGCACCGTCGTCGTCCGCGCGCCGGAGACCATGCTGCACGAACTTGCCTCCGACAACAGCCTGCCGGTGGCGGTGGCCAAGCAGGGTGTGATCGGCGACCTGGAATCCTGCAAGGCGCTCTGGTGCCAGATCGACGCCAACGGCTATGAGGGCTGGGTGCGCAAGGATGACATCTGGGGCGTGGACGACACCGAGATCGACCTGGACTGAGCGGTTCCCCGGCCGCCGCGGGCGGTGATCACCCCCCGGCCCTGCGCGCACACCCTGCTCGCCGACACCGCGGCGGAGGCCACGCGCACCGCAGGCGACAGCAGGGCGGCGGGCGCATGGCGCGCAGGCGACGGGCCTCCGGCCGGCATCGATCCGCGCCCGGTTTGCGCCCTCCCGGCCGGGGATCGCAGCCCGCCCCGCGCCTGTCCCGGCCCCAGGCTTGTCCCTGTCCCGCGCATCCCGGCCCCACGCCTGCCTGGCCCCAGGCTTGTCCCGCCCCGCCTTCCGGCCCTGCGCCTGCCCGGCCGCAGGCTTGGCCCCGTCCCGCGCCTTCCGGCCTCACGCCTGCCCGGCCCCGCATCGCATGCCGGTTTCGCCCCGCGCCACGCGGACGCAGCCCGCTCCGGGCCGGATGTCCGGCGTCGCGCGGCGGGCCCGGGCTGCGCTTTCGCTGGGCGTGTTCGGGATGTCTGCCGGAAACAGCCCCCTTGCCGCAGCTCCGGGCTCCGGTTCTGGCTGCGCCTTCGGGGCGCATGCCTGCCTCGGACCGGCAGAGCGCACGCGGCCTGCGGCAGTTCCGCGCGTCCGGCATGTCCGAAAGGGGGGGGGGCGGAGACGCATCATCACCGCGGGTCGCCCGGACAGGGAAGGACATGCGGCGGCCGGGTCCCCCCGGGCGCGCGGCCCCTGTCAGCCCCCGGTGCGGCGCAGGCGGATCACCACGTCGACCTTGGCGATCTCGGTGCCCGGGGGCGCGTCGGGCAGCGAGGCGAAGCGCACCGCGTCGGCGGGCGCATCGGTCAGGCTGTCCTGGTCTTCCCAGAAATAGTGCGGATGGTCATCGATGCGGGTGTCGAAGTAGGACCGGGCGCCGTGCACCATCACCTCGGTGAGCAGGCCCGCGTCCGTGAAGGCCTTCAGCGTGTTGTAAACCGTGGCAAGCGACACCGGCTCGGGGCTGCACTGGGCGGCCTCGTGCAGGCTTTCGGCCGTGACATGACGATGATTCCCGTCTCCCACCAGCAGGCTGGCCAGCATCTTGCGCTGACGTGTCGGGCGCAGCCCGCCCCGCGACAGCCATGCGTCCACGCGCGACTTCGCCTCACGCCCTGCTGCGCTGCCCCTGGATTTCACGGCTTGGTTTTGTCCCTTGCTAGTCATCAGCTACGCACACTAACCCGTTCATGGCAGGAAAATCGAGTCCCTTTTGGGCGCACCCATCGCGCTTGCACCTGTTGCGGGCACGGTGATAGGGAAACGAGAGCAACAAATGCCGCCCTGCGACGAAGGAGAAGGTATGTCACGGCCGAGCAGCTATGACTATGAAGAGTTGATGCGCTGTGCGCGCGGAGATCTCTTCGGCCCGGGGAATGCGCAGCTCCCCGCGCCCCCCATGCTCATGATGGACCGCGTGACCAGCATAACCGAAACGGGCGGCGCCTATGACAAGGGCCAGGTCGTGGCGGAATTCGACGTGAATTCCGACCTGTGGTTCTTCAAGTGCCACTTCATCGGCGACCCGGTGATGCCCGGGTGCCTCGGGCTCGACGCATTGTGGCAGATCACCGGCTTCTTCCTCGGCTGGCTGGGCATGCCGGGCCGCGGCCGCGCCCTGGGCGTGGGCGAGGTGAAGTTTTCCGGCATGGTCACGCCGGACGTGAGGCTCATCCGCTATACCGTCAACATGAAGCGCGTCATCGACCGTAAACTCAAGCTCGGCATCGCCGACGGGTTGATGGAAGCGGACGGCCAGACCATCTACACCACGACCGACATGCGTGTCGGTCTGTTCAAGGATGGTGAGGAAAGCCCGGCCTGAAAATCAGCCCGGCACGAAGGAAGGATATGCTCATGCGGCGGGTCGTCGTAACCGGTCTTGGTATCGTGTCGTCGATCGGCACTTCGAAGGACGATGTCATCACCTCGCTGCGCGAGGGCAAGTCCGGCATCAGCTTCGCCCCGGAATACGCCGAGCGCGGGTTCCGCAGCCAGGTGCATGGCAAACCGGACATCGATGTGGCCGAACACATCGAGAAGCGCCAGCTGCGCTTCATGGGGGACGGGGCGGCCTACAGCTACATCGCGATGAAACAGGCGATCGCGGATGCCGGGCTGGAAGACTCCGACATCTCGAACGAGCGCACCGGGCTCATCGTCGGCTCCGGCGGCCCGTCCACGCGCAACCTGTTCGAGGCGCACCAGATCGTGCTGAAGAACAACAGCCCCAAGCGGATGGGGCCGTTCATGGTGACGCGCGGCATGTCCTCCACCGTGTCGGCCTGCCTGGCCACGCCCTTCCGCATCAAGGGCATCAACTATTCCATCACCTCGGCCTGCTCCACCTCCGCGCATTGCATCGGCAACGCGGCGGAGCAGATCCAGTGGGGCAAGCAGGACGTGATGTTCGCCGGCGGCGGCGAGGAGCTGGACTGGACCCTGTCCTGCCTGTTCGACGCCATGGGCGCCATGAGCTCCAAGTTCAACGACACGCCCGAGAAGGCCTCCCGCGCCTTCGACGTGAACCGCGACGGCTTCGTGATCTCCGGCGGCGGCGGCATCGTGGTGCTGGAGGAATACGAGCACGCGAAGGCGCGCGGCGCGAAGATCTACGCCGAGCTTACCGGCTATGCCGCCACCTCGGACGGCCATGACATGGTCGCCCCCTCCGGCGAGGGCGGCGAGCGCTGCATGCGCATGGCCCTCTCCACCCTGCCGCAGGACCGCGAGGTGGGCTACATCAACGCCCACGGAACCTCCACCCCGGTGGGTGACGTCACGGAAGTGGAAGCGGTGCGCCGGGTCTTCGCCGGCAAGAGCCAGCCGCCGATCAGCTCCACCAAGTCGCTGACCGGGCACTCCCAGGGCGCCACCGGCGCGCAGGAAGTGATCTACTCGCTGCTGATGCTGGAAAACGACTTCATCGCCGCCTCCGCCAATGTCGACACGCTCGACCCCGCGCTGAACCCCGAGGAGATCGCCACCTCCCGGGTCGACAACGCCGGTCTCGAGACCGTCATGAGCAACAGTTTCGGCTTCGGGGGGACCAATGCGAGCCTCCTGTTCAGCCGCCTCAGGGATGAATGAACACATGTCCGACCTGATGAAGGGCAAGCGCGGGCTTGTCATGGGTGTCGCCAACGACCACTCCATCGCCTGGGGAGTCGCGCGCACCCTGCATGCCCACGGCGCGGAACTGGCCTTCACCTATCAGGGCGAGTCCTTCGGGCGCCGGGTACAACCGCTGGCCGAAAGCGTGAACGCCACCCATCTGCTGCCCGCCGACGTGCAGGACTCCGCCTCGCTGGAGAGCCTGTTCGAGCGGCTGGCGGCGGACTGGGGGCAGATGGACTTCCTCATCCACGCCATCGCCTATTCGGACAAGACCGAGCTCAGCGGGCGGTTCCTCAACACCACCCGCACCAACTTCCTGAATTCGCTCGACATCTCCTGCTACAGCCTGGTGGACATCACCCGCCGCGCGGCGCCGCTGATGCGCCCGGGCGGCAGCGTGATCACCCTCACCTACCTCGGCGCCCAGCGCGTGATGCCGAACTACAACGTGATGGGCGTGGCCAAGGCGGCGCTGGAAAGTTCAGTGCGCTACCTTGCCAATGATCTCGGCCCCGACGGCATCCGGGTGAACGCGATCAGCCCCGGCCCGATGCGCACCCTCGCGGGCTCGGCCATCGGCGGCGCGCGCAAGGTCTACCGCCAGGTGGAACAGAACGCCCCGCTCCGCTCCAACGCCTCGCTCGATTCCGTGGGCGGCGCCGCCCTCTACCTCGCGTCCGACCTCGGGGCCTGCACCACCGGCGAGATCATCTTCGTCGATGGCGGGTACCACGCGATCGGCATGCCCCAGCCCGAAAACCTCTGATCATGCTCCAGGCCTGTCTCAATGGCGCCCGTGAGGCGCGCGCGCATGCGGCGCTGCCCCGCAGCCCCGGCGAACTGGCCGATGCCGCCGCCGCGGTGCGTGCCGCCGGCGCCGGGGAACTCCACATCCACCCGCGCGGCCCCGACGGCATCGAGAGCCTCGCGCCCGAGGACGTCTCCGCCGCCCTGCGCGCTGTGCGCGCCGCGGTGCCGGGCATGCCCGTGGGCGTGAGCAGCGGTGCCTGGATCCCGCCCGGCGACGCCGCGCGGCTCGACCACCTGCGCGCCTGGGACCTGCTGCCGGACTATGCCTCGGTGAACCTCTCCGAGCAGGACGCGCCGGACACGATGGAAGCCCTCGCCTCGCGCGGGGTGGGCATCGAGGCCGGCCTCGCCACCCTGGCCGACACCCGCCGCTTCCTCGCCCTGCCCGGCCACCGCGCCTGCCTGCGCGTGCTGGTCGAGATCGAGTTGCAGGACCCGGAAGAGGCCGCCGCGGAGGCGGTCGCGATGCTCGACCGGCTGGCGGCGGCGGAGCTTGGCCGCCCCATCCTGCTGCACGGGTTCGAGGCCTGCGCCTGGGACATGCTGCGCCTCGCCGCGCAGCGCGGGCTCGACACCCGCATCGGGCTGGAGGACGTGCTCGTCCTGCCCGACGGACGCCCCGCCCCGGACAATGCCGCCCTCGTCACCGCCGCGCGTGAGCTGATCGGCGGACCCACCGGATGACAGCCGGTCAGGCTGCGGCCTGCGGCCTGGCGGTGCTGGTCCTCTGGCTCACCTACGCGGTGCTGCGCGGCGGATGGCGGCTGCCCGCCGGGCAGGTGACGCCGAACCTCACCCCCTCCTCCGCGCTGGTCGGCACCCTGTCCATCGCCGCGGCGATGTATTTCTTCGGCGTCCCCATCGGCCTGCTGCTGATCCTGTCGATCCTGGTGCATGAGTTCGGCCATGTGGCGGCCTTCCGCGTGGCCGGGCACACGGACGCGCGGCTGCGGCTGATCCCGCTGCTCGGCGGCGTGGCGATCTCCGACCGGCTGCCCTCCTCGCAGGCCAAGGACGCCTACATCAGCCTGATGGGCCCGGGCATCTGCCTCGCGCTGCTGGCCCTCGGCCACCTGGCGGAGCTGCTGCTCACGCCCGTCTGGCCCGCGGGGGGGCATTATGCCTACCTCTTCACCATGCTCACCGCGGCGCTGAACTTCTTCAACCTGCTGCCGATCTGGCCGCTGGACGGCGGGCACGTGCTGCGGCGGGTGGTCTATTCCTTCGCCCCGAAGGCCGCGCATAACATGACCCTGGCGATGTCCGCCCTCGCCGGGCTGGGCCTGGCCCTCACCGGCCATATCTTCCTCATCTTCATCCTGGTGATCGGGCTGCAATCGGCCATGCAGATGCCGAAGATCGAGGCCCTGCAGCGCCCGATGCGCCGGGTCGAGGCGGCCTGGACCGCCGGTGCCTGGATGGCGATGCTGGCGGCCTTCGGCATCACCGGCTCGCCGGTGCTGCTCCACTACCTTCTGGGCTGAGCGTCGCCACGTCAGGCGCAGAGCAGGCTTGCCATGCGCGCGCCCAGCGCGAACACTGCCCACCGGAGGTTCCCGCCATGCCCGTCACCACCTGCGTCTTCGACGCCTACGGCACCCTGTTCGACGTGACCGCTGCCGCCCGTGCCTGTGCCGCGGAGCCCGGGCGCGAGGCCCTCGCCGCCGTCGCCCCCCGCCTGGCCGAGACCTGGCGCCTCAAGCAGCTGCAATATTCCTGGCTGCGTGCCGTCACCGGCGCCCATGCCGACTTCTGGCAGGTGACGGGCGAGGCCCTCGACTACGCGATGGAGGAGGCCGGCCTGGGCCCGGACCCCGGCCTCGCCGCCCGGCTGATGGACCTCTACCGCGAACTGGAGGCCTACCCGGAAGTGCCCGACATGCTGGCCGGGCTGAAGGCACGCGGCCTCAGCACCGCCATCCTCTCGAACGGCGCGCCGGCGATGCTGGCCGACGCGGTGGCCTCCGCCGGCATCGGCGCGGATCTGGACGCGGTCCTCTCGGTGGAAGATGCCGGCGTGTTCAAGCCGGCGCGGGCGGTCTACGATCTCGTCGGGCGCTGCTTCGGCTGCCCGCCGTGGGACGTGCTCTTCGTGTCCTCGAACGGCTGGGACGCGGCGGCGGCAGCCGGCTACGGCTTCCGCACCCTGTGGGTGAACCGCTCCGGCCTGCCGGTGGACCGCCTGCCCTGGAGGCCCGACAGCATCGCCCCCGACCTCACCACCGTAGCCGGAATCGCGACAGGATCATGACCGGACAGCACCGCTTCACCACCTCCGACGGGCTGAGCCTCGCCTATCATGACACCGGCGCGGGCCTGCCCGTGCTCTGCCTCGCCGGCCTCACCCGCAACAGCGCGGATTTCGAGCCGGTCGTCGCGGCCTTCGGCGACGCGGCCCGCATCATCCGGCTCGATTCCCGCGGGCGCGGCGCCTCCGACCATGACCCGGTCATCATGAACTACGACGTGCGCATCGAGACCCGCGACGCGATCGAGCTCATCGACCACCTCGAACTGCCGCAGGTGGCGGTGATCGGCACCTCGCGCGGCGGGCTCATCGCCATGGCGATGGCCGCCATCGTGCCGGACCGGCTCTGCGGCGTGGCGCTGGTGGATGTCGGGCCGGAGCTGGCGCCGGAGGGCCTGGCCGCGATCATGCCGCATGTGGGCGTGGCCCCCGCCCTGCCCGACCTCGACGCCGTGGCCGCCCGACTGGCGGAGGTGAACGCGGCGCGCTTTCCCGGCGTCCCCCCCGCGCAGTGGCGTGTCTGGGCCGAGGGCGGCTTCACCGAGACCCCGGACGGCGTCGCGCTGCGCTATGACCCCCGCCTGCGCGACGCGCTGCTGGCCCAGGCCGAGGCCGGGCCGCTGCCCGACCTCTGGCCGCTGTTCGACCTGCTGGAGGGCCTGCCGCTGGCCCTGCTGCGCGGCGCCAATTCCGACCTGCTGACGGCGGAGACCGCCGCGCGCATGCAGGCCCGCTTCCCCGACATGATCCTGGCCGGCATCGCCGACCGTGGCCATGTTCCCTTTCTCGACGAACCCGCAAGCCGCGCGGCCCTCTCGGCCCTGCTGGCGCGCATCCATGACAGGACAGAAGAATGACCAGCATCGCCATGATCGAAGCCGCCGCAGAGCGCCTCGCTCCGGTGGTCCGCCGCACCCCCCTGCTTTCCTCCGACTGGATCGACGAGATCGCCGGGCGCCGGGTGTTCGTGAAGGCCGAATGCCTGCAGCACACCGGCTCGTTCAAGTTCCGCGGCGCCTGGTCCTGCCTGTCGTCGCTCGACGCCGGCCTGCGCGCGCGCGGCGTGCTGGCCTATTCCTCGGGCAACCACGCGCAGGGCGTGGCCCGGGCGGCGCGGATCTTCGGCGTGCCGGCGGTGATCATCATGCCGCGTGACGCACCGGCGCTGAAGATCGCCAACACCCGCGCCATGGGCGCCGAGGTGGTGCTCTACGACCGCGCCACCGAGAGCCGGGAGGAGATCGGCGCCACCATCTCCGCCGAGCGGGGCCTCACCCTGGTGCGCCCCTACGACGACGCGCAGGTGATCGCCGGGCAGGGCACCGCCGGGCTGGAGATCGCCGAGCAGGCGGCGGAGGCGGGCGTGACCGCGGCCGACGTCCTGGTGTGCTGCGGCGGCGGCGGGCTCACCTCCGGCATCGCGGTGGCCCTGGCCGACCGCGCGCCGGGCCTGCGCGTGCGCCCCTGCGAGCCCGAGGGATTCGACGACGCCACCCGGTCGCTGGCCGCGGGGAAGCGACTCGCGAATCCCGCGCTCTCCGGGTCGATCTGCGACGCGATCCTGACGCCCAGCCCGGGCGAGATCACCTTTCCGCTGCTGGCGCGCCATTGCGGACCGGGACTCGCGGTGAGCGATGAGGAGGCGCTCACCGCGGTGGCGTTGGCCTGGTCTCGGATGAAGCTGGTTCTGGAACCCGGAGGGGCGGTTGCCCTCGCCGCTGCCTTGTTCCACGGGGATAAAATCGAGGGCGACTCGGTCATTGCCGTGGCTTCCGGTGGCAATGTCGATGCCGAAGTGTTCCGGCGCGCCCTGGACCATGCACCAAATTGAACCAATTCGGTTTCGTACGCCCGGGCGCGCAAGCTGACTCCCCGTTCAACCCAAGGTGTTTCACGCTACTTTCACGCTAGGTTAAGTACTCTTAACTCATCCGATCAAATCTTTTCAGGCAGATATAGTCGGACCGGGAAAGGACACTGAAGGGACCCACGGGTCTGAGACACCTTCACGGAGCTTGGCTCCGGTTCCCGAACCGGTCCCGCATTTTCAGAGGCTTGCATCATTTAAGGTGCAAGCCTCTAATTATTCAGAACATTTTAGCGACGCGCAGGGCCTCACACATCCTTACGGATGGTGAGGTTCTGCGGGTCGTAGGGCGAATCCTCCGCCACCACTGCCGTCCACAACTCGCGATTCATCCGCACCTGCAGCGTCGTGCCCGGCGTGGCGAGATCGGGGCGCACATAGCCCATGCCCACCTGCTTGCCGAAGGCCACGGACCAGCCGCCCGAGGTGAGGCGCCCGATCACCTCGTCCCCGAAATAGAGCGCCTCCTTGCCCCAGGGGTCGGTGTCGACCGGCCCGTCGATGAGCAGGGTCACGCATTTCGCGCGGACGCCGAGCGCCTCCATCGCCGCCTTGCCGCGGAACGACTTGGTGAGGTCGACGAACCGGTCCAGCCCCGCCTCCAGCGGGCTCGCGTCGCGGCCGAGGTCCGAGCCGAAGGCGCGGTAGCTCTTCTCCTGGCGCAGCCAGTTCTGCGCCCGGGCGCCGAACAGGGTCATCCCCACCTTGTCGCCCTGCGCCTTCAGGAGGTCATAGAGGTGATTCTGCATCTCGATCGGGTGGTGGATCTCCCAGCCCAGCTCGCCCGTGTAGGCCACGCGAATCGCCATGCAGGGCACCATCCCGAGGTCGAGCCTGCGCATCGACAGCCAGGGGAAGCGCTTGTTCGACAGCGCCGTCTTCGGATCCGCGTCCACCACCAGCGGCTCCAGCAGCTCGCGTGAGCGCGGGCCGGCCACGGCGAAGACACCCCACTGGGTGCTCACGTCCTGCACCTCGATCCAGCCGAATTCCGCGCGCTTCCTCGCGGCCTCCTTCACGAGGTAATCCCCGTCATAGGCCTGCGCCGCGCCGGCGGAGACGATGTAATACTCGTCCGCCCCCAGCCGCACGATGGTGAACTCCGAGCGCACGGTGCCGGCATCGGTGAGCGCATAGGTGAGGTTGATGCGCCCTTCCTTCGGCAGCTTGTTGCAGGTCAGCCAGTCGAGGAAGGCGGTGGCCCCCGGCCCCTTCACCATGTGCTTGGTGAAGGCGGTGGCGTCATAGAGCCCCACGCCCTCGCGCACCGCCCGCGCCTCCTTCACCGCGTATTCCCACCAGCCGCCGCGGCGGAAGGAGCGGGAGGCGTGGTCGTCGAAGCCCGGCGGCGCGTAGTAGTTCGGCCGCTCCCAGCCGTTCACCTGGCCGAACTGCGCGCCCTCGGCCTTCAGCCGCTCGTAGCAGGGCGCGGTGCGCAGCGGGCGGGCCGCCTCGCGCTCCTCGTCCGGGTGGTGCAGCACGAAGACGTGCTCGTAGCACTCCTCGTTCTTCCTCGTGGCATACTCGCGGTTCACCCATTTGCCGTAGCGGCGCGGGTCGAGCGACCACATGTCGATCTCCGCCTCGCCCTCGGTCATCAGCTGGGCGAGGTAATGGCCGGTGCCGCCCGCCGCAGTGATGCCGAAGGAGAAGCCCTCGGCGAACCAGAAGTTCTCCACCCCCGGCGCCGGGCCCACCAGCGGGTTTCCGTCCGGCGTGTAGCAGATCGGGCCGTTGAAATCGTCCTTCAGCCCCACTGTCTCCGAAGAGGGGATGCGGTGGATCATGCTCATGTACTCTTCCTCGATGCGCTCAAGGTCGAGGGGGAAGAGGTCGGCGCGGAAACTGTCGGGCACGCCGAACTTGAAGCAGGCGGGCGCGTTGCGCTCATAGGGGCCGAGGATCCAGCCGCCGCGCTCCTCGCGCACGTACCATTTCGCGTCCGCGTCGCGCAGCACCGGGTGCTCGCCATGGGTCTTGCGGTACTCCAGCAGCGCCGGGTCCGGCTCCGTCACGATGAACTGGTGCTCGACAGGAATCGCCGGGATGAAGCAGCCGATCATCGCCGCCGTGCGCTGCGCGTGGTTGCCCGTGGCGGTGACCACATGCTCGCAGGTGATCTCGAAGGTCTCCTCGGAGGGCAGCAGGTAGCCGCCCTTCTCCACCATCTTCCGGCCCTTCACCACCCAGTCGTCCCCACGGCGCTCGAACCCGTCCACCTGCACCCGGCGGTAGATCTCCACGCCACGCTGGCGCGCGCCCTTGGCCATGGCCTGGGTCACGTCGGCGGGGTTGATGTAGCCGTCGGTGGGGTGGAAGAGCGCGCCCTTCAGGTCCTCCGTGCGCACCAGCGGCCAGCGCTCCTTGATCTGCGCGGGCGTCAGGAACTCGTGCGGGATGCCCACCGCCTCGGCGTTGGAGGCGTAGAGCATGTACTCGTCCATGCGCGCGCTGGTCTGCGCCATGCGCAGGTTGCCGACCACGGAGAAGCCGGCGTTGAGCCCGGTCTCGGCCTCCAGCGTCTTGTAGAACTTCACGCTGTAGTCATGGATGTGGCTGGTCGCATAGCTCATGTTGAACAGCGGCAGCAGGCCCGCGGCATGCCAGGTGGAGCCGGAAGTCAGCTCGTCGCGTTCGAGCAGAACCGTCTCCCAGCCGGCCTTCGCTAGGTGATAGGCGATGGACGCGCCGACCGCGCCACCTCCCACGACAACGGCTCTCGCATGGGTCTTCATCAGGCTGTCTCCGCAATGACGGGATGTCTGGCCGGACATTGCCCGAAGCCGTGGCACCGCAACACGATGCTGACGACGCAAAACCGCGCAAAACCGACCCGCGAAGGGAAGGAAACCTTAACCCGCGGCGCGCACTCTTCCGCCGAGCCATCGTTTGTGGAGGAACCAGGATGCCGTCGCCCCGTTTCGCAACGTTTTGCGTTGCTGCTGTCCTAGCCTGCACGCTGCCACACGCACCCCGGGCAGCCGGCCAGGTGCACTGGGATTACACGGGCCACGGCGGCCCCGCCCACTGGAGCGACCTGAGCGCCGACTGGGAGGCCTGCGGCGCCGGCCGCCAGCAGAGCCCGATCGACCTCGGCAAGGCCACCGCCGCCCTGCTCAGCAAGGTCGAGCTGCACTGGGCCCAGGCGGAGTGGACGGTGGTCAACAACGGCCACACCATCCAGGCGAATGCGGAGACTGCCGGCTATGCCATGATCGATGGCGAACGCTACGATCTCAAGCAGTTCCACTTCCACGCCCCTTCCGAACACACCGTGGGCGGGGCGCATTTCCCGATGGAGGTGCATTTCGTGCATGCCGATGCGGATGGCCGCCTCGCCGTCATCGGGGTCATGCTGCAGGCCGGCGGCAACAACAGCCTGTTCCGCACCCTGATGTTCCTCGCCCCGAAACAGGAGGGCGCGGAAAGCCCGGCCGGGCAGATCGAGCCGCGCGAACTGGTGAGCGACGTCTCCCGCGTCATCCGCTATCAGGGGTCGCTCACCACGCCGCCCTGTTCGGAAACCGTGCTCTGGACAGTGCTGAAGCAGCCGATTTTCGTGAATCAGCGCGATATTGACGCGTTCACCGCGATGTTCCCGATGAATGCCCGGCCCGTGCAACCCCTTTACCGCCGGTTCGTGCTGGAGAACTGACCGCCCGTCCCCGCCGCCGGCCTTGGTTCGTGGCGGGGCGAGGGCTATATCACGGAGGACACTGGAACCGGAGCTCCCGATGACCGCAAACCCCCTGCTCGGCGCCTTCACCGGCCCGTTCGGCCTGCCCCCCTTCGCCGAGATCGAGGATGCGCATTTCGCGTCTGCCTATGACGCGGCCCTGGCGGAGACCCGCGCCAACATCGACACCATCGCCGGGAATCCGGAACCGCCGAGCTTCGCGAACACCATCGAGGCGATGGAGCGGTCCGACACCGCGCTGGACCGAGTGGGCGGCGTGTTCTGGAACCTCGCCGGGGCGGACACGAACGACGCGCGCGAGGCCCTGCAGCGTGATCTGTCCCCGCGGCTCTCGGCGTTCTTCTCCGAAACCATGATGAACCGCGCGCTCTTCGCCCGCATCGAGGCGCTGATGACCGACACCAGCACCCTGACCGCCGAGCAGGCGCGGGTGCTGGAGCTCTACCACACCATGTTCGTGCGCTCCGGCGCCCGGCTGGAAGGGGAGGACCGCGCCCGGCTCTCCGCCATCATGCAGCGCCTCGCCGTGCTCGGCACGCAATTCTCCCAGAACGTGCTGGCCGAGGAGAAGTCCTGGCAGCTGGCCCTGGGAGAGGAGGACCTCGACGGCCTGCCGGACTTCCTGGTCTCCGCCGCCGCCGAAGCGGCGCGCGAACGGGGCCAGACGGGCCATGTCATCACCCTGTCGCGCTCGCTCATCGTGCCCTTCCTGCAATTCTCCACCCGCCGCGACCTGCGCGAGACCGCCTTCCGCGCCTGGACCGCGCGCGGCCAGAACGGCAACGCGCATGACACCCGCGCCATCGTCACCGAGATGCTTCACCTGCGGGAGGAGCGCGCCCGCCTGCTCGGCTACCCCAGTTTCGCCGCCTTCAAGCTGGACCGGGAGATGGCCGGCACGCCGGAACGGGTGCGCGACCTGCTGATGGCGGTGTGGGAGCCGGCGCGCGCCCGCGCGGAGGCAGATGCCGCCCGCCTGGAAGCCCTGATGCACGCGGACGGCGGGAATGCCCCGCTCGCGGCCTGGGACTGGCGCTTCTACACCGAACGGCTGCGCCACGCCGAGCACGATCTCGACGAGACCGAACTCAAGCCCTACCTGCAGCTCGACAACATCATCGCCGCGGCCTTCGACTGCGCGCACCGGCTGTTCGGCATAGAGGTGCGCCCGCTGGACGTGCCCCTCTACCACCCGGACTGCCGGGCCTGGGAGGTCACGAAATCCGGCCGCCACATGGGCGTGTTCATCGGGGATTACTTCGCCCGCGGCGCGAAGCGCTCCGGCGCCTGGTGCTCGTCCTTCCGCAACCAGAGCAAGCTTGACGGAGACCAGCGCCCGATCGTCGTCAACGTGTGCAACTTCGCCAAGGCGCCGGCCGGTCAGCCCAGCCTGCTCACCTTCGACGACGCCCGCACCCTGTTCCACGAATTCGGCCATGCCCTGCACGCGCTGATGTCCGACGTCACCTACGCCTTCATCTCCGGCACCTCCGTAGCGCGCGACTTCGTGGAACTGCCCAGCCAGCTCTACGAGCACTGGCTTTCCACCCCCGAAGTCCTGTCGAAATACGCCCTGCACGCGAAAACCGGCCAGCCGATGCCGAAGGCCCTGCTGGACCGGTTGATCGCGGCGGAGAATTTCGACCAGGGCTTCTCCACGGTGGAATACGTGGCCTCGGCGCTGGTGGACCTCGACTTCCACGCCGGCCCCGCCCCGGCCGACCCGATGGCCGCCCAGGCGGAGACCCTGGCCCGGCTCGGCATGCCGGCGGCGATCACCATGCGCCACGCCACGCCGCACTTCACCCATGTCTTCGCCGGGGACGGCTATTCTTCCGGATACTACAGCTACATGTGGTCCGAGGTGATGGACGCGGACGCCTTCGAGGCCTTCCGCGAGGCCGGTGATGTCTTCGACGGTGAAACGGCTTCGAAACTTCTGCGTCACATCTATTCGGCCGGCGGCTCGGCCGATGCGGCCGAACTCTACACCGCCTTCCGTGGCCGCCTGCCCGACGTGAGCGCCCTGCTCAGGGGCCGTGGGCTCGACACCGCCGCCTGAACGCTCCGCCGGCCCGGGCTCAGTGAGGCCCGCGGCCGGCGACATCCTTGTGGATGATCACCTCCGCGTTCGGAACCGCCCGGATGATCGAGCGGCGCAGTGCCGCGCCGATGTCATGCGCTTGCGCGAGAGACTGGCGGCCGTCGAGCTCGATATGCACCTGGATGAACACCCTGGTGCCGGCCATCCGGGTCTTGAGATCGTGGTGGCCATGCACGCCGGGCCAGTTCTCCACGATGCCGCGCACCCGGTGCACCAGTTGCGGATCCGCGCCCCGGTCCATCAGCGCATCCCAGGCCGCCCGGCCGATCCGCACCGCCCCGAGCAGCAGAATTGCCGCCGCGCCGAGCGCGACGATGGAATCGACCCGCCCCATTCCCAGGTGCCGGGAGGCCAGAAGCGCAACCAGCGCACCGATGTTGGGCACCAGGTCGCCGACGTAATGTAACGAATCGGCCGAAACGACTTTCGAACCGGTGCGCCGCGCCACCCGCCGCTGCCACCAGATCAGCGCCACGGTCAGCACGATGGAGACCAGCATCACCGCGATGCCGGCCGTCTCGCTGGTGAGCTCCTGTGCGGGGCCACGCAGCCGCTCCACCGCGCTCCAGCCGATGAACACCCCCGACCCGCCGACCAGCAGCGCCTGCGCCAGCGCCATGAGGTCCTCCGCCGAGGAATGCCCGAAAGCATGGTCGCGGTCCGGCGGCCGCGCGGCATAGGTGATCGCCAGCAGGCCGGTGGAGGAGACCAAGAGATCGAGCGCAGAATCGGTGAGGCTCGCAGCGATCGAGAGTGAGCCGGTGGCTGTGAGCGCAAGGAATTTGAGGACGACAAGAACACCTGCCACAGTCACGGATGCGACCCCGGCACCAAGATTCATCCGGTGTTCTGACGCATTCATGACTTGACACTCCCAACAGAGCGGATATTCAGCCATGGAAGTCTTTGATGCGCACAGGCAGAAACTGCCTGATCTTCGGTGGTCATGCGTTGCCCCTCGCTACAGAGACGCTCCTAAATACACATCACAAGTTCGTTTACAACCTGTGATATAACCGAATCAGACCAATATTATAATTGGAACAGACAAGTCGTGATCCCAGCGTGGAAATTCGAAAATTTTTCACCTTCACATCTTGTTATTCCCCCGGGGCGAAAATAAAATCTGTATTGGCGCGTTGTATAGGCGGGCCAATTTCCATCTAGCGTAAAAACGGCGCATGCCGCCATTCACCGTTTACCAAGAAAGGACTCTCATGTCCGCTGAACAGCAAGTCGAGAAGGGTGAACTTCTCGCCCTGACGACCGAGATCGTCTCCTCGCATGTCGCGAACAACAGCGTGGCCCAGGGCGACCTGCCGGACCTCATTCAGACCGTCTACACCAAGCTCTCCGCGCTTGCCACGGTGAGTGAAGCGCCGGTGGAAGAGCTCGTGCCTGCCGTTCCGATCAAGAAGTCCATCACCGAGGACTACATTGTCTGCCTCGAGGACGGCAAGAAGCTGAAGATGCTCAAGCGCCACCTCGCCACGGCCTACAACCTGACGCCGGAAGAGTACCGCGCCAAGTGGGGCCTGAAGCCGGATTACCCGATGGTTGCCCCGTCCTATGCCGCGAAGCGCCAGGCGCTGGCCCGCGAAATCGGCCTGGGCCGCAAGCCCAAGAAGTGAACCGCGCGGCCCGGCGTTGCGGGCGCGGGCCGAAACGGTTAGACACCGGCGTGCCTTCCCCTTCCGGGGGAATGCGCGCTGGTTTCGTTTCAGGGAGGTGATCGGCTTGACCGCTCCGAAGAAACTTTTCGTGAAGACCTACGGCTGTCAGATGAATGTCTACGACAGCGAGCGCATGGCAGCGGCCATGGGTGCCGACGGGTATGAAAGCACGGACCGGGCGGAAGACGCCGACATGATCCTGCTCAACACCTGCCACATCCGCGAGAAGGCTGCCGAGAAGGTCTATTCGGAACTCGGTCGCCTGCGCCCCCTCAAGACCGCGAAGCCCGGGCTGAAGATCGGCGTTGCCGGCTGCGTGGCCCAGGCCGAGGGCGAGGAGATCATGCGCCGCCAGCCGCTGGTCGACCTCGTGGTGGGCCCGCAGGCCTATCACCGCCTGCCGGCCATGGCCCGCCGGGTGGACGCCGGGGAGAAGGCGCTCGACACCGAGTTCCCCGAGGAAGACAAGTTCGAGCACCTGCCGCGCGGCCCGAAGGCCCGGCGGGCGCCGGCCGCCTTCCTCACCGTGCAGGAGGGCTGCGACAAGTTCTGCGCCTTCTGCGTGGTGCCCTACACCCGCGGCGCCGAGGTCTCGCGCCCGGCGGAGCGCATCCTCGCGGAGGCCCGCGATCTGGTGGAGCGCGGCGTGCGCGAGATCACCCTGCTCGGCCAGAACGTGAACGCCTATCACGGCGCGGCGGAGGGCGGCCCCTGGACGCTCGCCCGGCTGATCCGCGCGCTGGCGGAGATCGACGGGCTGGACCGCATCCGCTTCACCACCTCCCACCCCAACGACATGGACGACGACCTCATCGCCGCCCATGGCGAGGTGGAGAAGCTCATGCCCTACCTGCACCTGCCCGTGCAGGCCGGCTCGGACAAGGTGCTGAAGGCGATGAACCGCAAGCACACCGCGGAAAGTTACCTGCGGCTGATCGAGCGCATCCGCGCCGCCCGCCCCGACATCGCCATGTCCGGGGACTTCATCGTCGGCTTCCCCGGCGAGACCGAGGCGGATTTCCAGGACACGCTCGCGCTGTGCCGCGAGGTGCGCTACGCGCAGGCCTATTCCTTCCGCTACTCCGCGCGCCCGGGCACGCCGGCCGCGGGCCGCACCCTGGTGCCGGAGGCGGAGGCCGCGGACCGTCTCGCCCGCCTGCAGGCGCTGCTCTCGGAGCATCAGGCGGAGTTCCAGGCCTCCATGGTGGGCCGGCGGCTGCCGGTTCTGCTGGAGAAGCCGGGGCGCGAGCCGGGACAGCTTGTGGGGCGCTCGCCCTACCTGCAGTCGGTATTCCTGGAAGCGCCGGAGGCGCTCACCGGCGAGATCGTCACCGCCGAGATCCTGAAGGCCGCGCCGAATTCGCTGGCCGGCCGGCTGGTGTGAACCGGCCTCCGGCCTGAGCGGGCCCGGCCGGGGCCGCCATCCTCTGTCCAGCGGCCCGGCGGGCACGGGACGGTTTGCGGCCCGGGCCTTGGCGGCCCTCCCCGGGAGACCGTGCGTTGCCGGGGGGCACGTTCTTCCCGGCGGCCGCGGTGCCGGGCTTTTCGGCGGGCCGCCCCCCCGCCCGCGCTTGACATCCGCGCCGGGGTGCCCATGTTTCGCGTCGAAGCGAGGACGACCTCCCCCTGCAGGGACAGATGTTCGGGACGGCCCGATGACCAGAAGGGCTTTCCATGCGCAGCACGTCCGACCGCCTCCGCCATGCCATCAGCTTCGAACTGCTCGGGCTTGCGCTCGTCACCCCGCTGGGGGCGCTGGCGTTCGAGCGGCCGCTGCACGAGATCGGCCTCATCGCCGTGGTGAGCGCCGCGCTGGCGACGGCGTGGAACTACCTGTTCAACCTCGGCTTCGACCACGCGCTGCGCCGGCTCACCGGCGCGCTGCGCAAGCCGGTGTGGCTGAGGCTGGTTCATGCGGTGGTGTTCGAGATCGGGCTGCTGGCGGTGCTGATGCCCTATATCGCGTGGCAGCTCGGCATTTCGCTGCTGGAGGCGCTGACGATGGATATCGCCTTCGCCGCCTTCTACATGGTCTTCGCCTTCGCCTTCAACTGGGCCTACGACGCCCTGTTTCCGGTGCCGGACACGCAGCGGCGCTGAAGGCGCTTCGCGCAGCCGCCGGGGGATGCGGCTGCGCCAGGGTGGGGTCCGCCCTGCCCGAGGCGGACCCCCACTGCCACCGAAGCGAGGGGGGGGGTGACTTACTTCGGCAGCAGAACGGTGTCGACGACGTGGATGACGCCGTTCGACTGGAACACGTCCGGCGTGGTGACGATGGCCATGTTGCCCTGCTCGTCGAACACGTGGACGGTATTGTCCGGGGCGATCTTCGCGGTGAGCGGGTCTCCCGCGACGGTGGTGAGGGTCGCGGTGCCGCCCTGGGCGACGATCGCGGCCTTCAGCTCGGCTTCCGACATCCGGCCCGCCACCACGTGATAGGTGAGGACATGGGTCAGCATCGGCTTGTTCTCGGGCTTCAGCAGCGTGTCGACCGTGCCGGCCGGCAGCTTCCCGAAGGCCGCGTTGGTGGGGGCGAACACGGTGAAGGGCCCGGGCCCGTTCAGCGTGTCGACCAGCCCC
This sequence comes from Paroceanicella profunda, assembly GCF_005887635.2. Taxonomy (GTDB): domain Bacteria; phylum Pseudomonadota; class Alphaproteobacteria; order Rhodobacterales; family Rhodobacteraceae; genus Paroceanicella; species Paroceanicella profunda. The sequence goes on along the minus strand of NZ_CP040818.1, from coordinate 1,601,033 downwards.
GCGGCCTTCACCGCGGCGACGAGCGTGGTGTGATCGGCCGAGTTGACCGCATTTTCCACGATGGTCTTCGAAGGATACATCGGCGCGCCGCCGACCATCACGGTCTTCTCCGACATCATGTCGGAAGAGGAGGACATCATCCTGTCGTCGGAGCACGCGGCGGTGAGCGAGAGGGCTCCGAGCAGTGCGACAGCGGTAAATCTGCGGGTCATGGGCAACTCCCTGTTGAGTGTCTTGTGCTTCCCATACGCAGCGCAGGGGCCGATCGGATGCACCCGGCGCGCAGAAATATCCGCTTCGGCCCGCCGCTGGCGCCGCGCCCCCATAGGGGGCGGGGTCGCGTTATTTTCCTTGCGCCCCGGCGGTGGCTTTGACACCATCGGTGATATTGAAACACGGATCCCGACGGAGACCCTTTGGCGACACACGCCCTGACCCCCCCGACGGCGGACGAGCAGCTCCAGACGCTCGTCGAATTCCCTGACAACCGGCTGCTCATCGACCTGTGCGGAGAGTTCGACCGCAACCTTGCGCGCGTCGAACAGCTTCTGCGCATCTCGATCGTGCGGCGCGGCAACGTGCTGCTGCTTCTCGGCGAGGAGGCCGATCGAAAGCGGGGCGACCAGCTGTTGCGCGGCCTCTATGCGCGACTGGAACAGGGCCGCCCGGTGGAGCCGGGTGACATCGACGCCGCCATGCGCATGCCTCAGGCCGCCCCCCGGCAGCGCCCGGACGGCCAGATGGAGATGTTCGCCGGCGGGGCCGTCGAGATCCGCACCCGCCGCAAGGTGGTGGAGCCGCGCACCCCGGCGCAGAAGGACTACGTGCGCCAGCTCTTCGCGCATGAGCTGGTGTTCGGCCTGGGGCCTGCGGGCACGGGCAAGACCTATCTCGCCGTGGCCGCGGCCGTGGCGATGTATCTCGAGGGCGGCATCGACAAGATCATCCTCTCCCGCCCGGCCGTGGAGGCCGGGGAGCGCCTGGGCTTCCTGCCCGGCGACATGAAGGAGAAGGTGGACCCCTACATGCAGCCGCTCTACGACGCGCTGAACGATTTCCTGCCCTCCAAGCAGGTGCAGAAGATGCTCGAGGAAAAGACCATCGAGATCGCGCCGCTCGCCTTCATGCGCGGCCGCACCCTGTCGAACGCCTTCGTGGTGCTGGACGAGGCGCAGAACGCCACCGAGATGCAGATGAAGATGTTCCTCACCCGGCTGGGCGAGGGCTCGCGCATGGCGATCACCGGCGACACCACCCAGATCGACCTGCCGCGCGGGGTGAAATCCGGGCTGGTGGAGGCCGAGAGGGTGCTGGTCGGGGTGGATGGCGTGGCCTTCACCAAGTTCCGCTCCGCCGACGTGGTGCGCCATCCGCTGGTGGCCCGGATCATCGACGCCTACGAGCGCGACCATGAACGGTCGAAGGATGCCTGACCTTGTCGAACTGGTGGTCGAGGACGATCGCTGGGTGAGCTTCACCCCGCCGCTGGCGGGACTTGCCGAGCGCGCCGCCCGCGCCGCGCTGGAGGCTGTCGGCCTCTCGCCGGAGGGCTACGAGATCAGCCTGCTGGCCTGCGGCGACGAGCGGATCACCGAGCTCAATGCCGAGTTCCGCGGCAAGGAGAGCCCGACCAACGTGCTGTCCTGGCCGACGCATGAGCTGGCGCCCGATTCGCCCGGCGCGGTGCCCTGGCTGCCGCCGGAACCCGCCGGCGAGGGGCCGGACATCCTCGGCGACATCGCGATTTCCTACGAGACCGCGCTGCGCGAGGCCATGGAGCAGGAAAAGCGTGCGGAAGATCATATCCTGCACCTGATCCTGCATGCCACGCTTCACCTGCTGGGGTATGATCACGAGACCGACGCGGATGCCGCGCTGATGGAGGGGATCGAGAGCGAGACCCTTGTCAGCATGGGGCTTCCCGACCCATATACGCTTCCCGACGCCGAAGAGGCGTCTCTGACCAGGCAGGAGCCATGACCGGAAACGACGCCGGAGCGCCTTCGCAGACGCCTTCGCATCCCGAAGAAGGTGGCGAGAGACCTCAGAACGGACACGCCCCGTCCGAAGACGGTCACAGTCCGTCCCTCCTTGCGCGCATCTTCGGGCGCCGCGAGGAGATGGAGGACGAGGACGAGGACACCCCCGCCGGCAGGTCTGACGCCGCCGGCTCCCGCGACATGATCGTCAACCTCCGGGAGATGCGCGACAAGCGCGTGCACGACATCGCGATCCCGCGGGCCGACATCATCTCCGTGCCCGACGACATCGCCCCCGAGGCGCTGATCGAGGTGTTCCGCGAAACCGCGATGACCCGCCTGCCCGTCTATCACGAGATGCTGGATGACCCGCTGGGCTTCCTGCACCTCAAGGACCTGGCGCTGAAATGCGGCTTCGGCGCCGGCAAGCCGGAGTTCGACATCCGCGAGCTGCTGCGGCCGATGCTCTACATCCCGGCCTCGATGCCGCTGTTCGTGCTGCTGCAGAAGATGCAGCGCGAGCGGTGCCACATGGCGCTGGTGATCGACGAGTACGGCGGCGTGGACGGGCTCATCACCTTCGAGGACCTGGTGGAGCAGATCGTCGGCGAGATCGAGGACGAGCATGACGTGGAGGACCCGGTGCCCTGGCGGCTGGAGAGCCCCGGCGTGTACATCGTGCTCGGCCGCGCCGAGTTGTCGGAGTTCGAGGCGGTGATCGGCCAGCCCCTGCTGGACGAGGAGACGGGTGAGGACATCGACACGATGGGCGGCCTCGTCTTCATGCTCTGCGGCCGGGTGCCGGAACGCGGGGAGGTCATCACCCACCCCGCCGGCCACGAGTTCGAGGTGATCGACGCCGACGCCCGCCACATCAAGCGGCTGCGGGTGCGGCTGCGCAACGACACGGCACTGCCCCGGGCCGCGGAATAGGCGTGGCCGCGTTTCCCGAGACTGCCGGGCGGCTGGCCGCCTGGCCGGCCGGGCTGGGCCGCTGGTCCCGGCTCGGCCTGGCGGGGCTTTCGGGCGTGCTGCTCACGCTGGCACAGCCGCCGGTTTCGCTCTGGGCCTTCTGCTTCCTCGCCGTGCCGCTGCTGCTGCTGCTCACCGGCGCGGTGCACCGCCCGGTGCAGGCGGGCTGGACGGCCTGGGCCGCGGGAACCGGCTTCTTCGCCACCGGGCTCTACTGGATCGCGGAGGCCTTCCTCGTCGATGCCGAGCGCTACGCCTGGATGGCCCCCTTCGCCATCCTCGGGCTGGCCGCCGGGCTGGCGCTGTTCTGGGCGCTGCCGTTCTGGCTGGCCGCGCGGCTGCGGCTCGCCGGCCCCTGGCGCGTTCCGGCCGTGATCGCGCTCTGGACCCTCTCCGAATACGCCCGCTCGCACGTGCTCACCGGCTTCCCCTGGGCGCTGCCCGGATACGCCTGGGTGGAGACGCCGCTGGCCCAGACCGGGGCGCTTTTCGGGCCGCACATGCTGAGCTTTCTGGGCCTTCTGGTCAGCGCGGCGCCCCTTGCCGCGCTGCAGGCCCGCGGCCCCTGGCGCAGTGTCCTGCCCGCCCTCGCCGCCGCGCTCTTCGCCACCGGCTGGGCCTGGGGCGTGAACCGGCTCGACACCCCGGCGCCGGCGCGTGCCACGCCCTTCACCGTGCGCCTCGTGCAGCCCAACGTGCCGCAGGACGAGAAGTGGCAGGGAGACCGGATCCCGCAATTCTTCGAACGGCTGCGCAGCCTCAGCCACGCACCGGGCGCGCGCACCCCGGACCTGGTGGTCTGGCCGGAAACCGCCGTGCCCTGGCTGCTCGGGCAGGACCCCCGCGCCCGGATCGCCATCACCAGTTCCGCGCGGGGCGCGCCGGTGATCGTGGGGGCGCGCAAGGTGGAGGAAGGCCCCCGGGGGCGCGACCTGTGGAACAATTCGCTCTTCGCCCTCGCCGCCGACGGTTCGGTGCTCGCCAGCTACGACAAGCATCACCTGGTGCCGTTCGGCGAATACGTGCCGCTGCATGAACTGGCCGAGCAGCTCGGCCTGGGCACTTTCGTCGGCGCCAGTTTCACGCCCGGCCCCGGGACGGAGGTGATCTCGCTGCCCGGCGTGCCGGCCTTCCTGCCGCTGATCTGCTACGAGGCGATCTTCCCGCACGAGATGCAGGCCGGCAGCCGGCCGGAGTGGATCGTCCAGATCACCAATGACGCCTGGTTCGGCTCCAGCGCCGGCCCCTACCAGCATTTCGCCCAGGCGCGGATGCGCGCCATCGAGCAGGGCCTGCCCTTCGCGCGCGCCGCGAACACCGGAATTTCCGCGATGATCGACCCGATGGGAAGAATCGTTGCGCAGCAGCCGCTTCTTCAGCAAGGATATGTCGACGCCAATCTTCCTTCCGCGCTCGCGCCGACCTTGTATTCGCGATCCGGAGACGGCCCGTGGATTGGCCTGATTGCACTTCTCGGCTTGACGGCAGTGTTTTTATGTCGGAAATTTGAGCAATAATTTGCACAATAAGTTGACGAATGCAGGGGAGCGTCTATTTTTCCCCATATATCAGTAAGGTTCTGTTACCAATTTTTCATATTATCAGAAATTTGCTGACCCGGAGAGTTGCGCCCGGGCGGTCAGAAGCGAAGGTGCGTTCATTATGCTATCTACAGCCAATCTCATCGATATTCACGTGGGCAGCAGGCTGAGGTTCCGCCGTCTCATGGTCGGAATGAGCCAGGAGCGCCTTGGTGCCGAACTGGGAGTCACCTTCCAGCAGGTCCAGAAATACGAAAAGGGCACAAATCGGATCGGCGCCAGCCGCTTGTACGAGATTTCCCGCGTCCTCATGGTGAACGTCAGCTATTTCTTCGAGGGTCTCGAAGGCGACGAGAACCAGTCCGGCGAGGGGCTTCCGGCAACCGCGGTCACCGATTTCGTGTCCACCTCCGAGGGCATGGCGCTCAACACTGCCTTCTCGTCGATTCGCGATCGCGCCACCCGAAAGCGCATCGTCGAACTGGTGAAGACCCTCGCGGTCGACGTGCGGGAGGACTCCGGCAGCCTGCCACGCACGGCAAACGGCGATTGACCCACCCCGCTTCCACCCACTAGTACTTGAGCCCGCGCCTTGCGGGGCGTCTCTGACATCTCGAGGGAGGGTCGTTTTTTGGCTCGTTCTGACTATCTCTTTACCTCCGAATCGGTATCAGAAGGTCATCCGGACAAGGTGTGCGACCGGATCTCCGATGCCGTGCTCGACGCGTTCCTGACCGCCGATCCCTACTCACGTGTCGCCTGCGAGACCTTCGCGACGACGGACCGTGTCACCATCGGCGGCGAGGTCCGTGGCCCCGCCGAGGTGATCTCGCGCGTCGAGGAGATCGCTCGCGAGTGCGTCCGCGACATCGGTTACGAGCAGTCCGGCTTCCACTGGGCCAACATGAAGGTGGACAGCTACCTGCATGCCCAGTCGGCCGACATCGCCCAGGGCGTGGACAGTTCCGGCAACAAGGACGAGGGTGCCGGCGACCAGGGCATCATGTTCGGTTTCGCCGTCGACGAGACGCCCGAGCTGATGCCGGCGCCGATCCACTACGCCCACGCCATCCTGCGCCGCCTCACCGAAGTGCGCAAGAACGGCACGGAACCCAAGCTGGGCCCCGACGCGAAATCGCAGCTCACCCTGCGCTACCGCGACGGCAAGCCGGTGGCGGCCACATCCATCGTGCTCTCCACCCAGCACGTGGACCCCTCGCTCACCTCCGCGGACGTGCATGACATCGTGGCGCCCTACATCACCGAGGTGCTGCCCGACGGCTGGATCACCAGCGACACCGAGTGGCACGTGAACCCCACCGGCAAGTTCGTGATCGGCGGACCGGACGGCGATGCGGGCCTCACCGGGCGCAAGATCATCGTGGACACCTACGGCGGCGCGGCCCCGCACGGCGGCGGCGCCTTCTCCGGCAAGGATCCCACCAAGGTGGACCGGTCGGCGGCCTACGCGGCGCGCTACCTCGCGAAGAACATCGTCGCGGCGGGGCTGGCCACCAAGTGCTGCCTGCAGCTCTCCTACGCCATCGGCGTGTCGAAGCCGCTGTCGATCTATGTCGACACCTTCGGCACCGGCACGGTGGACGAGGCCGCGATCGAGACCGCGGTCGCCAAGGCGATGAACCTCACGCCGCGCGGCATCCGCGAGCATCTTCAGCTCAACCGCCCGATCTTCGCGCGCACCTCGGCCTACGGCCATTTCGGCCGCGCGCCGGAGGAGGACGGCGGCTTCTCCTGGGAGAAGACCGACCTGGTGGACGCCCTGCACGCGGCGCTCTGAGCCCGGCCACACCCCGGCCCGACCCCCGATCCCGCAAAGGCGCCCGCACCCCGGGCGCCTTTGTCCTGTCCGGCCCGGCGTTCGGCCACCCCCGGCCCCCACCCGCCTGGCCCGCCCCTCCCGGCCCGTCGGGGGAAGCGCTCAGCGAGCCTGCGCTTCGAGGGCGCGCGGCCGTCCCGGTACCGCGCTGGCCGCCAGTCGGCGCCGGTCCGGGCCCGGAGCGGCGTCGGGCTCGGCCGGCGGCCGGCCACGCCGATGCGCCACGGGGGTGGACAGGCCGCGCCGGGACGGCTAGGTCGCGCGGGCAACACCGTGCAGCAGCCAGGGAGACCCGCCCCGTGACCGAACCCACCCGCGAAGACGGCGCCCCCTGGCGCAATTTCTACGGTCGGCGCCACGGCAAGACCCTGCGCTCCGGCCAGCGCCGCCACATGGAGACCACGCTGCGCGAGATCGCGCCGAGCGGTGTCACCTGGGAGGAGAACCCCGACCGGCAGCAGATCGACCCCGCCGCGCTGTTCGGCGACGGGCGTCCGCTGTGGCTGGAAATCGGCTTCGGCGGCGGCGAGCACATGCTGGCCCAGGCGGCGGCGCACCGCGACGTGGGCATCATCGGCTGCGAGCCCTACGTGAACGGTGTGGCGATGTTCCTCGCCCAGATGGCACGGGAGAAGATCGACAACATCCGGGTCCACGCCGGGGACGTGCGCGACCTGCTCGACGTGCTGCCCGCGGCCTCGATGGACCGCGCCTTCCTGCTCTACCCGGACCCCTGGCCGAAGAAGCGCCACCACCGGCGGCGCTTCGTGAACCCGGAATTCATCGACCCGCTGGCCCGGGTGCTGAAGCCCGGCGCGATCTTCCGCGTGGCCACAGACATCCCGGACTACGTGCGCCACACGCTGGAGCACCTGTGCGGGCGCGACGATTTCGAATGGCTGGCCGAGCGCCCGTCCGACTGGCGCGCGCCCTGGCCGGACTGGCACCGCACGCGCTACGAGGCGAAGGCGATCCGCGAGAACCGGGTGCCCCATTACCTCACCTTCCGCCGCCTCTGACGGCGGATCCGGCGGACGGCCCTGCGGCCGACACCTCCCGAGCGCCGGCAGGGGCCGGCGCGCGCTGTCGCCCCGCCCTTGCCCGGGCGGCCGGCGCAAGGCCCACGCACTGAACAGCGGCCGACAGGTGGACAGCGCCGCGCCCGCCCGGAAACCCGCGCCTCCCGGCCTGCCCGCGCTGCGGGCCCCCGGCGGGTGATCGCCTGCACTCGGGCCCTGACCCAGTGGAGCGCGCACCGAGCGGGCGTGGCACCGCGGGGGCATCCGGGCAGCAGCCCGGCCCGGGCCCGGGAGATCTCTCCGCCAGCCCGCATGCGCCGGCCCGGGGGCCCGGGCGTGACGGGACCCGGCACCAGCGGCCGCCCCGGAGCCCCCATGAAACCTGCGCGGCACAGGGTGCGACGGGGCGGTGGACCGGGGCGGGACGCTCGGCTATAGATCCCGTCGATTATTCAGGATGGAAACGCGCATGTCCGGCCACGGCACCCCAATTCCCATGACCTCCCGGAAGTCTCCGCCCCTGAAGGGCGTGGCGGAAGTTCCCGGCGACAAGTCCGTCTCGCACCGCTCGCTCATCCTCGGCGCGCTCGCCGTGGGGGAGACGCAGGTGACCGGGCTGCTGGAGGGCGAGGACGTGCTCGACACCGCCCGGGCCATGCGGGCCTTCGGCGCCGAGATCGTCCGGCACGGGCCCGGCGCCTGGAGCATTCACGGTGTCGGCACCGGCGGCTTCGCCGAACCGGAGAACGTGATCGACTGCGGCAATTCCGGCACCGGCGTGCGCCTGATCATGGGCGCGATGGCCACCACGCCGATCTCCGCCACCTTCACGGGCGACGCCAGCCTGCGCAAGCGCCCCATGGGCCGGGTGACCGACCCGCTGGCGCTGTTCGGCGCCGAGGCGCGGGGCCGGCGCGGCGGGCGCCTGCCCCTCACCCTCACCGGCGCGGCGGAGCCGGTTCCGGTGCACTACGAGGTGCCGGTGCCCTCCGCGCAGGTGAAATCCGCGGTGCTGCTCGCCGCGCTGAACGCGCCGGGTGACACGGTCGTCATCGAGAAGGAAGCCACCCGCGACCATACCGAGCGGATGCTGCGCGGCTTCGGTGCACAGATCTCGGTGGAGCCGCAGGGCAGCGGCCGGGTGATCACCCTCACCGGCCAGCCCGAGCTTGCCGCGCAGACCCTGGCGGTGCCGCGCGACCCCTCCTCCGCCGCCTTCCCGGTGTGCGCGGCGCTGATCGTAGAGGGGTCCGAGGTGCTGGTGCCCGGCATCGGGCTGAACCCCACCCGCGCCGGCCTGTTCACCACGTTGCTGGAGATGGGCGCCGACATCACCTTCGAGAACCGCCGCGAAGAGGGCGGCGAGCCGGTGGCGGACCTGCGGGTGTGCCACGGCGCGCTCACCGGCGTGGAGGTGCCCCCGGAGCGGGCGGCTTCGATGATCGACGAGTTCCCCATCCTCGCCGCCGTCGCGGCCTTTGCCGAGGGCACCACGGTGATGCGCGGGGTGAAGGAACTCCGCGTGAAGGAAAGCGACCGGATCGACGCGATGGCGCGCGGGCTGGAAGCCTGCGGTGTCATGGTGGAGGAGGAGGAGGACATGCTCACCGTCCACGGCCGCGGGCCGGGCGGCGTGGCCGGCGGCGCGACGGTGGCAAGCCACCTCGACCACCGCATCGCCATGTCCTTCCTCTGCCTCGGGCTGGGCGCGCAGGCGCCGGTGCGGGTGGATGACGCCAGCCCCATCGCCACCTCCTTCCCGGCCTTCGAGGCCCTGATCGCCGGGCTGGGCGGCGCAGTGGCGCGGAGCAACGCATGAGCTTCACGGTGGCGATAGACGGGCCGGCCGCGGCGGGCAAGGGCACCATCTCGCGTGCCGTGGCGGCGCATTTCGGCTTCGCCCATCTCGACACCGGGCTGCTCTACCGCGCCGTCGGCATCCGCGCGCTGGAGATCGGCCGCGGCATCATCGCACCGGACATGGCCGAGAAGGTGGCGCGCGAGCTGACCGAGGCGCATCTGCAGCGGCCGGACCTGCGCAGCGCCCGTGCCGGGCAGACCGCCTCACGCGTGGCCGCGCTGCCGCCGGTGCGCGCCGCCCTGCTCGACTTCCAGCGCCGCTTCGCCCGGCGCGCCGGCGGCGCGGTGCTGGACGGGCGCGACATCGGCACGGTGATCTGCCCGGATGCGGAGGTGAAACTCTACGTCACCGCCTCCGACGCGGTCCGCGCGCAGCGCCGCTTCGAGGAATTGACGGCAGCCGGCGCGCAGACCACACTGGAGGCCGTCGCCGCCGACCTGCGCCAGCGCGACCTGCGCGACTCGGCCCGTGACATCGCGCCCATGGTGCGCGCCGGGGATGCGGTCTTGCTAGACACCTCGGAATTGTCTATAGACGCGGCCGTCACACAGGCAGTGGCGGAGATACAAAAACGACTCTAACGGAAGTGGGCAGAGCGGGCCGGAGGACAGATCGTCCGGTCGCTGAAGGCGCCTGCTGCCGCTAATCGTGTTTCCGGCATCGCCGGCAACGACATTCGCGAAAGACCGTCGGACCCAACCGGCTGGCCCGAAAACCACATGATCGGAGATTTACTGGATGAGCGCTAACGCCTCCATGGAAGACTTCGAGGCCCTCCTTAACGAGAGCTTCGAACTGGCGACCCCTCAGGAAGGGTCCGTCGTCAAAGGCCGCGTCCTGGCTATCGAAGCCGGACAGGCCATCATCGACATCGGCTACAAGATGGAAGGCCGTGTCGATCTCAAGGAATTCACCAAGCCCGGCCACGAGTCCGAAATCGCCCCCGGCGATGAGGTCGAAGTGTATCTCGACCGGGTCGAGAACGCCCGTGGCGAGGCCGTCATCAGCCGTGACAAGGCCCGCCGCGAGGAAGCCTGGGACCGCCTGGAGAAAGCCTACGAAGGCGAAGAGCGCGTCGAGGGCGCCATCTTCGGCCGCGTCAAGGGCGGCTTCACCGTCGATCTCGGCGGCGCCGTGGCCTTCCTGCCCGGCTCCCAGGTCGATGTGCGCCCCGTGCGTGACCCCGGCCCGCTCATGGGCATGCCCCAGCCGTTCCAGATCCTCAAGATGGACCGCCGCCGCGGCAACATCGTCGTGTCGCGCCGCGCCGTTCTCGAAGAGAGCCGTGCCGAGCAGCGCGCCGAGATCGTCGGTCGCCTGACCGAGGGCGACGTCGTCGAAGGCGTGGTCAAGAACATCACCGATTACGGTGCGTTCGTGGACCTCGGCGGTGTCGACGGCCTGCTCCATGTCACCGACATGGCATGGCGCCGCGTGAACCATCCTTCGGAGATCCTCTCGATCGGCGAGACCGTGAAGGTCCAGGTCGTGAAGATCAACAAGGAAACCCAGCGTATCTCGCTCGGCATGAAGCAGCTTCAGGCCGATCCGTGGGACAATGTCGCGGTGAAGTTCCCGATCGGCTCCAAGTGGACCGGCCGCGTGACCAACATCACCGATTACGGCGCGTTCGTGGAGCTGGAAGCCGGCGTCGAGGGCCTCGTCCACGTCTCCGAGATGTCCTGGACCAAGAAGAACGTGCACCCGGGCAAGATCGTCTCCACCTCCCAGGAGGTCGAGGTCATGGTGCTCGACGTGGACAGCGCCAAGCGCCGCGTCAGCCTCGGCCTGAAGCAGTGCCAGGGCAACCCCTGGGACAACTTCGCGGCCGCCTACCCGAATGGCACCGAAGTCGAAGGCGAGATCAAGAACATCACCGAATTCGGTCTGTTCATCGGTCTGGACGGCGACATCGACGGCATGGTCCACCTGTCGGATCTCGACTGGAACCGGTCCGGCGAGGAAGCCATGAAGGACTACCACAAGGGCGACGTCGTCCAGGCGGTGGTGCTTGACGTGGACGTGGACAAGGAGCGCATCTCGCTCGGCATCAAGCAGCTCGGCGGCGACCCGTTCGCTGACGCGACTGCCGGTGTGAAGCGTGGCGCCATCGTCACCGTCGAGGTCACCAAGATCGAGGACGGCGGCATCGAGGTCGAGCATGACGGCATGAAGGCCTTCATCCGCCGCTCGGACCTGGCCCGCGACCGCGCCGATCAGCGCCCCGAGCGCTTCGCCGTCGGCGACAAGATCGATGCCCGCGTCACCAACATCGACAAGGCGTCGCGCCGTCTTGGCCTGTCGATCAAGGCCCGCGAGATCGCCGAAGAGAAAGAGGCCGTGGAACAGTACGGCTCCTCGGACTCGGGTGCCTCGCTCGGCGACATCCTCGGCGCCGCGCTCAAGCAGCGCACCGGCGACGAGTGATCGCCCGCCGGCCCTCCGGGGCCGGCAGCATCCGCCTTCCGGCCCCGCGCCGGAGGCCCGGAATCCCTCGGAAGGCGGCGCATGGCGCCGCCTTTTTCTTGTCCGGACATGACGCGCCGAGCGCCGATTCGTTACAGCCGGGTCCTTGCCGCTGCGCGGTTAAGGTGCAATACGACGTTCGCTGCACCGCAAAGCCTTGAATTGCCCCGCTTTCTGGGGTTTGTGGCAATTGACGGAATGAGCGCGCCGTGCCATCGTCGGCCTTCAGAAAAAAGACTGAAGGCGTCGAACCGCCCCGGAGGAAAGTCGTCGCATGATCAAATCCGAACTGATCCAGATCATCGCGGAAGAAAATCCGCATCTCTACCAGTCGGACGTAGAGCGCATCGTCGGGACCATCTTCGAGGAAATCACCAGCGCCCTCGTTCGGGGCGAGCGGGTGGAACTGCGCGGCTTCGGCGCGTTTTCCGTCAAGCATCGGGATGCCAGAGTGGGGCGTAACCCGCGCACGGGCGAATCGGTCGAGGTGGAGGAAAAGCGTGTGCCCTTCTTCAAGACCGGCAAGCTGCTGCGCGAAAGACTGAACGACGCCTGAGCGCCCGCGGCGCCCCGGCGGAAGAATGAGGAATTCCCCATGCGGTATGTCCGCTATGCCCTGCTGGCGATCATCCTGATCGTCGTGGTCCTGCTGGCCGTCGCGAACCGCGAGCTGGTGACGCTGCGCCTGATGCCCGAGCAACTCTCCGGCGTCTATCAGCTCAGCCACGAGCTGCCGCTGTTCGTCGTCATCCTGGTGACACTGCTGCTGGGCGTCTTCCTCGGCTACGTGCTCGAATGGGGCCGCGAGATGCGCCAGCGCCGCGAGGCCTCCGAGCGCAAGCGGCTGATCGCGAAGCTCGAGCGCGAGAATGCCGAGCTGCGCCGCCGCCACGCCGCGCCGAAGGACGAGGTTCTCGCCATACTGGAATGATCCGATGCATGTGAAGATCTGCGGCCTGCGCAGCACCGCAGCGGTGGAGGCCGCGATATCGGCCGGCGCCTCCCATCTGGGCTTCGTCTTCTTCGCGAAATCGCCGCGCCATCTCGGCCTCGCCGAGGCGGCACCGCTGATCGCCTCAGTGCCGCCGGGGGTGATGCGCGTGGCGCTCACCGTGAACGCGGATGACGCCACCCTTGCCGACATCGCGTCCCTGGGCATCGACATGTTCCAGCTTCACGGCTCCGAAAGCCCGGAGCGGGTGGAGGAGGTGCGCCGCGCCCACGGGCTGCCGGTGATGAAGGCCGTCGGCATCGCCGGCCCGGAGGACCTGCCGGCGCTGGCGGAGCATGGCCGCGCGGCCGACCTCCTGCTGGTGGACGCGAAGCCCCCCGCGGGCGGCGCGCTGCCCGGCGGCAACGGCCTCGCCTTCGACTGGCGGCTGATCGCCGGCCGGCGCTGGCCGGTGCCCTGGATGCTGGCCGGCGGCCTCACCCCCGAGACGGTGGGCACCGCGATCCGCCTCACCGGGGCGCGGATGGTCGATGTCTCCTCCGGGGTGGAAAGCGCCCCCGGCGTGAAGGACCCCGCGCGCATCGCCGCCTTCATCTCCGCCGCCCGGGCGGCCTGGGGCCTCTGAGCGCGCGCCCGGCGGCGGAGCCGGGCCGCAGGTAGAAACCGGCCGGACCCCTTCCGGAGCCCGGCCGACCGCCCCGGCACACGGGGCGGGACAGAAGCGAAAACACACCATTCACGCATGATACGCCACACGACACACGACGCGGGACACTCCGGCCCCGCATACGCGTCGTCGCCCCGCAGCATCCTGCAACCTGGGGTTACGCGCCTGCAACGAAACAACAACTCGCAGTTTGTGTACACAGCCAAAAACGCCGCGGATGCGCCCGGCTGAGAAAAGACCGCGCACCTGTCGCCGCGAAGACGCATCCAAACCCGGGGGCCCGCGTGTCCTCATGTCATGCACCCCGTCCTCACCTCTCGCCGGCCCGCGCCGGCCTTGCCAGACAGCGCCCGCCGCGTTAATCGATTGGATCTATCGCGCGCGCGAAGCCCGGCCCCGTGTCGGTCAGCAGGCATCGGGGGATCCCACATGCTCGATCATGCCGAGGCACTGAAACGCTGTGCCGCGGGCGACCAGGCCGCTCTCCGGGCGCTGTTCTCCGAGGAGGCCGGGCGGATGATCGGCATCGCGATGCGCATCCTGCGCCGCCGCGACCTGGCCGAGGAAGCCGTGCAGGACGCCTTCGTCCTGATCTGGCGCAAGGCCCACACCTATATTCCGGAGCGCGGCTCGGCCCGGGGCTGGATCTACACCATCGTGCGCAACCGCGCCCTGAACATCCTGCGCGACGCGCGCCGGGAGACCCCGACGCTGCCCGAGGACATCGACACCCTGCGCGAGGCCGACCCCGTCGCCGCCACCTGGGAAGGGCTCGACGAGGCCAGCCGGCTGCGCGGCTGCCTCTCCGCCCTCGACGAGGTGAAACGGCGCTGCATCCTGATGGCCTACGTGATGGGCTATTCGCACGGCGAGATTGCCGGCCGGCTGGACGCGCCGCTGGGCACGGTGAAGGCCTGGGTGCGCCGCGGCCTGATCGCGCTGCGGGAGTGCCTCGGATGAGCGTGTCGCCCGAAGATCTGGACCTTGCCGAGGCCTTCGCGCTCGGCCTGCTGCCCGACAGCGAGCGCGCCGCCGTCGAGGCCCGTGCTGCCGCGGAGCCCGATCTCGCCGAAGCCATCGCGCGGGCGGAGGACCGCTTCGCCGAACTCTCCGCCACCGCGCCCGATCTCGGCGCCTCTCCCGAGCTCTGGAGCCGCATCGCCGCGGCCCTCGCCGCGGCGCCGGAACGGGGGGACGGCGGCGCCGCCTCCGGGCCGCTTGCCTCCTCCGCAGCCGAAGCCACGCCGGCCCCGGCGGGCACCGCGCCCGCGCGCGCCGAGCCTCCGGCACCCGGCCCGCGCACGGCGCGGCGCACCGGGGCGCGGCCGGCGCCGCGCTCCTGGCGCCGCACCGCCTTCGGCAGCATCGCGGCCAGTCTCGTGCTCGCGGCGCTGCTGGGCTGGCAGATCTTCTCCAACCAGGCACCGGCCATGGTCGCCGTGCTGCTGGACCCGAGCGGCCAGCCCGTGGTGATGGTCGAGGCCTTCGACGACGACCGGGTGCAGGTCACCATGCTCTCCGACATCTCGCTGCCCCCGGGCCGGGCCATGGAGCTCTGGACCAAGCCCGATCCGGACGGCCCGCCGGTGTCGCTCGGCGTGCTCACCCGCGCCTCCGCGACCACGCTGGTCGGCCCGCCGCTGCCGGACCCGCAGGCGGAGCAGCTCTACGAGATCACCTTGGAGGACGCGACCGGCTCGCCCACCGGCGGCCCCACCGGCGACGTGGTGGGCATCGGCACCGCGAAGCCCCCGCGCTGAGGCGGGGCGGGGCGGCTCCCGCGCGTCCCGCTGCCCCGGCGGCCCCCGGTCGAGGCGTCCCCGCCCTTCCGCCCTCTCCCCGGGCCGGTTCCGCCCGCCGGGGTCCTGCGCCGACGCTGCCCCGGCCGCCGCGCCGGGGCCTCGCCGCCCCTGCCGCCCTCCGCCCCCCCCCTGCCAGCCGGCCCCTGCCGCGCGCGCCCCCCCGAGCCGGGACCTCTCTGCCGGTGCGCCCCCCTGGTGCGGGCCGATTTCCTATCGACCCGCCCCCCCGCAAGGGGGTATGAAGGCGCGAAACTGCGCGAGGATGGCCCGATGACTTCCGACATGCTCAACTCCTACCGCACCGGCCCCGACGAGCGCGGCCGGTTCGGGAATTTCGGCGGCCGGTTCGTCTCCGAGACGCTGATGCCGCTGATCCTCGAACTCGAGAAATGCTACGATCACGCCCGCACCGACCCGGAGTTCTGGGCCGAGATGGACGATCTGTGGAAGCATTACGTCGGCCGGCCCTCGCCGCTCTACTTCGCCCCGCGGCTCACCGAGCATTTCGGCGGCGCGAAGATCTACCTCAAGCGCGATGAGCTGAACCACACCGGCGCGCACAAGATCAACAACGTGCTGGGCCAGATCCTGCTCGCCCGCCGCATGGGCAAGACCCGGATCATCGCGGAGACCGGCGCCGGCCAGCATGGCGTGGCCACCGCCACCGTCTGCGCCCGCTTCGGGCTGAAATGCGTGGTGTTCATGGGGGCGACCGATGTCGAGCGCCAGAAGCCCAACGTGTTCCGCATGAAGCTGCTCGGCGCCGAGGTGGTGCCCGTCACCTCCGGGCGCGGCACGCTGAAGGACGCGATGAACGAGGCGCTGCGCGACTGGGTGACCTACGTGGACGACACGTTCTACTGCATCGGCACCGTCGCGGGCCCGCACCCCTACCCGGCCATGGTGCGCGACTTCCAGTCGATCATCGGCAAGGAAACCCGCGAGCAGATGCTGGAGCAGGAGGGCCGCCTGCCCGACACGCTCGTAGCCTGCATCGGCGGCGGCTCCAACGCCATGGGCCTGTTCCACCCGTTCCTCGACGACAAGGGCATCCGCATCATCGGCGTGGAGGCCGGCGGCCACGGCGTGGACGAGCGCATGGAGCACGCGGCCTCGCTCACCGGCGGGCGCCCCGGCGTGCTGCACGGCAACCGCACCTACCTGCTGCAGGATGAGGACGGGCAGA
Source organism: Paroceanicella profunda (assembly GCF_005887635.2). Lineage (GTDB taxonomy): Bacteria > Pseudomonadota > Alphaproteobacteria > Rhodobacterales > Rhodobacteraceae > Paroceanicella > Paroceanicella profunda. Next base: position 1,584,751 of record NZ_CP040818.1, on the reverse strand, counting down.
TCCTCGAGGGCCACTCCATCTCCGCCGGGCTGGACTATCCCGGCATCGGGCCGGAGCATTCCTGGCTGCATGACATGGGCCGGGTGGAATACGTCTCGGTGACCGACAAGGAGGCGCTCGCCGCCTTCCAGCTCTCTTGCCGCACCGAGGGCATCATCCCGGCGCTGGAGCCCAGCCACGCCCTGGCGCATGTGATGAAGATCGCCCCGGACCTGCCCAAGGACCACCTGCTGGTGATGAACATGTGCGGCCGCGGCGACAAGGACATCTTCACCGTCGCCGACCATCTGGGCGAAGACATGTGACACCCCCGCCGCCGGCCGCCACGGCCGGCGGGCACCCCGCCTGCGAAGCCTGCCCCGGATGCCGGGGCCCGGACCACGGCCGCGGCAGGGCGGGCGGGCCGCCGCCGCAGTGTTCGCGCGCGGCAGGCTGGCCGCACTGGCGCTCTCCATCCCCGTGATCCCCGGCGCCCCCGTCGGCGGACAGGCAGCCTCCGGCCGGCCCCGGAAGGTGGCGCCCTCCTGCATCCCGGAACGCCCGTCCTCTCGGCGACGCAAGCGTCTCCGGCAGCGGCTTCCGCCCCCCCGGCCTGGCCCTCTCACGCGGCAAAGCCGGGCCACCCCGCGGCCGGAGCGGCAGCGGCCCTGTTCATCCTGTGTGCACATTTTTCTTTCCCGCGCCCCGCGAAAGGCATATGTCCGGCTTCCGGGGGCCGTGGCGGCCCCGCGACGCGGCCTGAGAGCCGCCCTTGAAAAGGTACGTTACGGTATGTCAGCTTTTGAAATCGGGGACCTTGTGGTCCTCACCGCCGGCTCCATGCGCATGGCTGTCGAATCGATCGAAGGCGACGAGATCGCCACCGTCTGGTGCCACGAAGGCGCCATCGGCCGTGACCGGTTCAACACCCGTCTCCTGAAGAAATGGGAAGTCCGCGAGGACAGCACCGGCCGCCCGCCGTTCCGCAAGGACGGCGACCGCCCCTCCTTCCGCAAGGATGGTGATCGCGGCGATCGTGGTGGCGACCGCGGCGGCTATCGCGGCAACAAGCCCGAGGGTGACGACCGCCCGCGCGGCAAGACCGGCTGGGATGGCAAGCCCCGCGAGAAGAAGTACTTCCGCAAGGAAGACTGACCCTCTCGCGACACCCGTCCGGGGGCGCCGCGCGCGGCCCCGGAACACCCCTATGGCTTTTTGCCTCCCGTCCTTTTATGGGAAGGGGGCAGCAGGCAGGGGAGACTGGCATGACCCGTATCGACGACACTTTCGCACGGCTCCGCACCGAGGGCCGCAAGGCCTTCGTGACCTACATCATGGCCGGCGATCCGGAGTTCGACACGTCGCTCGAGGTGCTGCGCGGCCTGCCCGCCGCCGGGGCGGACATCATCGAGCTTGGCATGGCCTTCACGGACCCGATGGCCGATGGCGTCACCATCCAGCTCGCCGCCCAGCGCGCGCTCGAAGCCGGGATGACCCTCAATCGCACCCTCGAACTGGCCCGCCGCTTCCGCGAGCAGGACGACACCACGCCGATCGTGCTGATGGGCTACTACAACCCGATCTATTCCATGGGCGTGACCGCGTTCCTGGAGGCGGCGAAGGAAGCCGGCATCGACGGGCTGATCATCGTCGACCTGCCGCCGGAGGAGGACGACGAGCTCTGCCTCCCCGCGCAGGCCGCCGGGCTGAACTTCATCCGCCTCGCCACCCCCACCACCGATGACGCCCGCCTGCCGCGCGTCATCGCGAACAGCTCGGGCTTCATCTACTACGTCTCGATCACCGGGATCACCGGGGCCGCCTCCGCGGACGCGGCCCGGGTGGCGCCGGAGGTGCTGCGCATCAAGGCGAAGACCGACCTGCCGGTGGTCGTCGGCTTCGGCATCCGCAGCCCGGAGACGGCGCAGGACATCGCGGCCATCGCCGATGGCGCGGTCGTCGGATCGGCCATCGTCTCGCAGCTCGGCGCGGGAAAGCCCGCCGCCGAGGTGCTGGACTTCGTGCGCAGCCTCGCGGAGGGCGCCCACCGGGCCTGACGCCGGGGCCCCGCCGGGGCGTGAGCGTCCATGCCGGAGGCTGGTCCTTTGCCCCCCGGTTTCCGCCACGCCGGAGCGAGGGGCTGCGCGCCCTCCGCCACCTGAAGCGCCCGCCCTCTCGCGCCGGGCGGCGCCTTCCGCAGGCAGCCGCACACCCGGGGCTTTCGGAGGCGGGCGGGCGCGCTCCTCCCTGAAGCTTCCGAATCCGTCCGCACAGCCTGCTCCACACCTGTGCGAGGGGGCCCGGCGCGCCGCGCGACGCAACATGTCCGCAGCCCTGCGACTGGTGACACTTGCCACAAGCGCGCCTGCGCCTGCGCCTCCGGCTGGAGCTGGAGCTGGAGCTGGAGCTGGAGCTGGAGCTGGAGCTGGAGAAACGTCCGTTGGCGGGTCGGGACCCGTCAAGGCGCACGGGCCTCCATGTCCGACGTGACGTCGGCGGCGCCGAGGAACCGGCGGATTTCGTCGGCGCGGCTCAGTGCATCCGCGCGCCCGAGGTCGATGAGCTCCCCCACGTAGCCCGGTTCGAACAGCAGGTAGCTCGCCAGCACGAAGGGCGGCCGCCAGGCCCCGAGCGCGCGCAGCATCAGCCGCACCGGGCGCGGCAGCGATCGTGCATGGCGCTCCGAGATCTCCCGCAGGTCCCGCGAGGGGCGGATGGTGAGCAGCTGCACCGGGCGCAGCGCGCGGCTGGCGCGCTGTTCCGGGGTCATCACCGCCAGGGTGTCGTTGATGCGCAGCAGCCGCTCCATGTCGAGGTCGAGCTGGTCATTGAACAGCGTATCGAGCAACTGGCCGCCGATGAGCCCCGGCGCGGGATACTCCGGCTCGGCGCCCTCGGGGGAGACGGTGTCGATGCCGTCATCCCGCCCGGCGATCACGAAGAGCCGGGTTGCCCCGAGGTGGATGGCCGAGGAGAGCGGCGCGGTCTGGCGCAGGGCGCCGTCGGCGTAGAAGGCCGGGCCCACCCGCCGCGCCGGGAAGATCAGCGGCAACGCGGTGGAGGCCAGCACATGCTCCACCCCCAGCCGCGCCGCCACCCCCTCGCGCCGGGAGCGTGACCAGCCGTCAAGCGGCGCACGCGTCTCGAAGAAGGTGACGGCCTGGCCGGTCTGATAGCTGGAGGCGGTGACGCCCACGGCCTCCAGGTTGCCGCGCGCCAAGCAGCGGCGCAGGGCGTCGAAGTCGATGTTCTCCTGCAGCAGGGTTTCCAGCGGCGCGGAATCGAACAGCGATTCCGGCGCGCCCATGCCCAGCCGGCCGAAGGTCATGTGCCCCGCCCAGCCGGCCATCCGCGCGGTGATGGCCCGCATGTCCGCGCGAAACACCCGGCCGCATTCCAGCCCGCGCCAGAGCGCCTCCAGCTCGGCGGTGGCGCGGTCGAAGGCGTTGAGACGGCAGGCGAGGGCCAGCGCGTTGATCGCGCCCACCGACAGGCCGGTCACCACCGGAAACGGGTTCGGGGCGCCCGGGCCGAGGATCTCCGCCACGGCCGAGAGCACGCCCGCCTGGTAGGCGCCGCGCGCGCCGCCGCCCGACAGCACGAGACCGACGCGCTCCGCCCCGGGGGCGCCCGGGCCCGGTTCCGGGAAGCCCGAGCCCCCGGGGCCCGGCGCCGGCCGTTCCGCCGGCCCGGGGCCCGGACCGATCCTGCGTCTTCCAAGCCTCACGCGATCCTCCCACAAAGGCACCGCCAGTGTGTCACCGTCCGGTGAAGGAAGTCCTGCCCAGTGTCGCACGCCCGGTCGCGGCCGCAAAGCCGCGCGTGGGGCCCGGCCGGGCATGCCGGCTGCCGGCCTTCGGGGGAGCGCAGGGCCGCGACACCCCGGGCCCCGGGCAATCCGCCGGCCGCTCCGTCCGGGTGCTCCATCCGGGCGCCCCACATGCAAATGCCCCGGCGCGAGAGGGGCGCGCCGGGGCATCCGGGTATCATGTCATCGGGCCTCCGCCGAGGGAAGCGGCGCCGTCAGACCGCGGGACGACGATCAGGTGTCGTCCTTGCTGGTGCTGTTGGCATCCATGTTCTGCTTGAGCGAAGCGAATTCGCCCTCGTCGATCACCTGGTCGCCGTTGGCGTCGAAGGTGCCGAACTGCACCTGGTCGATGCCCGGATACGCGGTTTCGACTTCCTGCATGGTCAGGGTGCCGTCGGAATTCGTGTCGACGTCCTCGAAGGTCCAGCTTGCGGCCGAGGCGGCGGTCACGCCGAATGCGAGAGCGGCGGCGGTGGTGGCAATAGCGAGTTTCATCGGGCTTCCTTTCGGATTTCTTCTGAATTCACGTGGGCTTATCTTGCCCTTGACGCGTCGTCGACAGGGGGTCTCCCTGCTCTGTGACAGGTCAACGGCTGCCTCTGCCCTTCGTTGCCTCGCGCCGCATCACGCCCCTTCACGGATCCGAGAGATCGCCCTGCGGGTCGGACACCACGAAGACATGCAGGGCCACCGGGCCGTGCGCGCCGAGCTGCAGCTTCTGGCCGATGTCGGCGGAGCGCGACGGGCCCGTCACCATGTTCACCGTGCGCGGGTCGATGCCCGCGCCGCGCAGCCCGGCCCAGACCTCCTCCAGCCCGGCCCTCACCGCGCTTTCGAACACCACCACGAAATGCGTCTCCCCGAGGAAGGTGAGGGTGACGGGGTTCTCCGGCCCGGAAGTGAGCACCAGCGTGCCGGTCTCCGCCATGCCGAAGCGGGCGTGGGAGAGGGTTGCCGGCTCCTCGATGCGCCCGATCCCGGTGGTCGCGGTGATGGTGCCCCAGTCCAGCCCCTCGAAGATCGGGTCGGTTCCGTGGCGGATCTCCGATGGCAGGTTGCGGTTGCGCAGCTCGTGCGACAGGGCCCGGGGCAGCTCGGCGAGGGAGGACACGCGGGAGACCGTGGCATCCACCGCTTCCAGCCGGGTCATGAACTGGGTCAGCGCCGCCTGGCCCTGCAACTGGGCGAAGCCGGGCACCGGGCTGCGCGGGCCCTCGCCACGCAGGCGGGCCGCCACGGCGGACTGGCGGTCGGCCTCCGTGCGCTCGGGGTCGGCGAGGGCGGTGCGCAGACGGCCCAGGATACGCTCGCGCGCGCTCATCCGCGTTTCTCCTTCCACTGGTCCATGAAAGTCTTGCCCTGCGGGGCGGGGAAATCGCGCTGACCGGTCCAGCCGCCGCCCAGCGGCAGCGAGGCGAGGCGGCCGCGCCCGCCGGCCATGCGGCGCAGCGCCTTCATGCCCAGCCGGGTGCCGAACCGGTACAGCGCCGGGCGCCGGGCGAAGAAGGCCCAGAGCGCGATGCCGTAGCGCGCCGCCGAGGGGGTGAGGCGTTTCTCGAATTCCCGCTCGCGCCAGTGGCGCATCATCTTCGGCAGCGGGATCTTCATCGGGCACACGCTCTCGCAGCGGCCGCAGAAGGTGGAGGCGTTCGGCAGTTGCCCGCCCTCCTCCACCCCGATCAGCGAGGGGGTGAGCACGGCGCCCATCGGCCCGGGATACACCCAGCCATAGGCGTGCCCGCCCACGGCCTGGTAGACCGGGCAGTGGTTCATGCAGGCGCCGCAGCGGATGCAGCGCAACATCTCCTGGAACTCGGTGCCCACCATGTTGGAGCGGCCGTTGTCCAGCAGCACCACGTGATATTCCTCCGGTCCGTCCGGGTCCTGCGTGCGGCGGGGGCCGGAGGAGAAGGTGGTGTAGACCGACATGTCCTGCCCGGTGGCCGAGCGCGCCAGCAGGCGCAGCACGGTGGAGGCGTCGTCCAGCGTGGGCACCAGCTTCTCCAGGCTCGCCATCACGATATGCACCCTGGGCAGCGACTGGGAGAGGTCGCCGTTGCCCTCGTTGGTGACGATCACGCTCTGGCCGGTTTCGGCGATGAGCATGTTGGCGCCGGTGATGCCCACCTCGGCCTGGAAGTATTTCTCGCGCAGGATGCGGCGGGCTTCCATCTGCAGGGTGGCGTTGTCGGAGAGGTCGCGGTCCGGCGGCAGGTGGGAGTGGGCCTTGCGGAAGGCGGCCTCGATCTCCGGCACCGTCACGTGGACGGCAGGCGCGATGATGTGGCTCGGCGCCTCGTGGCGGAGCTGGATGATGTATTCGCCGAGGTCGGTCTCCACCGGCGTGATGCCGTTTGCCGCCAGGTGGTCGTTGATCCCGCATTCCTCGGAGATCATCGTCTTGCCCTTGTTCACCGTCTTCGCATCCACCGAACGGCAGATCTCCAGCACGATGCGGCGGGCGTCCTCGGCGGTTTCGGCCCAGTGCACGTGGCCGCCGGCGGCGGTCACCCGGGCCTCGTATTCCTCCAGGTAGAGGTCGAGGTGGGCGAGCGTGTGGTTCTTCATCTCGCGGCCCGCGTCGCGGATCTGCTCGAACGTGTCCACCCGGGCGGCCGCGGCGGTGCGCTTGTCGACGAAATGGCCCCGGGCGTTGCGCAGGGCGGTCTGCAGGTTGGCGTTCGCCAGCGCGTCATGGGCGTTGGACTTGAAGGCGGGCGTGGTCGGATGGGCGTGGCTCATCGGATCATCCTTCGGGCTGGTCGACACGGGCGCGAACGGGACGGGCGGGACACGGGCTGCAGGCCGCGCCCCCGGCCGGGCCCGCCTGCGCGCGCCCGGTCCGCCGCGCAGGGGCGGGTTTCAGCGCGGTCGCGGGCCGGGGCGGGGGGTGTGTCGCGCAGGGGGGCCGTGGCCATCATTCCCCCTCGCCGATGGCGGGGGTATCGGTCATCCCGGCAAGCACTTCCACCACGTGGCGGGCCTTCATCGGCCGGCCCTCGCGGCTGGCCTTGCCGGCCATGTTCATCAGGCAGCCGAGATCGCCGGCCAGCAGCAGCTCGGCCCCGGTGTCGGCCGCGTTGCGCGTCTTGTCACCGACCATGGCATTGGAAATCTCGGGGTATTTCACGCAGAAGGTGCCGCCGAAGCCGCAGCAGACCTCGGATTCCTTCATCTCGGTGAGCTTCAGCCCCTCCACCGTGCCGAGCAGCGCCCGAGGCTGCTCCCGCACGCCGAGCGAACGCAGGCCCGAGCAGCTGTCATGATAGGTGGCATGGGCCTCCAGCCGGGCCGTGACACCCTGCACGCCCATCACGTCGGAGAGGAAGCTGGTGATCTCATGGGTCTTCGCCCCCAGTGCCCGGGCGCGCTCGGCCCAGGGGTCCCCGGCCTCGAACATCTGCGCGTAATCCTTGGCGATGGTCGCCCCGCAGGAACCGGAGGGGGCAACCACATGGTCGAACCCCTCGAAGGCCGCGATCACCTGCCGGGCGATGGAGCGGGCGGTCTTCGTGTCGCCGGAATTCCACGCCGGCTGGCCGCAGCAGGTCTGCGCCGCGGGAACCTCGACCCTGCACCCCGCCTGTTCGAGAAGCTTGATGGTCGCGAACGCGACACTGGGCCTGAACATGTCGACGAGACAGGTGACGAACAGGGCAACCGTTGGCTTGGGCATGGGGGTCTCCGCTGGAGTGGTCGGTTTTTTCTACCAGTTTGCAACAGGGGTGCAAGGCCGCTGTCCCCGCTCGGGCCAGCGCGGCACGCAGGTTCAACTCTCCCGCGCAGCCCCGGGCCGGGGCGCACAACCACCGGTATGCGGCGCAGCCGCCGGCCCGCGCCCGCGGGCCGGCCCGGCCCAACGCGCAGGCTGCAGGTGCGCGCCCATGGCGGGCGCCTGTGGCCGGAGGGGCGGGAGCCCCCCTGACCGCCAGTCCCGGGACCCACGGTCGGTCCGACGCCACCGGCAGCCTGAGCGCCCGGACCGGCCGCCCCGCATGCCCGGCCCCGAACGGTCCCCCCGGGCGCTGACGGGGTCTCCCGCCGGAGGGCCCGGCGCCGCGCGGCTCCCGTCCGACCCGTTGGGCCGGGCCGGCAGGCGCTCCGGGAGGTGGCGGGGACCGGCAGGCCCGCAGCGGCGCTGACGGGCCGCCGGACTGGCGGCGCCGGCGCAGGCCCGGGCAGGCTGGGGAGGCGGGCGCGGACATGGGCCCCTGCCGGAGCGCCCCGGGCCTTGCCCGCATCCCGGGGCACGGCGCCCCGGGGGGTGATTCGGCTTGAAATCGACGCGGGATCGTGTAGGAACCCCCATCCGCGGCGCTTACACCCCTGGAGGATCGCCGCACTCTTGAACAGGAGCAAGCCAAATGGCTGAGAAAATCATTCTCGAAGCTACGGCGCGTACCGGTACCGGCAAAGGGGCTGCCCGGACCGCGCGTCGCGAAGGGCTGGTCCCCGGCGTCATCTACGGCGGCGGCAAGGACCCCCAGTCGATCAACGTGAAGCACAACGTGCTGCTCAAGCAGCTCAAGGCCGGTCACTTCCTCTCGACCCTCATCAACGTGAAGGTCGACGGGCAGGACAACCGCGTCGTGTGCCGCGCCGTCCAGCGCCACGTCGTGAAGGATCTGCCGATCCACGTCGACTTCCTGCGTCTCAGCGAGACCAGCAAGATCAACCTGATGATCCCGGTGGAATTCGTCAACCATGACAAGGCCCCCGGCCTGAAGCGCGGCGGCACCGTCACCGTGGTGCGCCCGATGGTCGAGCTGGTCGTGTCGGCGAGCAACATCCCCGACCACCTCACCGTGGACCTCACCGGTCTGGAAATCGGCGACGTGGTGAAGGCGCATGACGTGGCGATGCCGCAGGGCGCCCGCCCGGCCATCACCGACCGCGATTTCGTGATCGCCAACATCTCGGCCCCGTCGGGCCTGCGCTCGGCCGATGCCGAGGCCGATGGCGAAGAGGCCGAGGCGGAATAATTCCGCCCCGATCCGTGCTAGAAGGAAACGCGTCGCAGCCCCTGCGGCGCGTTTTCGCATTGAGAAGCCCGGCGGCGCGCAGCCCCCGCCACGGGTGCGATGCCGGGAGAGACTGGAGCAGGCCATGAAACTTCTCGTCGGACTGGGAAACCCGGGCGGCCAGTATGCCCGCAACCGCCACAACATCGGCTTCATGGCCGTCGACCGCATCGCGGATGACCACGGCTTCGCCCCCTGGCGCGCGAAGTTCCAGGGCGCGGCCACCGAGGGCCGCCTGGGCGCGGAGAAGGTGCTGTTGCTCAAGCCGAGCACCTTCATGAACCTCTCCGGCCAGTCGGTGAGCGAGGCGATGCGCTTCTACAAGCTCACGCCCGACGACGTGACCGTGTTTCACGACGAACTGGACCTCGCCCCGGCGAAGCTGCGCTGCAAGACCGGCGGCGGCCATGCCGGGCACAACGGGCTGCGCTCGATCCATGCCCATATCGGCGACGCCTATCACCGGGTGCGGCTGGGCATCGGCCATCCCGGCCACAAGGACCGCGTGTCCGGCTATGTTCTGGGAGACTTCGCCAAGGCCGACGCGGACTGGCTGGAGGACCTGCTGCGCGGCATCTCCGACGGCGCGCCCGCGCTTGCGGAAGGCGATACCGGCCGGTTCCAGAACGCCGTGGCGCTGCGCACCACGCCCCAGCGCCCCTCCACGGGCGATGCCAGCGCGCCGCGCGCCCGCCGGGCCGCCCCCGCCGGGCCGACGGAGACACCGCCTCCCGCCGTGGCAGCGGCGAAATCGGGCCCCGCCGGAACACCGGCAGAACCCGACACTGCCGGGGCACGCGCAAGACCGGGCACTGCCGGGGCACCGGAAAAGCCGGCCGCGCCGAAATCTGCGCCGGGCAAGTCCGCGCCCTACAAGGCCAGGCATGCCTCCAACGCCCAGCGCCGCGCCGCGGAGCGGGTGGCCCAGGTGCAGGCCAAATCGCCGGACAGCCCGCTGGCGAGGCTGCTGGCGAAGTTCTCCAAGGACTGACCTCCGCCGCCGGGGCCCGGCGTCACCGCCCTCGTGGAGAGCGATGTGGCGCCTGGCACGCGGCAGCGGGTCCGGGCAGGGGAGCAGTGCGATTCCCCTCAGTATCGGCAGGCGCGACGCCGCCCTCACCACGCTCAAGCGGATGATGAGGCCCCGCGCCCGGAGGCCGTCAGCGCCGGAAATGCGGGCTCAGGACGCCATGTGAAACGGGTTTTCTCGCACCTGCACAATGACTTGGCGGGACCCATCGGGTGTCTGTGGACAATCGTATGCACTTAAGTAACTGATATTGCTGCATATCAGCTATTCGTGATTGGCGATACTCCTGCAGGGCGCCGTGTGGAATGCTGCACTGCAGAAGAGAGGCCCGCATCGGGTGTGCTCTGTAGCTCCAGAATGAAAGTGATTGCGATGAAACCCCTCATTCTCGCCGCCCTGCTGGGCGCCGCCGGCACCTTCACCGCTCAGGCCGACACGCTCACCCTGTCCGCCCCGATGAGCGGCGGCACGGTGCATTCCGGTGCGCTCGACATGTCGATCTACTGGACCCCGTCCGACGAAGCCTTCGAGGTCGTGGCCTTCTACACCGCCCGGGGCGACGACGCCGCGCCGGGCAAACTGCAGATGCGCCTCGAAGACGGCGACCGCGTGGTCTTCGGCCTGCCGGGCCACGCCGGCACCGCCTTCAGCTTCGAGCGCACCGCCGGGGCCCTCACCGTCATCGCGGCACCGCTGCAGACCGAACTCGCGCTGAACTGACCCCGCGCCGGGGCCGCCCGGCCCGGGGCCATGCGACCACCACAGCCCGCCACGCCCCCCGTGGCGGGCTGACTTGCGTCAGCCTCCACCGGCCGTTGCCCCTGCCGTCAGGCCGGAGAGACAGCCCGCTCCGCCAGACTGGGAAGCAGCGCGGCCGCAAGGGGAAGCGCCCCGCCGAGCCTTTTCGGGGGATAAGGGCGTGCCCCGCGGGCCGCCACACGCTGCTGGTGGGATGTCGTGAGCTGTGCGGCGGGTGCACCCGCCTCCGACACCCGGTCATTCCGGGGGTCCGGCGCCGCCCTGCCCCGCAGGCGCACCGTGCGGGCGCGGGCTCATCCGGGCTGCGGGGCCTGCGCGCGGCCGATGGGTGCCGCGCGAAGCGCCCGTCAGTCCGAGGCGTCGACGGTGTCCGTGTCGGCGTCGGCGCGGGGGTTCTTCGCCCGCCACTCCTCCGCATATTCCTTCAGGATCTCGTTGAGCTCCTCGCGGACGTTGCGGAAGGCGATCTGCACCGCGTTGTACAGCGCCTGGTCGGCGCGGTTGTTGTCGCGGATGATCTCGAGGATCTCCGGGTCGACCTCGTCGGCCGCGTTCTTGCGCCCGGACACCCGCAGCGCCGCCTTCTGCTTCGTCGGATGCCACAGCATGGTCGACAGGATGCGGTAGCTCGGGGTGTAGAGCTTCTGGCTGCCGATGAAATGGAAGCGCTTGAAGGCGAAGGCCGGCAGGTGCGCGGGCGCGATGCGCCGGCGGCCGGCGATGAACACCGCCATCTTGTTCGTGGCTTCCGAGGAGCGCGCGAAATCCCCCAGCGTGGGGAAGCGGGCGATGAAGCCGGCCGGGTCCGCATGTTCGGGGCTGCGCGAGTAGTGGTACTCCGAGATCACCCGCTCCACCGGGTCACGCACGAAGGTGAACAGGTGCACGCCGGGGATCGCCTCGCGGATGCTCTCCACGTTCTCGAAGCGCAGGTGGCCGGAGGCGGAGCGCAGCTGCTCCTTGCCCAGGTCGTCGATGAACTGCTGCGTCGCGGCGTCACGCCGGTCGATCATGCTGCTCGAGCGGTCCATGTAGGCGATGTGGATGTTGCGGTAGGGGCCGCGATGGCGCGCCAGCTCCGCCGACAGCGAGGACCCCGCGGTCTTCGGGATGTGCTGGAACACCCACATGTCGGCCTTGCGCATCGCTTCCATGTAGTCGCGGATGCGGCCGGGCCGGAAATCGGCAAAGGTGAGCGGTTCGCCGCCCGCGTCGGTCAGTCCGGCGTCCGTCACGCGGGATCCTCCGCCTCGGCGCCGGCGGCCTTGCGGCGCACGAGGACGATGCGTTCCTTGCCATCGGCGGTCTGGCGCTTCATCAGCCGGCCGAACCCGGGCAGGAACACCACTTCGGATGCCTCGATCTCGGTGTCGAGCACCGAGAAGAAGCCGCGCAGGGCACGCTGTGCGTCACGGGGCGTGACGCCGCTTTCGGCGCTGACGCGATCGGCGAGCTCCTTCAGTGTCATGGCAGTGATCCTTTCAATGCGCTCAGCCGGACGTGCCGGCCCCCCGGCATCCTCATCCGGGCGGGAGGCACGGCTTCCAGACTGATAGTGACGGGGGCGGTGAAGTCAAGTCGGAGCGCGCCGGCCGGGCGGCATCTGGGGCTTGCCTCCGCGACCCCAGCAGGTAAGGATTGCGGGAGTTCAGCCAGCCGGGGAAAAGGATGAGTTTCAGCGACCTCAAGCGAGGCCACGTCGTGCAGTACATCGAGGATCACAAGACCGAAACCGGCCTGTGGTTCCTGCACCACATTCCGAAGACCGCCGGTTCTTCGCTCGCGCAGGAGCTTGCAACCCGCCTGCGCCCCTACCGCAACATGGCGATCGACTACCAGCCCGACACCTCCTTCACCGGCGACATGATGAGCGCCGCGGTGACGCAGTTCATCGAGAGCGGCATGGCGCTGAAATGCCGTTCCGCCTCCGGGCACGTGTTCGCGCCGCATATCCGGCAGATCGCGAGGGCCGTGCCGGACGTGTCGTTCTTCACCTACCTGCGCCACCCGGTGTCGCGCATCGTGTCGGAATACCGCTACTGCCGCACCGAGATGCACCCGCCCTGGCGCAATTTCATCACCCGCTACCCGACGATCGACGCCTTCGTGGACGAGCCGCTGGAAGCCAACAAGATGAGCCGCTACCTGTTCGGCACCGTGACCATCGCCCCGGAGGCCGCGCGCGAGTTGCTGTTCAGCCGCTACGCCTTCATCGGCCTGCAGGAGCGCTATCCGCTGAGCTACCTGCTGATGTCGCGGATGATGTGGGGCGGCTCCGCCCCGCAGGCGAAATCGCGCGTGACACCCTCCACGGCGGAGAACGCGGTGGAGATGACCGCCGATCTTCACGCCCGGATCCTGGCGAACAACGCGCTGGACATCTCGCTCTACAAGGCGGTGTCGGACGTCTACGCGGACATCGCCTCCGAGGCCTGGGACATGGCCGCCGCCTGACCCCTGCCGGCCGCGGGTGGCCGGTGCGGCGCCGTCAGGTCTGCTGCGAGATGCGGCGGGTTTCCCACCATTCGGCGGTGGCGAGCAGGCCGGATTCGATCGCCGTGCTCGGGCGCCAGCCCAGCTCGCGGAAGGCGAGAGAGATGTCGAGCACGTTATGCGCGACGTCGATGCGCCGGGTGGGCTCGAACACCAGTTCGAGGGTGCGGCCGGAAATGCTCTCGACCATGCGCGCCACCTCACGCAGCGAATAGCCCAGGCCGGAGCCGATGTTGATCGCCGCTTCGGGGCCGGTGTAATCCACCCCTGCGCAGATCGCCTCCGCGAGGTCCTTCACGAAGATGAAATCCCGCACCGCGGAGCCATCCCCCCAGATCGACATGCTCTCGCCGCCGAAGGCACGGCGCATGGCCATGGCGATGAACCCCTGCCCGTTGCCGGCATTCTGCCCCACGCCATAGGGATTTGCGATGCGCAGCGAGACGGTGTGCATGCCCCGCAGGTCCCGCAACACGCGCAGGTAATGCTCGATGGCGAGCTTGGAGACGCCATAGGCGTTGCGCGGCTGGGTGGGGGCCGTCTCGGGCAGGGCATCGGGGCTGTCGATGCCGTAGACCGTGCCGCCGGAGGAGGCGAAGACGAAGTTGCGCACTCCCAGCTCGCAGGCGATCTCGGCAATCTTCATCGTGGCATGGACCGAGGCCATCACCTCGCCGGCGATATCGGCGTTCGAGGTGGCCGGCAGGCTGGACGGGGCGAGGCAGATCACCGCGTCGCAGCCCGTGAGCGCGTCGCGCACGAAGGCTTCGTCGGTGAGCGCGCCCTGCCGGAACTCGAGCCGGGAGTGATTTGCCAGATGGGGCGACATCCGCTCCACGATATCCACCGCGACGACGGTGTTGCCGCGGGAGAGGCATTCGGACACGACATGGCGTCCGATAAATCCGGCTGCTCCGAGGACGCAGATCCTGCTCGGCTTTATCAGTGGCATCCAGACCCGCTTTCAACTGTGCAGCGGCCTGAGGGTAGCCCCTGCCGCGTACATAGGCAATATATTCCCCCGGAGCGGCGTGTCACCCCGGGAAATCGCCCCGGTGCGCCGCGGCCCGGCGATTTGCCCGCCAGGCCGGCGCCGGCGCGCCCGGCCCCCCCGCGCGCCGTGCCGGCCCGCCCGGCTCCGCCCGTGTCGCGCACTCGTGCCGGAGCCCCGGCACAGGTGCGCTGGTCTTCCGGATCACGGGGACCGGGACGGACTGGCGGGGCCGGCACGGCGCGCGGGGGGCGGGCGAAGCAGCGCCGGATCTCCATCCCGGGCGGCACATCGCCGGATCTCCGGGCCGGGCGACGCCTCGCCGGATTTCCAGTCCGGCCAGCGCCTCACCGGATCTCCGGGATGCGACGGCCGGGATGCGGCGCGGCGGAGGGGGCCATGGCCGGCGCGGCCTGCGGGGAGCGGGCCGCGCTGACGACGGATTTACCATCTCGGGCTAGGCATCCCTGACGGGAGCCGCTAGTGTTCCGCACGCCCGATGTGAGCAGCAGGCACCGGGCATAACGCGGTCTGTTCAAGGGAATGCCATGCGGGACAAAGTGGACGTGGACCCAAGGGTATTCGATCCGACATTCTACCTCGCCCACTATCCGGATGTCGCAGACTCCGGCGAAGACCCGGAAACCCACTACATGACGAAGGGCTGGCGCGAGGGGAAGGACCCCTCGGCGCATTTCAGCACGACGGAATACCTGCAGCGCTACCCGGACATCCGCGCCGCGGACATCAACCCCTTCGTGCATTTCGTGCGCCACGGGTATGACGAGGGGCGCCGCACCGGCCTGTCCGCCAGCGCCTCGGCCGATATCGCCGGGCGGCTCTCCGTGCTGCTCGCGCATGAGGCCACCCCGCCGGAGATGACCGAGCGGGAGCCCCCCGCAACCCCGGAGGAGCTGGCGGCGCTGCTCATGGGCAGCCGGCAGTTCAGCTCCAGCCATTTCGCCCGCCAGACCGGCGCGCGCGGCAGCCGCGCCGAGCTGGTGGCGCGCTACCTCGACACGCCGCCCGGCCGCCGCCCCGCCGCGAGCCCGGATTTCGACCCCGGATTCTATCGCCGCACCTACCTGTCCGACGCGCCGGAGGGCGACCCGCTGATCGACTGGGTGCTGCGCGGGCAGGCCCTGGGGCATTACCCCAACGCGCTGCGCGCGGAGGCCGACACGCGGCTGATCCGCACCCGCGCCGGCATCGACCGGCGGCACTACCTCTGGTCGCTCGGAACCAAGCCCGTGCACGCCGACACGGTGCGCGACTACGTGCTGCACGGCGCGCCGCTGGGCGCCGAGCCCCGCCAGCGCTTCGACGGCGATTTCCTGCGCGACACCTACATGCGTCGCGCCGGCATCTCCTGCGCGCCCTACGCCTATTTCCTGCGCAACCGGCAGCGCCAGTGGATGTTCCAGGACATCCACGAGCTGGCCGCCGCCTATCAGGCGCTGAGCGAGGTGGAGGCCTTCGACCCGGGCTGCTACTCCGCCCTCGCCGGCATCGACCCGGAGCGCATCGACCCGCTGCTGCACTACATCCTGCGCGGGGTGCAGCGCGGGCTGCCGACCTCGCCGGATTTCCACACCGGCTTCTACCTCGCCACCTACCGCGACCTGCAGGCCGCCCGGGTGAACCCGCTGCTGCATTTCTGGCGTCACGGCCGCCACGAGGGCCGCCGCGCCGTGCCGCCCACCAAGGCGCTGCCGCGGCGCAAGCTCTCCACGCCGGGGGGCAAGCGCGCCACCCCGGGCCGGCCGCGCGCCATCGTGGTGAGCCACGAGGCGAGCTTCACCGGCGCGCCCATCGTGGCGCTCAACATCGCCCGCGCCCTCTCCGCCACCCATGACGTGATCACCTGGCTGGGCAAGACCGGCCCGCTGACCCCGGATTTCGCGGAAGTTTCCACCCGGATGATCATGGAATTTCCCCCGGTGCTCACCGGCGTGTCGCTGCTGGAGGAGATGCGCGCGGAGGGCGGGATCGACTTCGCCGTGGTGAACTCCGCCATCTCCGGCGCCACGCTGGAGCCGCTGAAGCTGGCCGGCATCCCCGCGCTGCTGCTGGTGCATGACTTCGCGAATTACGTCTACCCCCGCGGCAGCCTCTCGCGCATGGTGCTCAACGCCGACATCTCGGTGTTCCCGGCGCAGATCGTGGCGGACGCGGTGGCCGACGAGATGAGCCACATGGGCCTCGCCACCCTGCCCGGCACGATGCGCATCGCCCACCAGGGCTACAACGGCACCGGCCGCTCCGATTCCGCCGCCATCACGCCCCGTGCCATCCGCGAGCGGCTGGGCCTCACCGACAGGCCGGACGTGCGCATCCTGTTCGGCGGCGGCTGGGTGCAGCCGCGCAAGGGGGTGGACCTGTTCCTGCAGGCCGCCGCCCGGCTGGCGCAGGACCCCGGGCAGGAGTGGCGCTTCATCTGGGTGGGCGGCAACTACCGCCCGGATGACGACATGATCGTCTCCGCCTATCTCGCCGACCAGGTGGCCAAGAGCGGGCTGGCCGACAGGTTCGCCTTCTTCGAGGAGCAGCCGGACCTGGAGAGTTTCTGGGAGGTGGCGGACGTGTTCTTCCTGTCCTCCCGGCTGGACCCCTTCCCCAACATCGCGCTGGACGCGCTGATGCGCGACGTGCCGGTGGTGTGCTTCCAGGGCGCCACGGGCATCGCCGAGCTCACCGACCGCTTCGGCTTCTGCGTGCGCGCGGTGCCGTTCTGCGACAGTGCCGCGGCGGCGGAGGAAATCTCCGCGCTCGGCGCCGGCCTGTCCGGGGTGCATGCGGAGTTCCGCAGCCGGCGCTCCGACCTGGAGATCGCCTTCTCCTTCGAGACCTACGTGGCGCGGCTGATCGGCTTCGCCGAGGAGGCCCGCCGCAGCGCCGCCGAGCAGGCGCAGCTGCGCACCATGCTGCTGGAGCGCCCGCCCGCCGAACTGGCCGCCGCCGCCGCCACCGTGCCCGAATGGGCGCATCTCGCGCGCAGCGGCAGCCCCGAGGTGCGCGCCGCGACCGTGGCCGCGATGCTGGTGAACGGCGGCCCGATCGGTGCCCTGCGCATCGGCGCCGGCGAGCCGGTGGAGCGCGAGGTTCCCGCCTCCGGCCACGTGATGCTGGCCCCGCCGCGCGATGCGCCGGTGCCGCCGGGCGCCTGGATGCTGCATGTCCATGCCCCCGACGCCGATGCCCTCGCGGCACTGGTGGCCGCGGAGATGCTGCCCGAGGCGGCGCTGGTGGTCGTCACCTCGCCGCGGGGCGCGCTGGAGGTGCCCGAGGGCGTGCGCAGCCTTGCCGACCCGTGTTTCGACGCCTTCGACGGGCTGGCCGCCGCGATGGAGGCCTACAGCAGCACGCATGTGAGCCATGCCGACCTGTCGCTGGGAACCGCGGGGCCTGCGGCCTGGTCGTTCGATCCCGCCTTCGTGGGCTCGGTGCTGGCCGGAGACCGGCCGGGCTTCGCCGCCGCGGTGCCGGACTGCGGCCCCGGCTACCTGCCCCGCTCGGCGCTGGAGCGGCTGGGCGGGGAGCTGCCGGAGTCTCCGGTGGCGCCGCTCTTCGCCGGCCTGTTCGAGGCCGCCCGCATGGCGCGGTTCCTCGAGGAGAGCCGGCCCGCCTACGTGGCGCTGCGCGCCGGGCTGGAGCCGCGCGCCGCGACGGCGCTGCGCGCGCTCATGTTCGCCCGGGCCTGCGACGCGGACGGCGCGCTCACCCTCCTGTGCCCGGACCAGGAGGTCGGGCTGGTCGAGGAAATCGACGTCGGCCTGCGCCACGGCGTGCCGGAAGTGCGGCCGCGCGGCGTTCAGGGCGCGCTGCAACCGCTGGTGATCGCCATGCGCAGCGAGAGCCCGGCATCCTTCATGGCCGCGGCCGCGCGGCTCTGGCGCGGCCTGCGCCAGGTGCGCCCCTGACAGCGGGGCGCTGAAGGCCACCGGCCGCCCCCGCCGGCGGCCGGCGCCGCGCGCGGCTCCCGATCATCCCGGGAAGCGCCGCGCACCACCGCCTGCCCCCCATTGCCCCGCAACTTCCACACCCACGCGCCACCCCCGCGACGTGGGACGTGGGACGTGGGACGTGGGACGTGGGACGTGGGACGTGGGACGTGGGACGTGGGACGTGGGACGTGGGACGTGGGACGTGGGACGTGGGACGTGGGACGTGGGACGTGGGACGTGGGACGTGGGACGTGGGACGTGGGAAGACATCGCCCCGCCGCGCCCGGCGGTCAACCCTGCACAGGTCCGTGGCGGCGCCGCCCCCCGGGAAGCCCCTCCACGGAAAGCCCCTCCACGGCGACCCGCACGACCTTCGGCCGGTCAGGACTTCGGCCGGTCAGAACTTCGGATTGACGATGGCGCTCTTGTGCCGGCGCAGCAGGTAGAGGCCGATCACCAGCGTCACCGTCCCGATGCTGCAGACATAGACCGGGTCCACGAAATCGGCGTGGTAGGTGCCGTAGAACCCCGAGCGCATGCGGGCCACGCAATGCATGATCGGGTTCCATTCCAGCACGGCCCGCGCCTGGGACGGCAGGTCCTCCGGCAGGTAGAAGATGCCCGACAGGATGAACAGCGGCCGCATCATGATGCTCCAGACCCGTTGCCAGCTGGGGTAGAAGCTGAACAGGACGCAGTTCAGCGTGCCGATTCCCGTTCCCAGCAGCGCCACCATGCTGAAGGCCGACAGCACGTTGATGAGGTCCAGGTTCACCTGCACGCCCTGGGTCAGCACGATGCCGGTGAGCAGCAGGAAACTGCTCATGCACAGGGTGAGGAAGTTCAGCACCGCGCGCGAGATCACCGCGTCGATCGGGGTGACGGCGGGGTATTGCATCAGCGAGCGGTTGAAGCTCACCGCGCCGCTCACGCTGCTGTGCAGCTGGGAGTACATCTGGTAGGTGATGTAGCCGGTGCCGTAGAACAGCATGAAGCTGGTGCCCAGCGAGGGCGTGCGCACCATGGCCGAAAACACCAGCGAAAGCAGCGCGATGGCGCCGAGCGGCTCGATGATGGCCCAGAGATAGCCGCCGGTGGACTTGCTGTAGGTGGTGGTCATCTCACGCAGGATCAGCGCGAACTGCACCCGGAGCCACTGGAGCCGCGGGCTTCCCAGGCTTGGCGGTGGCGGAGACAACGGTGCGTCAGTATCTGACATCTGGCCTGGCTCCTCGTCTCGTGACCCGGTTGTGACCATGACACCGGGCAAGCCGCAATTGCAATTCCCTGGTCAAGATAGCATAAGCAGGGCATGTTTCGCGGCGTGGTCCGGCGCGGGGACGCGTTCGCGATATGACATAACCGGCGCATGGGAACAACCGCACATTGGTCAACGATACCGAGGACACGCGCAAGGACGCGCCGGAAGAGGCGGACCGTCGCAAGACGGACCAGCCCGGAAACGACGTGCCCCGGCGCGCGGCGCAGGGAACCCGGCCCGAGCGGCAGCAGGGGGAAACCGCCCGGGACGAGGCCGGTGTCTCCCCCGATGCGCCCTCCGGCCCGGACCCTGACGGCACGGCTGCGGCCCCCGGCGTCGGCGACGGCCCCCGCGTCCCCTGGAAGGACCGCCAGGGCGGCCAGCGCTCCGAAAAGGGCGCCGGCCGGAACCGGCAGGGCGGTGCGGGGCGCGAGCCCGGCGCAGGCCGGGCCCGGGAACAGGGCGACACCGCCTCCGATGACACCCAGCGCAGCACAGTCGCTCCCGATGACGCCGCACGCGGGATCCTGCCGGGCGACAGCGCGGCAGAGGGCGGCGCACCCGCCCCGCGCGGCAACGCGGCGCGGGACGACGCCGCCGGCCGGCGCAAGGGCAAGGACGGCAAGGCCGGTGGCGGACAGGGCCAGAAGCGCGGTGATGGACAGGCAGGCGACGGACAGGCAGGCGGCGGACAGTCAGGCGGGGGCCAGGCCGGCAGCGGACAGGGCCGGGGCCGCCCCGGCGTGAGCCAGGATGCGCGCGCCGCGGCCCGGCGCAAGCTGGTCGGCGAGCGTGGCTCGGGCGAGCCGGCCGCGGAGGGCGCGGCACCGGCGGGCAAGCCCGGTGGCCCGGCCCCCTCCCCGACTGCCGGCTCTGCCACGCCCGGCCGGGAGCGCCCCGGCATCTCTCCCCGTCCCGGCCCCGGCACGGACAACTGGGATGAAATCCGCCAGCAGATCGCCGCGCGCCGCCAGGCCGAGCTGCGGGCCCGCGAGGAGGAACGCGCCGCGGCGGCGGCCGCCGCGGCCGCAGGGCCGGCTGCTCCCGCCGAGGCCGCCGACGATTCCCCCCCGGTCAGCGGTGCCGGCAGCACTGCGCCGCGCCGCACCTACGACGACGACGAGGATGACGACGACGACGATCTGCCCCGCCCGCGCGTGACCGCCGAGCGCAGGGACCTCACCGTGGTCCGGGACAAGCCGCTCACCACCCCGCTGGAAACCGGGGTCGGCGCGCCGGTGAAACCCCGCAACAAGATGCGCAACAAGAAGCCCCCGGCGGGACGGCGCCCGCGCCGCACCCCGGCCTGGCTGCTGCCGCTGAGCTTCCTCCTGCTGGTGGTGCTGCCCGGTGCCGTGGTGGTGAACTACCTCTACGAGAAGGCCGCGGACCAGTATCACTCCATCGTGGCCTTCTCCGTGCGCTCGGAGGAGACGCCGTCGGTCTCCGACATCGGCGGGGTCTCGCTGCCGTCGGTCACCGGCCCGTCCGACAGCGACATCCTCTACCAGT
Source organism: Paroceanicella profunda (assembly GCF_005887635.2). Taxonomy (GTDB): domain Bacteria; phylum Pseudomonadota; class Alphaproteobacteria; order Rhodobacterales; family Rhodobacteraceae; genus Paroceanicella; species Paroceanicella profunda. The sequence goes on along the minus strand of NZ_CP040818.1, from coordinate 1,563,950 downwards.
TCATCCAGAGCCAGCAGATGGTCCAGACCCTGGACAAGGACCTGGACCTGCGCACCATCTACAACAAGCGCCCGGATGACGAGGTGTTCTCCTTCGGCACCGATCATTCGATCGAGGACCTGGTGGACTACTGGAACTGGGCCACCACGGTGGATTACGATGCCACCACCGGGCTCATCGAGGTGACCGCGCTGGCCTTCACCCCGGAGGACGCGCGCAACATCGCCCAGGGCGTGCTCGACGAAAGTTCGAAGCTGGTGAACTCCCTGTCCACCCAGGCGCGCGAGGACGCGATCAGCTACGCGCGCACCGACGTGGAGGAAGCCCAGGCCCGCCTGCGCGAGATCCGCCTGAAGCTGCGCGAGTTCCGCGACAAGATGCAGACGGCGGACCCGACGCAGGACGTCGCGGTGCAGATGGCGCTGCTCACCGCCCTGCAGCAGAACCTCGCCGAGGCGCTGATCGACCGGGCCGAGCTTACCGAAGTCACCCGGCAGAATGACCCGCGCATCGCGCAGGCCGACCGGCGCATCCGCGCGGTGGAGGAGCAGATCTCGGCGGAGAAGGCCAAGATCGGCAACACCAGCGAGGACCCGGACAGGGACATCCCGCTGGCCAGCACCGTGGGCGAGTTCGAGGAACTGAAGACCGATCTCGGCTTCGCCGAGGAAGCCTACGTGACCGCGCAGAAGGCCTTCGACGAGGCCCGGATCGAGGCGCGCCGCCAGAGCCGCTATCTCGCGCCCCACATCCAGCCCACCTTCAGCCAGGAGCCGCAATATCCGCAGCGCCTGCTGCTGAGCTTCCTGGCCGTGGGAGCGCTCACCGCGTTCTGGGGCGTGCTGATGCTGCTGGTCGTGAACATCTCCGACCGGCGCTGACCCCGGCGTCACCCCCCGCTCCGGGGGTGACAGCCCCCCGGCGGCCCGCCCGGTCACTCCGGGCACAGCCCGCCTTGCCGGACCTGTCGGCGTGGCCGGGAACGATCCCTCGGCCAGCCTCCTCCGGCGCAGTCGGACCCAGCCTCGCGTCCGGACCCCTCAGCGCAGCCAGCCGGACCGCGGCGTCGCCCGGATGCCTGTCAGGCTCCTGACGTCCGCCTGCCGCGCCCCGGCCCTGCACCTCATCAGGCTCTTTCGCGGACGGCTGCGAAGCGGTATTTTCGCGCGGGGGCCGGGCGATGCGGCAGTGCTTGCGCAACGCGCGGGATCTGCGTAAAAATCCGCCAGTATTCAGGGTCAGCCCGCAGTATCGGGCAGGTGAAGCGGTATTCTTCCAGGCGAAAGCGCATGAGGTGTTTGTGGTAACGAACTGTCCCGACCCTCTTCGGACCATGTGCTGACCGCATGGATTACGCATCCATAAACCGGAAGGTCGATCTGAGTATCGTCGTTTCCATCGCCTGCATCCTCGTCCTTCTTTCGCTCCTCATCCTGATACTCGACAATTGGAAGCGCCTGCGCGACGGGCGGCAGGACGGGCTTGCCGAACTCATCGTCGCGCACCTGATGTTCCTCTCCAGCACCCTGCACCTGGCGCTGAACGACCGGGTCTACGTCTGGCTCAACGTCACGCTCATCCTCTCCGGCGTGATCGGGGGGATCATCGCGGGTTTCCTGTCGGTGCTCTCGCTGCTCGGGCTTCCGCCGCGCCGCGCGCCCTGGGTCGCCGCCTGGGTCGGGATCACCCTGTTCCAGTGCGGGGCGGCGCTGACCACCGGCAGCATCCCGTTCCTGCTGCTCACCAGTTCGGCGATCAACGGCGCGCTGAGCGGCTGGTTCGCTTGGGCGGTCTGGAAACAGGCCTCGCTGCAGGCCTTCGGCGGCAGGGCGCTGCTGGCCCTGCCCTTCGCCGCCATTTCCGCCGCCTTCCTCGCACGGCTCGGCCTGCTGCTGGGCGGGGCGCCGAACGCGGCCCTGCTGCTGTCCACCGCCATCATCACCTATGTGCTGGCCTTCTCCGTCTTCCTCTGGGTGTTCGCCACCAGCTCGGTGCGCGCCTTCCGGCTGAACCGCAGCCTGGACTGGGCGGCGCGGCATGACCCGCTCACCGGGCTGGAGAACCGCCGCTCGCTCGCCGAGCTTTCCGCAAAGCGCAGCGGCGGCGAGAGGACGGGGGAAGACGGCAACATCATCTGCTCGTGCATCGACCTCGACGATTTCAAGCAGATCAACGACACCCACGGCCATCAGGTCGGCGATACCGTTCTGCAGGTCGTCGCCGCGCGGCTGCGGGCCATGGCCACCGGCCCGCGAGACCGGATCTTCCGCATCGGCGGCGACGAGTTCGTGCTCTGGCAGGCCGTGGGTGCGGCGGTGGACGTGGAGCAGCACATGGCCGCCATGCTGGGCGCGCTCTGCGCGGAGATCGACGTGGGCGCCGGGATCATCCGGCCGAGCGTGAGCATCGGCTATTGCGACTCCCGCGCGGCCCTGCCGGTGGAAGACCGCATCCGGCGCGCCGACACCGCGCTCTACCTCTCCAAGGGCAACGGCCGCGGGCGGTTCACCGCGCATCAGGATCCGCCGCTCCCCGGGATCGCCCCCGCGCTGCTGCCCGGCTCCGCCCCAGCCCCGCAGGACATGCTCAGCCGCTTGTGCTGACCCGGCACGGCCGGCCCGCCCCCTGCCCGCCATCGCGGCGCGGCGCCGGGAACCGCGCGCAGGCCTCGCGGGAGGCCGCCGGAGGGCGCGCGCTCGGGCGACCTGCAGGCGACTCGGCCTGAGGCGTGGGTTCCGGCGAACGGCCCGCCCCCCGCGGAGGGCCTGGGGTCTCGCGGCGGACATCCGTTCAGGCGGCACGCGGCGGAACCGGACTGTGACGCGGGCTGCGGTGGACGGCTGGCGCTCCCACGAAGGGCCGGGGGTCCGAAGGCGGGCACCCGTTCAGGCGGCATGCCCCGGAACCGGACTGTGACGCGTGCTGCGGTGGACGGCTGGCGCACCTGCGAAGGGCCGGGGGTCCGAAGGCGGGCACCCGTTCAGGCGGCATGCCCCGGAACCGGACTGTGGCGCGGGCTGCGGTGGACGGCTGGCGCACCTGCGAAGGGCCGGGGGTCCGAAGGCGGGCACCCGTTCAGGCGGCATGCCCCGGAACCGGACTGTGGCGCGGGCTGCGGTGGACGGCTGGCGCACCTGCGAAGGGCCGGGGGGCCGAAGGCGGGCACCCGTTCAGGCGGCATGCGCCATGACCGCTCTGTGGCGTGAGGTCCGGTGGATAGCGGGGGCGCGTCGGAGACCGGCTGCGGGCTGCACTGCCGGATGGCGTGGCTCGGGTGGGAGCGGCGCGGCCCGCCCTGCGTCTGGCAGGAACCTCGGCACCTGCCGGGACACCGGCGGGAGGGGTGCGGAGACCGGACGGGGGGCGTGCCGGATAACCGGCTGCATCCGCCGGGACGGATGGCGCGAGGAGGAGACGGCGGCTCAGAGCGGCGGCAGGGCTTCCAGCCGGGCGCAGATGCCCGCAATCGCCACCTTCACCCCCTCGGGATTGTAGAACGAGCCGCGCACCTGCCAATGGGCGGCAAGGGCCCGGCGCAGGTCGCGGGCGAGGGTGGGGTCCACCGGCTCCGGCGCGGTCCAGAACGTGTCGATCCCGCCCTGATGGGTGAGGCCGGCCATGTTGAACACCGCGTCGCCGAGGGCGATCACCGATTTCTCCACCCCGATCGCGTGCAGCCCGACGGTGGAATTGGCGAGGATCACCCCGCGCGAGGCCTGGATCAGCGGCGCGAGGCGCATGCTGTCGACCAGCTCCACCCGGCCGGCGATGCCGTGGCGCCGGGCCACGCGCGCCACCCGGCGCGGCCAGAACTCCAGCCCGCAGTCCAGCGGGTGGGTCTTGATGACCAGGCGCGAGTCGGCGGGGGCATGCGCGGCGAAGCTGGCGGCCACCTCGTCGAGCATCTCCTCGATATGGCCGTAATCGGTGGAGGCGCGGATCTGGTAATCCATCTGCAGCTGCAGCGCGACGAGGTAGAACGGGTAGGCGCCGGAAAGTGCGCGGTCCACCCTCGCCTCGTGGCGCGGGCCCGTCACCATGCCGGTGACAAGCTGGGTGAGCCATGCGAGGTATTCGGCCACCGGCCAGTAATACTTGTCCGAGCGGTAGAACGGGTAGAGCGGGCGCCCGAACACCATCGCGAGGTTGTAGCTCACCTCGCGCATGCTTTCCGCCCAGAAGCCGTGGGTGTAGCGCGCCGTCATGTCCGGGTCCGGATGGCCGGCGGCGAGGCGGCGGATCTCGGCCGGGTCGGACGGGATGGTGGAGTGCCGGCCCATGGCCTCCGGCTCCATGGTCAGCCAGTCCGGGCGCAGGTATCCGAACTCGATGGCGTGCACGCGGATGCCGCGCGCCTTCGCCTGTGCCAGCGCCGCCACGTGGTAGGGCAGCCGGTCGGCGTAGTAGAGGATGTCGGTGATGCCCTCGCGCGCGAGATAGGCGCCGAGCCAGGCCTCCCAGCCGTCGAAGCCGCCGCGGTAATTGTCCGCGCCGCGGCGGGGCCAGCTCAGCCAGTCGGCCGTGTTGAGGTTGATGCGCCGCACGCCATGGCCACGCGCCCTGAGGGCATCGCCCAGACGGACCCAGAACAGGCCCGGGGGGCCCTGCAGGAACAGGAATCGGCGTGAGGGGGGCATGGGTCCTGAAGGCAAAAGGGCTTCAACTTGTCCGCCGCAGTGGATAGACAGAGGAAGGTAGGCTGTCAACACGAGACCGGGCAACGCACCCGGCAGCGGACACCGCATCAGGAGCCACCTCGGGAACCACCTCAGGAGCCACATGCCGACGACGCGCCGCCACTTCCTGCTGCTGCAAGGTCCCTGCTCCTGGTTCTTCACCTATCTTGCCGAGGCGCTGCGGCGCTCGGGCGCCGACGTGACCCGGGTGATCTTCTGCCCGGGCGACCGGCTGTTCTGGCGCGGCCCCGGCGCCGTGGCCTTCCGCGGCCGCCGCGAGGACTGGCCCGGCTTCGCCCGCGCCCTTGCCGCGGAGCGCGGCATCACCGACATGGTGAGCCTCGGGGACGGGCGGTTCCTGCACGCTGCCGCCATCGCGGCGCTGCGCCCCGAGGGGGTCCGCGTGCACCTGGTCGAGCAGGGATACCTGCGCCCGGCCTTCCTCACCGTGGAGCCCGACGGCACAGGCGGGCACAGCCGCTTCCCCTCCGATCCCGCGACGATCCGCCGCCTCGCGGCAGATGCGCCGCCGCTGCCCCGGCCGTCCTACCGTTCCAGCTTCGCCGCCTTCTCGGCCATGGACGTATCCTTCAGCCTGGCCAACCTGCTGACGGGGCGGATCTTCTACCCGCATTACCGCACCCATGCCCTGGACGGGCCCTTGCGCGAATGGGCCGGATGGGTGGGCAAGGCGCTGCGCTACCCGGCCCGCGCCCGGGGCCGCGACGCCGCCCTCGCCCGCATCGCGGCGCACCGCGGTCCGAAATTCCTCTTGCCCCTGCAGCTCGAAACCGACTACCAGATCCGCCTGCACGGGCCGGAGGAGGGCTTGCGGGCCACCCTGAACCGGGTGATCGCCTCCCACGCGGCCCATGCCGGGCCGGATGCGATGCTCATCGTCAAGCCTCACCCGCTCGACAACGGCCACGCGCCCTGGGCGCGGCTGGTGCGCGACAGCGGGCATCCCCGGTGCGTCTGGCTCGACGGCGGCACTCTCGACACTATGTTGTCGGAGATGGTGGGAGTTGTAACCGTGAACTCGACCGTTGGCCTCACGGCGCTGCGCGCCGGCGTGCCGGTGCTGGCTCTCGGCAGGGCGATCTACGATGTCCCCGGCCTCACCGCGCAGGACGGGCTCGACGCCTTCTGGCAGAGCCCGCCCCGCCCGGATGCAGAGCTTCTCGATGCGTTCCTGCGTGCCCTGGCAGCCACGATTCAGGTTCCGGGAAATTTCGACGGCACAGGCGCCAGGCCCGGCGCCGAGGCCGTGGCCGGGCGGCTTCTCGCCCCAGCGGAGGTCGATTGACCAGATGACCGACTTCAGACGCATCGTCCTCACCGGCGCCTCCTCCGGCATCGGCGCCGCACTGGCCGCCGAACTGGCCGGACCGGACCGCGAGATCCTGCTGGTCGGGCGCAACGCCGCCCGGCTGGAGGCGGTGGGCGACCTGCTGCGCATGAAGGGCACCCGCGTGGACACGGCCACGCTCTCCGTCACCGATACCGACGGCATGGCCCGCCTGCTGGCCGATTACGACGCGCTGGGGCCGGTCGACCTGGTGATCGCCAATGCCGGCATCTCCGGCGGCCTGTCGGGGCGTGACAGGCCCGAGCCGGAGGGGCTGGGCCGCGCCCAGGTGGAAACCAACCTGCTCGGCGTGCTCAACACGGTGGAGCCGCTGCTGGAGCCGATGATGGCCCGCAAGGCCGGGCGGTTCGTGCTGATATCCTCGATGGCCGCCATCCGGCCGCAGCCGGACCTGCCGTCCTATTCCGCCTCCAAGGCCGGGGTGCGGGCCTATGGCATCGCCCTGCGCGGCTGGCTGCGCCCCCTGGGCGTGGGGGTGACGGTGGTCTGCCCCGGGTTCGTCACCTCGCCCATGTCCGCGCGGCACGGCGGGTTCAAGCCCTTCGAGATGAGCGCGGAGCGCGCGGCGCGCATCATCCTCTCCGGCGCGCGGCGCGGACGCTCCTCGGTGATCTTTCCGCTGCCGCTCGCCCTGCTCGCCTGGGGTGCGAACCTGCTCCCCCCCGCAATCTCCGAGCGTCTTGAGCGTGTTTTTGCGGCACGCATCGAACCAGGATGATGGACGCCGGCAGAAATATCGTGAAGAATCGGGCAAATGGTGGCTTGAAGGCCTCGTTACTTCAGCTAAGGTGCAGAGAATGCTGCACTGCAAAAACAGTGGCAGGCATGTGGGACGACTCCTTGTTGGCGACAGCACACACTCGGGCAGGATGCCGCGAGTTGGCGGCATGGCATCCCGAGACATCAAAAGGTACCGTGCATGAGCACTGACTTCAGCGGCTACGACATTGCGGTTACCGGATATGCGTGTCGCCTGCCCGGGGCCTCCTCCCCGACCGACTTCTGGAAGATCCTGGAAGACGGCAGCTGCGTCATCTCCGAAATCGCCAGGGACCGCTTCGAAACCGGGCTGATCTACGACCCCGATCCCTCCGCCCGCGGCAAGTCCTACACGCTGGCCGCCGGACAGCTGGAGAATGTCTGGGATTTCGACCCGGGCTTCTTCTCGCTCTCCCCGCGCGAAGCCACGCAGATGGACCCCCAGCACCGCGTGCTGCTGCAGGTGGTCTGGGAGGCGCTGGAGCATGGCGGGCTGCGGCCCGGCGAGATGAATTCGGAACGCACGGGCGTGTTCGTGGGCGCCTCCAGCTCGGATTACTCGAACCATTTCTTCTTCGACCTGTCGCGAATCGACAGCCAGTTCATGACCGGCAACACCCTGTCGATCGTCTCGAACCGCATCAGCTACCTGCTGAACCTGCGCGGGCCCTCCTTCACGGTGGACACCGCCTGCTCCTCCTCCTTCTACGCGCTGCACCAGGCCTGCCAGTCGCTGGCGAAGGGCGAGATCGACACTGCCATCGTCGCCGGGGTGAACCTGCTGCTGTCGCCCGGGCCCTTCGTGGGCTTCTCGCGCGCCTCGATGCTCTCGCCCAACGGGCTGTGCAAGGCCTTCGACGCCTCGGCCGACGGCTACGTGCGCTCCGAGGGCGCGGTGGCCTTCATCCTGCGCCGCGGCGACGTGGCCCGGGCCGAGGGCGACATCGTGCGCTCCATGCTCATGGGCTCGGGAATCAACTCCGACGGCCGCACGGTGGGCATGTCGCTGCCCTCCATGCCGCGCCAGCGCGCCCTGCTCGAACACATGCGCGAGGCCTTCGGGCTGAACCCGGACGACCTTGCCTTCCTCGAGGCGCATGGCACCGGCACCGCGGTGGGTGACCCGATCGAGGCCATGGCCATCGGCGAGACCTTCGGCCAGCCGCGCGGCAGCGCCCTGCCCGTGGGCTCGGCCAAGACGAATTTCGGCCATCTGGAGCCCGCCTCCGGCCTCGTGGGCCTGCTGAAGGCGCAGATGGCGCTGGAAAAGCACCGCCTGCCCGCCTCGCTGCACGTGAGGGAGCTGAACCCGAACATCGATTTCGCCACGCTGAACCTCGAGGTCGCCACCGAGGCGCGGGACATCCCGCGGCGCGAGCGGCCCTGGGTGGCCGGGGTGAACTCCTTCGGCTTCGGCGGCGCGAACGCGCATGTGCTGCTGCGCCAGCCCGAAGCGGCCGAGCGCGGCGGCCTCGCCCCCGCTCCCGCGCCGCGGGCCCTGCCGCTGAGCGCGGCCACGGCCGAGAGCCTCACCGAACTGGCCCGCGCCTGGCGCGACCGGCTGGCCGATGCCGCCGAGGCCGAGGTGCCCGCCCTCGCCAATGCCGCCGCCTGGCGCCGGGAGACCATGCCGCACCGGCTCGTCGCCCTGGGCACCAGCCGCGAGGAGCTGGTCGAGGCGCTGGACGCCCATATCGGCGCGCGCAAGCTGCCCGGGCTCGTCTCCGGGCGCAGCACCCGCACCGCCGGCAAGACCGCCTTCGTCTTCTCCGGCAATGGCTCGCAATGGGCCGGCATGGGGCGCTTCCTGCATGAGACGAACCCGGTGTTCGCCGCCCGGTTCGACACCGTGGCCGCCCTGTTCGCCGAGCGCGGCGGGGCCGACCTGAAGGCCCTCCTTGCCGCGGACGACCTGGAGGCGCAGCTCGGCTCCGCCGCCGTGGCGCAGCCGGTGCTGTTCGGCGTGCAGATGGCCACGGTCGCGGCGCTGGCCGCGGAGGGGCTGAAGCCGGACGCCGTGGCCGGGCATTCGGTGGGCGAAGTCGCCGCCGCCTGCACCGCCGGCATCATCTCGCTCTCCGACGCCGTCCAGCTCATCCACACCCGCTCGCTGGCGCTCGACACGCTGCGCGGCACGGGGGGCATGGCCGCGGTCTCCGCCGGCCCGGCCGACGTGGAGGCCGCGCTGGAGGATTCGGGCATCCAGGGCGTGTGCATCGCCGGCATGAACAGCCCGCGCTCCGTCACCGTCTCCGGCGACCGCGCGGCGATCAAGGCGCTGCTCGCCCATCTGCGCAAGACCCGCCGGGTGGCCGGCGTGATGCTGGAGATCGACCACCCCTACCACAGCCCGGCGGTGGAGCCCTTGCGCCGGCGCATGATCGACGACCTGAAGGGCCTGCAGCCGCAGGAGAGCACCGTCCTCTACGCCTCCTCCACCACGGGGCAGGTGGCGCACGGCAAGTCGCTCGACACGGATTACTGGTGGCGCAACGCCCGCGAGGTGGTGCGCTTCGAGGAAGCCGTGGAGGCGCTGTGCGAGGCCGGGGTGCAGACCTTCGTCGAAATCTCTCCGCGCCCGGTGCTGCAGAACTACGTGAAGGACAAGCTGCGCGGGCTGGGCCATTCCGGCACCTTCGCCAGGACGCTGGACCAGGGCGCGGCGGCGGACACGCCGGCCGCCGCCATGGCCGCCGCCGCCTTCACCGTGGGCGCCGCGCTGGACCGCACCGCCTTCTTCGGCCCGCGCGCCACGGCGCCCGACGCCCTGCCCTCCTACCCCTGGGCCAACACCGCCTTCCGCGCCGAAGCCACCTGCGAAGCCGCGAACAACTGGGGCCTGCAGGACTTCCATCCGCTGATCGGCCGCCCGATGGTGCTGGGCCAGACCGTGTGGCAGGGCGACGTGAACCCCCGCACCCTGCCCTGGCTGGCCGACCACCAGGTGGACGGGGCCATCGTGTTCCCCGCCGCCGGCTTCGTGGAGATGGCCCTGGCCGCCGGAACGCGGATGCTGGGCCGCGAGACCGTCGAGCTCAGCGATTTCGAGATCCTCCGCCCGCTGGTGCTGGACGCGCAGACCGGCGGCGCCGAGACCCGGGTGACCGGCGACGTGCTCACCGGCGTGGTGCGCATCGAGGCGCGGCCGCGCCTTTCGGACGGCGACTGGGCCCTGCATGCCTTCGGCACCGTGCGCTCCATGCCCTCCACGGCGCATGCGCGCATCGCGGATTTCAGCGGCGGCACCCCGCTTCCCGCCGCGGCCTTCTATCCGCCGCTGGCCGCGCTCGGCCTCGCCTACGGCCCCAGCTTCGCGCTGGCGGACAATGTCCGCGTCTCCGGCGCCCGGGCCCGGGCCGAGATCGACCCGGCCCGCGGCCCGCAGGACGCGCGCTTCTGCCTCAACCCCGCCCAGCTCGACGCCGGCATGCACGGGGTGTTCCGCCTGGTGACCGAGCACGCGCCGGAGGGCAGCATCGACGGATTGGTGTTCCTGCCGGTGCGCTTCGGCGCCCTGCGCCTGCTGCGCCCGGGCATCGACGCCACCTCCGTGCGCATCGAGATCACCCGGCGCTCCGTGCGCGGCGTGGAACTGCGCCTCACCCTGCACGGCGCCGATGGCGAGACCGTGGCGGCGGTGGAGGGGCTGCGCCTGCAGGCCGCGCGCCTGCACGGCCGCACCGGGCGTGACGACATCGCCTGGCGCCAGCGTCTCGTGCGGCTGCGCCCGACGGATTTCAACGTCGCCCTGCCGAAGGGCTGGGCCTCGCCCGCAGCAAGGCTGCGCGCCCTCGGGGCGGCCTCCGTCTCCGAGCCGGACCCCGACGCCGGCGCGCTGCTGCTGGACGCCGCCTGCCGGCGCCTGTGCTGGGATGCCGTCGCGCCCCATGCCGAGGGCGGCCGCCTGCCGCCGGTGCCGCAGCGGGTGGACGCCTCGGCCCTGCCGCTGTTCGAGCGCATGCGCGCCGCGCTGGAAGAGGACGGCGCGGTGGAGGATGACCGACTGGCCACCACCTGCCCCTTCCCGGGCATGGACGAGCTGGTCGAGATGCTGATCCGCGAGGCGCCGGAGCGCGCCTCCGACGTGCTGGACCTGATGCGGCTGGAGACCACGCTGGCCGGGCTGCTGACCGATGGCCTGCCCGCCGAGGCGCCGGCGCCCGGAGGCGTGGACCTCTCCGCGGCGCAGCGCGCGCTGTGGCAGGTCTCCGCGCGGGTGCTGGTCGATCTCGCCGAACACTGGCCGGGCGATGACCGGCTGAACGTGCTGCTGCTCGGCTCCGTGCCGCCGGCGGCGCTGGCCGGGCTGCTGGCCGGCGGCCGGGTGGACACGGTCACCGTCACCGCCGCCACCGAGCGGCAGGTGGAGCTGATGCGCCGCACCCTGCCGCATGACCCCGCGCTCTCCATCCGCCCGATCTCCGAGGCGCTGGAGCCGCTGGGCCATGACGTGATCCTCTCGGTGGACAGCCTGGCCCAGCTCTCCGACGAACGCCGCGAGCTGCTGTCCGAGAGCCTCGCGCTCTCCGGCCTCCTGCTGGCGGTGGAGCCGGCGCCGAGCCTGGCGCGCGACCTCCAGCACGGCAGCAGCACCGCCTGGTGGGCCGAGCGCGGCACCCCGGACTGGGAGGACCTGCTCTCCGACGGGTTCCGCGAGATCACCCGCCAGCCGCTGGACACGGGCACCGTGGAAGCCGTGCTGCTCACCGGCCGCCCGCGCCAGCAGGCCGTGCGCGCCAACCTGCCCGAAGCGCGCAGCGAGACCGACCGCGCCGCGCTGCTGGTGCTGGCCGACCAGCGGCCCGCCAACCTGCAGCTTGCCGCCTTCGTGGAGGCCTCGCTCTCCACCTCCGGCCTGCGGGTGGAGTGCTGCACCGCCGGGGATGCGCCGCTGCACTCCGCCCCCGCGACGGACGTGATCCACCTCGCCGACCTCGCGCAGGACGGGGAAGACCCGCTGGGCGTGGCCGAACGGCGGATCGCGACCCTGCGCAGCCTGATCGGGCTGGAGCACCGGCCGCTGCGCATCTGGACCGTGTGCCGCGGCGGCCGCCCCGGCGCCACCGGCCCCGCCGCCGGCCGCCTGCCCGGCGATGCCGCCACCTGGGGTGCCATGCGCGTGCTGGCGAACGAGTATCCGCAGACCGACTTCCGCACCATCGACTTCGCCCCCGAGATCGAGGCCGAGGCGCTGGCGGAGGAGCTGTGCAGCCTCGTGCTCTCCGGCCCGTCGGATTCCGAGATCGTCGTCGGCCCGGGCACCGTGCTCTCGCCGCGGGTGGAGCCGATCCGTGAGCTGCGCGACAACGCCCGCACCGGCGACGCGCTGCGGCTGGAGATCGGCCAGCAGGCCGCCCTCGACACCCTGGGCTGGCACGCCGCCACCCGCCGCGCCCCCGGGCCGCGCGAGGTGGAGATCGAGGTGCGCGCCACCGGCCTGAACTTCCGCGACCTGATGTGGGCGCAGGGCCTCCTGCCCGAGGAGGCGCTGGAGGACGGGTTCGCCGGCCCCACGCTGGGCATGGAATGCTCCGGCACGGTGATCCGCGCCGGCCGACAGTCCGGCTTCCGCAAGGGCGACGCGGTGATCGCCTTCGCGCCCTCCTGCTTCGCGAGCCATGTCACCGTGGGCTCCGAGGGCGTGGCGAAACTGCCCGCCGGCACCTCCTTCGAGACCGCGGCCGCCGTGCCCACCATCTTCGTGACCGCGCAATACGCGCTCGCCACGCTGGCCAACCTGCGCCGGGGCGAGACCCTGCTGGTGCATGGCGGCGCCGGCGGCGTGGGCCTCGCGGCATTGCAGATCGCCCGGCGGATGGGCGCGAAGGTGATCGCCACCGCCGGCACGCCGGCCAAGCGCCGGCTGCTGAGCCATCTCGGCGCCGACGCGGTGTTCGACAGCCGCTCCCTCGCCTTCTCCGACGACGTGATGGCCTGGACCGGGGGCACCGGCGTGGACGTGGTGCTGAACTCGCTCGCCGGCGAGGCGATGGAGCGCTCGCTGCAGTGCCTGCGCCCCTTCGGCCGGTTCATCGAGCTGGGCAAGCGCGACTTCTACGCCAACACGCGGCTGGGCCTGCGGCCGTTCCGCAAGAACCTCAGCTATTTCGGTGTCGATGCCGACCAGTTGCTGAGCCAGCGGCCGGACCTGGCCGAGGGCCTGCTCTCGGACATCGCCGCGGGCTTCGAGCAGGGCGACTACTCCGCCCCGCCGTGCCAGATCTTCGAGGGCACCGAGATCGTCGACGCCTTCCGGCTGATGCAGCAGTCCCGCCACATCGGCAAGATCATCGTCTGCCCGCCGCAACCGCGCGCCGCGAAGCAGCGCCCGGAACCCGCGCCCATCCGCGATGCCTGGCTGATCGCCGGCGGGCTGGGGGGCTTCGGCCTCGCCACCGCGCGCTGGCTGGCCGACCAGGGCGCAAGCGCCATCTGGCTGGTGAGCCGCTCCGGCGCTCCGCGCGAGGCGGACGCGCCCGCGCTCGCCGCCCTGCGCGAAACCGGCATCCGGGTGGAGACCCGCGCCGCGGACATCACCGACACCGCGGCCCTGCGCGGCATCATCCACGAGATCGAGGCCGGCGAGGCGCCGCTGCGCGGGGTGATCCACGCCGCGATGCTGCTGCGCGACGCGATGGAGCGCGACCTCTCGGCGCAGGACATCCACGCGGTGATGGCGCCGAAGATCACCGGCGCGCGGCTGCTCGACGAGCTGACCCGCGACGCCGCGCTGGACCATTTCTGGCTCTACTCCTCGGTCACCACCCTGTTCGGCAACCCCGGCCAGCTGCCCTACGTGGCCGCGAACACCGCGCTGGAAAGCCTCGCCGCCGAGCGCCGGGAGGCCGGGCGCCCCGGCCTCGCCATCGCCTGGGGCCCGATCGCCGACCAGGGCTACCTCACCCGCGAGACCCGCACCCGCGAGGTGCTGGACAAGCGGATGGGCACCCGCATGCTCACCGCCGCCGAGGCGCTGGCCAACCTGCGCCACCTGCTGGACGCCGGGCTGCCGGACGCCGCCGTCTCCATCGCGCCGATGCGCTGGCGCAGCCTCGCCTCCGACCTCGCGTTGCTGAGCCGGCCGCTGTTCTCGCGCATCGATATGGGCGAGCCGGGCGGCATGGCCGACGGCGTGGCCGACCTGATGGCGATGATCGACGGGCTCTCCGACGACGCGGCGATCAAGAAGATCACCGCCGCGCTCGCCATCGAGACGGCGCGAATCCTGCGCCAGCCGGCCTCGGACATCGACCCCTACCAGCCGCTCACCGAGCTCGGCTTCGACAGCCTGATGGCGATGGACCTGAAGCTCGCCGCCGAGGAGGCGATGGGCATCACCATCCCGCTGCTCTCCATCGGCGACGGCATGACCCTGGCGCAGCTTTCCGGCCGCATCCTGGGCCAGTTGCGCGGCCAGTCCGTCACCGTCACCGGAGACGACAACGCGGACAAGCTGGTGAGCAAGCACATGGGGGGCGTGACCGACGCCATCGACGAGGATATCGTGAAGCGCGTGACCGATCACGCATCGAGTATCAAGGACTGACTTCGAATGGCCGAGAACCCGCTCCTAGACTCGCTGAGGCAGGCGCGCAGCGCCCGCCGGCAGCGCCGTCAGGACCACCCCTCCGAGGCGCCGCTCGACGACGCTCCCGTCACCCGCCCCGCGCATGGGTTCGATTTCACCGGCCTGCCCGCGTTCAAGCAGATGCGCCTGCAGCAGGCCGCGGCGGAGCTGATCGGCATCGACAGCCCCTTCTTCCGCGTGCACGCCCATGAGGACGCCTCGCGGACGCTGATCGGCAACATGCGCTGCATCAACTTCGCCAGCTACAACTACCTCGGCCTGAACGACCACCCGGAGGTGCGCGCCGCCGCCACCGAGGCGGTGGACCGCTACGGCATCTCCGCCGGGGCCAGCAGGCTGGTGGGCGGCGAGCACGCCTATCACCGCCCGTTGGAGGAGGACATCGCCACCGCGCTCGGCACCGAGGACGCGCTGTGCTTCGTCTCCGGCCACGCCACGAACGTCTCGACCATCAGCACGATGATGGGCCCGAAGGACCTCGTTCTGGTCGACAGCCTGATCCACAATTCCATCTCCGAGGGCGTGCGCCTGTCCGGCGCGCAGCGCATGAGCTTCCCGCACAACGACTTCGCCTGGATCGACGAGACCCTGCGCCGCGTGCGCCGGCAGTTCGACCGGGTGCTGATCGTGGTCGAGGGGCTCTACTCCATGGACGGGGATTTCCCGGACCTGCCGCGCTTCGTGGAGGTGAAAACCCGCCATGACGCCTGGCTGATGGTCGACGAGGCCCATTCGCTGGGCGTGCTCGGCGCCACGGGGCGCGGCATCGCCGAACACCAGAACGTGGACCCGGCGACAGTCGAGATCTGGATGGGCACCATGTCGAAGACCCTGTCGAGCTGCGGCGGCTACATCGCCGGCTCGAAGGCGCTGATCGACATCCTGCGCTACTCGGCGCCGGGCTTCGTGTTCTCCGTCGGCCTCGCCGCGCCGCTGGCCGCGGCCGCGCGCAAGAGCCTGGAGATCATGCTGCGCGAGCCCGAGCGCGTGGCGCGCCTGGCCGAGAACGGCAAGCGCTTCCGCACCCGTGCGCGCGAGGCCGGGCTCGACACCGGCCTCTCCGAGGGCTACGCGGTCACCCCGGTGATCATCGGCGACAGCCTGCGCACCGCCTTCGCGGCCGACGACGTGTTGCGCGCCGGCGTGAATGCCCTGCCGATCATCGCCCCCGCGGTGCCCGACAAGCAGGCCCGGCTGCGCTTCTTCCTCACCTCCGAGCACACGGCGCACCAGATCGACGAGGCCGTGGCCAAGACGGCGGAAGCGGTGATCGCCCGGCAGGACGAGGACCTGATGGCGCGCCTGCGCTCCTGACCCCGCACCGACAGCCGGCAGCAGGCGGCGCCCCGCCTCCGCCGCGAAAGCAGGTACGGTCTTTGAGTTCAGCCGCGCGCACATGATCCGCCGCGCGAGCAGGTACGGTCGCGCGCACCGTCCTCCACGCAAGCACACACGGCCCGTGCGCTTATGGGAGCCACGCAAGCAGGTACGGTCGCGCATCGTCTGGCCACCTGCGTTCAGCCGCGCGCACCGTCCTCCACGCAGGCGCTTACGACCTGTGCGCCTACGGGCGCCACGCAAGCAGGTACGGTCGCGTAGCGTCTGACGGCACCTGCGTTCCGCCGCGCGCGCATGGTCCGCCGCGCGAGCGCGTGCAGCCGCACGCATTCCCTCGGCGGACGCGCGTGCGCTCCGCAGGCACGGGCTTTCGCCGCCCGCGCGGCCCTTTTCCCCGACGCGTCGCGAGATGCAGCGCCCATGTGGCGGGCGGGTGTCGGCCCTTCTCCCCGGGCGATGCCCCTGCCCGCGGCGTCAGCAGGCCCCTGTCGGCCCGGTATCGCGCACGGGCGCCTCCGCCCGCACCCGCTTCGCGGCGACCTGGAGGAACCGGTCCGACAGGTCTTCGTCATTCACGGCCCGCGAGATGAGCACCGCGCCGATCATGGTCGAGAGAACGGCCGGGGCCGCATCGTCGGCCTCCTCGCCCAGCCACTGCTCGAGGAGCGCGAGGTACTCCCGGATTCCGGCCTCGAAGGATGCCTTCACGTCCGGCCCCTGCCGGGCGGCATCCGAGCCGAGCGCCACGACCGGGCAGCCGTCCATCTTCTCCGCGCGGTGGTCCGTGCTGAGATAGAAGGCGCTCACCGCGCCCAGCGGGTCTTCCGGCGCCTGCGCGGCGGCCTCCGACCATCGGCCGAGGGCGGCCTCCAGCGCCCGCCGCGACGCCTGCACCGCCAGGTCCTCCTTCGACGCGAACTGCTTGTAGAACGCGCCCTGGGTCAGCCCCGCCCCCTTCATCAGGTCCTTCAGGCCGATGCCGTCGAATCCGCGTTCCCGGAACAGGCGGCTGGCCACGTTGATCACCGTTTCCCGGTTCTCCGCGGCTTGAAGGCGGCTCACGCGCATCGTCACTCTCCTTTTGGATTGCATTCATAATCTATATTCCCATATAGAGTTCGGACGCAATCTAATTTTGACGAGGCGACGCGCATGAAGAAGGCAACGAAGGTCGTGCTGGGGGGCGCGCTGATCGCGGGGGCGGCGGGCGCCGCCTTCGTGGTGCTGTCCCCACCCGCGCATCGGGCCGCGGCCGAAAACGATCCGAGACTGGACGCGCCGCTCGTCAGGATGGTGGCGGCCGCGCCGGTGATCGGGTTCGACCGCAGCTTCACCGGTGTCATCGGGGCGCGGGTGCAGAGCGCGCTCGGCTTCCGCGTGCCCGGCAAGATCGTGGAGCGCTTGGTGGACGTGGGCCAGCAGGTGACCGCCGGCCAGCCGCTGATGCGGATCGACGACACCGACCTCCGCCTCGCCCTCACCGCACAGCGCAACGCCGTCGCGGCGGCGCAGGCGGTTCTGGTGCAGGCACAGGCGGATGAGGCGCGCTACGACAGCCTGCTGAAGAAGGGCTGGGTTCCGCGGCAGCGCTACGAGCAGGCGAAGGCCGCGGCGGACACCGCGGCGGCGCAGCTCGCCGCCGCGGAGGCCGAGGCGCGGGTCACCGAGAACGCGGCGACCTATGCCGTTCTGGTGGCGGACGCGGACGGCACGGTGGTCGACACCCGCGGCGAGCCGGGACAGGTGGTTGCCGCCGGCCAGACCGTGGTCCAGATCGCCCGCACGGGGCCGCGCGAAGCGGTGGTCGCCCTTCCGGAGACGATCCGCCCGGAGATCGGCTCGGCAGCGGAGGCCAGCATCTATGGCAGCGACGACAGCCGGGTTCCGGCGCATCTGCGGCAATTGTCTGATTCCGCCGACCCGCAGACCCGCACCTTCGAGGCCCGCTACGTGCTCGACGGCGCGGCCGCGGCGGCGCCGCTGGGCGCGACGGTCACCCTCCGCATCACCGGCCTGGGCGGGCAGCCGAACGTCCAGGTGCCGCTGGGCGCGGTGCTCGACGACGGCACGCGCACCGGCGTCTGGGTGCTGGACGCCGCCAGCTCCACCGTGAGCTTCCGGCCCGTCACCCTCCTGCGCATGAGCAGCGAGGCGGTCGTGGTCGCCGGCCTGACGCCGGGAGACCCGGTCGTGGCCCTCGGGGCGCATCTCCTGCAGGAGGGCGCGCGCGTCAGGACGGCCTCCGGCACCGGGGGCACGCGATGAGCTTCAACCTCTCCGCGCTCGCCGTGCGCGAACGCGCCGTCACCCTGTTCTTCATCCTGCTGCTGGCTGCTGCGGGCGTCTATGCCTTCTTCATGCTCGGCCGGGGCGAGGACCCAAATTTCACCATCAAGACCCTCACGGTCACCACCGCCTGGCCGGGTGCCACGGCGCGCGAGATGCAGGATCTCGTCGCCGAACCGCTGGAGAAGCGGCTGCAGGAGCTGACCTGGTATGACCGGGTGGAGACCACCACCCGCCCCGGCTACGCCTACATGACCCTCACGCTGAAGGACGGCACGCCGCCCTCCGCGGTGCAGGAGGAGTTTTACCAGGCCCGCAAGAAGCTCGGCGACGAGGCCCCGAACCTGCCCGCCGGCGTGTTCGGCCCCTTCGTCAACGACGAGTATTCGGACGTGAGCTTCGCGCTCTACGCGCTGAAGGCGAAGGGCATGCCGATGCGCGACCTCGCGCGGCAGGCCGAGGTCCTCCGCCAGGACCTGCTGCACGTGCCCGGCGTGAAGAAGATCAACATCGTCGGCGAGCGCCCGGAGCAGATCTACGTGGAGTTCTCCCACGCCAGGCTGACGACGCTGGGCGTGTCCGCGCAGGACGTCATGGCCGCCCTGCAGCGGCAGAACACCGTCACCCCCGCGGGCTCGATCGACACGGACGGCCCGCAGGTGTTCATCCGCGTCGACGGGGCCTATGACAGCGTGCAGGCCATCGCCGACACGCCGATCGCGGCCGCGGGACGGATGCTGAAACTCTCCGACATCGCCGATATCCGCCGTGGCTACGAAGACCCCCCGACCTACCTCATCCGCCATCACGGGGAGCCCACAATCCTGCTCTCCGCGGTCATGCAGGACGGCTGGAACGGCCTCTCGCTGGGCGACGCGCTGGCGGCCCGGACCGCCGCCCTGGCGCAGACGCTGCCCCTCGGCATGACACTGGAAAAGGTGAGCGACCAGGCCGTCAACATCCGCTCCGCGGTCAACGAGTTCATGCTGAAATTCGCCATGGCGCTGAGCGTGGTGCTGCTGATCAGCCTGATCAGCATGGGCTGGCGCGTCGGCATCGTGGTGGCGGCGGCGGTGCCGCTGACACTGGCCGTGGTGTTCCTCGTGATGCTGGAAACCGGCCGGTTCTTCGACCGGATCACCCTCGGCGCGCTCATCCTGGCGCTGGGGCTGCTGGTGGATGACGCGATCATCGCCATCGAGGTGATGGTGGTGAAGATGGAAGAGGGCATGGACCGCATCAGGGCCGCGGCCTATGCGTGGAGCCACACGGCCGCGCCCATGCTCTCCGGCACGCTGGTCACCATCGCGGGCTTCCTTCCGGTGGGCTTCGCGCGGTCCACGGCCGGGGAATATGCCGGGAACATCTTCTGGATCGTGGGCTTCGCGCTCATCGTGTCCTGGATCGTCGCGGTGGTGTTCACGCCCTATCTCGGCGTGAAGATGCTGCCGGACATCAAGCCGGTGGAGGGCGGCCACGCGGCGATCTACGGCACACCGAACTACCAGCGCCTGCGGCGGCTGATCGTCTTCGCGGTGCGCCACAAGTTCGCGACCTGCGCCGTGGTGGGCATCGTCTTCGTGCTGGCCGTTCTCGGCATGGGCGGCGTGAAGCAGCAGTTCTTCCCCACCTCGGACCGCCCGGAGGTGCTGGTGGAAGTGCGCCTGCCCGAAGGCACCAGCATCGGGACGACGACCGCCACCGTGGAGAAGATCGAGACCTGGCTGGAGGGCCAGCCCGAGGCAAGCACCTTCACCAGCTACATCGGCCAGGGCGCGCCGCGCTTCTTCTTCGCCATGGCGCCGGAACTGCCGGACCCCGCCTTCGCCAAGATCGTGGTGCTGACCCCGGATGCGCAGGCGCGCGAGGCGCTGAACCACCGGCTGCGCGCGGCGGTGGCCGCCGGGCTGGCGCCGGAGGCGACTGTCCGCGTCACCCATCTCGTGTTCGGCCCCTACACGCCCTTCCCGGTGGAATTCCGCATCCTGGGGCCGGACCCGGCGCAGCTCTACGCCATATCCGAGCAGGCGCTGGAGATCATGCGCGGCGTTCCGGACGTGCGCCAGGCCAACCGTGACTGGGGCGACCGCACCCCCGTGCTGCGCTTCGTCCCGGACCAGGACCGGCTGAACCTCATCGGCCTGTCCCCGGCCGAGGTGGGCCAGCAGCTCCAGTTCCTGCTCACCGGCGTGCCCGTCACCCGGGTGCGCGAGGACATCCGCAATGTCCCCGTCGTCGCGCGCAGCGCCGGCGCCCAGCGGCTGGACCCGGAACATCTGGCGGATTTCTCGCTGATCAGCCGCGATGGCCGGGCCATTCCCCTCGACCAGATCGGCCATGCCGCGATCCGGCTGGAGGAGCCGATCCTGAAGCGCCGGGACCGCACGCCCCTCATCACCATCCGCTCGGACATCGACGAGGCAACCCAGCCTCCGGAGGTCTCGCAGGAGATCATGCAGGCGCTCCAGCCGCTGATCGCCTCGCTTCCGGCCGGCTACCGGATCGAGATGGGCGGCTCCATCGAGGAGGCCGCCAAGGCCAACACCGCGCTCGGGAAGGTCTTCCCGCTGATGATCGCGGTAACGCTGATCGTGCTCATGCTGCAGGTGCGGTCCTTCTCGACGATGACGATGGTGGTGCTGACGGCGCCGCTGGGCCTTGTCGGCGTGGTGCCGGTATTGCTGGCCTTCAACCAGCCCTTCGGCTTCAACGCCATCCTGGGCCTGATCGGGCTGGCCGGCATCCTGATGCGCAACACGCTGATCCTGACCGAGCAGATCAAGGAGAACCGCGCCGCCGGCCTCAGCGACTATCACGCCGTCATCGAGGCCACGGTGCAGCGCACGCGGCCGGTGATCCTCACCGCGCTGGCCGCCATTCTGGCCTTCATCCCGCTCACGCATTCGGTGTTCTGGGGGTCGATGGCCTACACGCTGATCGGCGGCACGGCGGCCGGAACGGTGCTGATCCTGCTGTTCCTGCCCGCCCTCTACGCCACCTGGTTCCGCATCAGGCCGACGGCGGACATGGCCCATGCCGGCAGCGCGGAGGCCCCGGACCTGCCCTCGAGGATCGCCGCCCAGTAGGCCCGGGTGACGAGAGCGGCGGCGGCCCGCCTCCGGGCCCCCGCCCGCCGGGGCCCACTTCCCTGCCCCCTCGCCGCGCCGGCCGGCCCGGCGCGGCGAGGGGCGCGTCCGCCCTGCCGGGCCTGACCTGATGATGCTCCGTGGCAAGGGCCGGGCGGGGCCGCGCCGCGCGGGCCCGGATCGGCGCCTCCATCGATGCGCCGTGCCGCCGCCGCGTCCCGATCGCTTGACTTGCCGGACGACTTGCGGGATGCGCTTCGTGCGGGCGGTGCGCCCGTCCCCCGGCCCCGCGGCCGCGGGGTCACCGACCATCCGCGCCCATAGCAACCACAGGACACCACCATGAGCATTCGCGTCGGCATTGTCGGGATCAGCGGTTTCGGCGGCGGCGAGGCGATGCGCCTGATCGCGGGCCACCCGGCGTTCGAGCTGGTCTACGCCGCGGGCGAAGGCAGCGCCGGCAGCCGGCTGGTGGACCGCTTTCCCGGCGTTCCGCAGAAGCTGGCCGGGCTGGTGATCGAGAAATGGGACCCCGCGGCCCTGCCGCAGCTCGACCTGCTGTTCGCCTCGCTGCCCACCGGCACCTCCGCCGAGGCGCTGGCGCGTGTGCCAGACGAGGTGAAGATCGTCGACATCGGCGGAGACCACCGCTACGCGGACGGGTGGGTATACGGCCTGGCGGATGTCTGGCCCGCGCGCATCGCGGGCCGGAGCCGGGTGGCCAACCCCGGCTGCTTTCCCGTGGCGACACTGAACACGCTGGCGCCGCTGCTGGTGAACCGGCTGATCGAGCCCGGCAACATCGTGATCGACGCGAAGACCGGCATTTCCGGCGCCGGCCGGGGCGGTGCGGACGCCCGGTTCGGCTACGCGGACACCAACGAGAACCTGCAGCCCTACGGCCTGCTGAAGCACGTCCACATGCCCGAGATGGCCCGGACGATCGAGGGGCTGAGCGCGGGCAGCGCGGCGGGGCTGGTGTTCACGCCCCACCTGGTGCCGATGACGCGCGGCGTGCTCGTCACCCTCTACTGCCGCGGCCGCGCCACCACGCAGGAATGCCTGGACGCGGCCCGCAGCTTCTACGCCGACCGGGCCTTCGTCCGCGTGACCGACAGGCCGCCGCAGACCAAATGGGCCACGGGCTCGAACCTCTCCTTCGTCAGCTATGCGGCCGACCCGGAGCGCAACCTCGTGATCGCGATGGGCGTGGTCGACAATCTTGGCAAGGGCGCGGCGGGCCAGGCGGTGCAGAATGCGAACCTGATGTCAGGCCTGCCGGAAACCGCGGGGCTGGACGGCGCACCCCTCTGGCCCTGACTCGCGGCGCGCGCCCTGCCACCGCCGGCACGGCGCCCTGAAGGCGCAGCACCGCCGGGCGATCTTCACCGCAAGGCGCGGGCTGCGGGGCGGCCGCACAGCCCGCACGCGGCCCCGGCAGGCTGGCCGCCGGCGGGCAGGGTGGCGGGCGTGATCCGCCGTAACCGGCCCCGATGCGCGGCCCGGGGGGCCGGCCTGCGTCCCGCCCCTTCCCCGCGCCCGGGAACGGCTCCCGCAAATCCCACGCAAGGGCGCCCCTGCCCCCCCTCCGGCCGCGTGAGGAAAACATGCGCCCGAACCGGGCGCCAGCATCCCGAACCGCGCCTCCACAGGGCGTCAGAGGCCCGCGCCCACGCCCGGCGGGCCCCGGCGGGCCGCGGCGCATCCTTGCCGCGTGCCGTGCCTGGCCGCGCCAGCGGCGGCATTCTGCTTGGAGGCTGCTGGCCCGGCATGCTACGTCTGGGAAACGCGCCTCGAAAGAGAGAAGACAGATGGGCGAAGATCTCCCCCGGCCGAAGCACGTTCCGGACCACCACAAGGACCCGTTCCTGAGATCGGTCCTGCGCGAACTGGTCGGCATCCTGGAAAGCACGGTGGGGGAGCGCGAGGCCGAAGCCTATATCAACCATGTCGGGCTCTCCGTGGGGCAGGTGCTCAACGAGGAGTATCGCGGCGCCTTCGAGGAGGAGCGGCTCGACCTGCGGCAGGTGGCCTTCACGCTGGTGGACCTCAAGGCGCGCATCGACGGCGGGTTCTCCATCGAGAGCATGAACCGCGATGAGATCGTGCTGGTCAACACTGCCTGCCCGTTCGGCGACAAGGTGATCGGGCGCACCTCGCTGTGCCGCATGACGGCGAATGTCTTCGGGCACATCGTGGCCGAGAACCTCGGCTACGCGAGCGTGGGGATCCGGGAGGCCATCGCGCGCGGCGACCCGCGCTGCCGGGTGACCATCCGCCTTGCCGGCCTCGCCCGGCCCGCCCATCCCCGGGACAGCGAATTCTTCGCAAGCGATCAGTAGGGAGCGCGGTTCGTGCCGGAAACCGTCTCCGCCATGCTGAGCGCGATCCTCGACCTCACGGATGACGCCATTCTCGTGATCGACCCGCCCACGCGGACGGTGCGGTTCTCCAGCCCGCGCGCGATCGAGCTGATCGGGCCCGTTCTGCTGGGCGACAGCGTGCCGGTGTCGCAGGTGTTCGCGAACGACGAGGCCCAGTTCGACGACTTCCTCAGGCTGGCGAGGTCGGTGACGGACCCGATCATCTCGCAGGTTCTGCTCCTGCCCGGCAGAGAGGTGGTGACCGTCAAGGGCCGGCGCATGACGGCATCGGACGATACCTCCAGGGTGCTCCTGCTGCTCGAACGCGAAGCGGAACTGTCGCACCGCTTCCGGCTCATCTCCGAGAGGATCCTGGCGCTGCGAACGGAAGTCGGGCGCCGCGTTCTGGCGGAAAAGCGGCTCTCCTCGAACATACATGCCCTGCGGCGCGCGCTGGGGGCCATCCGCAACATCGCCTCCATCGACGTGTCGACGGACACCTATCTGCAGGAGGCCGTCACGCTGATCGCGCGCGATCTCGAGACGCATGGCGCGCTGCTCGTCCTGGACGAGCTCGGCCGGCTTCACGTGGGGGCGGCCACCGGCCGGTTCGGCGGCATCCTCGCGCCGAAGCAGACGCTGAACCTGTCCCACGCGGATTTCACCCGCACCTGGGCCAGGGACCCGAAGCTGGCCCGGGACCTGCTGTGGACTTCGCTCACGCATGCGAGCGGCGGCGCGCTGGACCCCGCGGGCACGCTGGCCATTCCCGTGTCGGTCTCCGGCGCGATCAGGGGCGTGCTGATCTGCGTGCCGAACGCCGAGGCCGCGCCGGGCGGGGTCACCCAGGCCGAGGGTGACATCGTGGCCGAAGTGCTCGGCAACCTGATCGCGCGCGCCGAAACGGAGGCGCGGTTGATCCATGCGCAGAAGCTGCAGGCCGTCGGGCAGCTTACGGGCGGGATCGCGCATGATTTCAACAACATCCTCGCGGTGGTCCTGGGGAATGCGGAGATCCTGCTGGAGGAGATCACCGGCCCGAGGCTGGAACTGGCGGAGGAGATCCAGGATGCGGCGATACGTGGCGCGACGCTCACCTCGCGCCTGCTGGCCTTCGCCCGCAAGCAGCCGCTGAAGCCGGAAACCACCGACATCAACGCCCTGCTGCGCGAGATCGACCCCCTGCTGCGGCGGACCATCCGCGAGGACATCGACCTCGAACTGGTCAGCGGCGGCGGGCTCTGGCCCGGGCGGCTGGACAAGAGCCAGTTCGAGAACGCCGTGCTGAACCTGGTGGCCAACGCCCGCGACGCCATGCCGGAGGGTGGCAAGCTGACGGTCGAGACCGCCAATGTCAGGCTCGACGCCGATTACGCCGCGCAGCACGAGGAGGTGCGGCCGGGGCAATACGTGATGGTCGCGGTGAGCGACAACGGCACCGGCATGGTGCCCGAGGTCGCGCAGGAGGCCTGCACCCCCTTCTTCACCACCAAGGCCGTGGGAGAGGGCAGCGGGCTCGGCCTCAGCATGGTGTTCGGCTTCGTCAAACAGTCCGAAGGCCATCTGAAGATCTATTCGGAACCGGGCCTCGGCACCACGGTCAAGATGTACTTCCCGCGTGACCTCTCCGGAAACCCTGTCCCGGCGCCGCGGCGCCCCGACAGGGCGGAAAGCGACACGCCGCGCAAGGGGCGCATCCTGGTGACGGAAGATGACCCCGGTGTGCTGAAATATGTCGAACGCAGCCTGACCAAGCTCGGCTATCTCGTGGACGCCGTCACCACGGGGGATGACGCCGCCAGGCTGATGGCGCGCAACACCTATGACGTTCTGCTGACCGATGTCGTGCTGCCCGGCACGATGAACGGGGCCAGGCTCGCAGCCATCGCGAAGGGCATCGCGCCGCGCATGCCGGTGCTCTTCATGTCGGGCTATTCGGAGAACGTGATCGTCCACCACGGCAGCCTGGACCAGGGGGTCGAGTTCATCTCGAAGCCGTTCACGCGCGACCAGCTTGCATCGCGGATCGCGGCCCTGATCCGCGCCTGAAGCCGCGTCGCTCGGCCGCCGGCCCGGCGGCGTGCCGCCTTCGGGCAGGCCATGCGGACGGCCCCGGCGCGAGCGCGGCTCACGAGGGGCGGCGCATCCGGGTCTGGCGCGCCGGTCGAGGATGGCCAGCCGGAAGCCGGCGGCGACCGTACCCCCCGGGGGGACGGGCGCGGCGGCAAGCCTCCCGGCGGCGCCCGTTCCGCGCGGCCGGTGCGGGCCGTCCGCCGCTCACGCAGTGGTTTTGCCTGCCGCAACCCGCTCCGCCGCGCAGCCGCCACCGCCTTCGCGCCTGCGCCGCAGAGGCGCCCCGCTCAGCGGGGTTGCGACAAACCCCCGGGCGTGGTTCAAATTTCCCCAGCGAAGGGGAAGTCACGCATGCGCTATTCGGGCCTGTCGATCCTCAGGAACGCCCTGTCGGGGCAGAAGAACTGGGCGCCGGCCTGGCGTGAGCCGGCGCCGAAGCCGCAGTATGACGTGATCATCATCGGCGGCGGGGGGCACGGGCTCGCCACCGCCTGGTATCTCGCGCGCAACCACGGCATCACCAATGTCGCGGTGCTGGAGCGCGGCTATCTCGGCTCCGGCAACTCCGGGCGCAACACCACCATCGTGCGCGCGAACTACCACATCGCCGGGAACGAGCCCTTCTACGCCCATTCGCTGAAGCTCTGGGAGGGGCTGGAGCAGGACCTCAACTACAACGTGATGATGTCCCAGCGCGGGGTGCTGAACCTGTGCCATTCCGACGGCCAGTTCGACTTCTACGCCCGGCGCGGCAACGCCATGCGCCTGCACGGCGAGGACGCGGAACTGCTGGACCGCGAGGCGGTGCGCGCCCATGCCCCCTTCCTGAACTTCCGCGACGAGCGCTTCCCCATCCGCGGCGGGCTGCTGCAGCCGCGCGGCGGCACCGCCCGGCATGACGCGGTGGTCTGGGGTTATGCCCGCGCCGCCGACAGCCGGGGCGTGGACCTGATCCAGAACTGCGAGGTGACCGGCTTTCGCATCGAGAACGGCCGGGTGCGCGGAGTGGAGACCACGCGGGGCTACATCGGCGCGGGCAAGGTCGGGATGGCGGTGGCCGGGCGCACCAGTCAGGTGGCGCAGATGGCCGGGCTGCGCCTGCCCATCGAGAGCCAGGTGCTGCAGGCCTTCGTCACCGAGGGGCTGAAGCCGGTGTTGCCCGGCGTCATCACCTACGGAATGGGGCATTTCTACATCTCCCAGTCCGACAAGGGCGGGCTGGTGTTCGGCGGCGACATCGACTTCTACAATTCCTATGCCGCGCGCGGGAACCTGCCGATGGTCGAGCACGTGATGGAGGCCGGCATGGCGATGATGCCGATGATCGGCCGCGCCCGGGTGCTGCGCTCCTGGGGCGGGATCGCGGACATGACCATGGACGGCTCGCCGATCATCGACCGCACGCCGGTCGACGGGCTCTTCCTCGACGGCGGCTGGTGCTACGGCGGATTCAAGGCCACGCCCGCCTCCGGCTGGGCCTTCGCGCACCTGCTCGCCACGGGCGAGAGCCACGAGACCGCCCGCGCCTTCCGCCTCGACCGTTTCGCCACCGGCCATGTCCTCGACGAAGAGGGCACCGGGGCGCAGCCGAACCGCCACTGAGGAGACGACGGATGCGCATCCCCTGCCCCCTTTGCGGCGCGCGCGACCTGCGCGAGTTCACCCCCTGGGGCGATGCCGCGCTGATGCACCGGCCGGGCTTCGAGGCCGGGCCGGAGGCCGCGCATGCCTACCTGCACCTGCGTGAGAACCCCGCCGGCCCGCACCGCGAGCTGTGGTATCACGAGCTCGGCTGCGCCGCCTGGCTCATCGTCACCCGCAACACGCTCACCCATGAGGTGCTGGGCGCCAGCCTCGCCATGGACGACCGGACCGGCGGAGCGTCTCCTGCGGGAGATTACGCCCCGGGGAGCCCGGCCGGCGACAGTCAGGCCAGCGGGGGCCGGACATGAGCCGGCTTGCCTCCGGCGGGCTGGTGGACCGCTCGCGCCGGCTTTCCTTCACCTTCGACGGGCGCAGCCTAACCGGCCACCCGGGCGACACGCTCGCCTCCGCCCTGCTGGCGAACGGCGTGCGGCTGGTGGGGCGCTCCTTCAAGTATCACCGGCCGCGGGGCATCTTCTCCGCCGGGTCGGAGGAGCCGAACGCGCTGATGGAAATCGGCGTGGGCGCCCGGCGCACGCCCAACACCCGCGCCACCCGGGTGATGCTCACCGACGGGCTGGTGGCGCGCAGCCAGAACGCCTGGCCCTCCCCCGCCTTCGACCTGATGGCGGTGAACGACCTCGCCGCCCCGCTGCTGGGCGCGGGCTTCTACTACAAGACCTTCATGTGGCCGAAGAGCTTCTGGGAAAAGGTCTACGAGCCGCTCATCCGCCGCGCCGCGGGGCTGGGCCGCCTCTCCGTGCAGGACGACCCGGATGTCTACGACCAGGCCTTCGCCCATGCCGACCTGCTGGTGATCGGCGCGGGCCCCGCCGGGCTGATGGCCGCACTCGAGGCAGGCGAGGCAGGCGCGCGGGTGATCCTCGCGGACGAGGATTTCACCTTCGGCGGGCGGCTGAACGCCGAGACCGCCCCGCTGGCCGGCGCCGCACCGCATGCCTGGGCGGCGCACACGGTGGCCCGGCTCTCGGCCATGCCCAATGTCACGCTGATGCCGCGCACCACCGTCTTCGGCGCCTATGACGGCGGCATGTACGGCGCGGTGCAGGAGGTGGCGGGCCACCTCGCCGCCCCGCCCGAGGGCTGCCCGCGCGAGACGCACTGGCGCATCGCCGCGAAGGCCGCGGTGCTCTGCGCCGGGGCGATTGAGCGGCCCGTCGCCTTTCCGGGGAACGACCGGCCGGGGGTGATGCTGGCCTCCGCCCTGCGCGCCTACATCACCCGCTTCGGCGTGGCGCCGGGCCAGCGCATCGCGGTGTTCACCAACAACGACGACGGCTGGCGCACCGCGCAGGCTGTGGAGGCGGCGGGCCTCACCCTCGCCGCGCTGATCGACAGCCGCGAGGGCGTCACCCCGCCGCCGCTCTCCGGCCGGGTGATCACCAGCGCGGTGGTGACCGGAACCTCCGGCCGGCGCGGGCTGACCGGCGTCAGCGTGCGCCACGACGGCCGGAGCGAGGACATCGCGGCGGACTGCCTCGCCGTCTCCGGCGGCTGGAACCCGACGCTGCACCTCACCGCCCATCTCGGCGGCCGGCCGGAGTGGGACGCGGGCCTCGCCGCCTTCATGCCCTCCGCCACCCATGTGCCCGGGCTGCGCTTGGCCGGGGCGGCCGCCGGGGCCTTCACCACGGCCGGGGCGCTCTCCGGCGGGCAGGCGGCGGCGGCGGAGGCGCTCACCACGCTGGGCATCACCCCGCCAGGCCTGCCGCTGCCCGAGGCGGAAGACGATGCCCCCCGTCTCACCCCCCTCTGGCTGGTGCCGGCGCGCGGCCGCGCCTGGGTGGACCTGCAGAACGACGTGACCACCAAGGACATCGCCACCGCGCGGGACGAGGCCTTCGGCGCGCCGGAGCACCTAAAGCGCTACACCACGCTGGGCATGGCCACCGACCAGGGCAAAACCTCCAACGTGCTGGCGCTCGGCGTGCTGGGCGCGCTCACCGGGCAGGGGCCGGAGGAGGTGGGCACCACCACCTTCCGCCCGCCCTACACGCCGGTCTCCATCGCCGCGCTGGCCGGGCGACATGCCCGCGGCGCCTTCCAGCCGATGCGCAAGGCGCCCTCCAACGCGCTGGCCCGCGCGCGGGGCGCGCCGATGATCGAGGCCAGACTGTGGAAGCGCGCCGCCTGGTTCCCGCAGCCCGGCGACAGCTCCTGGCGCGATGCCTGCGACCGCGAGGTGCGCTTCGTGCGCGAGGCGGTGGGGGTGTCCGATGTCTCCACCCTGGGCAAGATCGAGATCACCGGCCCCGATGCCGCCGCCCTGCTGGACCGGGTCTATACCGGCACTTTCTCCACCCTCGCCCCCGGCCGGGTGCGCTACGGGGTGATGCTGCGCGAGGACGGGTTCGTCTTCGACGACGGCACCACCGCCTGCCTCGGCCCCGGGCATTACGTGATGACCACCACCACGGCGAACGCGGGCCCGGTGCTGCGCCACCTGGAGTTCTGCCTGCAGGTGCTCTGGCCCGAGCTCGACGCGGTCTGCGCCTCGGTGACGGAAGGATGGGCGCAGTTCGCCGTGGCGGGGCCGAAGGGCCGCGCGCTGCTGGAGAAGGTGATCGCCGAGGATGTCTCCGACGCCGCCTTCCCCTTCATGGCCTGCGGGGCGGTGAGCGTGGCGGGCGTGCCGGGGCGGCTGTTCCGCATCTCCTTCTCCGGCGAGCGGGCCTGGGAGATCGCGGTGCCCTCCGGTTACGGTGACGCGCTGGCGCGCCTGCTGGCGGCGGAGGCCGAGGCGCTCGGCGGCGGGCTCTACGGCATGGAGGCGCTGAACGTGCTGCGCATCGAGAAGGGCCACGTGACCGGAGCGGAGCTGCACGGCCGTACCACGGCCTTCGATTGCGGTTTCGCGAAAATGATGTCCTCGAAGAAGGATTACGTGGGCCGCGCCGGCGCCGCCCGGCCGGGGCTGAACGGGCCGGAGCGCGCCCAGCTCGTGGGCGTGAAGCCGGTGGACCGGGCCGCGAAGCTGCTCGCCGGCGCGAAGTTCCTCAACCCCGGCGCGGAGGCCGTGGCGGCGGAGGAGCAGGGCGACCTCACTTCAGTCTGCCATTCGCCCACTCTGGGGCACATGATCGGACTGGGCTTCGTGGTGAACGGCCGCGCCCGGCATGGCGAGGTGATCCGCATGGTCGACCTGCTGCGCGGCGCCGACACGGAGGTTGAGATCTGCGCGCCGCATTTCGTGGATCCGGAGGGGGAGAGACTGCGTGGCTGACCTGCGACACCTGAGCCCCCTCGGCCCCGGCTTTGCCGCGCTTCAGGCCGGCCGCTGCACGCTCGCCGAGCGGCCATGGCGGGCGAAAACCGGGCTGCGCCCGTTCCGCGGCCGGGCGGCGGCACTCTCCGAGGTGCTGGGCGCGCCCCTGCCCGTGCCGCAGGGCCGGGCGGAGACGGCGCAGGCCACCCTGCTCTGGGCCGGGCGCGGCGCCTGGCTGGCACTGGGGGCGGAGGCCGGCGCCCTCGCCCCGCGCCTGCACGGCCTCGCCGGCGTGACCGACGAGACCGACGCCTGGGCCGAGCTGCTGCTCACCGGCCCGGACGCGGAAGCGGTGCTGGCCCGGCTCTGCCCGCTCGATGCGCGCGGCCTCGGCCCGGCCGCCTCCGCCCCCACCGAGCTTGCCCATTCCCGCGCGCTCCTCACCCGGGAGGGGGCGGGATTCGGCCTCCTGCTGCCCCGCTCCTCCGCCGCCTGGACCGTGCACGAGATCGGCGCCGCCATGCGCAGCATCGCCGCACAGCAGGGCCTCACCCCCGGCTGAGGCGCCGGACCGGGGCAGGATGCCGCGCCCCTCTTGCGGCCCCGGCCGAAGAAATGCTGCGGCTGCACAATGACTTGGCGCGCACCATTGTGCGACTGTTCACAATTTTATCCAATATTCCTTGGCATCCGGCGCATGGCCGCTATTCGGGATTGGCGATTTTCGCGGCGCGCGTCCCGCCCCATATCGCAGTGCACAAGAGGCGGGAAGCGTGCCGCCACCCCTCAGACCCGAAAGTGATTGCGATGAAAACCATGATCCTCGCCGCCCTGCTGGGCGCAACCGCTTCCGTGGCCGCCCAGGCGGACACGCTCACCCTTGCCACCCCGATGAGCGGTGGCACCCTGCATGCCGGCGCCGTCGACATGTCGGTGTACTGGCTGCCGGCCGCCGACGATACGCTCGAGGTGGTCGCCTATTACACCGAGCGCGGGGACGATGCCGCCCCACGCCTGCTGCAGATGCGCCTCGGCGCGGACGACCGCGTGGTCTTCGGCCTGCCGGGCCAGCCGGGCACCGCCTACAGCTTCCAGCGCAACGACGGCGCGCTGCATGTCACCTCGGCGCCGGTGCAGTCCGGGCTGACGAACTGAGGCCGCCGCCCCGGGGTGCCGCACCCCGGCGGAAAGGCCCGAAGGGAGAGCCTGCCGCGTGTCCCTCCGCGGCAGGCTCTTTTGCATGCCGGGCGCGGATTGCGCCGGCGCCGACGAGCTGCGAAACTGGCGGCATGATGAGGCGACTCACAGCCTGGGCGAAGGCGCTCAGGCGCGACGTGGTCGCGCTGTGGATCGCCGCGCGCGATGCCCGCACGCCGCTGGCCGCGAAGCTGCTGGCCGCTGCCGTGGCCGCCTGTGCGCTGAGCCCGGTGGACCTGATCCCCGATTTCATTCCCGGTGCCGGGCTGGTTCGATGACCTGCTCATGGTGCCGCTGGGCATCGCGCTGGCCGTCCGGCTGGTGCCGCCGGCGCTGATGGCGGAGTTTCGCCGGGCGGCGGAGGCACGCGGCGGCCGCCCGCGGGCGCGGGCCGCCGCCGTGGTGATCGTGGTGCTCTGGCTGGTGCTGGCCGGGCTGCTGGCGCGCGCCCTCTGGCCTCAGAACCCGTAGAGCGCGGCCGGCGTGTCCACCAGCATGCGGTTGCGGGTGGTCTCGTCGGGCACCCAGTCCAGCATGAGGTCGAGCAGGCGGGCATCATCGGGCGCGGTGCCCGGCTTCACCCCCACGTGCGGCCAGTTCGAACCCCAGAGCAGCCGGTCCGGCACCGCCTCGACGATGCGCGCCGCCATGGCGCCGACGTCCGACCAGTCCGCCAGCTTCGAGGTCTCGTAACCGGCGCAGAGCTTGGCCCAGGTGTCCTCGCGCTTCAGCACCCGCAGGAAGGCGTCCATCGCCGGGCTGTCGGGCGCCACCGGCTCGAGGAACTTGCCCACGTGGTCGAGGATGAAGGGCACCGGCAGGGCGGTCAGCGCCGCCTCGTGGCGCTCGAAGTCGCGGCCGTCGAACTGCACCATCAGGTGCCAGCCGAAGGGCTTCACCTTCTCGGCCACGGCCTGCGCCACGTCGAGCCGGGCGGCCCCGCCGAGATCCATGATCCGCGCGCCGCGGGCGCCGCGCTCATGCCAGCGGGCGAGCTCGGCCTCGGTGGTCTCCGGCGTCACGGCCACCACGCCGCGGGCGATGTCGCCGAACTCCTCCAGCGCGCGCAGGGTGCAGGTGTTGTCGCCCTGGAAGGCGTTGGACTGGGTGACGATGACCCGCTCCAGCCCGAGCCGGGCCATCAGCTGGCGGTAGTCCTCCGGCGTGGCCGGTTCCGGCACCGGCGGGCCGCCGGGCGCGGAGGGCACGCCGGGGTAGTAGATGTGGATATGGCAGTCGGTGGCGCCCGGGGGCGCCTTCAGCTTCGGCGCCGGGCCGTCGGTGGTGCGCATGCTCAGGCCTCCATCGCGAAACGGGCAAGGGCGTCACGGTCGATCTCGATGCCGAGGCCGGGGCCGTCGGGCACCTTCACGATGCCGCCCGTATGGGTGATCGGCGTCTTCAGCACCGCCATGCGGAAGGGGTTCGGGGTCTGGTCGAACTCCAGCATCGGCTGGCGCGGCTCGTGGCGCGAGGGGTAATCCGGCAGGATGGCGAGGTACTGAAGCCCCGCCGCCACCGCCACGCCGGTGCCCCAGCAATGGGGAATGACCCGGATGGAGGCGGCCGAGGCCATGTCGGAGACCTTCTTCGCCTCCGAGAGCCCGCCCATGCCGCAGACATCGGGTTGCAGGATGTCGACCACCCGCGCCGCGATGGCGCGTGCGAAGCCCCAGCGGGTGTGCCAGGTCTCGCCGCCCGCCACGGGGATGGGCTGGCCCGCGCGCAGCGCCTTGTAGCCGTCGAAATCCTCCGGCACCACCGGCTCCTCGAACCAGCCGATGTCGCACTCGGCCACGGCGCGGGCGAGCTTCAGCGCCTCGATCGCGTCATAGCCGTGGTTCGCGTCGATCATGAAGCCGATGTCGGGGCCGATGGCCGCGCGCACGGCGTGGATCGCCTCGATGTCCTCGGCAACATCATAGCCGATCTTGATCTTCACCGCGCCGAAGCCTTCGGCGACGTAACCTGCGGTCTCCTCGGCCAGATAGGCCGGGCGGCCGGGCTTCAACCGGCGGAACCCGCCGGTGGCATAGGCCGGCACCTCGGTACGGAAGGCGCCGCCGAGCAGCGCGTGGCAGGGCACGCCGAAGCGTTTGCCCGCAATGTCCCACAGCGCGATGTCGATGCCCGACAGCGCGGTGACCGTGAGCCCGGTCTGCCCCTGGTCGCGAAAGGCGTTGTAGAGGCCGAGCCAGAGCGGCTCGATCCGCCCCGCCTCCTGCCCGATCAGCAACGGCCGCATGGCACGGACCATCGCCGCGTTCGGCCGCGCCGGGCCGAGGCATTCGCCCCAGCCCGTCGTGCCGTCCTCGCAGGTGATCTCCACCAGGCAATGCTGCCTGCGGTCGAACTGCCCCGTCGCGCTCTGGAACGGGGCGTCCAGCGCAGCGTCGAGCAGGTGGACCGAGACCTCGGCTATCCGGCTCATGCGTGTTCCAGCACGTACCGGTTGATGACGGGGCGGAACATCTCCAGCTCCTCCTCGGTGAGGTTGGTGAGCGGCGGGCGCACCGGGCCCGGGTCACGACCGATCAGCTTCAGCCCGGCCTTGATGATCGACACCGCATAGCCCGGCGAGCGGTCGCGGATGGCGGCGAACGGGTAGAAGAAGCCCTTCAGGATCTCCTCCATCTTCGCGTTGTCCCCGGCGCGCAGCGCGGCGTAGAAGCTCAGCGCCAGCTCCGGCGCGAAGTTGTAGATGGCGGAGGAATAGGTGGTCACGCCAGCGCCGTTATAGGCCTGGGCGAAGAGCTCGTGCGTGGGCATGCCGCCGATGTAGGTCAGCCGGTCACCGATCGTGCAGGTGATGTGGCGCACGGTGTGGATATCGCCCGAGCCGTCCTTGAAACCGATCAGGTTCGGGCAGGCGTCGCAGAGCTTCGCCAGCGTGTCGGCCTTCAGCTGGGCATTGTCGCGGTTGTAGACGATGACGCCGATCTTCACCGCGTCGCACACCGCCTTCACGTGGTCGAAAAGGCCCTGCTGGTTGGCGAAGATCAGGTAATGCGGCAGCAGCAGGATGGCGTCGGCGCCCGCGGCCTCGGCGGCTTGGGCGATGTCGATGGCGAGCCGGTGTCCGTAGCCGCAGCCGGAGATGATCGGCATGTCGCCGGCGACCGATTTCGCGATCTTCACCGCCTCGACCACCTCGGAGGGCGCGAGCGAGTGGAACTCGCCGGTTCCGCCGGCCACGAACAGCGCCGCTGCATTGTACTGCGACAGCCATTCCACATGGGTCGCGAGGCCCTTGCCGTCCATGGTGAGGTCGGCGTGGAACGGGGTGACGGGAAACGACAGCAGGCCGCTGCCGATGCGGGTTTTCAGATCATTGAGGGACACGGGCGCATTTCCTCCTGGCCGGGTATTTCCGGCGAGCATAAGTCATATGATGACTTAGTCAAGAGACATCATCGCACGCTGCGCAGCAGGGCCTCGTAACGCTTCAGGGCGCCGCGCAGATGGGTGCGCATGGTGCTGCGGGCACGGTCCGTGTCGCCGGCGGCGATCGCGTCGACGATGGCCATGTGCTCAGCCTGGATGCGTTCCAGATAGCCCTCCGGCACGGTGCTGGAGATCTGCGAGCGCGGAATGGTGCGCTGGCCGAGGAACTGCAGGAATTCCGGGAACAGCGGGTTGTTCGTCGCCTCCATGATGGTGAGGTGGAAGGCGAAGTCGGCGGCCTCGGCCCGCTCGCCGCGCAGCACGGCGCGGTCGATCTCCGCGCAGGATTCGCGAATGCGGGCCTGCTGCGCCGGGGAGGCGCGTTCGGCCGCCAGCCCGGCGGCCTCGATCTCCGCTGCGGTGCGCAATTCGAGGATTTCGATGATCGAGGACAGCCGGTCGAGGCTGCCGCGCAGCATCTCCAGCCCCGGCGGCGGTGCCGGCCGGTCCAGCACGAACACGCCGACGCCGTGCCGCGGCTCCACCAGCCCATCGGCGCGCAGCCCGGAAATCGCCTCTCGAATCACCGTTCGCGACACGCCGAATTCCGCGATCAGCCCCTGTTCGGTCGGCAGCCTGTCGCCCGGGCGGAGCACGCCGGTCTCGATTCGGTCCCGCAGGATCCCCGTCACCTTCTGGGTGAGGTTCTCGCGCGGGCGGCGCGCCCCGACAGTGGTTTTCATGAAGGTTTCCCCATTCCTGACATCTCGCGGACCATAGGATGTCCTCATCCAGGCTTCAATTGCGCCACATTGACAGGTCATCATACCACACATAGTATGACTGCAACATCAAACAGCGGCCCAAGGCCGTGTCGACCTACCGGGAGGAAGTCACCAATGCTCAAATTCGTCGCCCCCCTCTGCGCACTGGCCCTGACGGCCACGAGCGCCGCTGCCGAATGGCGCGGCTGGAACATCCACGTGCCCGACTATCCGGTGTCGCTGGGCATGGACAAGTTCGGCGAGCTGCTGGACGAGCGCACCGAGGGCCGCATCACCGCGCGCACCTATCATTCCGGCATCCTCGGCGACCAGCCGGACGCCATCGAGCAGGTGCGCCTCGGCGGCATCGACTTCGCGGTGTTCAACCTCGGGCCCATGGGGCCGATCGTGGAGGCGACCAACGTCGTCTCGCTGCCCTTCATCTTCAAGGACCTCGACCACATGCACCGCGTGATGGACGGGCCGATCGGCGAGGAGATCTCGGCGGCGATGGAACAGGAAGGCCTGGTGGCGCTGGCCTGGTACGACAGCGGCTCGCGCTCCTTCTACAACACCAAGCATCCGATCCTGGAGCCGCAGGACCTCACCGGCATGAAGATGCGCGTGATGAACAACGAGCTGTTCGTCGGCATGGTCGAGGCGCTCGGCGGCAACGCCACGCCGATGGCCTTCGGCGAGGTCTACCAGTCACTCAAGACCGGCGTGGTGGACGGGGCGGAGAACAACTGGCCCTCCTACGAATCGACCAACCACTACGAGGTTGCCGGCTACTACTCGGCCACCAACCACCTCATCATCCCCGAGTGCCTGTGCATCAACGCCGACCTGTACAACGGCCTTTCCGCCGAGGACCAGGAGATCGTGAAGCAGGCCGCGCGCGAGAGCGCCACGCTGCAGCGCCAGCTCTGGGCCGAGCGTTCCGCCGAAAGCCAGAAGAAGGTCGAGGCCGCGGGCGTGAAGTTCAACGAGGTTACCGACAAGGCCGCCTTCCAGAAGGCGATGGAGCCGGTCTACGCCAGGTTCCTCGAGGAGCATCCGAGCCTCGAGACGCTGATCGACGAGATCAAGGCCACCGACTGACACGCCCCCGGGCGGGCAGGCGCTGCGGCCCCTGCCCGCCCGGTTCGGCCCTCCCGGCCCCGGAGCGCGGGGAGGTCCCCCCGTCCCCAACTGCCGGAACATCCCATGCAGCGCTCTGCCCTCGATCGTCTTCTCGACGGCCTCTCCACCCTCGTGCTCTGGATTGCCGGGGCCGGTCTCGTGCTCCTCATCGTCATCTTCGGCTGGCTGGTGTGGGGGCGCTACGTGATGAACTCCACGCCCACATGGGTGGAGCAGCTCGCGCTGCTGCTGGTGGTGTTCATCAGCTTCCTCGGCGCCGCCGTCGTCGTGCATGACGAGGGGCACCTGAGCGTGGACTTCTTCCGCGACGCGCTGCCGCCGCGCGGCCAGCTCTGGGTGTCGGTGTTCAACGACGTGGTGCTGGCGCTGTTCTCGCTCAGCATGGCCTGGTTCACCTGGAAGCTGGTGCTGTTCAAGTGGCGCGCCAAGATCCCGCTGCTGGGCTGGCCCGAGGGGCTGCGCAGCCTGCCCCTGGTCATCTGCGGCGTGCTTGTCGTGCTGTTCTGCGGTGCGCGCATCCTGCGCCGCCTCCGCACCCCGACGGGAGAATAATCCGATGGGTCTCGCCCTGCTGCTCGGCATCTTCGCCATTCTCGTGGTCACCGGCGTTCCGGTGGCCTTCGCCCTCGGCATCGCCGCGATGTCGACCTTCGCCTACGAAGGCCTGCCGATGATGATCGGCTTCCAGCGCATCGTCTCCGGCGTGTCGGTGTTCAGCCTGCTGGCCATTCCCTTCTTCGTCTTTGCGGGCGAGCTGATGCTGCACGGCGGCATCGCCAGCCGGCTGGTGAAGGTGGCCTTCGCGGCCGTCGGCCATATCCGCGGCGGGCTGGGGCAGGTGAACGTCTTCGCCTCCATGCTGTTCGGCGGCATCTCCGGCTCGGCGGTGGCCGATGTCTCCGCGCTCGGCTCCATCCTCATCCCCACGATGAAGGAGAAGGGCTATGACAGCGACTACGCGGTGAACGTCACCGTCACCTCCTCCATCGCCGGCATCATGATCCCGCCCAGCCACAACATGATCCTCTACGCGGTGGCGGCGGGCGGCGGCATCTCGGTGTCCAAGCTCTTCGTCGCCGGCATCGTGCCGGGCGTCATCATGTGCCTGTGCCTCGCCGTGGCCGCCTATCTGGTGGCGCGCAGGCGAGGCTACCCCTCCGAGCCCTTCCCCGGCGGCATGGTGCTGCTGACCAGCTTCGTCGCCGCCCTGCCCGGGCTGCTGACGGCGGTGATCATCGTGGGCGGCGTGCTCTCCGGCGTGGTCACGGTGACGGAATCCGGCGCCATGGGGGTGATCTGGGCCATTCTGGTGACACTGTTCGTCTACCGGTCGCTCTCCTGGGAGGGGTTCCGCACCGCGGTGATGAACTCCGTGCGCACCACCGCCATGGTGATGGTGCTGGTGGGCTGCGCGACCGCCTTCGCCTATCTCCTCGCGCTCTACCGGGTGCCGGAGGTGCTGGCAGACGCGCTCACCTCCATCTCCTCGAACCCGATCGTGATCATGCTGATCCTGAACCTTATGCTGCTGGTGCTGGGCATGATCATGGACATGGCGGCGCTGATCCTCATCTGCACCCCGATCTTCCTGCCGGTGGTCACCGGCTTCGGCATGGACCCGATCCAGTTCGGCATGGTGCTGATGATGAACCTCGGGCTGGGCCTGTGCACGCCGCCCGTGGGCGCCTGCCTGTTCATCGGCTGCGTGATCGGGCAGGAGAAGATCGAACGCGTGGTGCTCACCATCTGGCCGTTCTACGCGGCCATTCTCGTGGCGCTTGCCGTCACCACTTTCATCCCGGCGGTCTCCCTGACGCTGCCGGGCCTCATGGACTGAAGAAGGAAGCCACATGACCCGCATCCTCATCACCGGTGCTGCCGGCGGCGTCGGCGCGATGCTGCGCGAGGCGCTTCAGGGCTACGCGCCGCTGCGCCTGTCCGACCTTTCCGAAATGGCTCCGGCCCGCGACGGCGAGGAGGTCGTGCGCTGCGACCTCGCCGACCGCGCGGCGGTGGACGCCCTCGTGCAGGGGTGCGGTTACATCGTGCATCTCGGCGGCATGTCGGTGGAGAACACCTGGGACGTGATCGAGCAGTCGAACCTGCGGGGCGCGTTCAACATCTTCGACGCGGCCCGGCGGCTGGGCCCGGCGCGCGTGCTCTTCGCCTCCTCCAACCACGCCATCGGCTTCCACACCCGCGAGACCCTGCTCGACGGCGATGCGGAGCTGCGCCCGGACAGCCTCTACGGCCTGTCCAAGGCGATGGGCGAGACCATGGCCCGCTACTACTGGGACAAGTTCGGCATCGAGAGCGTCTCCGTGCGCATCGGCTCGTGCTTCCCCAAGCCGCGGGACCGGCGCATGCTCTCCACCTGGCTGGCGCCGGAGGATTTCGTGAGCCTGGTCAAGCGCATCCATGAGGCGCCCCGCGTGGGCTGCTCCATGGTCTACGGCGCCTCGGCGAATCGCGACATGTGGTGGGACAATTCCCATGCCGCCTTCCTGGGCTGGGTGCCGGAGCACTCCTCCGAACAGTTCCGCGCCGAGGTGGAGGCGGCGGACCCGCCGCGTGCCCATGATGACCCCGCGGTCATCTACCAGGGTGGGATCTGGCCCGTCGCACCGCATACCGGCGAGTGAGATCCCGGGCCGCCGCGCAGGGCCTCTCGCGCGGCGCGCCCCTCCCCCGTCCGCCTGACGGCAGGGCCCGGGCCGGCCCCGAGGCACTGGGCCCTTCGCAGGCACCCTGCCCCTCTCGACCTCGGCCTGCCCGCCCCGGGATCGGCGCCTCCCGCGGCCGGCCTGCGCCGCGACCGGGACGGTCTCGCAGCCTCCTCCCGGACAGCCTCTCCCGCCTGCTCCGCGCAG
Organism: Paroceanicella profunda; assembly: GCF_005887635.2. Taxonomy (GTDB): domain Bacteria; phylum Pseudomonadota; class Alphaproteobacteria; order Rhodobacterales; family Rhodobacteraceae; genus Paroceanicella; species Paroceanicella profunda. The sequence goes on along the minus strand of NZ_CP040818.1, from coordinate 1,524,184 downwards.
GTCACAGCAGGCGCGCGGCCCCGGCCAGCAGGAACATCGCCTGCACCCCCAGCACGAAGAACAGCGTGGCCACCGGCGCGAGATCCACCCGCCCGTGCCCCGGCAGAACCCTGCGCAGCGGCCGGTAGAGCGGGTCCAGCATGCCGCTCAGCCCGTTCCAGGCGCCGCGCACCGACGGCCGTTCGTAGTTCAGAACCCGCACCCGCAGCAGCAGCCCCATCACCAGATGAACGAGGATCAGCAGCCAGAGCGCGCTCAGCATGTGATAGACCAGCACCACGACTGTCGTCATGCCCTCCCCTTCCCCGCTCACCCCGATGTCGCACCGCCCGCAGGATCGCAGACACCGGTTAAGCGGCGGTAAGCCTTCGGCGGGGTTGACGCCGCCGCCGCGCGGGCCTTTGCTTGGCCCTCCCCCCGTCCGGGGCCGGCGCCCGCGCGCGCACCGGCCCGGGCGGGCCACAGCGCGTGAGAGAAGAGGCCCCCGAGATGCACGACACCGCCCTGCTGATGATCGACATCCAGACCGATTTCTGCCCCGGGGGCGCGCTGGCCGTGGCCGGCGGAGACGAGGTGGTGCCGCTGGTCAACCGCCTGCAGGACGCCTACCCCGTCCGCGTGCTCACGCAGGACTGGCACCCGGCCGGGCACTCCTCTTTCGCCGCCAGCCACCCCGGGGCGGAGCCCTTCTCGCTGGTGGAGATGTCCTACGGCCCGCAGGTGCTCTGGCCCACCCATTGCGTGCAGGGCACGGCGGGGGCCGAATTCCACCCGGACCTGCGCCGCGACGCCGACCTCGTTCTGCGCAAGGGCTTCCGGCCGGGCATCGACAGCTACTCCGCCTTCTTCGAGAACGACCATGAAACCCCCACCGGGCTGGGCGGCTACCTGCGGGAACGCGGGGTGGAGGCGGTGGCGCTCTGCGGGCTGGCGACGGACTTCTGCGTGAAGTTCTCCGCGCTGGACGCCATCCGCCTGGGCTTCGGCGTCACCCTGCTGGCGGAGGCCTGCCGGGGCATCGACATGGCGGGCTCCGTGGCGGCTGCGATGGCCGAACTGCGCGCGGCGGGGGTGGTCGTCGCCTGACGATAGCCGCTGGACAAGCCCGTCCTTCCCTGTTCTAGAGCGGCTGATACTGTCCGGGAACCCGTGCCATGACCGACATCGCCACGCGTGTCTACAACCACAACTGGAAGATCGACCCGATCGTCCGCTCGTTGCTGGACACGGATTTCTACAAGCTGCTCATGGCCCAGAGCATCTTCCGCAACCACCCGGACGTGCGGGTGCGCTTCAGCCTGATCAACCGTTCCGACACCGTGCCCATGGCCCGGCTGGTGGACGAGAGCGAGCTGCGCGACCAGCTCGACCACCTGCGCTCCCTGCGCCTGTCGCGCGGCGAGAGCACCTACCTGCGTGGCAACACCTTCTACGGCATCCGTTCCATGTTCGGGCCGGACTTCATGGAATGGCTGGAGAACCTGCAGCTGCCCGAATACCAGCTGGAACGCCGGGGCGACCAGTACGAGCTCACCTTCGAGGGCTCCTGGGCCGAGGCCATGCTGTGGGAGATCCCGGCGCTGGCGGTGATGATGGAGCTGCGCTCGCGCGCCGTGCTGCGCACCATGGGCAAGTTCGAGTTGCAGGTGCTCTACGCACGGGCCATGGCGCGGGTGTGGGAGAAGATCCAGCGCCTGCAGCCCCACCAGATGCGCATCGCCGATTTCGGCACCCGCCGCCGCCACTCCTTCCTGTGGCAGGACTGGTGCGTGCAGGCCATGCGCGAGGGGCTGGGCCCGCGCTTCACCGGCACCTCCAACGTGCTCATCGCCATGCGCGCGGAGGTGGAGGCGATCGGCACCAACGCGCATGAACTCCCGATGGTCTATTCGGCGCTGGCCACCGATGACGCCGCGCTGGCCGAGGCCCCCTACAAGGTGATGGCCGACTGGCAGCGCGACTATGACGGCAACCTGCGCATCATCCTGCCCGACACCTACGGCACCGAGGGCTTCTTCGCCCGCGCGCCGGAGTGGCTGGCGCACTGGACCGGCGTGCGCATCGACAGCGGAGACCCGCTCACCGCCGCCGAAACCGCCATCGCCTGGTGGAAGCGCATGGGCCAGGACCCGCGCGACAAGCTCATCATCTTCTCCGACGGGCTGGACGTGGACAAGATCGTGATGCTGGACGCGAAGCTGCGCGACCGGGTGCGGGTGAGCTTCGGCTGGGGCACGCTGCTGACCAACGACTTCCGCGGCCTCGCGCCGGACGGTGCGCTGGACCCGTTCAGCCTGGTGTGCAAGGCGGTTTCGGCCAACGACCGGCCCACCGTGAAGCTCTCCGACAATCCCAACAAGGCGATGGGCCCGGCCGGGGAGATCGCCCGCTACAAGCGTGTGTTCGGGGTCGGCCGGCAGGTGGCGCAGCCCGTCGTCGTCTGAAGCCGAGGCCCGGCCGGGCACGACGCGGATCCCGCGCGGCGAAGACGACCCGCGGATGCCGGTGGACACCGCCCGGCGCTCCTGCGCCCGGCCGCAGGGGCGGGGCGGCACGGTAGCCGCGTCACCTGCCCCGGACCGGGCCACGGCTTCATCCGCAGCCCGGCTCCGGCCCCGCCGGACACCCCTCATGACGGCGCGCTGACGCGGGCCGCGAGCTTCCCCGCCACCGTGCCGCCGCCCGGCTGACCGGCCGGGCACCGGCATCAGGCCCGGTCCGCGTCTCCTTCGTGCCACGCCGCGGCACGAATTGCGCTGCACTGCCGCAGCCGCCATCACGGCGCTTGCGCAGAATCCCCGGCAGGGGGATATTTTTCACGCGCAGCGCAGATTTCCGCGACGGGTCCTCCCGCAGCGGACGTACTGTCCGTGAAGCGGGAGCAGGGAGAGCACCGGATGGGCATGGTCCGACAGGCCATCATATCGATCGTCGTGCTTGGCGCGGCCGGCGCGGGCATTGCCGCGTTCAGCCCGGACGCGCGCGACCTGCTCGCCCGCGTCGGCATCGACACCTCTCCGCTCGCGCTCACCGCCACGCAGGAGCCCGCCGCCACCGGCCGGGCGGACCGCGCGGTGGGCGTGATCACCGCCACGGCCGAGACCGCCCGCGCCGCCACGCGCCTGCGCCTCATCGGCTCGGGCCGGGCGCTGCGCAGCGTCACGCTGTTCGCCCGCTCCACCGGCGAGGTGGAGGAACTGGGCTTCACCTCCGGCGAGAAGGTCGCCCGGGGCACCATCCTCGCGCGGCTGGACAGCGATGCCGAGGAGATCGCCGTGGATCGGGCCAAGGTGGCCGAGGCCGAGGCGGATGCCGCCTTCGAGCGCCTGACCGCGCTCGCCGCCCGCCGCATCGCAACCCAGGTCGACCTCGACGAGGCCGACCGCACCCGCCAGCGCGCCCAGCTTGACCTGCGCACCGCCGAACTGGCGCTGGAGCGCCGGCTGGTGCGCGCGCCCTTCGACGGCGTGGTGGGCCTCTCGGAGGTGGACGTGGGCGACCTGATCGGCGCCGACACCGCCATCGCCGTGCTCGACGACCGCTCGAAGCTGGAGATCGACCTCTACGCGCCGGAACGTTTCGCGGCGCTGATCGGGCTGGGGCAGACGCTCATCGCCACCACCCCCGCCACCCCGGGCGCGGTATTCAACGGCACCGTCACCGCCATCGACAGCCAGGTCGACAGCGAGAGCCGCACCCTGCGCCTGCGCGCGGCCATCGACAATTCCGACGACATGCTGCGCCCCGGCTTCTCCTTCAACGTGGTGATGTCCTTCCCCGGGGAATCGCACGTGGCGGTGCCGGCGCTGGCGGTGCAGTGGCGCGCGGACGGGCCCTTCGTCTGGACGGTGACCGATGGCAAGGCGGCGCAGGTCTCCGTGGAGGTGCTGGAGCGCGAGGATGACCGGGTGCTGCTCTCCGGCATCGACGCCGGCCAGGTGGTGGTGACCGAGGGCGTGCAGAAACTGCGGCCGGGGAGCACCGTCACCGAAGTGACGACGCCCCCGGACGCCGGCTGAGCGGGCGCCGGGAGATGGCCCCCCCCCGCACCGGGACGGACGCGGACGCCGCTGCCCGCGCGGACGCCGAAGCCGCCGCCCGCGCCCTGCCCCCGGGCATGGACGACGGCGCCGCCGCCTTCACCGCCACCTTCGTGAAGCGCCCGGTGCTCGCCATCGTGGTGAACCTGCTCATCGTGGTGGCCGGGCTGGCCGCGCTCTGGGGCGCGGAGATCCGCGAGTTGCCGGACGTGGACCGCCCGGTGATCACCGTCACCACCACCTATGACGGCGCCGCCCCCGAGACCATCGACGCCGAGGTGACCGACGAAATCGAGGGCGCCGCCACCCGGGTGGCGGGGGTGAAGTCCATCGCCTCCAGCTCCAGCTTCGGCCGCAGCCGGGTGACGGTGGAATTCACCGACGACACCGACCTCAACGTGGCCGCGAACGACCTGCGCGACGCGATCAGCCGCATCGAACGCGACCTGCCGGACGAGATCGACGACCCGCGCATCGTGAAGGCGGATGCGAACGCCTCCGCGGTGATGCGCGTCGCCGTCACCTCCGACCGGCTGGAGATCCAGGACCTCACCCGGCTGGTGGAGGACGAGGTGGTCGACACGCTCGCGGCCATCGACGGCGTGGCCGACGTGCAGGTCTACGGCGACCGCGAGGCGATCCTGCGCGTGGACATCGACCAGGCCGCCCTGGCCGGGCGCAGGCTCACCATCGCCGATATCGCCGGCCTGCTCTCTGCCGTCTCCGGCGAGAGCCCGGCCGGCACCATCACCTCCGACACGCAGGAAATCGTGGTGCGTGCCAATTCCGGCCTCACCACACCGGAAGAATACGCCGCCCTGATGCTGGACGCCCACACCCGGCTGGGCGACGTGGCGAAGGTGAGCTTCGGCCCCGACGTGAACGAGGCCATCCTGCGCGCCAACGGCCAGACCGGCGTGGGCATGGGCATCATCCGGCAGGCACAGTCCAACACGCTCAACATCTCGCGCGACGTGCACGCGGCGGTGGAGCGCATGCGCGACATCCTTCCCGAAGGCACCGACATCCGGGTGACCAGCGACGACGCCACCTTCATCCGCGGCTCCATCAAGGAGGTGGTGGGCGCGCTGCTGCTGGCCACGGTGATCGTGATCGGGGTGATCCTGCTGTTCCTGCGCTCGCTGCGCGCGGTGCTGATCCCGGCGGTCACCATGCCGGTGGCGCTGATCGGCACCTTCGGGGGCATCTACCTCGCCGGCTTCTCCATCAACATCCTCTCCATGCTGGCACTCGTGCTCGCCACCGGCATGGTGGTGGACGATGCCATCGTGGTGCTGGAGAACGTGATGCGCCGCCGCGCGCTCGGCCTCGGGCCCCGGGCCGCGGCGCTGGTGGGCGTGCGGGAGGTGTTCTTCGCCGTCATCTCCACCACGGCCACGCTGGCGGCGGTGTTCATCCCGATCTCCTTCCTGCCGGGCACCGCGGGCGGGCTGTTCCGCGAGTTCGGCTTCGTGCTGGCCATCTCGGTGGTGATCTCCTCCGTCGTCACGCTCACGCTCTGCCCGATGATCGCGGCCCGGGTGCTGCCGGCCCCGGCCGAGACCGAGGCCGCCCGCCGCGGCCTGCTTGGCCGGGTGTTCGAGAGCCTCGGCGCCGGGCTGCAGGGGCTTTACGCCCGCATCCTGCACGCCGCGCTGGACGCGCCGCTGGTGGCCATCACCATCGCGGTGGTGTTCTCGCTGGGCGCCGGCCTGGCCTTCCGGCAGATCCCGCAGGAGCTGACCCCGCCGGAGGACCGCTCGGTGCTGCTGTTCTCGGTGAGCACGCCGCAGGGCGTCAGCCTCGCCTACACCGCGAAGCAGATGCGGATGATCGAGGACATCGCCACCCCCTACCTGCAGAGCGGCGAGGCGCTGAACCTCTTCGCCATCGCCGGGCGCGGCGCGGTGAACCGCGGCTTCATGGTGCTCACCCTCGCCCCCTGGGAGGACCGGAACCGCTCGCAGCAGCAGATCGCCGACGAGATCAACACCCGCATGGGCGCCCTGCCCGGCGCGCGCGCCTTCGCCATCCAGCCGAACTCGCTGGGCATCCGCGGCGGCGGCGAGGGGCTGCAGTTCGCGGTGGCGGGGGCGAGCTACGACAAGCTCGCCTATGCCGCCAGCCAGCTCATGGACCGCATGCAGGAGGACGGGCGCTTCGGCAACATCCGCCTGAGCTTCGACCTCACCCAGCCGCAGCTCACCGTGAAAGTGGACCGCGAGCGCGCCTCCGACCTCGGCATCGATGTGACCGGCCTCGCCAACGCCATGCAGGCGCTGCTGGACGGGCGGGAGGTGGGCACCGTCTACCTGCCGGACCGTACGGCGCCCATCAAGCTGCTCTCCACCGGCACCCCGGTGGACGACCCGACGGACCTGGAGAACATCTTCCTGCGCACCGCCTCGGGCAAGATCGTGCCGATGTCCTCCATCGCCACGCTCACCGAGGCCGCCGCCCCCGCGGACCTGCGCCGCGAGGACAAGCTGCGCTCCGTGCCGGTGACCGCCAGCCTCGGCGGCTCGCTCGCGCTGCAGGACGCCTACCGCGAGGTGCAGCGCCTCGCCGAGGGGCTGATGCCGCCGGGCGCGCGCATCATCCCGCTGGCCGAGGCCGCCACGGTGGGCGAGACCTCGCAGGGCCTCGTGATGACCTTCGCGGTGGCGATCATCGTGGTGCTGCTGGTGCTGGCGGCACAGTTCGAGAGCTTCATCTCGGCGCTGATCATCCTGCTCACCGTGCCGCTGGGCCTGGCCTGCGCGGTGTTCGCCATCCTGTTCACCGGCGGGTCGCTGAACGTCTACAGCCAGATCGGGCTGGTGATGCTGGTGGGGGTGATGGCCAAGAACGGCATCCTGATCGTGGAATTCGCCAACCAGCTGCGCGAGCGCGGCCTGGGCCTGCGCGCGGCCATCGAGACCGCGAGCCTCATCCGCCTGCGCCCGGTGGCGATGACCGCCATCTCCACCGTCCTGGGTGGCGCGCCGCTGGTGGTGGCCAGCGGCGCCGGCGCCGAGGCTCGCATCGCGCTGGGATGGGTGGTGGTGGGCGGCCTTGGCCTGGCCACGCTCGCCACGCTGTTCCTCACCCCGGTGTGCTACCTGCTGCTGGCGCGGTTCTCCTCCCCGCGGCGGGACGAGGACGCAAGGCTGGAGGCCGAAATCGCCCGGGCCCGGGTGCTCGGCCACCCTGCGGAATAGTCCCGCCCGGCGCGCCAACCGGCTTGAGCTTGCCGTCAGGTGTGCTAATCAGCGCAGAAGGGCCGGATTAGCACAGTGGTAGTGCAGCGGTTTTGTAAACCGAAGGTCGGGGGTTCGAATCCCTCATCCGGCACCAGCCCCGTTCCATAGTGAGCGCCCTGACGCTCAAAAGTGAGCAAAACAAGGGCCTTGGCCTGCCACGCACCTCAGGATGCTTGCCCGCGTGCCCATTTTGGCCCACGACTTTACCCACAATTTACACACGTGGGGAAAATGGCCAGCATCGCGAAACTCAGCGCAAACCGGTTCCGGGCTCAGGTTGCCCGGAAGGGTGTGCGGAAATCTCAGGTCTTCGCGAGTCGCCAGGCGGCGAAGGACTGGGCCGCCCGGCAGGAATATCTGATCCTCAACTCCGAAGGTATCGCCTCACAGGCCCCGTTCGGCGACCTGCTCGACCGCTACGCGCGCGAGGTGACCGTCTCCAAGCGCGGGGCCCGCGTGGAAATCCTCCGGATCAACCGCATGCGGCGGGACGACATTGCCTGGCTGAAGGTGGCCGATCTCCGCCCGGCGGATTTCGCCGCCTGGCGCGACCGGCGCCTGAAGGACGTGGGCCCGGCATCGGTCATCCGCGAGATGCAGACCATGTCCTCCGCCATCAACGTGGCCATCAAGGAATGGGGGCTGCTCAGCACCAACCCCCTGACGGACGTACGGCGCCCCGCGGCCCCACCGGCAAGGGACCGCCTGCCAACCGCCGCCGAAATGGAGCGGCTTGCGCTCTCCGCTGGAGACGACCTGCAGCACGCCACGGCCCGCGCCTATCATGCCTGGCTGTTCGCGCTGGAAACGGCGATGCGGGCCGGGGAGATCTGCGGGCTGACCTGGGACCGGGTGGACCTCACCCGCCGCACCGTGCATCTGGAGATCACCAAGAACGGCCGCTCGCGCCAGGTGCCCCTGTCATCCGAAGCCGCACGGCTGCTCGAAGCCCTGCCGAAGGCAGACCCGGTCTTCGGCCTGACACCCCGCAGCCTGGACGCGCTGTGGCGCAAGCTGCGGAGCCGTGCCGGAGTAGAGGGCCTCACCTTCCACGACAGCCGCCACGCGGCAATCACGCGGCTGGCGGCGAAGCTGGACGTTCTGGCGCTCGCCCGGATGGTCGGGCATCGCGACCTCAAGATGTTGCAGGTGTACTACAACGAGAGCGCCGAGGATCTCGCGAAGCGGCTGGGCTAGGGATCTGAAGCGGCGATTTTCTGCCGTTCGCGACGTCATACATGGGCGTCGGCGAAGCGCAGAAAGCGGACGTATTAGGCGGGCCCGCCCCGCTCTAACCGTCAGGCCTTCCCGAGCCATAGCGGCCGTTCATGCGAAGTGCGGCAAAGTCTGGGCTCTACCCGAAGTCGACCTTCGTGAACGGTTGGTCGCCGACACTGCCATGGCCCCAGTGCCACGATGCACTGGCTGGATAGGCAGCGCCGACCTAAGCCGAATAACCCACAGTGTTCGACCGATCCGGCGGGAGGGCCCGCCCACTGTGAGACTACTTCGATGCGGTTCGTGGAGCGACTTCCTTCTTGATCCCTAGCTAAATTTGAAAGAACGTTCCTTCTTAAGCGGGCGCAAGGACGAAAAGTGATGAATTGGCAAGATTTCGAAGAAAGCGTCCGGCAGATTGCCTCGTCCCATTGGAATGCCCCTGCCAAGGCAGAGGAAATTGCCGGTATCCGATGCGATGCGGTGATTAGGGTGTCATCGGATGAAATAGTAGTCATAGAAATAACAAAAGAAGACAACCTCGCAAAATTAAGACTAGACTTGGCGAAGTTTGCGAGCATACGAACTGCACTCGTACCCGAAGGCGTTGTTGTGCGATCATTCTTTATATCGGCGCGCAAAGTTTCATCTCTCCGCGAGACCGGCAAGGCGCAAAAGGTTGAGGTATTAAGCGTCAAGGAATTTAGGGAGAAATTTGTTGGAAAAGAGTCATATGAATTTGCGCGAAAATCGGTCGAGTTCGGGAGCGCCCTAGATCCATATACAAATAAGAGCGACACTGGCGCCTTCATTGAGACAGGATACCTCGATAAATCTTCGGGAACTACTTACAACGTTGATGAAATATCCGATCTTCTCTCAAATGGAAGAAGGATAATACTGCTAGGGGAGTTTGGCACAGGGAAGTCCCGCTGTGCCAGGGAAGTCTTCGAGAGGGTCAGTCGCAGGAATATTCTCTTTCCAACTCTCGCGATAAACCTCCGAGAGCATTGGGGCCATCAGTCCTTCGACTTAATTGTACGAAGCCATTTGTCTTCTCTGGGACTTAGCGGCCTGGAAGACTCCGCGGTGCGGCTTGTAAGGTCTGGTGCGCTTGCTTTCATCCTAGACGGAATTGACGAGATCGGATCACAATCGTGGAGCGGCGAACCTGAAAGACTTAGAGAAATCCGACGCCGCAGCCTTCAGGGTGTAAGAGACATTGTTTCAAAGCTTGACGGAAAGGGTGTGCTTCTGTGTGGACGTGCACATTACTTCAGCGACGACGAGGAGATGCTCAGTTGTCTCGGGCTGGACATTGATACAATACTGCTAAATTGCCCTGATGAGTTCACTGAAGATCAAGCCATTGATTACTTAAGACTGAACACCGGGCTAACGGAGTTTCCGGAATGGAGCCCCAGAAAGCCGCTAATTTGCCAACTCTTTTCGAAGCTTGAACCGGAAACCATGCGCAAGCTCATAGAGGACTCGACTGGTGAAGTCCAGTTCTTTGAAAACACATTTCAAGCGATTTGTGAGCGCGAAACAAGAATTCATCCCAGTATAGATGCTGAAGTTTTGCGGAAGGTTTTGCTTGAAATCGCGAAAGCCAGCCGCCGAAAGAATGAATTCAACGAAGAAATATCGCCATTGGAGATCAATGAAGCCTTTCATCAGGTATCTGGCTTCATGCCGCTTGACGAAGCGTCGAGTATTCTACAACGACTTCCCTATTTAGGGCGTGTTAGTTCTGGTAGCGGAAATCGCCGCTTTGTAGATGACTACGCCAAAAGTGGACTGAGAGGGGTGGCTTTGGTCGAAGCATTCAGAACTTCTGACAAGGCCGTAGCCGAGGATCTCTACAGGAAGCCAGTCGGCCCATTTGGCGCGAAGTTTTTATTTGCTCATGCTCTAATCGGGTCTGAGGCAGAGAAGTATTGCAGACTGTGCAACTCAAGAGGAAACATGCAAATTGCGGCTGACTATTTGTGCTCGGCTATTGAGGCTGCATCCGGATCCATAGATTTCTCTCAGGTCACAATCAGAAACGCCTCAATAGACAGACTCGAGCTTTCAGATCTTAAGATATCCGGCCTGCATGTGTCTGGTACTTTTTTTGAAGTTCTGCACTTGGACGGAGCATTTTTTATAGATTCTAATTTTTCTAACTGCGCGTTTCAGCAAATTATAGGTGTGTCAGATAAAGTTCGATTGCCGTCGGCATTTTCCGATGATTGCGATTTTGATGGTTTTTCCAGTGCGGACAACGTTGCGAGAATTAGCGAACTCCCACTTTCGAATGGTCATAAGACACTTGTGGCCATCATTCGAAAACTATTTTTTCAACCGGGCAGCGGTCGGAAAGAAGAAGCACTTCTTCGCGGTGCGTCGAGCTATTGGGACCGTGCGGCGGCGACCGAAGCAGTTCGATATATGCTCACCAATGACATAATAACTGAAGCTCCCGGAGATCATGGGAAGCTCTATATCCCCAACAGGAAGTTCACACGCCGGATGGGAAGAATTCGATCATTGTTGCGAAACTGTGACGACGAACTTTGGAATGTTGTTTCAAGGGTATAAGCGAATGCGCCGTATGGCAATTTCCTGATTTTCTAAAATTGACGCCCATACACAAAAAAACCCTATCTGCACCTCGCAGTCGCTAGAGCAGCAAGCATTTTGGCGCCGCCTCTTTGTGCTTACTATTGTTCACAACGTGCGCGGCGAACGACTGCTCTCCGTCTGTTGGGGGCGCAGGGCGATGTTCCGGCTACGACGTAGCATGAGCGCCTGCCTCGCTGGAATTGCTGCGACCGCCACATTGCGTTACCATCGGTAGGCTTTCGACCCTTCATAGCCAGCTTATACCCCCTGGCGCGCCAATCACATCCAGATATTTGGGGCTGTATCCCGCCATAGAGGCTGTGGAACTCTGCCGCCACCGAGGACGGATGGAGCGAGGGGTGCGCCACTTGTGAATGAACCCCACTCCGAATCTTGTGGAAAATACTCAGCGCAGAGAGCTCGCGGCTTTCCATCTCGCATAACTGTGGATACCCCACAACAGTGGTGGCCCCGCTGTGCGGTGGACGCAGCTAGTGATAAAGGCTATCCAAGACCGATGCATAAGCAGTGGGAAGACTTTCTCAATCCGGATGTAGTCCGCAGGCGCCTTACAACCTCAGGGCTCTACTTGCTTGCGTACGAAGTGCTTGTGGCCTCAATCAAGGAGCCCATATTGGGTTTCTTCTCAGAAAAGTGGAGTGCATCAGGGGGTTCGCAATTCAACGAAGAGTACCGTAGGGAGGTCCTCGCCCTGGACCCAAAGGGCAAAGAGGATATTCTTCGAGGCTCAATTCAGTGGCTTGAGCGAATGGGAGTTATTGACGCAGGGGACGTCATGAAATTTTATGAAATCACCGAAGCGCGAAATTCGTTCGCTCACGAAAACAGAAAGATAATTTCGGGTGAATTTCTTCCAAATTTCGGCACGCTATTTCCAGTATTGGTCGCATTGGTCACGAAGATAGACCGTTGGTGGATTTTTAATGTTTATGTGTCTAATATTTATGATTCCGATAATGTGGATATCGAATTGGAAGAAGTGACGCCAGGCTCTACGGTTTTTTTGAATATTCTGGAGCAGATTGCGTTGGGAGAAGACGAATCAGCTTGGGCTTTGTATCGAGCATTCATCATCGAACCGCGCGCCGGCTGACATTGATCACGCGAACATCAGCTCAGTTCTGGCCCCACACTTCGACCAAAGGCGTCTGGCCTGCATCCCCCAGTATGCGATTTTTCAGGTTCACTGCTGGCTTTCAACGCGGTGGGCGCGGAATTTGGCTTGAGGCTGCGATTAGTCACCCGCTGGGCCTAGCACGAATGGCGGCTTTGAGCTGACATCCGCCTCCGTGCTACCGACGCTTCACCATCCGCACTCCGCCCTCGCGGCGGGTCTCGATGCGCCCTTCACGAACCCAGCGCTGGACGGTGGTCACGCTGCGCCCCACCCCTTTCGCGTATTCCGGCACCGGGATCCACTCCGGGCGCGGTGACATCTGCACTGCCTCGAGGGAACGGCGTATCGCCGCAAGCTCGGACTGGATCGCGGCCAGCGCTTCCGCGTCCACCAGGATCATGGGCCGGCTCATGCGGTCTCCCTCCTTTCACGGGCCTGATTTGCTGAAGCGCCGCGCGTCACGGCCGGCCCGCCCCACTGATCGGCCATCGCGGCGGCGATGCCGGGGAAGAAGCGGGATCGCTCGCGCCAGCGGTCGGGCCCCGGCGGCATGCGGTGCACGCGCGCCGTACGGCCTTCCACGATCTCGGTAGGCCGCAGCGGCGGCAGGCTCTTCAGCCACAGGCAGGTGCGCTTGCTCTCGCCGTGCCCGAACTGCCACGGCTGCACGCTCTGCGCCGGCGGGGCGTAGTTCGCGATGCGCACCTTAGCGTGCCGGTGCATCACGGGGTTCTCGACGGCGATGCGCTCGATGGGGGCGTTCCAGAAGGCGGAGAACAGGGCGGCGCCCTCGTCCAGCTCCGCCCACATCTCGGCGCGGCTGCGGCCCACCGGCGGCTGCGAGAGCCACCGCACGCCGCTGTTGCACAGTCGGGTGCAGGGCGGATGCGCGACGATGAGCAGATCCCAGCCGGCGTCGAGCAGGTCACGGGCGTCGCCCGTGATATGCCTGTTGGAGCGGTCCTCGGCCGGCAGCAGGTCGCAGGACCAGGCGTCATGCCCGCGGGCCGCGAAGGCGCGACGCACGGTGCCGGAGAACTCGCAGGCCACCAGAACGCGCATCTCCCTCATGCCAGCCACCACAGGCAGAGTGCTGCCATGAGCAGCCAGCCGAGGGCCCCGAAGCCAGCGGCCAGCACGAAGGGCCGCAGGCCGTCTGGCCGGCGCCCGGAGGCGTCGGCCGCAAGCGTCAGCAGCAGCATGCCCGCCGCGGCGCCGCAGCAGGCTGCCAGCACGAAGGGGAGAGTGCCCGGAAGGGTCATCGTGCCCCCTCCCGCAGGCCGCTGCGATGCCGGGCGATCTCCTCCCGCAGGCGGGACAGGGTGCGCAGTTCGGTGGTCAGCCGATGCTCCGCCTCGAGCGCGAGATGATCCGCCGCCTCGAAGGTGGCCTCGGCCCTGTCGGCGCGGCCGCTATGGGCGTGCATCATGCCGTCATGGATGAGTTCGGCAACCCGGCCGGAGGGGTAGCCGATCCTCATCGGGCGCCTCGTGCGGCAGACGTCGCGCGAGCCGGGACGTAGCGGGCGGAGCCGTCAGCGGCGGTGACCATGCGCAGGGCGGGAAGGCCGCGCGGATGCTTCAGGGCAAGGATGGCAAGGCTCGCGAGCGAGGCGCTCGGGCGGGTGGAGCCGGTCAGAATGGCGCGAGCCTCCGACCTAAGGTGGGGCGTGTCGTAGGGTCCGGGCATGATGGCCTCCATAGCGTTCGAGCAGGAGGCTATTACGGATTTTCCGTATCGTCGACATTAAAATACGAAAAATCCGCATTTCATTGACGTTCTCGTATGGCACGGTATTATGAACAAAAGTAGAACATTCCGCAAGGATTCGCAGATGCAAGTGTATGCGGGAGGCAGGCTTGACCTTCTCCTACGCCTTCGACGGGCAACTGGCCTGTCAATGGACTGGTGGGAAGGTGTGACTCAGGATTTGTCCGAGAGGACTTTGGCCAAGTTGGTTGCCAAGGCGGAGACGTCGCCGAAGTAGATAAAGTCCAGGGAGATACTGTATTTTTCCCTCAACCTCTTGGCGCCATCGAGGGACAGGCGCGAGAGACCGGTTTCCCAGTTGTTATAGGTGCTTCCGCTCACGCCGAGCGCAGTCGCCATTTGCGCTTGCTCCATGCCAAAATGATTGCGCACCGCCATCAGGCGGCTGCCGATGTCTTGGTGTGGGTGGCTCTCGGACGATCTCTTCATGGCTCAAGGTATGCCCTTGCGATGCCGGATGGGCCATTGGTAACTTCCCAATTGACGTAATACGGAAAATCCGTATCTTATCGCTATGAACCACGCACACTCCATCGTTGAGCGGATCGGACGAGAGCATTTGCGCACGGCACTCGGTGTCTCTTCCCAATCCATCAGCGACGGCATCTCCGCCGGCAGATTTTCGGCCCGTTGGTATCTGATCATTCGCACACTCTACTCGGCCCAAGATGCAGGAGAGCCCCCTTTGGAGGCCTTCGCCTGGAAGGAGGTGGCAGCCTAGCCCCCCTCGCGGAGCATCCAAGCTCGAGACAGGCGCGCAGCCCGCGCCTCAAGCGCCGATGTTCCATCCAAGCAAAATGCCTTCCGCTGAAACCTGCACACAGGGGTGAGGAAGGACAAGGAAACAGCCCCCGGAGGTTTTCCCATGCGCCCGCAGCGCCCCAATTCCTTCCACGCCATGCTGGCCGACCTGCTCGACACCTGCGGTCGCAAGCACGTTGAGGCCGAGCTTGGCCGCTCGCTTTCGATCATCAGCCGCTGGACCGACCCCGGCGAGGAGAACGGCCGGCGCATGCCCGCGCCGGACCTCGACCTGCTCTGCCGGATGTTCCCGGACGGCGCGCCGGTGGCGGCCCGGCACTTCGCCTCGCTGGCCGGCGGCATCTACGTGCCGATCGAGACCGGCGACGGGGATGTCTCCGAGGCCTCCGCCGCGGTGGTGATGCGCTTCGCCGAGGCGAATGCGGGCATCATGGCCGCCCTCGGCCAGGGCTCGAAGCTGCCCGGCGATCTCACGCCGGAGGAGGCCGAGGGCGTGCACACCGATCTCACCCGGCTCTACGACGCCATGCACCGGCTCACCGCCATCGTGCAGGAGCGGCGCGAGGCGCCCGCCCGGCTGCACACCGTCGCGGGGGCACGGTGATGGAGGCCCGCGACACGCGCCGCCGGCGCACCCGCTCGTTCGACGTGTTCCGCGCCCCGATCCTCGGCATCGCCGCCGGCGCCTCCGTCGCGAAGGCGAGCGCGGATCCGAGCGACGCAAAGCGCCTCGAGTCCTGGCTCTGCGCCTCCGGCGTGCGCGTGCGCGACCTGCGCCGCGTCGGCCCGCGTGAGGCGGGGCTGCGCGCGCTCTTCCGGCGCTCTCCCCGGGCAAGGCCGCACGCCGAGCCCCTCGCCCCGCGCGACGTGGCGGTGCGCAAGGCGCTCTTCGAGCTGCGCCGCGGCGCGCTGCCCGGCACGGTGGCCCGGCTCACCGGCCTCAGCCCCGAGCGCGTGGACGCGCTGCGGGCCGAGCTGGAACAGGCCGATGGATGAGCTGCCGAGCTACCCGGTGCCGCACGGCACCGTGCTGCGCGG
This sequence comes from Paroceanicella profunda, assembly GCF_005887635.2. Classification (GTDB taxonomy): domain Bacteria; phylum Pseudomonadota; class Alphaproteobacteria; order Rhodobacterales; family Rhodobacteraceae; genus Paroceanicella; species Paroceanicella profunda. The sequence continues at coordinate 1,508,366 of NZ_CP040818.1, read as the reverse complement.
CAACTGGGTGCCCTGGCACTTCCGCCGGGTGCTGAAATCCCGCTTCGTCGCCCATGTGCAGCCCGCCGCGGGCTTCCACGGCATCCTGCTCTGGTCCGAGGCCTGCGACCAGGACCCGCCGGGCACCCTGCCGGACGACGACGTGGAGCTCGCCCGCCTCGCCGGCCTCGGCCAGAACCTCGCGGGCTGGCGGGCGGTGCGCGAGGGCGCGCTGTTCGAATGGGCCCCCTGCCTGTGCGACATCCGCGGCGAGACCGTCGTGCGGCTGCAGAACCCCTTCGTGACCGAGTTCGTGCTCGACGCGCTCGGCCACATGGAGCGCAAGCTGCGCGAGGGGAAGGACGGCGCGGACCGCTCGCTGATCTCCCGCCTGCGCCGCAAGATGCGCGAGGCCGGCGCCCATGCCGGGCTCACCGAGCGCGAGGACTTCGTGATCGCGGTGCAGGCGGCGCTCCGCGCGGCGGAGGTGCGCTGGACCGTCCCCAATGTCCGCATCGCGATGGACGAGGTGTCGCTGCGCTCGGAGGCCGGTGGCCAGCTCCGCAACGTGGTCGGCGCGCTGCGCATGCCCGGGGCCGTCCGATGAAACTGTCTCGCGAGACACTCGCGAAACAGTTGCGAGACAGTTCGAGACACTCGCGAAACTGTTTCGCACCTACAGGACAGGACACAACAGAACAGAACCTTCCCCAAAGCCCCGCAACACATCGCCCTGTGGATACTTTCAGGACATGCAGAGAGGAGGAGCCGATGACCCCCGACAGCGAGACGCCCGAAGGGCTGGCCGGCAGGGCCGCGGCGCGGGCGCTGGTGATCGACAGGCTCACCCGGGCCGGCTTCCGGCGCCCGGCGGGCTGCACGGTGGAGGCGCACCGGGCCGAGCTGGAGCGCATCGCCGCCCGCATCGCCTATCTCGACGCCGGGGAGCTCGCCACCCTGGCCGAGGCGCTGCTGGAGATGGGCGAGGGCCGGGCGGGCGACCGCTGGCCGCGCGAGGTGCGCGTGCTCAAGCTCGCCCGCACCCTGCGCCAGCCGCCGCCGGGCTTCTCCGGCAAGGTGGTGCGCTTCATGCGCTGCGCGGTGGGCCGGCAGGCGGTGGCCGAGGGCTGGGCCGGCCCGCTCCTCACCTGCCTCCTGCGCCGCCCCGGCGTGCCCGCGGGCGACTACGCCCTCGGCCAGCTCCGCGAGGCCGCCACCGAGGAGCGCCGCCGCCTGCAGGTGATCGCCGAGCGCCGCGCCGCCGGCCAGGTGCTCACCCCCGACGAAGCCGCCTTCCGGGCCTCCTGGGAGCGACGCGAACGCATGGCCGCGCAACTGGTGCGCGGCGAGATCGAAGCGGAGGCCCTGTGATGGCTAAACCGAGACGCAAGCAGACCGCAGCGGAGATCCGCGCCGGCCTCGAGGGAGGCCCCACCACCCGCTCCCGGCGCATCAGCCCCCGCCGCACCCGGCGCCAGGACGGCGGCGCACGCGGCGAGTGGGTGCCCATCGAGATATGGGAGAGCGGCGAGCGCATCACCTTCGCCGGCCACGTGACGCTGGTGCGCCCGCTCCGGGCGATGAACCTGCCGCCGCATCTGGTGGAGGTGGGGGTGCTGTACGGCGCGCTGAGCGAGCTCGCGTCAGCCTCGCCTTCGGTGGACAGTCTGGTGCGGGAGGGCAATGGCAGCACCTCCGAGAGCCCGCAGGTGCGGCAACTGCGGGCGGCGTTGCGGCGCATCGCGATCCGGAGGAAGCTGGACCAGGCTTATCTTGCCCTCAAAGCAGTAGAGGGGCTCACCCCACTGCGACACGTCGCTCGACCAGGAGCCCCGAAAGCCGTGGCGGATCTGGACAAAAGACGTGAGAGCCTCGCCACAGGGCAATCTGGAATGGCGCGCCCCTTGCCCATCACACCACGCGCTCTGCTCGATCTCGTATGCATGGAGGGCTGCAGCTTGGGTGCCGTCCTTCAGCAGCACGGCTGGGTCAGCGGGGGCAAAGCTCGCGCAAAGGCGAATGTCGCTCTTCTCGCAGGTCTGGACGCGGTTGCGGCGACCTGGAGTAATGGTGTCGCTCGAGGAAACGCTCGTTAGGCGGCGCCAAACCACCAGCCCGATCAGCACCGCTGAATACATGGCGTGCCTCAGAATTGTTCGGCATCGCCGAACCCTCGTGCCTCTACTTGCGACCCTTCGGAATCTGTCCGGCAAATCAGCGATCTGGTTGACAGAAACTTATTTTCGCTCGATAGGGTATTTGGTAACACTTTGTTTAGAGGTTTGTGATTTGCGCCTTTTCCCCTTGCTCGCCTCAGTGAGGCCGCTCTCGATTGCGCCCCGCCAGAGGGCAGTCCCCGCGGCTGCAATTGCTGTATTAGCCCTTTCGCTGTCCGGATGTACCGATCCCGATTGGGCAAACAAAACCGCTCTGTTGGTAGGTGCTCCCAGAGCCGACGCGGCTGCCATCCGCGACCGCCAGACGGCCGTCTTTCACGATGTGACGGAGCGGCAGCTTCTCATTGAAACCACGCAGGTTCTGCAGGATCTCGGCTTTACGATTGAGGAGAGCGTGGCGACCTACGGCGTGCTCGCCGGCTCCAAAGATCGTGATGCGGTCGAGACCGGAGAGGTGGCCGGACAGATAGCGCTGGCCGTGGCGTTCGCGTTGCTGGGAGCGTCCTACAACGCCACCTGGGATCAGGATCAGGTGATTCGAGCGACGGTGACATCCAGACCCGTAAGCGATTCCGACATGCAGCTCCGCGTTTCCTTTGAGCGGATCGTGACACGCAACAACGGCCTTTCCCGGGCCGAAGATCTGACTGCACCGGAATTTTCGACGGGCTTTTTCGACAGGGTCCGCGCCGGACTGGCAACGGGAGAACAGTGATGCATTGGCGAGCTTATGGAATTGTCGCGGTTCTGGCCGTAGCCGCGTGCGCCCAGCCTGCCCTGCAGTATGTTCCGAGCAAGAAGAGCGCGGTGGAGCTGCGCACCATCCAGACGCGCGTCGTGCCAGGTGATTTCGACAGCACGATGCGCTCGGTTATCGAGACCATGCATGATCTGGGCTACCGCATAACGCGCGTTGCACCGGAGGCAGGTGTGATCAGCGGAACGCGCTCATCCTCGCTTCGTCTCGCCGTTGTCGTGCAGAGCCGGGGTGCCGAGGAGAGCGCGGTGCGCGCAAACGCATCCGTCATTTCCCAGATCCAGGAAGCTCAGGTCGACAGTCCGGAGTTCTATCAGAGGGACTTCTTCGTCCCGCTCGGCGACACGATGGGGCGGTCACTGACCACCCTGTCGCAGACCGATGAAGCGCCCGACGCCGCAAGACCGGTAGCCGAGCTCAACACATTGGCCGAGCGCGAAGCGCAGGCCAAATTGAACACCACGGAGTGACTATGTACCGGTTCGCCCTTCTCTGCATCACCGCTACCGCCGCCCTGGCCGCATGCACGCCCGCGAGTGAACATGCCCGCGATGTGGCCGCCGCGAACAGCGCCGACGACAAGCTCACCGTCGGGGTTGTGCAGCGTGAAATTCACGTCGGCATGACGGGTTCGGACGTTGCGTCCGTTCTTGGCTCGCCGAACGTCGTCACCAGCAATTCCGGCGGCGGCGAGACCTGGATCTACGACAAGATCTCCACGCAGAATGCCTACTCCGGTTCTTCGGGAGGCGTGAACGCCCTGTTTCTGGCGGGAGTCGGAGCAAATGCTGCGGCGTCGGCGACGACCCAGCGCACTCTGACCGTGATCATCAAGTACGACGCAACCGGCAGGGTAAGCGACTTCAGCTATCGCCAATCGTCGTTCTGATGCTGGGGCGCCGTTCCCTTCTGTGCGGTCTCGCAGCATTGATGGCCGGTTGCGCCGCAACGCCCGAGCAACAACTGGCATCACTGAGCCCGAGCTCAAGCGCGGTTTCTGCCCGATCGCAGCAGTCGCGCCGGTTTGAGACTGATGACCGGGAGCTGATGATGCAGTCGGCCTTGGGTGCCCTGCAGGATCTCGGCTTCGGCATCGATGAAAGCAGCACCCAGACCGGCGTAATCGTGGGTTCGAAACGTGCGGGAGCGCAACTGCGGGTTCAGGTGTCCGTACGCGCCCTTCCCGAGGCCAGTGGAACGATCGTGCGAGCGATCTTCCAGCGGGTCGTGAACCGTCCCGGCGCCATGCTGTCGACGGGGCAAACCCTGACGGACCCGGCCCTGTACCAGCAATTTTTCGAGCGTGTTGCTCAGTCTGCCTTTCTGACCGCCCATTCGATTTGAGGAGACCGATTGTGAACACTTTCAATGCCCTGTTTCTTGCCGGTGCTGCACTCCTGATCACCGGTTGCCAGATGAACAGCACGCAGCAGGTCCTGCAGTCGACACGCAGTCAGGCAGCGCAGCGCGTCATCTCGACTCGCGAGTATGAGACGACTGACCGCGCTGCCGTTCTTCAGGCCGTTGTGTCCACACTTCAGGACCTCGAATACGTCATTGATCGCGTCGACCCGGTCCTGGGCACAGTTTCTGCGACACGCTATGGTAGGGACCTGTCGCGCCTTACCGTCTCGGTGAGAGAGGCCTCTAACGTCACTATCGTGCGCGCCTCCGGTCAGACGAACCAAACGGAGATATCGGACCCGTTGGCCTTCGAGAGTTTCTATGACTCTCTTTCCCAGTCGTTGTTCCTGCAGCCGCACAACGTGTGAGCCGTCGGATTTCCCCCTCTTGACGCTTAATCCGGCTTCAGAGTAGCAGATCGATAACTTCTAGAACCTGCGCCCGGGCGAGAGATCGCGCCGGGCGCTCGCGTTTTCGGGAGGTCTCATGCTCCGCAAGATCTGCTGGGCGCCCGGGTGCCAGTCGCTGGCGGCCGAGGGCTGCGCCCGTTGCGCCGAGCACACCCGCACCGACAGGACCACCGAACAGCACCGCAAGGCCCGGGTCGACCAGGCGCGGCGCGGGATGGTGGGGCGCGAGTGGTACGGCACGGCGCGGTGGAAGCGGGCCCGGCTCGGGTTCCTCGGCGCGCATCCGCTCTGTGCGGAGTGCCGGTCGCTCGGGCTGGTGCAGGCGGCGACCGAGGTCGACCACGTGACGCCGCACCGCGGCGATGCCGCCCTGTTCTGGGATCCGCGCAACTGGCAGGGGCTCTGCCGGCCCTGCCATTCCCGCAAGACCGCGCGTGAGGTCGGGTTCGCCGGCCCGCACCGGTGAGCCCCCGGGGGTGGTCGATTTTCTGCGCTTCGGCCCTGCCTGCCGCCGTCCCCAGATGACCTTTCGCTCGCGGGAAATTGGGGAAAAAAGCCCATGTCGAGAGAGGATCGAGCCCATGAAGGGACGCAAACCGGAGGCGCCGAACGTGGTGCCGCTGCGCGAGGGCGCGGCGAGCGCCCCGGCGCCGGAGCCTTACGACGACATGTCGGTGGATGCCGCGGCGACCTGGCGCGAGCTCGCGCCGGATCTCGCGATGCGCGGCCGGCTCAAGCCCGCCTACCGGCCGATGTTCCGCGTCTGGTGCGAGGCCTTCTCGGACGTGCTCAAGTTCACCTACGACCTGCACACGATGGGCGACTACTTCCGCACCGAGACCCGCAACGGCCTGCAGGAGAAGAAGCGCGCCGCCTGGGGCCAGCGGCAGGACGCCATCGCCAACATGACGCGCATCGGCGCGCTCTTCGGCCTCACCCCGCTCGACGAGGCCCGCTTCGGCCCGGACGGCCAGAAGGACCTGCTCGCCATGCTGAAGGAAACCCTCGACGGATGAGCGATGATGCGAGCCTGCACCCGACCGCGCTCTATGCGCGCGACGTGGTGGCGGGGACGGTCGCGGCGGGCGAGCTGGTGCGGCTCGCCTGCGAGCGGCACCTCTCGGATCTCGACACCGGGCATGAGCGCGGGCTCGGCTTCGATTGTGCCGCCGCCTCGCGCATCCTGAAGTTCGCCGGCATGGTGAAGCACACCACCGGGCCGCTGGCCGGCGAGCCGATCCGGCTCTCGCCCTGGCAGCAGTTCCGCTTCGGCTCGGTGTTCGGCTGGAAGCGCGCGGACGGCCGGCGCCGCTTCCGTTCGAGCTACACGCAGGTGGCGAAGAAGAACGGCAAGACCACCGACACCGGCATCCCGGCGATCTACTGCACGGCGCTCGACGGCGAGGCGGCGCCGCAGGTCTACTGCGCGGCCACCACGCGCGACCAGGCGGGGCTGCTGTTCAAGGAGATCAAGCGGATGATCGCCGGCGCGCCGGTGCTCGCGGCCCTGCTCGACGCGCAGAAATACGAGATCACCTGCGCGCTTTCGGGCGGCACCATCTCCGCGCTCTCGCGCGACGGCCAGTCGGCCGACGGGATCAACCCGCACTTCGTGAGCATGGACGAGCTGCACCGCTGGGCCGACCGCGAGCTCGCCGAGATCGTGCGCAACTCGATGATCGCCCGCGCCCAGCCGCTCGAATGGATGATCACCACCGCCGGCGCCAGCCGCCTGAGCTACTGCGGCGAGGTGCGCACCTACGCGGAGAAGGTGCTGCGCGGCTCGGTGCGCGACGACAGCCTGTTCGCCTATGTCGCCGAGCCCCCGCCGGACGCGGACCCGGGCGCCCCCGCCACCTGGGAGATGGGCAACCCGAACCTCGACGTGTCGGTGCCGCGCGGCGAGCTGGCGCGGCTTCATGCGGAGGCGGTCGAGATCCCGGGGCGCATGCCCAACTTCCGGCGCCTGCACCTCAACCTCTGGACCGAGGGCATGCAGACCTGGATCGCCGACGACACCTGGCGCAGGGGCGACATGCCCTGGGCGCTGGAGGCGTGCTTCGGCATGAAGGCCTGGGCCGCGCTCGACCTGTCGTCCACGGTCGACACCTCGGCGCTGGCCCTCGCCATTCCGCATGAGGGCGCGATCCGCCTGCATGTCTGGACCTTCCTGCCGGCGGGCGCGGACGGGTTCATCGCCCGGGCGCAGCGCGAGAACAAGGACTTCATCGCCTGGCGCGATGCCGGCTGGCTGGAGGTGCATGACGATGGCGGGGCGATCGAGGAGGAGAAGATCCTTGAGCGGCTCGCCTGGATAAAGGAGCACTTCCGGCTGCAGGAGCTGGCCTATGACCGCTGGGGCATGGCGAGCATGCGGCGGCGGATCCTGGAGCGCGGCCTGCCGCTGGTCGAGCACGGACAGGGCTTCGCCTCCATGTCGGCGCCGATGAAGGCGGTCGAGAAGCTGGTGGTGCAGGGCCGCATTCACCACCGGGGCAACCCCACGCTCGCCTGGGGGGTGGGCAACGTCTTCCGCGACGAGGACGCCGCGGAGAACATCAAGCCCAACAAGCGCAAGAGCTGGGGCCGGATCGACCCCGCCGTCGCCGCCATCATGGCGGTGGGCCGGGCGGAGGTGGGCGCATCTGCCGTGCGCGAGCGCGGGGAAATGAGGTTCGCATGAGCATTCTGTCGGGACTGTTCGGCCGGGGCGCCGGTGCCGCTGCGCCGCGCCTCGAGCCGGTGCTCTCCGCGGCCGGGCCTGTCGCCGTCAGCACGGCCGGCGGCCCGGCGGGCCGCATGGGCACTGTCTCGGATGCCGGCTGGATCCCGCTCGACGGCGGGCGCTCCCGGGTGAAGAACCTGCCCGCGGCGAGCCCGGCCTCGGCCGAGCGGCAGGCGACGGTGTTCGCCTGCTGCAACATCATCGCGGGCGATCTCTCCAAGGTGCGGGTGCACGTGATGCGCCGGGACGCGGACGGGATCGAGCGCCGCGCGGCCGGCCACCCGGTCGAGACGGTGCTGAACGTCGAAGCCTCCGAGGGCCTCGCCGGCCCGGTGGTGCGCTACGCGCAGGCCTATGCGCTGGCCCTGCAGGGCGAGGCCTTCGCCTGGGCGCGCCGCTCCGGCCGGGGCGAGGTGGAGGCGCTGGAGCTGGTGCAGTCCGTCACGCCCCTGCGCAACGGCCGTCGCCGCTTCTACGAGTTCACCGACGCCGACGATGCGCGCCGCCGGGTGATGCACCGCGACATGGTGCACCTGCGCTTCGGCTCGCTGGACGGCTGGCGCGGGCGCTCGCCGATCCGCGTGGCGGCCGACAGCGTGTCCCTCGCCCTGGGTGGCCACGACATGGCGGCGCGCGGCGTGGCCGGCGTGGCGCTCAAGGCCTATGTCGCGATGCCGGATTTCTTCCGCGACGAGGAGACGGCCGAGCGCACCTCGCGCGCCGTGCGCCGGGCGCTGAACGACGAGGACGCCCGCGGCATCCCGATGCTCGAAGGGGGCGCCATGATCAGATCGCTCGACCTGTCGCCGGCCGACGCCCAGCTCCTCGAGCTGATGAAGTTCAACCGCGAGCAGGTGGCCGCCATCTACCGCATGCCGCCGGCCAAGCTGCAGATGCTCGAGCACGGGGTGAAGGCGAACAGCGAGCAGCAGGCCATCGACTACCGCGTCGACTGCCTGCAGACCTGGGCGACGCTGATCGAGGGCCAGTACGCCCTCACGCTGCTCACCGAGGCCGAGCGCCGCGCCGGCTTCTTCCTGCGCCACAACCTCGACGCCCTGCTGCGCGCCACCACGAAGGAGCGCTACGACGCCCTGGTGAAGGCCACCGGCGGCCCGATCATGACCCCCAACGAGGCCCGCCGCGCCGATGGCCTGCCCCCGGTGCCCGAGGGGGATAGGCTCTACCCGCCCGCCAACATGACCCGAGAGGAGGACGGGGACAGCCCCTCCGGCTCTCAGGGCCAGAGCAGCCAGACATAGCCGGCATAGCCTGCCACCAGTGCCAGCCCCTCGGAACGGGCGATCCGCAGCCCGGTTGCCGCGAAGACCACGAGCAGCAGCGACACGCCCACCATCACCGGCGCGTCGAATGCGATGATCTCCTCGGGCACCCGGGAGGGCGCGATGATTGCCGTGGTGCCGCCGATGCCGAGGATGTTGTAGATGTTCGACCCCACGACATTGCCGAACGCCACGTCGCCCTGCCGCTTCAGCGCCGCGATCACCGAGGTGACGAGCTCGGGCATCGAGGTGCCCACGGCCACGATGGTGAGGCCGATGATGGTCTCCGACACGCCGAAGCCCCGCGCGAGCGCCACCGCGCCGTTCACGAGCAGCGAGCCGCCCAGAACCACCAGCGCCAGCCCGGCCACGGCAATGATCACCGCGCGCGCCAGCGGGCGCTCGGACCGCGACGGGGCCAGCGCCGGATCGGCCTCGGCCAGCGCGCGGCTCTTGTCATGCAGCGCCCCGCCCCCGGCGGTCGTGCGTTCCTGCCGGATGACGAACCAGATGTAGCCCAGCAGGCACAGCACCAGCGCACCGCCCACGGCCCGCCCCATCGGCACCAGCGGCGCGAGGGCGGCGAAGACAAGGGCAACGCCGAGCATCACCACCGCGTCGCGCCGCAGCGCCGAGCGGGCGACCACCACCGGGCAGATCAGCGCCGAGACCCCGGCGATGAGCAGGATGTTGGCGATGTTCGAGCCCACGATGTTGCCATAGGCAATGCCCGGCGAGCCGCTGAGCCCCGCCTGCACCGAAGTCACCAGTTCCGGCATGGAGGTGCCGAAGCCGACCAGCGTCAGCCCTATCACCAGGGGCGAGACACCCAGCCGCTCCGCCGCCTGGACCGCGCCGCGCACCAGCAATTCGCCCCCTGCCACGAGGAGCAACAGCCCCCCGATGAGCGGACCCCATACTTCAACCATTTCGGATGCTCCCTCGCGCCATCTGGCGGGTGTTGCGGGAGATGGCGAGCCGCCGCGCGAATGCAAGATGACCGCCGCGCGAGCGGTGCAAAATACCTCGCGGCGGCCTTTCCGGCCGCGTGCGGGCCCACGCCACCTCCCCGCCGCGTCCCGCGCTTTCGCAGGTGGTCCGACGCCGTCCGTGCAGCTTTCAACCCTCTGGAGGATCCACATGCCGCTGATTGACGAGATCCGCGCGGCGATGTCGCGTGCCGACCTTGCGTGGGACGGCGACCGAGCCGGGCTGTTCCTTGCCGAGGCGGCGGCGCCGGACCATGCCGCGGGGCCGGTGAGCATCGCGCAGGCCGGGCTCACGCTCGGGCGCGGCGAGCGCTTCGCCGTCTCGCGCGGGGTGGCGGTGCTGCCGGTGACCGGCATTCTCACGCCCGCGCCGGGCGTCATCTCGGAGTGGCTGGGCTGGTCGACCTATGCCGGGATCGAGCAGGCGGCGGCCGAGCTCGCCGCCGCCGAGGACGTGGCGGCGGTGGCGCTGCACGTGAACACGCCCGGCGGGCTGGTGCTGGGCTGCGCGGACGCGGCCGCCGCCATCGCGCAGCTCGCGGCGGTGAAGCCGGTCTACGGGGTGATCGCGCCGCTCGCGGCCTCGGCCGGCTACTGGCTGGTGTCGGGGGCGCGGGAGATCTCGATCCCGGCCGGCGGCGTGGCGGGCTCCATCGGCACGATGGCGCGGGCCTCCTCGCCGGTCGGCCCCGGCCAGTCGGGCGAGCAGGCGCACGAGATCCGCTCCGGCTCGGCGCGCGCGAAGAACCCGGACCCGAACACCGAAGCCGGCATGGCCGCGATCCGCGCCGGGCTCGACGCCTCGGAGGCGACCTTCCTCTCGGCCGTGGCCGCCGGGCGGGGCATCCCCGAAGGCGAGATCCGCAGCCGGCTCTCGATCACCGATGACCCGCAGGACGGCGGCGCCACCTGGACCGGCGCCGACGCCGTGGCCCGCGGCCTCGCCGACCGGGTGGAGAGCACCGCGGCGGCCTATGCCCGGATCTTCGCCACCCATGCGCCCGCGCCCCGGCCCGCCGCCGGCCGGGCCCGCGCCCGCCATGCCCGGCTCGCGGAGATGCGCGCCCGGGCCTGAGCCTCTCCCATCACCGACGCTTCACTGCCGTGCGGGCCGAAGGGCGCGCGCGACCCCTTCGGCCCGCACGGCGGCCGACCATCCTCAGGAGACCGACATGCCCGACCTCAACGATCTGCGCCGCGCGCGCGCCGCCGCGTCCGACGCCCTGCAGGCGGCTTCCGCCGCCATCGACGGCCTCGAAGCGGCCGAGACCCCGGACGCCACCGCCATCGCCGCGGCCGAGACCGGCTTCGCCGCGGCCGAGGCCGCCTTCGAGGCCGCCGACCGCCGGGTGAAGCGCGCCGAGAGCGCCGCCGCCGCCGAGGCCGCCGCCGCCGCCACGCCGGAGGCCCCGGCCGCCGGCCCCACCGCGCCCGCCACGGCGAGGACCCCGGCCGACCGGGGCATCGGCGCCGCGCTTTGCGTGATGGCGCTCGCCGCCGGGGGCGGCGACGTGGAGCGCGCGGTGCGCTGGGGCGAGGCGAACGGGCATTCCGGCGCCGTGGCCGCGCTGACCGGGGCGGTCGATGCCGCCGGCGGGGTGAACATCCCCGCGCCGCTCGCCGCCGAGGTGATCGACCTGCTGCGCCCGCGCGTGGTGGTGGCGAACGCCGGCTGCCCGGTGATCGACATGCCGGCGGGCCAGATGCGGCAGGCCCGCCTCGCCGCCTCGGCCACCGCGAGCTACGGCGCGGAGAACGCCCCGGCGGTGGAGAGCGCGCCGGAGTTCGACCAGGTCGACATGTCGTTCAAGACCCTGCGCGGGCTGGTGCCGGTGGGCAACGCGCTGCTGCGCCATGCCTCGACCCCGGTCGCCCGGGTGGTGCGCGACGACCTGGTGAACGTGATGGGGACGCGCGAGGATCTCGCCTTCCTGCGCGGCGACGGCTCGGGCGGCACGCCCACCGGCCTGCGCAACTGGGCGCTCGCCGCCAACTGGGCCGTGGAGGCGCTGAAGACGCCGGAGGCGGTGGAGGCCCGGATCCGGCGCACGGTGAACCTGGTGGAGGACGCGGACGTGGCGCTGGCGCGCGGCACCTGGGCCATGCGGGCGAGCACGAAGAACTTCCTCGCCTCGCTGCGCCATCCCGCCTCCGGCGCGCTGGTGTTCCCGGGCATCGAGCAGTCCGGCACGCTGATGGGCTACCCGATCCTCACCTCCTCGCAGATCCCCGACAACCTCGGGGCCGGGGGCGACGAGACCGAGATCACCTTCTTCGACGCGGCCGAGATCATGATCGGCGACAGCATGGCGCTCTCCATCGCCCTGTCGAGCGAGGCGAGCTACGTGGACACCAGCGGCGACACGATCTCCGCCTTCCAGCGCGACCTCACGCTGGTGCGCGCCATCCGCGAGCACGATCTCGCGCCGATGCACGACCAGGCCCTCGCCGGCTTCAACGGCACCGGCTGGTCGCTCTGACCCCTCACCGCCCGGCCGGTGAGCGGCCGCGCGGGCTCCCCTCTCCCTCATCGCAAAGGACCGCGGACATGACGCGCATCGCAGTGACGTTCTCCCGCCCGCACGGGCGCTACAACCGCGGCGAGGTGGCCGGCTTCGACAAGCCCGCCGCCGACCGGCTGGTCGCGAAGGGCATCGCCGATCTCTACCGGAAGATCGACGAGAGCGCCGCGCAGGCCGCCGCCGAGCAGGCCGGGCGCGCGCGCTTCGAGGCCGCCGTGGAGGCCCGGGTGCAGGCCGAGCTCGAGAGGCGGCTCGCCGCGCCGGCGCCCGCCCCGCAGCCCCCGGCCGAGACGCCCGGAGGCGACACCCCCGAGACCGCCGACACCGGCAAGGCCGCCGCGGCCAGGACCGGCAAGGCGGGCTGAGATGCTGGCGCAGGGCGTGGCGGCGCTGCCGCTCAGCCTCGAGGCGGTCAGGCGCGCGACCCGGCAGGACTTCGGCGACGATGACGTGCTGCTGGAGGCCTGCCTGCGCGCGGCGACCGGCTTCGTGGAGACGGCCGCCCGCCGGGCCCTCGCGCCGCGGGCGGTCACCTTCATGGCCGAGGAGACCGGCTGGCGGGTGTGGTGGGCGCCGGTCGCCCCCGTGATCTCGGTCACGCAAGTGGCGGTGATGGCCCCGGACGGCGCCTGGGCGGCACTGCCCGAGGGCGCCGTGCGACTGCTGAACGGGGCCGAGGAGCCCCGCCTCGCCCTCGCCGAGGGCGTGGCCTGGCCCGCGCGCCTGCCGGGCTCCCCGATCCGCATCTCGGCCGAGGTGGGGCATGCGGACCCGGAGGCCTTCCCGGCCCAGCTCCTGCAGGCCATCCAGCTGGTGGTGCGCGACTGGTACCTCGCCGGGCTGGAGCCGGGCGACGGCGACCTGCCGGCGCTGCAGTTCGGCGCGAAGCTGCTCATCAACCAGCTGCGCTACCGGCGCCCGCAGGTCTGCGCATGAGTGCCCGCCGCGCGCGCCTCGCCTTCGACCGGCCCACGCGCAGCCCCGCGCCGGGCGGTGGCTTCATCGAGGGCTGGGAGGAGGTGTTCACCTGCCGCGCCGGGCTCTCGGTGGCAATGACGCCGCCGCAGAGCGCCGAGCTGGGCGACCGCGTCTCGGCCGGGGCGGTGGCCGCCCCCGTCGCCGGGCTGGTGACGGTGCGCGCCGCCGCGGCCACACGGGCCGTGCAGGACGGCTGGCGCATCCGCGACATCGGCCGCGGGGCGCCGGGCAGGGTGCTCGCGATCCGCAACGTGTCGCCCGCGCTGCCGGGCGCCACGTCGATCACGCTGGGCGTGGTCTGGAACGCCCCGGGGGAGGCAGGCTCATGAGCAGGGTTGACGGGATCCGGGCGCAGCGCGTCCGGGTGAAGCGGCTCACCACCGCGCTGCAGGAGGAGGTGGCCGACAGCATCAACGAGACCATCGACCAGGTGCACGCGGCGGGCCTTGCCAACCTCGACGCGATGGTGACCCGCCGCACCGGCCGGCTGCGGCGCTACTACCGCAAGGCCTTCCGGCGCGGGACGCTCGAAGGGCTGGTGGGCTACATCTCCGCCAAGGGGCGCGACGCGGCCTTCTACGCCCGCTTCGTGCATGACGGCACCGAGGAGATGGCGGCCCGGCCCTGGCACGACACCGCCATCGAGGAGGTGGCCCCGGACCATGCGCAGCGCATGCGCCGGGCGTCGCCCTCCGAGCTCGCACGCACCGGCGGCGGGCGCGCCCGGAGGGTCCGATGAGCTTCGCGCGCCGCTGGGCGCTGCAGGTCGCCGTGGTCGCCCGGCTGCGCGCCGCGCTGACCGGGATGGGCCCCGGCGGAACCGACCTCGACGTGCACACGGCACCCCCGGCCGAGCGGCCGGCGGTGCACCTGCGCGTCGACGGCTGGGCGGTCCTGCCCCGCCGTCGGGCCGGGCCGGGCGCCACGGCCGACAGCGTGCAGAGCTTCATGGTCCATGTCTTCGCCTCGGCCGTGCCCGGCACCACGCCGGCGGCCGAGGCCACCCGCATTCAGGGGCTCGCGCTCGCGGCCCTGGAGGATTGGCAACCCATCCCGGGCGCGACCGGGGTTGACCACGTGAGCAGTTCGGACGCGCCCGACCAGAACCCGGCCACCCACCACGCGGTGAGCCGGTTCCGCATCCATGCAGGAGGATAAGTCATGGCGAATGAAGTCGCGGTGAAGGGCAAGGACAGCAGGATGTCCATCAACGACGGCTCCGGCTTCGTGGAGCTGGAGAAGCAGAACGAGGGCACGCTCTCGCCCGGCGTGAGCGCGTCGAGCAAGAAGCACAAGGTCGGCCAGACCCCGATCCGCACCGAGGCGGGGATGAGCTTCACCACCACCTTCACCAAGACCCGGCCGCTGTTCCCCGGCCAGTCGCTGGCCTACGCGGCGCACGAGTCCGGGGAGCTGGTGCAGGTGAAGATCGCCGACCAGAGCCCGGGCGGCGAGGTGTGGACCGGCACGGCGATGATCGTGCTCGGAGACGAGGCCTCCGGCACCTCGGGCGAGACCGTGGACGTGCCGGTCACCGTCACCTTCGACGGTGCGCCGGCGAAGACCGTCACGCCGGCCCCGTGATGGCGCACGGGGACATCGCGATCACGCTCGCGGGGCGCGGCTATGCGCTGCGCCCGACCTTCGGCGCCGCCCGCGAGATCGAGCGGCGCACGGACTTCGCGCTGGCCGAGCTCTGCCAGGTGCACCGCGCCGGCCGGCTGAAGTACGAGGAGGCGGCCACCATCATCTGGGCCGGCGCCGAGGCGGCGGGCGAGCGCTTCAACGTCGATGACGTGGCCGAGGCGGTGTTCATGGTGCGGATCACCGACCCGGCGCTGCGCGAGGCCATCGGCCTCTTCCTCCTCGCGCTGCTCTGGTCGCCGGAGACCGCCCGAAAAAAGTGGCTCGAGGAGACCGGCGCGGCCGATCCGACTGGCTGACCGCCGTCTCCTCCTTCGCAACCGTGCACCTGCGCTGGTCGCTGGCCGATCTCTGGTCGGCGACCCCGCAGGAGTTCTGGGCGGCGCATGACGCGCATCTCGCCCATCTCCGCGCCCGGCAGGGCTCCCGCCAAGGCTGATCCCCCCATGCCCACCCATGACGAGATCCTCACGCGCTACACCGGCGACGTGACCGGCTTCCTGCGCGCCACGTCGCAGTATGACCGGCGGCTCGCGCAGCTCGACGGCTCGGTCAGGTCGCGGCTCGACAGGATCGACGCGCGCTGGGAGCGCTCGGCCCGGGTGATGCACGGCGTGCGCGGCGTGCTCTCGGGGCTGGCGGTGAGCTTCTCCATCGGCAGCTTCGTGCGGGACGCCGTGACCGCCGCGAAGGACTTCGAGGCGGCGATGAACCGCATCGGCGCGGCGAGCGGTGCGGCACAGGCCGACCTCGACAGGCTCGCCGCGAAGGCGCGCGAGCTGGGCCGCACCACCGCCTTCTCCGCCTCCGAGGCGGCGGATGCGGCCGAGGTGCTGGTGCGCAACGGCGTCTCGGTGCAGGAGATCCTGGGCGGCGCGCTCGACGCCTCGCTGACGCTGGCCGCGGCCACCGGCGGGCAGCTCGCCAGCGCCGCCGACCTCGCCACGGACGTGATGGCGCAGTTCGGGCTCACCGCGCGCGATCTCGCGCAGGTGGTCGACATCGTCACCGGTGCCGCGGTGAACTCCAAGTTCGGCTTCAACGATCTCGCGGGCGCCATCGCGCAGGGCGGCGCGGTGGCCGCGCAGGGCGGGCTCGACTTCGGCGAGTTCGCCACCGCGCTCTCGCTCACCGCGCAGGCCTTCTCCTCGGGCTCCGATGCCGGCACCAGCTTCAACACCTTCGTCACCTCGCTCTCGGGCAACTCGAAGGAGGCCCGCGCCGAGATCGCGCGGCTGGGGCTCGAGTTCTACGACGCGACCGGCACCCTGCGGCCGATGTCGGCGGTGGCGGAGGAATTGCGCCGCGCGCTCGCCGGCCTCTCCGAGCAGCAGCGCACCGTCTCGCTGAAGACCATCTTCGGCACCGACGCG
Organism: Paroceanicella profunda; assembly: GCF_005887635.2. Classification (GTDB taxonomy): domain Bacteria; phylum Pseudomonadota; class Alphaproteobacteria; order Rhodobacterales; family Rhodobacteraceae; genus Paroceanicella; species Paroceanicella profunda. Next base: position 1,492,125 of record NZ_CP040818.1, on the reverse strand, counting down.
ATCCGCACCGCCGCCACGCTGGCCGAGGCCGGCGCGGCGGGCTTCGACACGCTCGCCGCCTCCATCGCCAAGGTGTCGGCGCAGGACCAGGCCGAGGCCCGCATGGCCGGGCTGGAGGGCAAGCTGAAGGCGCTGGCCGCCGCCTGGGAGGGCGTGCTGCTCTCGCTCGGCGAGGGCGGCGGGCTCGCGGCCGCGACCGTCGCCGTGCAGGGCCTCACCGAGGCGCTTACCGCGCTGCAGGAGAACTTCCCGGCCGTGGCGGCAGGTGCGGCCGCCTTTGCCGGTGCCCGGGGCCTCGGCGCCCTGATCGCTGCCACGAAGGCCTCGGCGGCCGCGGCGCGGGACGCGACCACGGCCACGGCGGCGCAGGTGCGCATCGCGCAGACCGAAGTGGCCGCCGCCGAGGCGCAGGTGGTGAAGACAGCGCAGAAGGCGGCCGTGCTGCGGCAGCTGCAGAACGCGACCAATGCGACGAAGGAGAGCACGAAGGAGCTTGAGAAGGCAGAGCGCGCGGCGACCAACGCCCGCACCCGTCTCACCCGTGCGACCGAGGCCGCCACCCGGGCGACCAATGCGACCGCGGCCGCCGTCGCGCGCCTGTCGGCCACCACGCGCATCGCGCAGGGGGTGATGACCGGGCTGCGCGGGGCGATGGCCTTCTTCGGCGGACCCGTCGGGCTGGCGATCACGGCCGCCGCGGTCGGCATCTCGGCGCTCTCCGCCAACACCGAGCGCGCGGAGGAGCGGATCGACCGGCTCTCGGGCAGCACCGGCACGCTGCGCGAGGCGGTGGGCGGGTTGCGGGACACGCAGGAGGCCTACCGCAAGGCCATCGCCACGACCGGCGACACGCAGGTGCAGGCCTCGGGCAAGATCATCGCCGCCAGCCGGCAGGAGTACGAGGCCAAGCGCAAGCTGCTGCAGATCGAGACGCTGCGCGCGCAGAAGGAACAGTCCGGGCGCGTTGACGAGATCCGCCGCCTCGACAGCGAGGTTGCGCGCAACGACCCCGAGCGGATCGCGGCCGAGCTGCGCGCCGGCGGGGCCGGCGAGGAGGAGATCGAAAGCTCGGTGGGCGGCGCGTACGCCCGGGCGCAGCGCGAGAAGATGCGCGCGCTGGAAGAGCAGCGCCTGCGCCTGCAGGTGCGCACCGAGGAGGTCGCGCGCGAGATCGCCGAGGCCCGCAGCGCGCTCAACGGGGTGTTCCCCGACGCGGCCGACCTGCCGCCGGGCGATACCGGCGGCGGTGGCGACGGTGGCGGCGGCGGGAACGGCGGCGGCGGGACCGACACGCCCGACACCCCGAGCACCGCGAAGGGCAGCACACCCGGGAGCCTCTCCGATCTCCTCGCCGGCTCGGCCGACCGCATCGCGGCGCTGCGCGACGAGAGCGCGGGGGTGCGCCGGCTCGACACCGACACCGCGGCGCTCGAGGAGCGGGTGCGCCTGCTCTCGGAGGCGCGCGCGGCCGGGATCGACCTCGACGCGCGCACCGCCGCCGGCGGGCAGACGGTGCGCGAGGTCCTCGAGGCGCAGGCGGAGGCCTACGGCAAGGCGAAGGCCGGGCTCGATGACCTGCAGGCCGCCGCGGCGCTCTATGCCGACACCCGCACGCCGGAGGAGACGCGCGGGCAGCGGAAGGCCGACATCGAGGCGCTGCGCCCGGCGCTCATCCGGTACCTGGGCGACGAGGCGGCGGCCAACGAGGTGCTCGCCCGCGCGATCAGCAAGGTGGACGGTGCCTATGCCGACAGCAGCCGGGCCGGCGAGGACATGGTCTCGACCCTCACCGATGGCCTGCGCGGCCTCGCCGACGAGACCCGCTCCGCCGGCGACGTGATCCTCGACGTGATCGCGCAGATCGTGAGCGCGAACGCGGGGAGCTTCTTCACCGCGCTCGCGGGCGGCGCCTCGACCGGCGTCGGCGGGGCGCTCGGCTCGGGCCTGCTCGGGCTCTTCGGCGGCACCTCGGCGGCTCCGGCCGTCTCGGCCAACACCGCCCCGGTCGCCGGCATGACCGCGATCCTGCCCACCGGCCACGCGGGCGCGGTGATCGGGGTGCGCGCCTCGGGCACGACCCGGGTCGACCCCCGCGTCTTCGAGGGCGCGGAGCGCTGGCACACCGGCGGAACGCTCGGGTTGAAGCACGGCGAGGTGCCGTTCATCGGCAAGGTGGGCGAGCCGATCTTCCCGGACATCGAGAGCGCCGCCGCCTTCGGCCAGCAGCCCCGCGGCGGGGACAGCTACGCCATCACCGTGAACAACCCCACCGGCTCGGCCGACGAGATGATGGCGCGGCTGCGCAGCGAGCTGGGCGCCATCGAGCGGCAGCGCGCCAGGCGCGACGCCCTGAGGGCCTACACCAATCCGCGCCAGTTCCGGGAGTAATGCATGCGCTACGTCCACAAGTGGCCGGCGGCGCTGCCGCTGCAGTTCTGCCGGTGGCGCGACACGCCGGACCCGGTGATCATCGCGGGCACGATGAACAACGCGCCCTTCGGCGGCTCCGGCGAGCAGCGCGCGCAGGTGGCGCTCTCCGGCGAGATCGCCAACGGCGCGCAGGCCGCGGCGCTCGCGGTCTGGCTCGCCGATCTCGACGCCGGGCAGAACCTCGCGCTGCTCGCGGACTTCGACCGCCCGCTCTACGGCTACGGGCCGCAGTACATCGACAGCATGGCCGGGGCCGGCCCGGTGACCTGGCGCGCCTCGGACGGCGCCCCGCAGTACTGGCGCTCCGGCACGGGCGCGCTGCTCGCCTGGTCGGCCGGGGCGCGGGTGGTCTCGGGCGGGGCCGCCGGATCGCGGCTGATCGGGCTCGCCGGGCTCTCCCCCGGCGCGGTGCTCGGGCCCGGGCAGAAGGTCCGCATCGGCCGGCGGCGCCATGCGATCGCGCAGGGCGGCACGGTGGCGGCGAACGGCCGGGTGGAGATCCGCGTGGCGCCGCACTTCCGCGCCGATGTCGCGGCGGACACGCCCGTCACCTATCCCGGCGACATCGGCCTGTTCCAGCCGATCACCTGGAGCGTGCCGAACTACGACCAGGACCGGTTCGGCGCCTGGGCGATGACCTTCCGGGAGGTCTTCCCGGAGGAGCAGACGGAGACCCTCACCCATGTTTGAACCGGTGTTCGCCATCGACCACGCGCCCGGGCTGCTCGCGGCGCTGGACCGGCCGTTCCATCACGTGATCCAGCTCGCGCATCTCGACTGGCCGGATGGCGAGGTGCTGCTCTGGTCCGGGCTCGGGCCGCTCACCCTGGGCGGCCGCACCTTCCACGGCTCCGGCGCGCTCGGCGAGATCGAGCACCCGGAGGACAGCGACGCGGGTGCGGTGCAGACCGTCACCGCCCGGCTGCGCGGCATGCCGCTCTCCTTCCTCGCGGCGCAGGGGCGCGAGGATCTGACCGGGCGGCGGGCCGCGCTCGGCTGGACGCTGCTGGGCGATGACGGGCTGCCGATCCCGGCGCCGGTGTTCTCCTTCAACGGCTATCTCGACGGCCGGAAGATCGGGGTGACGCGCTCCGCTGACGGGCTCACCGTGGAGGTGGCGGTCACGCTCACCACCGGCGAGCGCCCGGCCTCGCGCATCTCCCAGCGCCACGTGCCGCAGGACGCGACCGCGGCGGACACCGGCTGGGGGAAGCTCACCGACATGTCGAAGGATCCGCAGCAATGGCCGGGGGTGGCGGAATGAGCGCGGCAGGGACACCCACCCCCGAGGCGGTGCAGCGCGTGGTGGCCCGGGTGTTCGCCCGCCGCTTCGCCTGGGGCGAGGCGGATTGCTGCCTCGCCGTGGCCGACGCGCTCTGTGCCCTGGGCCTGCCGGACCCGGCCGGGCTGTGGCGCGCGGGCTATGACCGCGAGCGGGCCGAGGGCGCGGTGGCCGGGGCCGGCGGGCTCGCCGGGCTGATCGGCGGCGTGGCGGTGCAACAGGGCTGGCCCCGGGTGTCGGAGGCCCGCCCGGGCGACATCGGGGCCGGCGCCACGCTCGCGATCAGCGACGGGCGCCGGTGGTGGGCGAAGGGCGGGCGCGGCATGGTCGCGGTGCCGGCGCCCGATGTGATCTGGCGGGTGTTCTGATGGCGAAGGCAGTCCCGATCATCACCTCCGTTGCGGCCATCGCCGCGGCGGTGTTCATCCCGGGCACGATCCCGATCCTCGGCGCGACCGTCGCCTACGGCGCCATCGCGGCGGCGGGGATCTCGGTCGCCGGCGGGCTGGCCGCGATGGCGCTGGCCGAGACCCCCTCGCAGCTGGTGCCGCAGACCAGGGTCTCCTCGGAGGCCGCGGTCACCAACCCGAGCCTGCGCTTTGCCTATGGCGCCTGCGACGTGGTGCCGGTGCAGATCTTCCGGCATGTCGACGGCGCCACCTGGTACGGGGTCTACCTGCTCAACTCCCGGCCCTCCGAGGGCGGCTTCGTGCTCAAGGTGAACGACGAGGTGCAGACCCTCGGCGCCGCCGGCGGGGCGGACCCCTATGACTTCGACGCGGGCGGGCTGGTCGCCACCGGCAAGTACGGCGCGCAGGACGGCGACGGGCCGATCAAGGTGTGGTTCTCGCGCGGCGACCACACCGGCCCGCCGGCGCAGTGGCGCGCGGAGATCCCCGACGCCATCGCGGCGACGGATGTCTGGGCCGGCATGACGCTGATGTTCGTGCGCCTGCGCTACGGCGGGGCCACCACCGCCTCGCGGCTCTGGAAGGGCCGCTTCCCGGCCCTCCGGGTGTTCGGCTACTGGTCGCGCCTCCACGATCCCCGCGACCCGGCGCAGGACCCCGACGACGCCGCCACCTGGGGCTGGTCGGACAACGCGGCGCTGGTCACGCTCGACCTGCTGCGCCACCCGCGCGCGCTGGGGCGCGCCGCCTTCCTGGTGGACCGGGCGAGCTTCGCCGAGGCGGCGGAGGAGTGCGAGACCCCCGGGCGCGAATACCGCGTGAACGGTGTCGTCACCCTCGAGACCCGGGAATACGCGCTGCTCGACCCGGTGCTCACCGCCTGCGGCGGCCGGCTCTCGCGCGACGGCGGGGTGCACCGGCTGCGGGTGGCGCGCTGGCGCGCCCCGGTGGTGACCCTCACCACCCCGCTGGGCGACAGCTTCGAGTTCACCGAGCAGGGCCCGGCCTATGCGCGCGCCTCCGGGGTCAGCTCGACCTTCATCTCGGCGGACCTCGGCTTCGTCGCCGACCAGGTGCCCGAGTATGTGACCGGCGCGGGCGATGACCGCGACCGGCTGGAGTTCCCGCTGGTCACCGACTGGCGGCAGGTGGAGCGGCTGCAGCAGATCGCGCAGCGCGCGAGCCTGCGGCAGGCGCGCTTCTCCGACGCGCTGTTCCCGGCCTCGGCCATGCGGGTGCGGGTGGGGGACTTCGTCACCCTCGCCATCCCGGACTTCGGCATCGCGGACGGCGTCTACGAGGTGCTCTCCAAGCGCCCGCAGGTGATCCGCAACGACCAGGGCTCGGCGATGCTGGTGGTGGGGCTGGAGCTGGCGGAGACCGGCGAGGAGGTGTTCGACTGGACCCCGGCCACCGACGAGATGCCCTACACGGTGAGCGAAAGCGCCGGGCAGGTGGACATCACCGTCTCGCCGCCGGGCGTCGCCGCGGCGCCGGTGTTCCGCAAGGTGGAGACCGGGGGCACGGCCATCGACGACCCGGTGCTCGCGCTGCAGCTCACCGCCAGCCCCGCGCCCTTCGTGGACCATTACCAGATCCGCCAGCGTGAGCTGGGCGGGCGCTGGCGCGTGGTCCTCGAGGTGGAGGCGGTGGAGTTCGAGGGCGGCGTGCTGGAGGTGATCCTGCCGGCCACGCTGGGCTTTACCTACGAGACCGGCGCCCGCGCGGTGTCGGACGTGGGCGCCTCGCCCTGGGCGAACACCGGCGCCGTCACCGTGACGCCCGAGGCCGCCACCCTCTCGCCGCCCTATGGCGGGCGCGATGAGCATGGCGGCGCAGGCACCGCGGCGGTGAGCTTCATCGTGCCGCCCAACGCGGCCGGGCTCAACATCTACCGGGTGGGCTCCGGGCTCCTCGAGGAGATCACGGCCGCGCCGGGCGACCGGGTGACCTTCAGCGAGGCCCTCGGCGCGGGCGTCTACAGCTACACCGCCCGGGCGCGGAACGCCCTCGGCGATCTCTCCGGCGCCTCCGCCCGGATCCGCGTCACCGTCACCACCGGCGGCGGCGACTGAGGCGCGCGAGCGCCCCTTCCGAACCATCACAAGAGGTAAGACATGGCAGACGTATCGGGCATCCCGAGCGGCGCGGATCTCGTGCAGGACGGCGCGCCTGTCGACCAGGTGCCCTTCATCGCCGGGCTGGACGCGATCCGCGCGGCGATCATCGCCGTGAACGCCGATGCGGTCGCGGCCGCGGATCTCGCCGGCCGTGCCTCCGCGATCGAAGCCACGCTGACCTACCGGCTGATCAACCCGCAGGGCGGGCCCAACTCGCTGGTCTACGATATCCCGGCGACGTTCACGCTCGATGCGATGCCGTTGCGCGGGCATTACCTGTTCGTCGCCGCGCACACCAACGTGGGCGGCGGGACGTACATCCGGATCCGGCGCTACGATGGCGCGAACTATGTGAACGGAACATCGACCGTCATCCTCAAGCGCGGCAGCGCGGATCTGGATCCGGGCGATATCGTCGCCGGGGAAGTGGTCATGCTCATGTCCCTCGGCGAGGGGCCTGACTCCTACCGCCTGATCGGCACGCCGCGCAGCGACATCACCGAGATCGGGGCGAACATCGCCGAGGCGCTGGAGGCCATCGCGGCGGAGACCGCGGCGCGCACCGCCGCCATCGCCTCCGAAGCCGCGGCGCGCGCTGCGGCCCACACCACGCTGCAGGCGACCATCGCGGCCGCGAACACGGCCCGGGCCGATGCCGTCGCCGCGCTCAACACGCGGATCGACAACGCGAACACCTATCGCGCCGACAATGACGCGCTCCTGCAGGGCAGGATCGACGAGGCGCAGGAAACCGCCGCCGCGGCCACCGCGGCAGAGGCCGCCGCGCGCCGCGCGGCCGACACCGCCCTCGAAGCGGCGCTCCTCGATGCCGGGGCGGCGGCGGCCGCGGCCGTCGCGGCGGAGACCGCGGCGCGGGAGGCGGCCGTGACGGACGAGGCCACCACCCGGGCCGCCGCGGTCAGCGCCGAGGCCACGGCCCGGGCCGCGGCGGACACCGGTCTCGGTGCGCGGATCGACACCGCGACCGGCGCCATCCCGGCGGAGGCCGCGGCGCGCGCCGCGGCCGACACCGCGCTCGGGACGCGCATCGACGGCGCCGCGGCCGGTCTCGCGGCGCTCGACGGCCGGATGGTCGCCTTCGGGGTGACCGACCTTGCCCGGCCGGGCGAGGCGCCGGGGCAGTTCTCCTCCACGCGCACCGGCGATCCGGTCAGCCGCGGCCCGCTGCAGTTCGGCGAGATCGTGGTGGATGCCGAGCTGGGCGCGATCCTCTGCGTCGCGGACGCGCGGGATATTGCCTGGCGCCGGGCGCTGGCGATGGAACGGGTCGGCCGGGTCTATCGCCTGCGCATCGGGATCAAGCGGCTCTCCGACTCGGTGGACCCGGACGGCGATGCGGTCGAGGTGCTGTGGCAGAACCTCGACCTCGCCAAGGCGGCCGTCTCCCTCGTGACCCTCGCGACATGGAGCAACCCGCAGGCGGAGGCCGGGCTGCAGGTGGTGGAGCTGCTGCTCAGCCGGGACGCGTCCATCGCCGGCGTGGACTACCTGCCGCCGGCCCCGACCCGCTACGGCACGCCGCTGGTGCGCACCCACGGATCGGACCTCACCACCGGCCTCGCCTTCTTCTCCTGGCAGGACGTGACGGAGGCGCATCTCGCCGCCCTGGCGCAGGCGGGGGTTGCCGCGCGGCTGGCGGCGCTGGAGACCCTCTCCATCGCCACGCTCACCGTGACGCCGTCCGGGGTGCAGGAGCTGGGCGCCAGCGTCACTCCGACGCTCACATGGACCTATGCCGGCGAGGGCAGCATTGCCTCCGTCAGCGTGAACGGCACGGCGATCTCCGCCGCGGCAACCAGCTACGTCGCCCCGGCGCCGATCACGGCCGGCACCAGCTATACTGTGCAGGTCACCGACACGCTGGGGCGGACTGACAGCCGCTCGGTGACGGTGCCCTTCCAGCCCCGGGTGTTCTGGGGGGCCTCGGCCTCTTCCTCGCTCAATTCTGCCGGGATCATCACCCTCTCCGGCAGCCGCCTGCAGAGCAACAAGACCCTCTTCGAGAGCATCGCCACGGCGGGCGGCTACGCTTATTTTGCCTACCCGGCCAGCTTCGGGGCGCCGTCCCTGTATCGCCTGTTCGGCTTCGACGAGGACCCGGTGTCCACCACGGTCTCCGTCACCACGGCCGCCGGTCACACGGCCGACTACATCGTCCTTCGTTCCCCCGCCCCAGCAGCCGGCGCCATGTCGGTGGAGGTATCCTGATGGCCACAATCAACACCAAGCTCAAGGTCAGCGACGGCGGACCCGCGGCGGACACCAGTCAGATCGAGGAGACCCCGGACCTCAAGGTCATGACGGCCGGGGAACGGACCGACATCGCGGCAACGAAAGCGGGCCTGGTGGAGGAAGGCGAGGCCCGGGCCTCGGCCGAGCTGCGGATCGGCGCGGTCAGCACCGGGGAGAACCTGGTCGACCTGCGGATCCTGAACGCGGATGGCGCGGGCGCTCCGCTGGAGATGACGGACGGCGACGGGCGCTCCCTCGTGCACCTGTCGCGCGCGGGCGGCAGCGGGCAGACCCTCGCGGAGCTCACCGGGGACCTGGTGGCGCAGGGCGCGGAGGCCGTGCAGTTCGCCGATGGCAGCGCCACTGCGCTCCGCGATCCCGGCGGCCGGCTGGTGGAGACGCTGAGCCGGGAGGCGGGCACCGGGGCCGTGGTCGCCACCGCGCTGCGCGACCAGGAGGAGAACCTCTGGATGGCCCGCGTGGAGGCGCTCTACGGCGACGGCAGCGTGGCGGCCTACTACGATACCGACGGCGTGCTGCACCAGAATGTCCCCGCCGGCGGTGTCGCCGGTGACGACGAGATCGTGGCGGAGAGCGGCTTCGCCAAGCGCCAGCCCTCCACGGGAACGGGCTACACCGTGTTCCAGAGCCTCGGCGCCTCCTACATCCACACCGCCGGCTACGACATGATGATGCCGAGCCGCCACGCGATGATGGTCGGCGGCACCGGGCAGTCGTGGATGGACGGGAACGCCTCGAACGGCCGCTTCCTCGACGGCGCGCCGCGCCCGGAGATGGTGTTCACCACGAACGACGGCCGCGGCTTCCGGGGCTGGGGCGGCATCGTGATGACCGCCACCCCGGACGACTTCGCCCCGGGCGAGGACACCAACCCCACCAGCCAGTCGGTCACCGGCCCCTTCGCCTGCTCCCTCGCCGAGCACATCACCCGCACCGGCGGCAGCATGGCGATCTATGCCAACAACGAGGCGCGCGGCGGCTGCCCGGTGCAGGACCTCTACCCGGCCAGCGACCCGGAGGTGATGTACGCCGGCAATACCGGCGCGCCCGAGACCGTGGGCGCGCCCTGGGCGAACTTCTTCACGAAGATGGACGCGGCCATCGCCCGCTTCGCCGACTTCGGCATCGAGATGCGGTACATGTTCCACCTGTTCTGCATCGGGCACGGCAACATCGGGCTGGGCGACACGCCGGAAGCGTTCACCGCCGCGCTCGACCACTACTTCGACGACCTGTTCTTCCCCGAGGTCCGCGCGAAGCTCCCGGGCCAGACCTTCGACCCGTTCCTGCTGATGATCGCCCCGATGATGGGCCCGAGCGGCGGGGACAACCCGATCTTCCGCGCCTGCGTCGACTATTGCATGGCCCGCGACAACGGCGTGTTCGTGGCCGCGCCGAGCGGGATGCGCATGAGCGACGCCCTGCACATGCACCGCGAGACCTGCGCCGAGATCGGCGAGCTGGCCCAAATGTGCGCGGTGAAGGCGCTGGCGGGCGAGCGCTGGCACGCGCCCTCGCTCGGCCCGGCGCGCATCGAGGGCGGCACCGTGGTCTGCGACGTGCGCGGCGCGCATGACGTGCTCATCGACCCCGCGCCGCCGGTGACCGACCGCCACTATGTCGGCGGCGCCCATGACGCGGAGACGGAGACCTACGCCCCGATCCCGGGCAGCGAGGCGGCCTTCCTGCCGGTCCCGCAGGCCGGGCTGGAGCTGTTCCACAACGGCGTGAGCCTGCCGCTGACGCCGCGCTGCGAGCCGCGCCGGCTGATCTGGGAGCCGGCCGCGCCGCTCTCCGGGCTCGACACCGGGGCGGACCCGAGCCTCGTGGTGCGCTACTCGGCGCAGGCCGAGGCCTGGGGCGACGGCCGGGGGTGCCAGCGCGGCAACGTGCGCGCCGACTGGTCGATGGTCTCGCAGTGGACCGGCAACACCGTGCACCGCTGGCTCGCCCCCTTCACCGACACCCTCAGCCTGGTCTGAAAGGACACACCATGCTCCGACGCATCCCCATCGTGCCCGCCATCCCCACCGGCTTCGCCGGCCCGCCGGACTTCGCCGACATCTTCGCGGGCTACGGCGGCACCCTGCTGCTCTGGGAGGAGTTCACCAACGGCCGCGTGGTGCGCCGGGACACCGACATCTTCGTCGCGAACGAGACGCGGGCCGGCGTGGCGCCCGCCTCGCTGCCGGCGGCGGGCTCCACGATCACCTGGAGCAAGGACGGTGTCGGCGGCCTCCCGGGCATCAAGGTGCTGGCCGCGAGCCACATGCAGGACATCGTGCTCGCCCAGCCCTGCCTCGCCTTCACCGTCCTGCTGATCTTCGCCGGCAACGGGGCGACGGCACAGACCGCGATGATGCCGCTCTCCACCGCCGGCGCCCGGCCGCGCATCATGATCGGCACCGGCACGCCCGCCTTCACCGCGCTGGAGTTCGCGGCCACGCCGCAGGTGCCCACCGCCATCGAGGGCCGGGCCTACGGCTACTTCTCCAGCACCGCCGTCTACAACCGCGCCACCTGGATCATGGTGGGCGGCACGGTCACGGCCGACGGGGAGGGGGACCGCTACTGGCACTACGCGCCGAACGGGTTCCATGAGCGGACCGACACCGGGCTCGCCGGGCTCCCGGGCATGGACAAGCTGGGCTGGCTGGGCGGCGCGCCGGAGCCGCAGGCGCTCTCCTACGCCGCGCGCCTCGCCCTCGGCACCGACCTGCGCGCCGACCCCACCAGCTTCGCGCAGGTGGCGAGCTATGCCGAGTGGGTCACCGGCCGGAAGGGCGCCGCCATCGCGTGACCGTGTCCCCCATGACCGCCCCGGTCCCGGAGGACCCCGCGCAGGAGGAGGAGAAGCCCATGCGCCTCGACCGCACCGTGAGTGTCGGCAATCTCATCTCCATCGGCACGATGATCGTCGTGGTCTCCGCCACCTACGCCACGATGAATGCCCGGATCGGCGCGGTGGAGACCGCCGGCACCGAGCGCACCCGGCGCATCGAGCAGCTCGCCGACCGCATGCGCCTCGCCGAGATCACCGCCGCCGGCGACCGCCAGAAGCTCGACAACATCCTCGCCGCCATCGGCGAGCTCAAGGCCAGCATCGAGGCGCGCAACCGCTAGGCGCGCCGCCCTCCACCGGAGATCCCCCGCATGAGAACATCCCTGCACGGCGTGGCCGCCCTGGCCGCGCACGAAGGCATTGTGCCCGCGCCCTACCGCGACAGCGCCGGCGTCTGGACCTTCGGCATCGGCCACACCGCCTCCGCCGGTGGGCCGGACCCCGCCACCCTGCCGCGCGGCATGCCGGCGGATCTCGACGCCGCCCTGCGCCGGGCGGTGGAGACCTTCCGCGCCGACCTCGCCCTTTGCGAGGCGCGGGTGCTGGCGGCGGTCCCGGTGCCGCTCGCCCCGCACGAGTTCGACGCGCTGGTGTCCTTCGACTTCAACACCGGCGGCATCGACCGCGCCCACCTGGTCACGCGGCTCAACGCCGGCGACCGGCAGGGCGCGGCGCGCGCCTTCGACACCTGGCACAAGCCGCCCGAGATCATCCCGCGCCGCGATGCCGAGCGCGAGTTGTTCCGCACCGGCCGCTACCCGGAGGCGCCGGTGCCGGTCTGGCGCGCCGACACGTCCGGCCGCCTGCGGGGCGTGCTCCGCGCCATGCCCGTGCCCGAGCTCCTGGCGCTGGTCGCCCCCGGGCCGGCGGAGCCTGAACCGGAGCCGGAGCCGCCCGCGCCCCGGCCGTCCGTCCTCTCCCGTCTCATCGCATGGCTGAAAGGATCCTGACATGCAGACCCTCCTCGACACCCTCGCCCCCGTGGCGCTCGAGCTCGCCGGCACGCTCGCCTCCGCGCTGGTCGCCTGGCTGGCCCTGGTCGCGAAACAGCGCCTCGGCCTCGACATCGAGGCAAGGCACCGCGCCGCCCTCGACGCCGCGATCATGACCGGCGTGCGGCTCGCACTGCGCCGGGTCGGCGTGGCACCGCCCCCGGCCGGGGCCCCGCCCCATGCCGCGCAGATCGACACCGCCGTCGACTACGTGAAACGCTCCGTCCCTGATGCGGTGAAGCGGCTCCGCGCCTCCGAGGACGTGCTGCGCGCCAAGGTCGCCGCAGCACTCGGTGGGGCGGGGTGACGTGAGCGGAGGTCATTCGACATACACCCGCCTCACTTCCGCCCGGGTATCATCGGGGGATGTGGCGAAACTCAGCCGGAAACAAATCCTGCGACATTTTTCCGGAGGAGATGCGAATTTGCTTTCATGCAGCCACATAATCCGGAATTTTGGTTCACCCTTTAGTATAGGTGGAATCAAAGATGCGTACATTCAAACATGGCCTTGTATTTTCAACGCTTCTTCTGGCGGCGTGCGCCGGTGGCGGCGCGGGGCGGAACCAAGAAGTGATCGCGGTGGGTGAAACGAAACACCTGACCGTCTACATCGGCGACAAGTGTGGTGCGGTACCGACTTTCGAGGAAATCGAGGGACGGCTTCCGGCATCCCAGATCATTTCCTACTCGGATGGCGGTGTCGGAGAGCGGACCAGTCGCCGGTGTGGCGGCACTGCCCCCGGTCGGCGCATTCTCGCAACCGGCGTGCAGATCGGAGAGGAGACCAACGTCTACGAGGCGGGGAAACTGACCGTGATCGTCCGCTAACGGACCTGCTGCGATCCGAAAGCCGAAGCCCGGCTCTTCTGTCAAACCTGCCGGAGGTCCCGCCGCCAATCCTGCGGCGGGACCTTCCGTGTTGCCGGGTACGCCTGTCCGGATCCGGTGCTTCCGGGCGAATCGGGCGACCTCACGGTGATCGGTCTGTATTTCCGAGGCACGTGCGGACCATCTGGTCCGGGGGGGTTATTCCCCGCAAGTTCCCCATATGTTCACCAACACACTGAAAAATATCACCTGACGAGCCTCTCATCCGGCAGCAGCCCTCTCCGATGCACGGCACCGCGGGCCCTCCGGCGGGCGCCGCGCGGGCGGGGCTTCCGATGAGCGGATGATGCCCCGGGCGCGGAACCGGGGGTGGCTGGAAGGTCATGGCAGCGCCTCCGCGCGAAGCGGATGCCGCCCGCTCGGGCGGGGGCCCCGGAGAGGATCCCCGGGCCGGTCGGGCCCGCCGGCGGATGCGGGGCCCGGGCCGTCGGGCGGTGCTCAGACGGCGCCCACCTGCCGCAGTCTCTCCTGGAAATAGGCCACGCCCTGCTCGTGACGCGGGGAGAGCGGGCCGGCCTGGTAGCCGCCGCTCTCGTAATTCTTCTGGGTTTCGAGGCAGACCTCGAAATCCTCCCGCACCACGTCGAGATTGCCCTGGATGGTGCTCTCACGCGCGGCGGCGCCCTCGGGCGAGACATCCTCGAAGTAGAAGTTGTAGATCAGCTCGGTGCGCCGGTGGTCGATCGGGTTGATCCGCGAGGTGTTGATGCCGCCCTCGAACAGCGACAGGGTCCAGTTCGGCCACATCCACATCCACTTGCCGCGGTAGAACAGCCCCGGGCGCGGCGGCGCGGTCATCCGCACCAGCCCGTCGAGCGCCACGGTCTCGAACCGGTCGAACTCGATGGCGCGGTGAAAGGCCGGGTGGATGCCGGGGATGTGGTAGCCCTCCACGAAATTGTCGGTGTAGAGCTTCCAGTTCGCGTCGAAGACCAGCCGCTCCTCGCGCACCCACTGGTAGCGCTCGATGGGCTCGTCGGCCAGCTCGGCCATCAGCGCGCCCAGCTGCTCCTCCAGCGTGCCCTGCGGCGCCAGGGCGACGAAGAGCAGCCCACGCCAGGTGCTGAAGGCGATCTGCTCCAGCGCCCAGTCCTCCATGCGGAAGTCCGGGTCGTCGCCCCACCAGGGCACGTTGAGCAGCGCCCCGTCCTCGCCCCACACCCATTGGTGGTAGGGGCAACGGATGGTCGAACAGCGCCCGGCGCCCTCCGGCAGCAGGCGTGCGCCGCGGTGCCGGCACACGTTGCGGAAGGCGCGCAGCCCGTCGCGGGTCATCACCACGAAGACCTTGTTGCCCGCGATCTCGGTGGCGATATAGTCACCCCGCTGCGCCAGCCGGGAGGACGGCCCGATGAGCTGCCAGCTCTCCGAGAAGATGCGGCGCACGTCCGAGGCGTGGATCTCCGGGGATATGTAGTTGACGGGGCTGAGGTTCTTCACGGCTGGGCTCCTCCTGGCGACCTGCGTATACAAGAGGGGAGCCGCGCCGCGACGTCAAGCGGGCAGCACGGGGGGAAACAGGGCCTCTCCGGGGGCACGCGCAACCCGGCTCCCGCGCGACGGAGGACCACATGACGGACCGCACGCCCCCGCACGGCTATGACATCGGCCTGACCGATTACGGCGACACCGGCTTCTCTCGCTACCTGCGCCGTGGCTTCGCCCGCTCCACCGGCCTCTCCGAGAAGATGCTGGAGAAGCCCATCGTCGGCATCGCTACGACCCGATCGGATTTCAACAACTGCCACCGCTACATGCCCGAACTTGCCGAGGCCGTGTCCCGCGGGGTGCTGGCGGCGGGCGCCCTGCCCCGGGCCTTCCCCACCATCTCGCTGGGCGAGGTGAACCTGAACCCCACCTCGATGATGTTCCGCAACCTGATGTCGATGGACACGGAGGAGATGATCCGCGCCCAGCCGATGGATGCGGTGGTGCTGATCGGCGGCTGCGACAAGACCGTGCCGGCCCAGCTGATGGGCGCGGTCTCCGCCGGACGGCCCTTCGTGCAGCTGGTCACCGGGCCGATGTCGACCTCGCGCCACCGGGGCGAGCGGGTGGGCGCCTGCACCGACTGCCGGCGCTACTGGGGCCAGTTCCGCGCCGGCACGCTGGACAGTGAGGAGATCGGCGCGATCGAGACCCGGCTCGCGGCCACCGCCGGCACCTGCTCGGTGATGGGCACCGCCTCGACCATGGCCGCCATCGCGGAGATCCTCGGTGTGGCACTGCCCGGCTCGGCGACGATCCCGGCGGTGGATTCCGCCCGGCTGGCCATGGCGGAGCGCTGCGGCGAGGTGGCGGTGGAGCTGATCCGCACCCCGATCGCCCCGCGCGAGATCGTCACCGCGAAATCGGTGGAGAACGCCCTGCGCGGGCTGATGGCCATCGGCGGTTCGACCAATGCCATCCTCCACCTCACCGCCATCGCCGGGCGCGCCGGCATCCGCATATCGCAGGCCCGGCTCAACGCGATCTCCGACGAGACCCCCACCATCGTGAACCTCAAGCCCGTGGGCGAGGGCTACATGGAGGACCTGCACGCCGCCGGCGGCATCGAGGCGGTGCTGCACGAGCTGCGCCCGCTGCTGCACCTCGACACGCGGACGGTGGAGGGCCGCAGCCTCGGCGACCTGCTCTCCGCGCCGCCCGCCTGGGTGGACCGCGCCTTCATCCGCCCGGCGCAGGACCCGGTCTCGCCGCTGGGCGGGCTGATCGCGCTCCGGGGCTCCCTGGCGCCGAACGGGGCCATCTTCAAGCGCGCGGCGGCCACGCCGGCGCTGTTCGAGACGGAGGGCCGCGCGGTGGTGTTCGACGGGCTGGAAGACCTCGCGACGCGCATTGACGCGCCGGACCTCGACGTGGCGGCCGGGGACATCCTGGTGCTGAAGAACGCCGGGCCGGTGGCCACGGGCATGCCGGAGGCAGGCTACCTGCCCATCCCGCGCAAGCTGGCGCAGCAGGGGGTGAAGGACATGGTGCGGATCTCCGATGCGCGCATGTCCGGCACCGCCTTCGGCACCATCGTGCTGCATGTCTCGCCGGAAGCCGGGGTGGGCGGCCCGCTCGCCGCCGTGCGCAACGGCGACCGCATCCGCCTGTCCGTGGCCGAGAAGCGCATCGATCTGCTGGTGCCGCAGGAGGAGATCGACCGCCGCCTGGCCGCAATCGCGCCGCCTCCCCGGCCCCGGCGCGGATACCGCGCGCTCTACGCCCGCTCGGTGCTGCAGGCCGAGGAAGGCTGCGACTTCGACTTCCTCCTCCCGCCGCCCGAGGCGTGATCACAGGCGCGGCGCCCCCTGTGATCACAAGCACAGCCCTGTCGGTCGCGCCACCACGCGCGAGCACCGGCCCGCCATCGGCGCGCCGGAGCAGTTCGCATGGGGCCAGCGGCGGACGCGGCTGGCGCCTGTTCCTCCGGCACGCCACCCCCCCGCCGGACACGCAGGTCGCGCAGCGCCTGCGGGAGGTCCGGCCCGGGGCCGTTCCGGTGGCAAGGGCCGTCCGGTCCGGCTCCGCTGGTCTTCGGTGATCGCGGCCTCGCCGAAACGCATCCGGTCACTCGAACCTCCCGCGCCCGGCCGTCCGGCGACCATCCCCCCGCCGGTTCACCCGGGGTTCGCAGGCCGCTCCCGACGGGGTGCCCGCATTGTGGGCTCAGGCGCGGGGCAGCGCCTCGCCCGGGTCGCGCAGCAGGCAGCCGACCAGATCGGTGCGGTTGCGCGCGCCGAAACGGCGGCACAGGTTGGCCACGTGTTCCTTCACCGTATGTTCGGAAATCTGCATGTCGCGGGCGATCTGCTTGTTGGATCCCCCGGCGCAGAGCCGCGTGGCCACCTCGGCGGAGCGGGGCGGCAGGCCGGCGGTGCCCAGGGGCCGGCGCACCGGGGGCGGCTCCAGCCGGCCGGTTTCGGCCATGGTTGTGAGCGCGAGCGAGCCGGCCCGGCAGATCAGCCCCACCCGGTCGCGCAGCCCGTCCTGCCGTACCCGGCCCTCGTGGGATGCGGCGTAGAGCACCCCCACCAGCCTGTCGCCCACGCAGAGCGGGCCGCACAGGCTCTGGGTGAAGCCCCAGCGGAACAAGTGGTCGCGAAACGGACTGCGGCGCCAGTGGCTTGCGCCGACCAGAACGGCGCCGTCGATCACCCGCGGCGCGTCGCGCATCGCGCCGATCACCGGGTCGCTGGCGCTGAGCTCGTCGTCATATTCGCGCAGAAAGCGCTGCGGCGCCCGGGCGGAGAACACCAGCCGGGGCTGGGCCGGGTCATCGAGGTAGAGGCCGAGGGCCAGCGGGCAGTCCGGTCCGCCCAGCGCCTCCAGCACCGCGTGGCCCAGCCGCTCGGGCGAGCGCGCCGAGGCAACGGCCAGCACCCCCTGTGCAAGGCCGGTCTCCGGGCCGGCCCCGAGGCCGCCCGCGTTCATTGCAACACCCTCATTGCAACACCCCCTGCGCCCGGCCCGCGCCCGATCCCGCCACCCCCGCTCCGTTCGACTGCGAGCCAGCGCGCGCGGCCACGGGCGGCGGCGCAGCGATGTCGGGCAGCACGGGGGCATCCGGTCTCCGGGCAGACCGCATTTTCGAAAATTATTCGCCACATTGCGGGGCTTGGCAATCCCCCCGTTTGCGGGGATTGCCGGAAACTGCCCTCCGGGGAAGCATGGGCGGTGACGGCGCCGCGTTCCTTCGCACGAGGCGCTCCCCATTGCCCATCCTTGCGGCAGTTTCCCGGGTCCTGCCGGCCGGCACGGCGCCCGGAGGACAGTTCGCAGACTCACGAGGACTCACCATGACCACCATGTTCGCCACCCCCGCCGCCGCGGCAGACGACCTCAGCCCGGCCGCCTTCCACGCCCGCCTCGACGGCATCCTGCCGCTGATCGAGAGCCGGGCGGCGGAGGCCGAGGCCCAGGGCCATCTCACCGACGACGTGGTGGCCGCCATGCGCGCCGCCGGGCTCTACACCATGCTCTACCCGCGCGTGGTGGGCGGCGCCGAGCTGCTGCCGATCGACGCCATGCGCCTGGCCGAGCGCATCGCCTACGCGCATGGCTCCGCCGCCTGGTGCATGATGGGCTCGAACATGGAGGGCACCACCATGTCGATCTACATCGACCAGGAGGGGGTGGACACCGTGTTCGCGAAGGGCCCGGACATCACCATCTCCGGCAACGGCGTGCCGCGCGGCTATGCCCGGCCGGTCGAGGGCGGCTGGATGATCAAGGGGAACTGGTCCTACGGCTCGGGCATCCACCACGCGGAATGGGTGCATTCCGGCTGCTTCGTCACCGACCAGGACGGCAACATGCAGTTCGGCGAGGCCGGCCAGCCGAAGATCATCGTCTGCCATCACCCGCGCGAGACGATCAGACTGCTGGGCAACTGGGACGTTCTGGGCCTGCGCGCCACGGGCAGCTACGACTATGTGCTGGACGGGATGGACGAGCTGTTCCTGCCGGCCTGCATGGCCTATGACTTCGACATCTCCGCCCCGCTGCGCGGCGGGCCGCAGGGGGCGCTCGGCCTCGCCGGGTTCAGCGCGCTGGCGCATACGAGCTGGGCAATCGGTGTCGGCCGGCGCGCGCTGGACGAGCTGAAGAAGGTCATCGTGGCCCGGGTGGATGCTTTCGGGAAATCCTCCGACAGCGCCTCGTTCCGCTTCCAGTACGCCCAGGCGGAGGCCCGCTACCGCGCCGCCACCGCCTTCGCCCACGAGGCCTGGCAGGACATCTCCGACACCAATGCCCGCGGCGAGACCCACAGCCAGGACCAGCTCACCCTCGTGAAGCTGGCCCTGCGCCACATCCATGACGTGGTGTCGGAGACCGGCACCTTCGCCTATCGCCAGGCCCGGGGCGCCGGCCTGCGCGACACAGTGCTGCAGCGGAGCTGGCGCGACATCCACGCCGGCACCCAGCACGTGCTGATGGCGGACCAGATGGTGGAGGAATGCGGCCGCGGCCTGCTCGGCATCGCGCCGCCCGACGCGCCCTGGACCGTGTTCGGCATTGCCGGCTGAGGCCGCGGCGTGACCCGTCGCTCCGCCCCGCGCACCCGGGCCACGCCGCGCAGGCTCCCGCCCGCCGGGATGCGCCGCTCGGCGGGCCGGTGGCCGCGCCGTCCCGGGCTGCCGGCGAACCGCACCCGTCGGGCCAACCGGCACGCTACCCTGCCGGGGCGCGCCGGCGGGGCCACGCACGGAGTCGTCGGGGCGCGCGCGGGGGGCCTCCCGTGCAATCCCCCTGCCCGGAGCGGCCGGTGTCCGGTCGCGGCCCCCGGTACGCGATGCCCTGCGGCGCTCCGGAGCGCCGGGAGGCCACCGGCATCTCCCCGGCCCGCAGCCCTGCCTTCCCGCACCGGGCGCGCCCCGCTTCCCGGGCGCCCGGCGCCCCAGACCCCGAGGTTCCGCAGATGACTGACCGCTCCACGCCCCCGCTCCCCGGGCTCGCCGGGTTCACTCGCCACAGCCGGGTGATCGGCGGGATCGACACTGTCTGGCACGAGGCGGGCGACGGGCCGCCGCTGGTGTTCCTGCACGGCACCGGCACCTTCACCGGCTTCGAGATGGCCCGGGCCTGGACGGCCTCGCACCGGGTGATCCTGCCCTTCCACCCCGGGTTCGGCGAGAGCGCGGATGACCCCGAGGCAGGCGCCATCGAGGATTACGTGCTGCACTACCTCGCCTTTCTCGACGCGCTGGAGCTTGACGCGCCGGCGCTGGCCGGGTTCTCGGTCGGCGGCTGGATGGCAGCGGAAATCGCCCTGCGCCAGCCGGCGCGCATCCGCGCCCTCGTGCTGGCCGCGCCCGCCGGGCTGGGCGTGGCCGGGGCGCCTCCGGCCGATCTCTCCGGCGTGGGGCCGGCGGAGGTGCCGGGCTACCTTGCCCATGACCCCGCGGTGGCGCTGCGCTATTTCCCCGACGGGCCGGACCCGGAGTTCGGCGCCCGGCTGGGCCGCGAGATGGGCGCCCTCGGCCGGCTGGTTGCCGCGGCGCCCGGCGGCTCCGCCCGGCTGGCGCGCTGGCGCCGGCGGCTCACCATGCCGGTGCTGCTGGTCTGGGGCGCGGAGGACCGGATGATCCCCGCCGCCCAGGCCCCCGCCTGGACCGCCGGCCTGCCGGACGCGCAGACCCTGCTGGTGCCCGGCGCGGGGCATCTGGTCTTCGAGGAAAAGCCCGAGACCGCCGCGCGCGTGGCCGATTTCCTGGCCGCGCGATGAACCGCGCCGGGCGCAGCCTGACACGCCCCACCGGCCCGGCCGCGCCCCCGCGTCCCGCCCCGCGCGCCGGCATGCCCCCGGTGCCGGCGTCCCGGCCGGCCCGTGCGGAGAGCGGCCCCTTGCCCGGCATGCCCGGAAGCCGGCCACCGGGCCGGCAGGGCGTCCCGCCGGCACGTCCGGACCGCCGGCGCCGCGCCGCCCCCCGTTCACCGACCGCCTGAAAGGACCTGACAATGACCCCCATGCCCGCCGGTATCACCGGCCCCGACGAGGCCTTCGACCAGACCGTCTGGAACATCCTCGGACAGACCTACACGCTCAAGCAGGTTTCCGAGGATTCCATGTCCTGGCACGCGCATTTCCCTGACGGGACCTTCGTGCCGCCGCACATCCACTTCACCCAGGAGGAGTTCGTCTACGTGCTCACCGGCACGCTCACCTTCTGGCTCGACGGCACCGAGTTCCAGGCCGGCCCGGGCAGCCTCGCCCGCCTGCCCAGGAACGTTCCGCACGGGATCTTCAACCGCTCGGGCGCCGACGTGACCTGCCTGTTCTGGGTCACCCCGACCCGGGGCCTGCTCGACGCCTTCAAGCTGATGCACAACCAGAGCGAGCCTGCCGAAGTGGTGCGCATCGCCTCGCAGTACGAGCTGGAGTTCCTGCCGCCCCCGGCGGCCTGATCCCGGCCCCTGACCCGTGGCGTCGCCCCGCTCCCGGGCGCCGCCGCAGCTTCCCGCGCCCCGCCCGGGCGCCCCGCCCCGCGCGCGGCTTCCCGCGCGGCAGCCAGTGCACCTCCATTCCGGGGAGAGACCGCGCCAGAAAGCGGCCCCCCGCCATTCCGACAGGGACCTCACATCATGACATGGGACACTCTCCCCCAGGCGGACCGAGACCGCATCAGCTCCTGGCAATGGGGCATGCTGATCCTCGCGCTCGCCTGTGAACTCTTCCTCGCCGCGGACTGGTACGGTCTCGCGGCCGTCATCCCGTTCATCTCGCCCGACCTGGGCCTGAACGAGGAGCAGGCCGGCACCGCGCAGGGCATCTTCGCGCTCACCTACGGGATCGGCATGGTCGGCTGGTCCTGGCTCTCCCGCGGGATGACGGCGCGGCGCATGCTGCTGGTCGGCCTGCTGGGCACCGGCATCGGCATGGTGCTGCAGGTGTTCGTGGAAAGCTATGCCCAGCTCCTGCTGCTGCGGCTGATCATCGGCTTCTTCGACGCCGCGATCTTCCTGGGCAACATGAAGCTCATTTTCGGCTGGTTCCCGCAGCGCCGCCACGGGTTCATGGTCGGGCTGATCCTGGCGGCCTACAGCCTGGCGATCACCCTGGTCTTCGCGCTCGGCGTGCCGCTCACACTGGCCACGAACTGGCGGGTGTTCTTCGGCGTGCTGGCGGCCGGAACCCTGATCATCGCGGTGCTGGACCTGCTGCTGGCGCGCAACACGCCGGAGGAGATCGGCTACCGCGGCTTCCGCTGGGACACCGCCCCCGCGCCGGCCGACCCGCACAGCGCGCCGCTGCTGCCGATCTTCCGCAGCCGCTGGCTCTACGTGGGCGGGTTCGGCATCGCTGCCTGCACCTTCGCCATTGCCGGAACCGCCACATGGGTGATCCCCGGCTGGATCACCACCCAGGCCATGCCGGTGGAGGACGCCGGGCTGATCGGCATGCTGATGGGCCTGTCGCAGGTGGTGTTCCTCGTCATCGGCGGCCTGATGGCCGACCGCATGTCGAAGCCGGGGATGATCATCGCCAGCGCGGTGATGGCGGTGCTGGTGGCGATCGGCTTCACCCTGAGCATGGACATGCAGGTGAGCTTCGGCGCCATGCTGGCACTGGCGGCGGTGAGCGGCATCGCCGTGATCGGCGGCGGGGCGATCTTCTCGCTGATGAGCGAGCGCTTCGCGGCCGGGATCGCCCCTGCGGCGGTGGGCTATGCGGAGATCTTCGGCATCCTGTCGAGCGCGGTGGCCCCGGCCCTGATGGGGCTGATCATCCACCGCTCCGGCGGCAGCTTCACCACGGCCTTCGTCGCCTTCATCGTGATCGAGGTGCTGTTTCTCGGCGCGCTGGTCTGGCTGATCCGCGGCGCCGCCGCGGACCCGGCACCCGGCGCAGGCCCGATGGTGAGCGCCGAGTGACCCCCGCACCCGCCCCACGGCGGGTGCCTCCTTCCCCGGGGCGCGGCACCGCGGCCCCCCGCTCCCATCGCCCTCCCGCAACGCTGCGCAGGCGGCCGCGCCATCGGCAGCTCCCCCCTGACCACGGGCACCGGCCGGGGCGCCACCCGGGCCCGACGCCAGCCCGGTAAGGCCGGAGGCGGCCCCGATGGTGCCGACACGGGCCGGTGAGTTCACACGCGGCCCGCCGCTGCCGCAGCCGGGCGCGGTGTGACAGACCAGGCACGGCGCCGGGCGCTCCGGCTCCGGGCGGCAGAGCGCAAGATCACGGCCCGCGGCGGCACGGCCCCGCTGCCCGGCGGCCCCTTCTCACCCCGAGGCGGCCGGGCCGCGGGCCATCGGCACCGGGGCGGGCCTTCGCGCGCGGGTGCGCGGGCGCGTCTCGGCCGGCGCCATGAGGTGATGCGCGAGGCGCACCCCCAGCGCCACGGCCGGGAAGGTGGGGTGAAAGCGCCCGCTCGCGGGCAGCACCGAGGGCCCCGCCACGAAGAGATTGGCCACGCCATGCACCCGCAGGTTCCGGTCCACCACCCCGGTGCGGGCGCTGTGGGACATCCGGGTGGAGCCGATCTGGTGATAGCCGTCCGAGGCCTGCGCCAGCACCTGCGCGGCGCGCTGCGGCTCCGGATGATGCCAGGTCACCTCGCCCAGCCCGGAGGCGCGCATCCAGCTGGCCAGCGCCAGGTGCGAGCGCAGGACCGAGTCCACATCCCCCGCCGCGAAGCGCAGGTCCACCCGCGCCAGCGGAACACCGTCCGCGTCGCGCCGGGCGGAGAGGGTGATGCGGCTCTGCGGGTCCGGCGCCTGCTCGGCGTGGTAGCGCAGGGCGTAGACGCCGTGGGGATTGTAGAACTGGAAGAACGGGTGGCGCCCCTGCACCGCCATCCGCATCCGCGCGATCCGGACCAGCCCGGCGACCGTGGCAAGCGGCTCGCACAGCACGTTGCCGAGGTGGCGCCGCGCCTGCAGGCCGAAGGCGAAGGGCGTGATGCGATGCCCCGGGTGATACTGCAGCATGTACTCCGGCGTGCGGTGGCGCAGCGCCAGCGCGAGATGCACCGCCGAGAGCGCGCCGCTCAGGTAGAACGGATCATCCAGCGGCACGTTCATCAGGGCGAAATAGGCGTCCTGCAGCCCCTCCCGGC
Source organism: Paroceanicella profunda (assembly GCF_005887635.2). Taxonomy (GTDB): domain Bacteria; phylum Pseudomonadota; class Alphaproteobacteria; order Rhodobacterales; family Rhodobacteraceae; genus Paroceanicella; species Paroceanicella profunda. Next base: position 1,468,340 of record NZ_CP040818.1, on the reverse strand, counting down.
GCCGCAGCCAGGGCGCGAGGACGAAACTGTGCCGGGCGGAGGCCCCGTCCGGCGTCGGCCGGACCAGGAAGTGCCGCGCCATGTCCGGCCGCCGGAACTGCACCCGCGCCGCGGCCCCGGAGAGATGGCCCATGTAGTAGCGCCCCAGCGGCCCGCCCTCGCCACCCAGGAAGCCCGGATGCACCCGGCGGATCAGCAGCAGCAGCCGTGTCGCCTGCACGCCGCCGCAGGCCAGCACGATGCGTTTCGGCCGCAGGATGTGCCGCTCCGTGCCGCGGATCACCTCCAGGCTGGTGACCGCGCCGCTGCCCGGCGCGAAATCCAGCCCGCTCACCCGCGTGTCGAGGCTGATGCGCAGCGTGGGGCTGCGCGCGATCTCCTCATGGTGCAGGGCCGCGGTGTCCGCCACCCGGCAATGGCGGATGAGCTGATGGGTCAGCACCTCGGCGCCGTGGTCGTCCTCCGGGCCCTGGCTCTCGAACGCGCCGTGAACGCCGAGGATCTCACCGGCCGCCGCGTGCCAGCCGCTCAGCTCATCGAAACGGGCGGGCGCGCCGGGCAGCGAGAGCCGCGGCCAGGCCGCGAGGTCGCCCTCGGCCATTGGCGTGCAGGCGCCGCCCCAGGCCGTGGCGGTGCCGCCGAGGCCCTGACGGGACACCATCGCACCGCTGCCATGCGTGGCGGGGTTCACGACGTCGAGGTCGAACGGCCCGCCGCTCCGGCTGCCGGCCGTTGCGCCGCCGGCCTCCAGCACGAGGACCCGGCGTCCGCCCCGCGCGAGGGTGAGGGCCACGGCCAGCCCCACGGGGCCGGCCCCGATCACGCAGACATCACTATCCGCGCCATCGCCGAAGGATAAATCTTCTGCAATCACTGTTCATTTTCCGGATCTTTTGAATAGGGGAATATTCACAGAAACACCCGGTCACGCGACGCTCTGAATATCGGATGTGATGACGCGACTTCAGGGACGTGAAATTCGCGAATCACGGAAGCCAAAAAACTGTTGTTGCAAAAGCGGAAATTCCGGCGGGCCTTCCCGGCACGCCGCATGGTTCAAGCATCGGCCGAGACCTGTCGGCGCGTCAAGACGTTAAACCGATTGATTGATTGGCTCCCCCCGGGCGCGCCGCACTGTCGCGGGACGTGCACCGCGCCGCCCGGGAGGGTTCAGGCGCGGCCGAAGCGCCCGATCACCAGCACCAGCCCCGCCGACACGCCGGCCGCGAGGATGCAGCCCGACATCGGGAAGGCGGTGTCGTTGTGCAGGATGCCGACAAGGGCGCTGAACAGCGCCGCGAGGCCGAACTGCAGCACCCCGATGATCGAGGAGGCGGAGCCGCCGTGCCGGCCACTGTGGGACATCGCGATGGCCATGCCGTTGGCCGCGATCAGCGGAATGGTGGAGATGCACAGCCACAGCGGCACCATCATCACCGCCAGCGGCGCCGTGCCCGAGAGCGCCAGCAGCGCCAGGCCGCAGAGGATGTTCATGCCGATCGCCCCGAGGAAGATCCGCTCCGCCCGCAGGCGCCGCAGCAGCAGGCGGTTGACCTGCGAGGCGAGGATCATCCCCAGGGCGTTCAGGCCGAAGAGCCACTTGTAGACCTGCGGGTCCACCCCGTGCAAATCGATGAAAACGAAGGGAGACCCGGAGATGTAGGAGAACAGCGCCCCGAAGGCGAGCGCGCTGGCCAGCGCCGGCACGATCAGCGCGCGCCGGGTGAGCAGGGCGCGGAAGGTGCGCAGGATCTCCCCCGGGCCGGCCTTCCTGCGCCTCTCCGGCGGCAGGGTTTCCGGCACCACCCGCAACGCCGCGACGAGGCAGGCCGCCCCGAAGAGCGCCAGCGCCACGAAGATCGACCGCCAGCCGGCGAAGGCCAGCAGGTAGCCCCCGGCGATGGGCGCGAGCACCGGGCCGAGGCCCTGCACCAGCATCATCATGGAGAGCACGCGGGCGGAGTCCTGCGCGCCGAACAGGTCCGCGATGATCGCCCGGCTCACGATCATCCCGGCGCAGCCGCCGAGCGCCTGCAGGAAGCGCCCGGCGAGGAAGCTGCCGATGTCCGGCGCCGCCGCCAGCCCCAGCGAGACGACCGAGAACAGCGCCACGCCGCAGCACAGCGGCAGCTTGCGCCCGAAACGGTCGATCACCGGCCCGTAGATGAGCTGGCCGATCGCCACCCCGAGGAAGAACACCGACAGGCTGAACTGAACCTCCCCCGCACCGGTGCCGAAACTCTCCTCGATCGCGGGGAAGCCGGAGAGGTACATGTCGGTCGCGAAGGGCGCGAAGGCGGTCAGCGCGCCCAGCACGACGGTCAGCCGACCGGCGCGCAGGGCCGGGAGGGTTTCAATCGTCACGAGACAGGGTCCTCAGGGCTGATAGGCGAGGCGCGGGCCGGAGTAGGTGTCCACGATCTCCGGGCGGGTCGAATCGATCTGCCCGTCCCATCCGCCGCCCAGCGCCTTGTTGAGCGCGATGTAGTAGGTGGCGATGTTGATCTGGCTCTGCAGCAGCGTGTCCTCGGCGGAGTAGAGCGAGCGCTCGGCGTCCAGCACGTCGAGGAAGCTCGAGGACCCGGTCTGGTAGAGCGAGCGCGACAGCGCGGCGGCGCGGCGGTAGGCCCGGGCCGAGGTGTCGAGCTTGTCGTAACGCTCCTGCTCGCGGGTGAGGCCGAAGAGGGAGTTCTCCACGTCCTCCAGCGCGGTGAGGATGCTGGAACGGAAGGCGATGTAGGACTGGTCGCGCTGCGCCTGCGCGATCTCGACCCCGGCCTTCAGCTGCCCGCCGTTGAAGATCGGCACGCTGAGCGACGGCCCGACGGACCAGGCGATCGAGGAGGCCTCGAACAGGTTTCCGAAGGTCGATGCGGAGGTGGAGATGGTGCCCGAGAGGCTCACGTCAGGCCAGCGCGCCGCCTCGGCCACGCCGATCAGCGCGGTGGACTGGGCAAGCTGGCGCTCGGCGACGCGGATGTCCGGCCGGGCCATCAGCACCTGGGCGGGCACGCCGGCGGGCATCGGCAGGCGCGGCTCCGGGATCGGCTTGTCCTCGGCCATCCGGCCCATCAGCGCCGCCGGCGGCTTGCCGGTGAGGATGCTCAGCCGGTGCACGGATTCCGCGAAGGAGATCTGCAGCGTGGGGATCGCGGCCTCGGTGCTGGCGGCCTGCCCGGTGGCATTCGCCACGTCGAGCGCGGAGGAGGCCCCGGCCTCGAACTGCGCCCGGGTGAGGGCGGCCGTCTCGCGCTGCGAGCGGGCGGTGCGCTCGGCCAGCTTGATGCGGGCCTGGAAGCCGCGCGCCTGCACGTAATAGGTCGCGACATCGCCCACCAGGGTGAGCAGCGTGGCGCGCAGGTCCTCGTTCGCGGCGTCGAGCCCGTAGCGCGCCGCCTCGATGCTGCGGCGGTTGGCGCCGAAGAGGTCGAGTTCCCAGCTCGCGTCGAACCCGGCCTGGAAGTTCGAGTTCGAGGTCTGCCCGGCGGAGGTGTTGGAGCCGCCGTCCTGGCGGGTGGCGGAGGTGCTGGCGTCCACCTGGGGCGCCAGCGTGCCGCCGGTCTGGCGCAGGGTGGCGCGGGCCTCGCGGATCGCGGCCTTCGCGCTCGCCACGTCGAGGTTGCCCTCCACGGCCTCGGAAATCATCGCGTCGAGCATCGGATCGTCCATCCGGGTCCACCAGCGCGACAGTTCAGCCGGGCGCGGGGTGGTGGCGGTGTCGGCGCCGAACCGGTCCGGCACGTCGATCTTCGGGGTCTCGTAATCGGGGCCGACCACGCAGCCGGCAAGGGCGGTGCAGGCGAGAAGGAGAAGCACGGCCCGCCGGGGGCGGGCGACGGAAAGGGGTGCGGGGCTCACGGAAATCATCTTGTCCACTCGAAAGGATGAGGCAGGCGCGCCGGGGCCCGGCGCGCCGCATGTCTTGGCGTGTTTCAACCGGCCGGCGCCGCGCTCGGGGCCTGGTCGGGGGCCGGGCGGCGCCGGAACAGGCGCAGCACCGCGACGAGGAGCAGGGGCACGAAGAACACGCCGAGAACCGTGGCCGCGATCATGCCGCCCATGACCCCGATCCCGATGGCGTTCTGCGCACCGGAGCCTGCTCCGCTGGCAATGGCGAGCGGCGTGACGCCGAGGATGAAGGCGATCGAAGTCATCAGGATGGGCCGGAGCCGCTGCCGTGCGGCCTCCAGCGTCGCCTCGATCATCCCTTCCCCGGCCGCCAGCCGCGCGATGGCGAATTCCACGATGAGGATGGCGTTCTTGGCTGCGAGACCGATGGTCGTCAGAAGCCCCACCTTGAAATACACATCGTTGTTCTGACCGAAGAGACTGGCGGCCGCAAGCGCTCCCAGCACGCCGATCGGCACCGACAGCATCACCGCGAGCGGGATGGTCCAGCTCTCGTAGAGCGCGGCGAGGCAGAGGAACACCACCAGCACCGAGATGCCGTAGAGCGCCATAGCCTGGTCGCCCGAGAGGCGCTCCTGATAGGAGAGCCCGGTCCACTCATGGGCGAAGCCGCCGGGAAGCTGGCCCACCAGCGCGTCGATCCGGTCCATCGCGTCGCCCGAGCTCACGCCGCTTGCCGCCGCGCCCTGGATCTCGACGGCCGGGGAGCCGTTGTAGCGTTCCAGCCGCGGCGAGCCGACGGACCAGCTTCCGTCCGCGAAGGCGGAGAAGGGCACCATCTCGCCATCCGCGTTGCGCACGTGCCATTTGTCGAGGTCGTCGGGCTGCATCCGCCCCTCGGCATCGGACTGCAGGTAGACCGGCTTCACCCGGCCGCGGTCGATGAAATCATCGATGTAAGAGCTGCCCCAGGCGGTGGAGAGCGTGGCGTTGATGTCCGACATCGCGAGGCCGAGGGCGCTGGCGCGCTCCTGGTCCACGTCGACGGAGAATTGCGGCGTATCCTCCTGGCCGTTCGGGCGGGTGCTGGTCAGCGACGGGTCCCGGGCCGCGAGGCCGAGGAGCTGGTTGCGCGCCGCGATCAGCGCGGCATGGCCCTTCCCGCCCACGTCCTGCAGGAAGAAATCGAAGCCGTTCGAGTTGCCCATGCCCTGGATCGCGGGCGGCGAGAGCACGAACACCCGCCCGTCGCGCAGCTTCGACAGCGCGCCCATCGCCCGGCCCGCCACGGCGGAGGCGGCGAGGCGCGGGTCGCTGCGCAGGGCGAAATCCTTCAGGCGGATGAAGGCGGTGCCCACGTTCTGCCCCGAGCCGCCGAAGCCGAAGCCGGCGGAATACATCACGCCCTCCACCGCGTCCGGCTCCTTCTCCAGGAAATAGCTCGCCACGGCGGAGAGGGTGCGCAGGGTGCGGTCCTGCGTGGCGCCGGCCGGCAGGGTGACGGAGGCGATGAGCACGCCCTGGTCCTCCTCCGGCAGGAAGGCGCTCGGCAGCCGGTTGAACAGCCAGCCCGTGGCACCCAGCATCAGCACGAAGAGCACGAGGAAGCGCCAGGAGCGGTTCAGCACCGCGTGCGTGCCGCTCTGGTAGGCACGGGTGCCGCGCTCGAAATTGCGGTTGAACCAGCCGGAGAAGCCGCGCGTCTTGCCGTGCTCCGCTGGCTTGCGCAGAAGCGTGGCGCAGAGCGCGGGCGTGAGGATGAGCGCCACCAGCACCGAGAGGACCATCGCCGAGACGATCGTCACCGAGAACTGCCGGTAGATGATGCCCACCGATCCGCCGAAGAAGGCCATCGGCACGAACACCGCCGAGAGCACCACGGCAATGCCGACCAGCGCGCCGGTGATCTCCCCCATGGACTTCACCGTGGCCTCGCGCGGGGAGAGGCCCTCCTCCTCCATCACGCGCTCCACGTTCTCCACCACCACGATGGCGTCATCCACCAGCAGGCCGATGGCCAGCACCATGGCGAACATGGTGAGCGTGTTGATGGAATACCCCGCCGCCGAGAGCACGCCGAAGGTGCCCAGCAGCACCACCGGCACCGCCAGCGTGGGGATCAGCGTGGCGCGCCAGTTCTGCAGGAAGAGCAGCATCACGAAGAACACCAGCACGATGGCCTCGACCAGCGTCTTCACCACCTCCTCGATGGACAGTTCCACGAAGGGCGTGGTGTCGTAGGGATAGACCACCTTCACGCCGCTGGGCATGGTGGCGCTCAGCTTTTCGATGGCCTTGCGCACCGCGGAGGCGGTGTCGAGCGCGTTGGCCCCGGTGGCGAGGTTGATGGCAAGCCCGGCCGCCGGCTGGTTGTTGTAGGCCGCCGAGGTGGTGTAGCTCTCCGCGCCCAGTTCGACGGTGGCGACATCGTTCAGCCGCACAACCGCGCCGTCGCCGTTGCTCTGCACGATGATGTTGCGGAACTGCTCGGGCGTCTGCAGCCGGCTGCCGGCAGTGACGGTTGCGTTGAGCTGCTGGCCGGGCCGCGCCGGAATGGCGCCGAGGCTGCCGGCGGACACCTGGCTGTTCTGCGCCTCGATGGCGGCGGACACGTCCGAGGGCATCAGCTTGTACTTGGTGAGCTTGTAGGGATCGAGCCAGATGCGCATCGCGTAGCCGGAGCCGAACAGCCGCGTCTCACCCACGCCCTCCACGCGCTGGATGGTGTCGTTGAGCGAGCTGTCCACGTAATCCGCGAGGTCGTTCGAGTTCATCTTCCCGTCGGTGGACACGAAGGCGATCACCATCAGGAAGCCGGCGGAGCTCTTGGTGACCGTGACACCGGTGCTGGTCACCGCCTGGGGCAACGAGGATTCGACCAGCTGCAGCTTGTTCTGCACCTGCATCTGGGCCACGTCCGGGTCAGCCTTGTTGTTGAAGGTGAGCGTGAGCTGGGCCTGGCCGGTGCCACTGGAGGTCGAGGTCATGTAGTCGAGATTGTCGATCCCGGTCATGCCCTGCTCGATCACCTTGGTGACCGAATTCTCCACCGTGGCGGCGTCCGCGCCCGGATAGGAGGCCGAGATCCGCACCGTGGGCGGCGCGATCTGCGGATATTGCGAGATCGACAGCGAGATGAGCGCCAGCAGCCCCGCAAGCATGATCGAGATCGCGATCACCCATGCGAAGATGGGACGGTTGATGAAGAAGCGGCTCATGACGCGTCAGCCCTCGCTGCCCGGCTGCGCCGGGGCGGTCTCGGCGGTCTTGCGGTCGATCACCTCGCCGGTGGTCTCGTCGATCGTCACCTCCACGGCCTTCACCTGCTGGCCGTCCGAGGCGCGCTGCAAGCCGTCGACGATCACCCGCTCGCCATCGGAGATGCCGGTGTTCACCAGCCAGTTGTTGCCCACGGAGCGCCCGGTCTGCACCACCCGCTGCTCCACCTTGCCCTCGGCGGAGACGAACAGCGCCACCGGCTGGCCCTTGGTGTTGCGGGTCACCGCGCGCTGGGGCACGAGGAAACTGTTGTCCGCCACCCCCTCGCCGATGACCGCCCGCACGAAGACGCCGGGCAGCAAGAGCCTGTCAGGATTGGGAAATTCCGCGCGCAGGATGAAGGTGCCGGTGCTCTCGTCCACGTTCGCCTCGGCGAATTCGAGATGGCCCTTCAGCGGGTATTCGGTGCCGTTCTCCAGCAACAGGCTCACGCTCACGTCCGGCCCTTCGGTGCGCAACCGCCCCTCCTGAACCGCCTGGCGGAGGTTGAGGAAATTCGTGCTGGACTGGGGGATGTCGACGTTGATCGGGTCGAGCCGGCGGATGGTGGTGAGCGCGGTGTCCTGGCTCGCGGTCACCAGCGCGCCGGGGGTGAGGGCGGACTTGTCGATCCGCCCGGAGATCGGCGCGCGGATGGTGGTGTAGTCGAGGTTGATCTTCGCGGTCTGCACGTCCGCCTCGGCGGCGGCAACGGAGGCCTGGGCGGACTCCAGCGTGGCCTCGGCATCGTCCAGGTCCTGCTTGGACACGGCGTTCTGGCGGATCAGCCCCTTGTAGCGCTCCAGCCTGGAGCTTGCCGAGGGCACCTGCGACTGGGCCTGCTTCAGCGCCGCGCGGGCGGCGTCATAGGCGGCCTCGAAGCTCTTCGGGTCGATCTGGTAGAGCGCATCGCCCTCCGCCACCTCGGTGCCCTCGCGGAACAGGCGCTTCTGGATCAGCCCGCCCACCTGGGGCCGCACCTCGGCCACCAGCGAGGCGCTGGTGCGCCCGGGCAGCTCGGCGGTGATGGCCACGGATTGCGGATGCAGCACCACCACGCCCACCTCCGGCCGGGCGGCCGCGGTGCCTGCGCCGGGGGCGGCCTCCTCCCGGCAGCCCGCCAGGGCGAGCACCCCCAACGCGAACGCCGCCACGCAAAGCTGGCGGCGGCGGCGGGTGTGGAAAGGGCGGGTCCCGGCCGGGGGCGCGGGGATCGCAGGGGGCGTTGGCATCTCATGCCTCATATTTACAAAACTCTCGATTACCCATATTCTCACCATCGGAATTTTGTCAACTCACAATTGACGTGTACGGACGACCGGTGCGGTTCCGGCGCCGGCGGGAGGAAAAATCACATGAGCGAGCACGACGAGGCCGCCCCCGACACGCCACGCCACGGGGCGGCCGACCCGGACGCCGACCATACGCCCGCCGCCACGCCTGTCACCGGAGCGCGGGCCACGTCTGACCGGGAGGCCGGTACTGAAGCCGATACCGAAACCGATACTGCGCCGCGCACCCCGGCCGGCACCGCCCCCGTCACGGCCCCGGTCACCGCCGGGGGCACGGCCACGGCCCCCGACGCCGCGAAGCCGCGCCGGCGCGGCCGGCCCAAGGTGACACCGGACCCGGATCTTGCCGCCAGACTCGTTAACGAGACACGAAAGCTGTTCATCGAGCGGGGATATGCCCGTACCACGATGGATGACATCGCCGCGCATTGCCGGGTGTCCAAGCGCACGCTCTACCGGCTGTTCCCGGCGAAAAGCGCGCTGTTCCAGGCCATTATCGAGGCGCACCGCCCGGCCATGCTGGCCCTGCCGGGGAACTATTCCGGGCTGCCGCTGTCCGAGGCGCTGGCCCGCATCCTGCGCGTGGACATCAGCGCGGAGGAGGACCTGGAGCGAATCGCCGTGCTGCGGCTGGTGGTGATGGAGGCGCAATCCGTCCCGGAGCTGGCGGCGATCGTGCGCGATCACGGCGCCGAGCCCTCCCGCCGCGCCCTGGCCGACTGGCTGGGCGCACAGCAGGCCGCCGGGCGGATGCGCCCGCTGGACCCGATGCTCGTGTCCGGCATGCTGATGAACATGGTCTTCGGGGTCACGCGGGGCGGGCGCGTCGGGCCGCCGGACGTGGAGAACTGGCCCGACCTCGCCGAGCGCGATCACCACATCCGCCTGTGCATCGACCTGTTCCTGAACGGCGCCCTGCCACGCGGGCCGCAAGGCCCCGCGGGCACGGCCGGGAGCTGAGGCTGAGGCTGAGGCTGAGGCTGAGGCTGAGGCTGAGGCTGAGGCTGAGGCTGAGGCTGAGGCTGAGGCTGAGGCTGAGGCTGAGGGAGCGTGCCGGAGGACGAACCGGATGCAAGCGCGGAACGCCTGTGGCCCGGCAAACCTGCCGGGCCCCCGGGGGGTCAGACGATCAGGCTCATCAGCGTATCGTTGCCGGTGATGTCCTCGTAGACGATGCCGTTCTCCTCCATCCGGGCGTAGAGCGCGGGCAGGCCGGCGGGGTCCTTCGTCTCGATCCCGAGCAGGATGGAGCCGAAGTTGCGCGCCGACTTCTTCAGGTATTCGAAACGCGCGATGTCGTCCTCCGGGCCGAGCAGGCCGAGGAAGTCCTTCAGCGCGCCGGGCCGCTGCGGCAGACGGAGGATGAAGTACTTCTTCCGGCCCTCGTGGCGCATGGCGCGTTCCTTCACCTCCGGAAGGCGCTCGAAATCGAAGTTGCCGCCCGAGACCACGCAGACCACGGTGCGGCCGCGCAGCACGTCCGGCGGCAGGTCGGCCAGCGCGTCGATGGAGAGCGCGCCGGCGGGCTCCAGCACCACGCCCTCCACGTTCAGCATCTCCACCATGGTGCGGCACAGCCGGCCCTCCGACACCCGGATCACCTGCGAGGGCGCCACCGCGTGGAGGGCGGCGAAGGGCCGTGCGCCGATGCGCGCCACCGCCGCCCCGTCGACGAAGCTCGACACTTTCGCGAGGGTGACCGGCTGGCCGGCGGTGAGCGCCTCGTGGAGGCTGGCGGCGGTCTCGGGCTCCACGAAGCGGAAGCCGGCGGAGACGCCCCTGGCGGCGAAGTATTTCGTCACCCCCGCCGCGAGCCCGCCGCCGCCCACCGGCAGGATCACCAGGTCCGGGTCCGGCAGCGCGGCGAGGATCTCCACCGCCACCGTGGCCTGGCCCAGGATGGTGTCATCCGCGTCGAAGGGCGGCACGAACATGGCGTCGTTGCGCGCGGCGTGGTCCTGCGCGGCGGCGAGGCTGGCGTCGAAGAAATCCCCCGTCAGCACCACCTCGACGTATTCGCCGCCGAAGACGCGGGTCTTCATGATCTTCTGCTCCGGCGTGGTCACCGGCATGAACACGGTGCCGTGGCGGCCGAAGTGCCTGCAGGCCCAGGCGAAGCCCTGGGCGTGGTTGCCGGCAGAGGCGCAGACGAAGCGCGCCTGCCCCGGGTTGCGCTTCAGCGCCATGGACAGGAAGGTGAAGGCCCCGCGCAGCTTGTAGCTGCGCACCGGGGAGAGGTCCTCGCGCTTCAGCCAGATGTCGGCGCCGTAGCGCTCCGAGAGGAAGGCGTTGCGCTGCAGCGGGGTCTGCTCCATCACCGCGCTGAGCGCTGTGGCGGCCTCCTCGGCGGCAGCGGCGAAATCGGTCATGCGCATGTCCTTTCGGCGCGAAGGCAGGGGTGCGCCCAGCCATAGGCGAGGCCGCCGCACATTTCCAGCCCGCGGCGGCGTGGCCGCCCCGCCGGACCCGCGGAGCAGGGCCACCCCGCACCGACGGGCCCCCGTGGTGCCGCCCTGCCCGCCGACCCTTGCCCGCCATCACGCCCGCCGCCCCGTGTTCGCCGCCTCTCCCTCCGCCCCCCTCTCCGCTGCCATCCTGCCTGCCGCACACTTGCCCGTCGCCCCCTTGCCTGTCGCACCCTTGCCCACCGTCCCCTCGCCCCCCGCACCCCCGCCTGCCGTCCCTTTGCCCGCTGCTGCTCCCCCTGGCCCTCTTCGGCCCTTCCCCCTCCTTGGCCCTTGCTCGTCGTACCCCTTGCCCGTTGTGCCCCCTGCCCGTCGTACCCCTTGCCCGCTGTCCTCTGGCCGTCCGCACCGGCGCAGCCGCCCGCCGTGCAGGCGGCACCGCGGCCCGCCGCGGGGCGGCGCCCCGGGGCCCCGCCTCGCGGGCGCGGGCTCCGGCACCGGCCGTTCTGCACCGGCGCCCACATGGCGGCACGCCGTCGCTCCGGGGCAGCCCTGCCCTTGCCCCGCTGGCCGCGAGCGCGTAAGGCTTCCCGCAAACCGTCATGAACTCATGGAGCGCCCGCGCATGTCCGCCCCCAAGAAAGTCGTTCTCGCCTATTCCGGCGGTCTCGACACCTCGATCATCCTGAAATGGCTGCAGTCCGAATACGGCTGCGAGGTCGTCACCTTCACCGCCGATCTCGGCCAGGGCGAGGAGCTGGAGCCGGCGCGCAAGAAGGCCGAGCTGCTCGGCATCAGGCCGGAAAACATCTACATTGAGGACGTGCGCGAGGAATTCGTGCGGGACTTCGTGTTCCCGATGTTCCGCGCCAACGCGCTCTACGAGGGGCTCTACCTGCTCGGCACCTCCATCGCCCGGCCGCTGATCTCCAAGCGTCTCGTCGAGATCGCCGCCGAGACCGGCGCCGATGCCGTGGCCCATGGCGCCACCGGCAAGGGCAACGACCAGGTGCGTTTCGAGCTCTCCGCCTACGCGCTCAACCCCGAGATCAAGGTCATCGCCCCCTGGCGCGAGTGGGACCTCACCTCCCGCACCCGGCTGATCGAATACGCCGAAGAGAACCAGGTGCCGGTGCCGAAGGACAAGCGCGGCGAAGCGCCCTTCTCGGTGGACGCGAACCTGCTGCACACCTCCTCCGAGGGCAAGGTGCTGGAGGACCCGGCCCAGGAGGCGCCGGATTACGTCTACCAGCGCACCGTCGACCCGGAGAAGGCGCCGGACACGCCCGAGTACATCGAGATCGGCTTCGAGAAGGGTGACGCGGTCAGCCTGAACGGCGAGGCGCTCTCGCCCGCCACCATGCTCACCCGGCTCAACGAGATCGGCGGCAAGCATGGCGTGGGCCGGCTCGACCTCGTGGAGGGCCGATACGTGGGCATGAAGTCCCGCGGCATCTACGAGACGCCGGGCGGCACCGTCCTGCTCGCCGCCCACCGGGGCATCGAGTCGATCACGCTCGACCGGGGTGCGGCGCACCTGAAGGACGAGATGATGCCGCGCTACGCCGAGCTCATCTACAACGGCTACTGGTTCAGCCCCGAGCGCGAGATGCTGCAGGCGCTGATCGACAAGAGCCAGGAGCATGTCTCCGGCACGGTGCGGGTGAAGCTCTACAAGGGCTCCGCCGCCGTGGTCGGCCGCTGGTCGGAGGCGAGCCTCTACTCCGAGCAGCACGTGACCTTCGAGGAAGACGCCGGCGCCTACGACCAGAAGGACGCCGCCGGCTTCATCAAGATCAACGCCCTGCGCCTGCGCCTGATCGCCATGCGCGACCGGCGCCTGAAGGGCTGACCGGCCCCTGGAGCTGACCGCCCGCGTCTCCGCCCCGCGCCGGAGACGCGGCACGCGGCGACACGCCGGTCGGGGGCTCGATGCCCCCGTCCGGCGTTTTTGCTTCCGGCTCCCCGCCGCCCTCCGCGCGGCGGCTCTCCGCACCGCGGCGCAGGGTCAACATCCGGCGCCACAGCCTCCCCAGGGGCGGCGTGCGCCCGTTCCCTCTCCGCACCGCGGCGCAGGCTCCACATCCGGCACCTTTGCTTCCCCGGGCTCCGCGCGCCGCACACCCGCTCCCTCTCCGGACCGCGGCGCAGGCTCGACATCGGGCGCCACTGCCTCCCCCCGGGCGGCACCCCGGGGCGGGCCGCTCAGGCCAGACCGGCGAGATGCAGGCCCAGCCCGGCCGCGCCGCCCACCGCCACCATCAGCAGCATCGGCGGCCTGCGCCACAGGCCCCAGGCGCCGAGCAGCAGGAACAGGCCCAGCCGCACCGGATCGGGCCCCGCCGCCATGCCCTCCGGCCACAGGGCGGCCGCGCCGAGAAACAGCGCGAGATTCGCGATCACCCCCACCACGGCCGCCGAGACACCGGCCAGCGCCCGCCGCGCCAGCGCAGCGCGCTGCAGCGCGTCCACATGTGGGGCCGCGGCGAGCATCATCGAGAGGCTCGGCACGAAGGTGTAGAGGCAGGCCAGCGCCGCGGTGCCCACGCCGCTCCAGCCGCCCGCCGGCCAGCCGGCGAAGAACCCGGCATAGACATTCACCAGGATGAGCGGCCCCGGGGTGGCCTCGGCCAGCGCGAGCCCGGTGAGCATCTGCGCCTCGGTGAGCCAGCCCAGCCCGGTCACCGCCCGCTCGGCCACGTAGGGCAGCACGGCATAGGCCCCGCCGAAGGTGACCAGCGCGGCGGAGGTGAACAGGCCGGCCAGCGCGTCCTGCGGCTCCGGCCCCAGCAGGGTGCGCGAGCCCAGCCAGGCCGCCAGCACCACCAGCGCCCCTGCCGCCAGCGTGGCGGCGGACGGAAGCAGGCCGCGCCGGGCAGGCCCCGGCGCCCCGGCGTCAGCGGGCTGCGGCGGGGCCAGCAGCGCGAGCCCGCCCAGCGCGGCCAGCCCCACGACCAGCGGAAAGGGCAGCCCCGCCCCGGCCAGCGCCACGAAGGCGGCCAGCGCGATCGCCGCGTGCCGCCTCCCCGGCAGCGCCGCGCGCGCCAGCCGCAGGAGCGCCAGCAGCACGATCACCAGCACCGCCGGCTGCAGCCCCGCGAACAGCCCCTGCACCGCCGGAACCGAGCCGTGCCGCGCCGCCGCCCAGGCGATTGCCACCATGAGCACCGCGCCCGGAAGCACGAAGGCCAGCCCGGCCAGAAGCCCGCCCAGCCGCCCGTGCACGCACCAGCCCAGGAAGGTGGCGAGTTGTTGCGCCTCCGGCCCGGGCAGCAGCATCGCCACCGCCAGGCCGCGCCGGAACCGCTCCGCCGGAACCCAGCCGCGGCGGGTGACGATCTCGTCCTGCATCAGCGCGATCTGTCCGGCCGGCCCGCCGAAGGAGAGCAGCCCGATCCGCAGATGCACCGCCAGCGCCGCGCCGATCCCTGGGTGGGGCGCCGGGTGGGGCGCCGGGTGGGGCGCAAAAACGTCGGACGGGGGCATCGAGCCCCCGCCCGCCGTGTTACCGCTGCGCGGCTCCGGCGCGGGGGGCCGGGCGGGCGACTCGGGAGGGGGGGCGGTCGGGTCCATCACGCGATCCTGCCATGGAATCGCTGCAGGCACATGACGGATCGCGCGGGCGGAGGGCGCCGGACACCGCTCCGGCCTGCGTCGGATGCGCGCAGCGGCGGGGTCCGTGCCAGGGGCCGTGGCCGGCACCGCGCAAGGCCGCGACCGGGTGCTGGACCGCGGGGGCGACAGGGCTAGGATGCAGGGCATGGTGCCCGGATATGTCGAGGACTGGTTTGCCGCCCGTGGCTGGAGCCCGCATCCGCATCAGCGCGCGGTGCTGGCGGAGCATGGGCCGGCGGCACTGCTCATCGCGCCCACCGGCGGCGGGAAGACACTGGCCGGCTTCCTGCCCTCGCTGATCGACCTGGGGCCCGCGCCGGCGCCCGGGCTGCACACGCTCTACGTCTCGCCGCTGAAGGCGCTCGCGGCAGATATCCGGCGCAACCTCGCCGTGCCGGTGGCGGAGATGGGCCTCGCCATCCGCATCGAGGACCGGACGGGCGACACCCGCCCCTCCGCCCGCCAGCGCCAGCGCCGCGACCCGCCGCACATCCTGCTCACCACGCCGGAGAGCCTCGCGCTCATGCTTTCCTACGAGGACGCGCCGCGCCTCTTCGCCGGGGTGCGCAGGGTGATCGTGGACGAGATCCACGCCCTCGCCGAGAGCAAGCGCGGCGACCAGCTGATGCTCGGCCTCGCCCGGCTGGAGCGGCTGGCGCCGGGGCTGCGCCGGCTCGGCCTGTCCGCCACGGTGGAGGACCCCGAGGCGCTCGGCCGCTTCCTCCACCCCGCCGGCTGCGCCCTGCTGCTGGCGGATCCGGGGCCGGATCCGGACATCGGCATGCTGGCCACGGCCGCCCCGCCGCCATGGTCCGGGCAGGGCGGGCGCCACGCGGCGGCGGACGTGATGGCCGAGATCGCGAAGGCGCGGGTCACCCTCGTCTTCATCAACACCCGGGCGCAGGCGGAGCTGTTCTTCCGCGCGCTCTGGGCGGTGAACACGCAGAACCTGCCGATCGGGCTGCACCACGGCTCGCTGGCGCGCGAGGTGCGCGAGCGCATCGAGGCGGCGATGGCCGCCGGTGCCCTGCGGGCCGTGGTCTCCACCGGGTCGCTCGACCTCGGGATCGACTGGGGCGACGTGGACCTGGTGATCCAGGTGGGCGCGCCGAAGAACGTGAAGCGCCTCGTGCAGCGCATCGGCCGGGCGAACCATCGCTACAACGCCCCCTCCCGGGCGCTGATCGTGCCGGCGAACCGGCTGGAACTGCTGGAGTGCCAGGCGGCGCTGGACGCGGTGCGCGAGCGCGACCTCGACGGAGACCCGCGCCCGCCCGGCCCGCTCGACCTGCTGTGCCAGCACATCCTGCTCTGCGCCTGCGCGGCCCCGTTCGCCGCGGACGACCTCTTCGCCGAGGTGCGCACCGCCGGCCCCTATGCCGGGCTGAGCCGGGAGCGCTTCGACCGCTGCCTCGCGTTCTGCGCCACCGGCGGCTACGCCCTGCGCGCCTATGACCGCTGGCAGCGGCTGATGCTGCGCGACGGGCTGTGGCAGCTGCGCGACCCGCGCCGCGCCCGCGACCTGCGCATGAACATCGGCACCATCACCGCCGCGGAAACCCTGAAGGTCCGCAAGCGCGGCGGCGCGCCGCTGGGCGAGGTGGACGAGATGTTCGCCGCCTCCCTCACCCCCGGAAACCGCTTCCTGATCGGCGGCCAGGTTGTGCGCTACGAGGGCCTGCGCGACATGGTGGTGGAGGTGAGCCCGGCGCGCGGGGCGGAACCGATGATCGCCGTCTACGGCGGCACGAAGCTGGCGATGTCCACCCGGCTGGCCCACCGGGTGCTCGCCCTGCTGGAGGACCGCGCCCGCTGGCCCGCCCTGCCCGGTCACATCGGCGACTGGCTGGACCGCCAGGCGCGGGTGAGCCGCCTGCCCTCCGCCGAGCGGCTGCTGGCGGAGACCTTCGGCCGCGACGGCCGCCAGTACCTCTGCCTGCACGGTTTCGCCGGGCGCAACGCGCACCAGACCCTGGGACTGCTGCTCACCCGGCGCATGGAGGAGGCCGGGCTGGAGCCGCTGGGCTTCGTGGCCTCGGACGCCTCGCTGATGATCTGGGGCCTGCGGGAGGTGGCGGACCCCGCCGCCCTGCTCGCCCCCGGCGCGCTGCGCGACGGGCTGGAGGGCTGGCTGGCCGACAACGCGGTGATGAAGCGCACCTTCCGCTCCGCCGCGCTCATCGCCGGGCTGATCGACCGCACCCTGCCCGGCAAGCGCCGCACCGGCCGCCAGGCCACCTTCTCCTCCGACATCCTCTACGACACGCTGCGCCGCTACGACCCCGGCCACCTGATGCTGGACATCACCCGCGAGGAGGCCCTGCGCGGCCTGGTGGATTTCGACCGCATCGAGGAGATGCTGGCCCGCACAAGGGGCCGCGTCGACCATGTCCGCGCGCCCCATGTCACCCCGCTCGCCGCCCCGCTGCTGCTGGAGATCGGCAAGGTGCCGATCCACGGCGCCGCCGAGGCCCGCCTGCTGGAAGAGGCCGCCGAGGCGCTGATGGCCGAAGCCGGAGACCTCCCCGCCCCGGCGACCGATTGACCGGCCCCGCCGCCCCGCGCGCCCCCGCCCCCGCGCGCTGGCGCGACCGCGACCGGCCGCGTGCGGCGCGCACCGTCAGCCGGGTCGCGCCTCCGCCGCGGCGGCCCCCGGCCGTCCGGCTCCTCACACGCCTGCCGCCGACATGCCCGGTCCCAGCGCGACTGCGCCCACAGCCGTTCCCCGCGCGGGCCGAGCCGTCCGGCTCCGGCCACCAGTGCCCGCACGCCGTCCAGCTCTGCCCGCGCCGGCCACCAGCATTCCTGCGCTCTCCGGCTCTGCCCGCGCCGGCTACCGGCGTCCTCCGCGCCATCCGGCTCCGTCCGCACCATCCACCGGCGTCCCCGCGCCGTCCGGCTCTGCCCGCGCCAGCCACTAGCGTCCCCCGCGCCGTCCGGTCCTACCCGCGCCGACCTCCAGAGTTCCTGCGCTCTCCAGCTCCGTCCGCGCCGGCTACCGGCGTCCCCCGCACCGTCCGGCTCCGCCCGCGCCAGCCACCGGCGTCCCCGCGCCGTCCGGCTCCGTCCGCACCATCCACCCGCGTCCCCCGCACCGTCCGGCTCCGCCTGTGCCATCCACCGGCGTCCCCGCGCCGTCCGCTTCCGTCCGCGCGGGCCACCAGCGTTCCCTGTGACGTCGGGCTCGGTTCGCCACCAGCGCCCGCGCTCTCCGGCCCCCACCAAGGGCCGCGGTCCTGCCTCCGCACCAGCGGCACCGCGTGTGGCCGGGTGGAGCTTGCGCGGCAGTCGCGTCAGGTGCTCAGGAAGGGCAGGACGATCTCGCGCCCCTCCGGGTGTGCCGGATCGCCATGGCATTTGACCGCGCGGCAGCCCTGAACCAGCGGCTCGGCGCGCAGCATCGGTTCGACGGCGGCGAACAGCCGGTCCGCGTCCGGCCCGTAGAGATAGATGACGAAGGTGCCCTCGCCGTATTCGTCTCCGTCGAATTCCCCCGAGCCGTCGCCTTCCAGGAATACTCCCAGCCGGTCGCCGACCGCCATCAGCGCGGCGATCTCATCCGGCGACCCCATGGGACCGCCCTTCAGCGGCACGATGATCTTCACGCAGTCGTCCATGGCAGAGCCTTTCAGGAGGGATGGCGCAGGGTTGCACGCGCCGCCCCCCGGCGCAACGGGGACCGATCCGCGGCGGCCCCGGTCAGCGCGGCAGGGCGACCGGAAGGCCGGTTGCGGGCTGGCGCATCACGTCCATGTCGATGCCGTAGATGCGGCGCAGCTCCTCCGGCACCATCAGCGCCTCGGGCGGCATGCGGGCGACCAGCTCGCCGCCTTTCAGCGCCACGATCCCGTCGCAGAAGCGCGCGGCCATGTTCACGTCGTGCAGCACGATCACCACGCCCATGCCGCGGGCCAGCGCCAGCCGGCGCACCAGGGTGAGCACCTCCACCTGATGGGCGATGTCGAGGGCGGAGATCGGCTCGTCAAGCAGCAGGCAGCGCGGCTCCTGGGCCAGCAGCATCGCCAGCCACACCCGCTGGCGCTCCCCGCCCGACAGGGTGTCCACCTGCCGGCCGCAGAAGGCGGCGATGCCGGTGTCCGCGATCGCCGCGCGCACCACCTGGCGGCCGGCGCCGGTGATCCGCCCCAGCGCGCCGTGCCAGGGGTAGCGGCCGAGCGCCACCAGCTCCTCCACCAGCATGCCCGCCGTGGGCGGCAGATGCTGCGGCAGATAGGCCACCTGCCGGGCAAAGGCGCGCCCGCCCCAGCGCTCCAGCCGCTGGCCGCCGAAGGTCACGGCGCCGGAGGAGGCGCGCAGCTGGCGCGCGAGGATCTTCAGCAGGGTGGACTTGCCCGAGCCGTTGTGCCCGATGAGCCCGGTGATCGCCCCGGCCGGCACGTCGAGGGTGACGTCGTGCAGCAGGGCGCGCGCGCCGAGCCGGAAGCCCAGGCCGGAGAGCGAGAACAGCGGGGTGTCTGCGGTCATCGGCGTCGCCTCGTGAGGAGCAGGATGAGGTAGGGCGCGCCGATCAGCGACGCGAAGAGGCCCAGCGGCTGCTCATAGGGAAAGCTCGCCACCCGGGCGCCGAAATCGGCCAGCATCATCAGCCCCGCGCCGATCAGCACCGCGGCGGCAACCTGCGGCGCCGCCCGGGCGAAGCCGGCGCGCGCCGCGATGTGCGGCGCCATCAGGCCGACGAAGCTCATCGGCCCCACCAGCAGCGTGGCGGCCCCGGTGGCCAGCCCCGCCACCAGCACCAGCCCCAGCCGCGCACCGCGCACCGGCAGGCCCAGCGCGCCGGCGGTTTCCGCCCCCAGCGGCAGCACGGTGAGCCAGCGCCGGAACACCAGCGCGAGGCCGGTGGCGGCCACCGCGGCGCCGGCCAGCCCGACGGCCCCGCGCGGCCCCGCTCCGGCGGCCGAGCCGCCCAGCCAGGCCAGGATCTCCCAGGACCGCGCGTCGCCCACCGACATCAGCGCGCCCAGCACCGCGCCCGAGAGGGCGGAGAGCGCGACGCCGGTGAGCAGCAGCCGCTCCGCCGCCATGCCGCGCAGCGCCGCGAGCAGAACCAGCCCGAGCGCCAGCGCGGCGCCGCCCATCGCCCCGGCCATGCGCAGCGCCGGTTCGGGCGCGGGCACGAGGAACACCGCCAGCGCCAGCCCCATGCCCGCCCCGCCGGTGACACCCATCACCTCCGGGCTCGCCATCGGGTTGCCGGTGATGCGCTGCAACAGCGCGCCGGACAGCGCCAGCAGCCCGCCCGCCCCGCCGGCGGCCAGCAGCCGCGGCCAGCGCAGCGGCCAGAGGTCCGCGGCCATGTCGGCGTCCAGCAGCACCCAGCCGCCGGGCAGCCGCCCGAGCCCGAGCGCCAGCGCCGCGGCCAGCAGCACCAGCAGCGCGGGCAGGGCCAGTGCGCGGCCCTGCCGCGCGCGGCGCCGGAGAGGCACACCCTCGGCGCCCCCCGCCGGCGGGCCGGACGCGGGCAGGCGCGGCAGCATCCACAGCAGCAGCGGCCCCCCGATCAGCCCGGTCAGCGCGCCGGCGGGAAAGCGCTCGCCGCTCTGCTGCGCGAGCAGCAGCACCAGCCCGTCGACCACCGAGAGCAGCACCGCGCCAAGCCCCGCCGCCGCCAGCAGCAGCGCCCCGGGCCGCCGCGCGCCGAGCGCGCGCGCCAGCACCGGCGCGGCCAGCCCGAGGAAGGCCACCAGCCCCACCGCCGCCGTCACGCTGGCGGCGAGCGCCATGGCCAGCGCCAGCACTCCGGCGCGCAGCACCGCCACATTCACGCCCAGCGCCCCGGCCCCGGCAGCCCCGAGCCCCATCGCCGCGAGCGGGCGCAGCAGCAGCGCGGCCACGCCGCCCCCGCCGCCGAGCACCAGCGCCAGCCAGCCCGCGGTCTGCCAGTCCTGCTGGACGAGGGAACCGCCGTTCCAGGTGACCAGCGACATCAGGTACTCGCCCTGGCCGATGGTAATGGCCGCGGAGACCGCCGACGCGGTCATCCCCACCAGCAGCCCGGCGACCACCATCGTCACCGGCGCGAACCCGCTGCGCCAGCCGAGCCCCATGGTGAGCGTGGCGGAGGCCGCGGCCCCCGCCAGCGCCACCGGCCAGCGCCCGCCGGCCAGCAGCCCCGGCGCCAGAACCGTGGCCGCGACGATAGCAAGCTGCGCCCCGGCGGAGATGCCCAGCGTGGCCGGGCTGGCCAGCGGGTTGCGCAGCGCCATCTGCATCAACGCCCCGGAGAGGCCCAGCAGCGCGCCGACCAGCAGCGCCACCGCCCCGCGCGGCATCAGCCCGTAGGCCAGCAGGATCTGCGGCAGGTCCATCCGCGCCGGATCGAAAGGCCAGGCCGGCCAGTCGGCGAGGGCGAGCTGCGCGGTGGCCGCGTGCAGCCACAGCCCGAGCGCGACCAGCGCCGCGGCAACAGAGGCGAGACGGCGCAGGCTCATGCGGCCCCCGCCTCCAGCGCCCCGGCCAGCAGCCGGGCGAAGCGGCGGGCGGCGCAGACCCCGCCATGCGGGTTCACGTTGCCAAGCCGGCTGAGACGCCCGGCGCGCACCGGTTCCAGCGCGGCCCAGAGCACGCTGGTCGCCAGCCCCTGCCGCGCCGCGACCGGCACGTCGGAGACGATGACGATCCGCGCCTCCGGCCGCTCGGCCAGCGCCTCGATGGGCACGGGGGCGGAGAAACTGAACCGGGAGGCACTGGCCCAGGCATTGGGCAGGCCCAGCCGGTCCAGCACATTGCCGAACATGCTGTCGAAGCCGAAGGCGCGGAAATGCCGGGCGTCGCCGATGTTGACCACATAGGTGGGGCGGTCCGCGAAGCGGGCGAGCCGGGCGGCGAGGGTGTCGAACTCCGCCTCCGCCGCGGCCCGGGCGGCACGGGCCTCCGCCTGCCGGCCCAGCCGGGCGCCCAGCGCGTCCAGCGCGTCCAGCGCAGGCGGCAGCGGCGGCACGCCGGGCTGGAAGACGCGCAGCGACATCACCGGCGCGATGCGCTCCAGCGCGGCGCGGTGGCGGGCATAGTAGGGCGAGCTGAGGATGAGATCGGGGCCGACCAGGTGCATCAGCTCGAAGTTCGGCGCGCCGCGCAGGCCCAGGTCGATCACCTCCGCGTCAAGCGCCGGCTCCACCGCCGTCTCGCGGAAGCGGACCAGCTCGGCCGCGGCCACCGGCATCTGCCCCAGCGCCACCAGCGTCTCGAGCATCGACCAGTCCAGCACGGCCACCCGCTGCGGCGCGGGCCCGGCACGCAGAGGGCCGGCGGCAATGCCGCCGGCCAGAAGCCCCAGAACCTGCCGTCGTGCCAGGCCCACCCCGCTCACCGCGTGCCGCCGCTCACCACTTGTAGGTGAGCCGCGCCATCACCGTGCGGCCGTCGCCGTAGTAGCACCCGAAGCTGCCGCAGTTGGAAACATAGGTCTCGTCCGTGAGGTTGCGCACTGTGACGGAGGCCAGCACGTCGCCGAGATCATAGGTCACGCCCAGGTCGAACAGGGTGACCGAGTCCATCCGGTAGGCATTGTCGAGGTCGCCGTAGCGGCTGCCGACATAGCGCACGCCGCCGCCCAGCCCGAGCCCCTTCAGGGCACCGGTGTCGAACGTGTAGTTCAGCCACAGGCTGGCGGCGTTCTTGGGCACGTTGGTCGGCCTCAGCCCGTCCTCGAGGCCACCCTCGCGCTCCGCATCCGTGTAGGTGTAGGCGGCGTGAAGGTCGAGCCCTTCCATCAGGCTCGCGGTGCCCTGCAGTTCGAGGCCCTGGCTGTGGACCTTGCCGACCTGCCGCGAATAGCTCGCGCCCTGATAGGTGTCGGTCACCGTGACATTTTCCTGCGTGAGGTCGTAGAGCGCCGCGGTGAACATCGCGTTCATGCCGACGGGCTGGTATTTCACCCCGATCTCGAACTGCTCGCCGGTGGTGGGCTCGAAGGCCGCGCCGGTGAGGCCGTCCGTGCCGGACACCGGCTCGAACGAGGTGGAATAGCTCACGTAGGGCGCAATGCCGTTGTCGAAGATGTAGCTCAGCCCGGCCCGCCCGGTGAGGGCGCTGTCCTGCTCGTCCAGCGTGCTGGAGCCGGCGAAGTTGGTGTAGGTGGTGCCTTCGGACTTCGCCCAGTCATACCGCAGGCCGCCGGTGGCGCGCCAGCCGCCCCATTTCGCCTCGTCCTGAACGTAGATGCCGGCCTGGCGCAGGCGGGTGTCGTTCGTGCTGGTGTACCAGACATCGCGCGGCACGGCGGCGCCATACTGCGGGTCGAGCGCATCGAGGGTGGGCGCGCGGCCGAACTCGGTCACCGTGTCATTGTCGAACTGGCGCAGGTCCACCCCGAAGAGCAGCGTGTGCTCGGTCTCGCCCAACGACACGGCGCCGATCAGGTGGCTGTCGAGGTTCAGGGTGCCGGTGTCTTCCTGCTGATAGGTGACACCGCGGTTCATGGTGCGCCCGTCAGCCGCGAGGCTGCTGAAGTAGACCGAGTCGTAATCCCAGGTGAAATCCGAGTAGCGGAAGTTCTGGCTGAAGGTCCAGCTGTCGTTGAACCTGTGCTCGAACTCGTAGCCGATGTTGGCCATCGTGCGGTCGGACGTGTCCACCGAGGTCTCGCCGATGTAGAAGTCGCGCGACAACTGGTTGCCGCCGTCGAGCGTGAGTTCGGCGGGCAGGCCGGAGGGGGAGGACGGGTTGTCCTGCTGCAGGCTGGAGAGCAGGGTGAAGCTGGTGCGCGCGCTCGGCTTCCACGTCACGGTGGGGGCGATGTAATAGCGGTCGTTGTCCAACTCGTCGGTCTGCATGTCCGCCTGGCGGAGGACGCCGGTCAGGCGCCAGGCCACCTCTCCGTCGCCCAGCGTGTTGCCGACATCGCCGAAGATCTCGCGCGTGTCGTAGGAGCCGAGACCGGCGCCGACCTCGCCGAAGCTGCGGAACTGCGGGTGCTTCTGGATCTGGTTGATGATGCCGCCGGGGTTGCCCTGGCCGTAGAGCAGGGAGGAGGGGCCGAGCAGGACCTCGACGCGCTCCATCCCGTAGGTCTCGATGGCCGGGGCGCCGGAGGTGCGCATCAGCTTCAAACCGTTGAGATACTGGCTCTGGCGGCCATCGAAGCCGCGCAGGACCGGGCTGTCGAAGCGCGCGTCCGAGCCGTAGGGCGCGCCCACCACGCCGGCCGTGTATTCCAGCGCCTGCCCCAGCGTCTGCGCCCCCTGGGCGCGGATCTCTCCCGCCGTGACCACGGAGACCGACTGCTGGGTCTCCAGGATCGGGGTTCCGGTCTTCGTGGCGGTGGCGGTGGTCTCGGCGACATAGCCGGTCACCGGGGCGGTCGGATCCTGGAGGGCCTCGCTCTCGACGACGACGGGCTCGAGCGGGATCACCTCGCCCGCGCTCTGGGCGGAGGCCGCCGAGGCGGTCAGGATGGCCGCGATGCAGGCACCGCCAAGCAGGCCGGTGCGGCCGGAAACGGGTTCGGACATTACAGAGACTCCCAGCAGGACGGGTGATGCGCTCGGCGGAGGGGATTCCCCGCGCGTTCTGCGACTGTCGGTGGCTGGGAAAAGCGGGGGAACAGCGGCGGCTCCCGGGCCGGGCGCCTGTGCGGCGCCGCTGACCGCGACGGGAGAACCGTGCCCCGGCAACCTTGCTGGAGACGTGGCCCTCCTATCGCCGCCGCGCCGCCATTGTCCAACTAAATTTCGGACCGGGCGCCGCCTGCGCGTGCAGTGCAGCGAAAGTGTTGCCTTTCGGCCAGCCGTCGCGCGCCACCCGGCGCGACGCGCTCTTGCCAGGCCGGCCGCCTCATGTAATAAGTTATGATATAACATTACATGATGAGGATGCCATGCCGGAGACCGACCCCCGCCTGCCCGTCACAGTCCTGTCCGGATTCCTCGGCGCGGGAAAGACCACCCTGCTGAATGCCGTGCTGAACGCGCGCAATGGCCGCCGCGTGGCGGTCATCGTGAACGACATGTCCGAAGTGAACATCGACGCCGACCTGGTGCGCGAAGGCGGCGCGGCGCTCAGCCACACCGAGGAAACCCTCGTCGAGATGACCAACGGCTGCATCTGCTGCACCCTGCGCGACGACCTCCTGCAGGAGGTGCGGCGCCTCGCGCTCTCGGGCCGCTTCGACCATCTGCTCATCGAATCGACCGGAATTTCCGAGCCACTGCCCGTGGCGGCCACCTTCGAATTCCGTGACACCGCAGGACAGAGCCTCTCCGACATCGCCCGGCTGGACACCATGGTGACCGTGGTCGACGCAGCCAACCTGCTGGCGGATTTCTCCGGCCATGATTTCCTCGCCGACCGGGGCGAGAGCCTCGGCAGCGGAGACACCCGCCGCCTGGTGGACCTGCTGGTGGACCAGATCGAATTCGCCGACGTGGTGATCCTCAACAAGGTCACCGCCGCCGGCCCCGCCCGCTGCGACGCCGCCCGCCGCATCGTCACGGCGCTGAACCCGGTGGCCCGGCTGATCGAGACCGACCATGCACGGGTGGCGCCGGAGCAGATCCTCGGCACCGGGCTGTTCAACTTCGACACCGCCCACAGCCACCCGCTCTGGGCGCGCGAGCTCTACGGTTTCGCCGACCACGTGCCGGAAACCGAGCACTACGGTGTCACCTCCTTCGTCTACCGCGCCCGGCGGCCGTTCCACCCCTGGCGGGTGCATGACGCGCTCAACGGCCCGCTGCCCGGCGTGATCCGCGCCAAGGGTCACTTCTGGGTGGCGACCCGGCCGGACTGGCTGGCGGAATTCTCGCTGGCAGGCGCGCTCAGCAGCGTGCGCCCGCTGGGCCTGTGGTGGGCCGGCCTGCCCGCAAGCCGGCGCCCCGACACGCCGCAGGCGGCCGAATACTTCCGGCGCCACTGGCGCGAGCCCTTCGGCGACCGCCGCCAGGAACTGGTGTTCATCGGCACCGAGATGGACCGGCGCGCGATCACCGCAACGCTCGACGCTGCGCTCATCGGCAGCGACGATGCCTTCACCCCGCAGAGCTGGCGCCACCTGCCGGACCCGTTTCCGGACTGGCGCGCCGACGCGGGGGCGGCCTGATGCCTGCGGCCCGCGCCATGCCTGCCCGACAGCGCGGCGGCAATGCCGGGGCCTCCGCCCTGCCCCGCCGCCGCCGGACCACCGATCCGATGGCGGCCTTCGACCGCTTGCCGCCGGACCTGCGCGCATGGCTTGCCGGGGCGGCCCGGCCCTGGTCTCCCCGATCGGCGCACCGGGCCTGGCAACGTGCCCTGCGCGACGCCCGGGGCGACACGGCCACGGCCCGCGCGGCCCTCACCGCGCTGGAGGCCCGGCTGCTGCTGCGCGATGCGCCGGCCCCGTAACCCCTTGCTCAGGCGGGTACATCCGCGGCGAGGCAGGCGGGGCACAGCCCCTCCGCCTCCACCACGGTGCGCTCGATGCGGAAACCCGCATCGCGCGCGGCCTGCCCCAGCGTGCCGGCGCTTTGCGACGACGAGGCCTCGGCCACCGAGGCACAGCCCCGGCAGATCATGAAGGCCGGCGTGTGGCCCTCGCCGGGGTGGGCGCAGGCCACGTAGGCGTTCAGCCGCTCGATCTTGTGGGCAAACCCGTGCGACACGAGGAAATCCAGCGCGCGGTAGGCCACCGGCGGCTGCGCACCACGCCCCTCGCGCGCGAGGCGGTCGAGAATGTCATAGGCCCCCAGCGCCCGGTGGTCCTCCAGCAGCATCTCCAGAACCCGCCGCCGCACCGGCGTGAAGCGCAGCTTGCGCGCCGTGCACGCCTCTTCCGCCGCCGACAGCGCGTCACCGATGCACGCCGCGTGGTCATGCCGCCCGAAGCCCAAACTCGTCATACCCAGCCTCCCGCACAATGCCTATTGATATGTAATAACATCACATATAATACGCCACCATCTGTTATGTAATAACATGGAGCGCGACATGCGGAAGCTTTTTCCCGGCACCCTGCTGACATCGATGCTGCTGGCCGGCGCGGCGGCGGCCGAACCCCCTTCGGTGGCAACCGATATCCCTCCGGTCCAGTCGCTCGTGGCGCGGGTGATGCAGGGGGTGGGCACGCCGGACCTGATCATCCGGCCCGGGGCCTCGCCGCACGACTACGCCCTGCGCCCCTCGGAAGCCGCCGCCCTGCAGCGCGCGGACATCGTGTTCTGGATCGGCGAAGACCTCACCCCCTGGCTGGAGGGCCCGATCTCCGAACTTGCCGCCGGGGCCGAATCGGTCCAGCTGCTCGAGACGCCGGGCACCACGGAGCTCACGTTCCGCGGGGGCGCCACCTTCGAGCCGCACAGCCATTCCGGCGAGGAGGCGCACGGGGATGACCACGACGCGCACTCCGAGGAGCGCGGCCACGACGAACATGACCACCATGGCCACCACGACCCCCATGCCTGGCTGGACCCGGAAAATGCCCGCGTCTGGCTGGACGTGATCGCCGGGCGGCTCTCGGCGCTGGACCCCGAGCACGCGGCAACCTACGCGGCCAATGCCACGGCCGGCCGGGCCGAGCTCGAAAGCCTCAGCCAGGACATCAACGCCCAACTGGCCGGATTGCGCGACAGGCCCTTCATCGTGTTCCACGACGCCTACCAGTATTTCGAGAACCGCTTCGGCCTCGCGGCCGCCGGTGCCATCACCCTGGGGGATGCCACCGCGCCGGGCGCCGCGCGGATCGCGGAAATTCGCGACAAGGTGGCGGCCCTGGGCGTGACCTGCGCCTTCTCCGAACCGCAGTTCAACCCGGGCCTGCTGCGCACCGTGTTCCAGGGCGAGACGACGAAGACCGGCGTCCTCGACCCGCTCGGCTCCGACATCCCCACGGGACCGGGCCTCTATCCGCAGCTGCTGCGCCACCTCGCCAACGGCCTCTCGGACTGCCTGACCGACGACTGAGCGGAACGCCCCCGCCATGCTCCGGCCCGGGCATGCCCGGGCCGGGGGACGCCTGCCACACTGCCGCGCGCCTTCCCCCGGCAGCCGCCCCGTTCTCCCCGCCGCTACCCCCGGGGCGGCAAACCTGCCGGCCGGAGCCTGCGCCCGCTGCGCGGGCCGGGCCGTCTATCCCGCTCCGCCGCGCCGGTCCGCCCAGGCCATGATCTCCCCCGCCAGCCGACCCAGCGGCAGGGCGCGGTCCGACGCGCCGATGGCCAGTGCCTCGCGCGGCATGCCGAAGACCACGCAGCTCGCCTCGTCCTGCACCACGGTCTCCGCGCCGGCCTGACGCATTTCCAGCAGGCCGCGCGCGCCGTCATCCCCCATCCCGGTCATCAGGACCCCCAGCGCGTTGCCCCCCGCGACCTGCGCGGTCGAGCGGAACAGTACGTCGACGGAGGGGCGGTGGCGGGTCACGCTCGGCCCCTCCACGATCTCCACGCGATACTGCAACCCCTGCCGGTGCAGCACCATGTGGCGGTTTCCCGGCGCGAGCAGCGCGAGCCCCGGTTCGGTGAGTTGACCGGTGGTCGCCTCCGCAACCCGGATCCCGCACTGGGCGTCAAGCCGCCGGGCGAAGGCCCCGGTGAACGTCTCCGGCATGTGCTGGACCATCACCACCGGCGGGGCGGCGCCGGGCAGCGCGGCCAGCACTTCCAGCAGCGCCTCGGTGCCCCCGGTGGAGGCGCCGATGGCCACCAGCGGGCCCGCGCGCGGCACCCGCGCCGCCCCGGGCCGGGCGGGCGGCAGGATCGCGTCGGCGGTGCGTTTCGGCTCCACCCCCAGCGGTGGCGGCGGCGAGCGCACCGCGTGACGGCGGGTCTGCGCCGCTGCGCGAATCGCGTCTCCGAGCCGGATGAGCGCTTCCTGCCGGTCGGCCTCCGTGACGATGCGCGGCTTGTCGATCACCTCCGCGGCGCCGAGTTCGAGCGCGCGCAGCGCCTGCACCGAGCCCTTCGGGCTGCGATCGGAGCAGATCACCACCGGAAGCGGGTGTTGCGCCATGACCTTGCGCAGGAAGGTCAGCCCGTCCATCCGCGCCATGTCGAGATCGAGCAGCAGCACGTCCGGCATGCGCTTGCGCATCATCGCGGCGGCGTCCAGAGGATCGGCGGCAGAGCCCATCACCGCGATGCCCCTGTCCGTCGACAGAAGGGCGCGGTAGGCGGCGCGGGCCGCCGCGCTGTCGTGAACGATGAGCACGGAGATGCGGGCGCCCGGAGTTCCGGTCATGATGCGCGACCATCGCGCCGCGCCCCGGGGCGCCCGGGCTGACGGACAACCATGGCGCGCGCCCCCGGGCACGCCCGGGTTTCGCAGCCCGCGGTCGCGGAGCGCGCCTCGCCCGGTGCGCGTGCGAACGGAAACGACGAGGGGGGCCCCCGATGGCCTGCCCCCTCCCCGCGGCCGGCAGGGCAGGTGCGGATCAATCCGGCTCCGCCCGACGGGCCGGCAGACCCCCGCCGCCCTCCGACGACAGGAGAGGGCTGCCGCGGCGGCCTGCGCCGGCCCGCGTGCCGGCCGCTCTCCCGGCGCGGAGTGCCGGCCCGGGTGCGGCGCGGCAGCACCGGCCTGCCGGGCGGCAGAGGAGCCGTCGGGCGGTCGCGGTCCGACATGGGGAAGGATTCGGGCATCCGCACTCTCCTTGGAGGGGTCGAACCCGTGATAGCGGCGCGGTCTTAACAGCGTCTTGAGCCCATGGCCGGTTCAGCGCGCCGGGAGGCGAACAGGCGGGCCCGCAGCCCCCCGCAAGCGGGCGCCACGCGGCCGGTAGCGGTGGCCACCGGGCCGGATGCTGGGGGGGGGGGAGCCCTGCCGGCCGCCGCGCGCGGAGCGGGCCTGTGCCGGGCGGGAGAGGTGGTGCCGCTTGTCAGACTCGAACTGACGACCTCCGCATTACGAATGCGATGCTCTACCGGCTGAGCTAAAGCGGCGTCCGGTGTGCGTGGGCTGGCGCGGGAATGCCGCGCCAGCCCGGTGCAGGACGCTCCATACGGCATCTTCGGGGATGCCGCAAGAGGGTGCGCGGTCAGGCGGTCCGGGGCGGCGTGTCCGGGCCGTCGGCGGGGACCTGCTCCGCGTCGGTGACACCGGCAGGCTCCGCCGGGGCGGCGGGCGGCGTGACGGGGGCGGTGACACCGCGCTCGGCGCCCACGATGATCGGCAGCATCGCCGCGGAGCTGGCCTCCGGCACGCTGCCCGAGGCCGGCTCTTCCCAGAGGAGGGTGTCGAAGGCCTCGCAGTTCTCGCAGATCGGGGTCCAGCTCGCGTGGACGTGCCGGCACTTGCCGCACACCCACTGCTCGCCGCGCGAGGCGCCGAGCGCCCGGGCGAGCCAGCCGCGCACCACCGTGTCCTCCGCGCCCTCGCCCCGCTCCACGGCGGCCATGATGGCGAGGGTCCGCGTGGTGGGGTGGGTCTCGGCGAGATCGCCGAGGGCGCGGCGGGCGCCGGGGAAATCCTCCGCGGCAAGGGCAAGCTCGGCGGCCAGCATCCGGGTTTCGGGATGGCCGGGCTGCACCTTCAGCAGGGTCTTGAACCGGGCCTGCCGCTCAGCGGGGCTCTCGTCCGGCACCAGGGCGGCGAAGGCGGCGGCGAGGTCGGGATGCGGGTTCGCCTCCCAGGCCTTGCGCAGGATCTTCTCCGCGGTCTTGCGGTCTCCCTCGGAGGCCTTCAGGCGCGCGGCGGTGACGGCGGCGGGCACGAAGCCCGGCGCGAGGCGATTCGCGTCATGCGCGGCGATGCGCGCCCGGGCGACATCGCCCATGACCTCGGCCTCGCGCGCCTCGGCGATCGAGAGCACCGCGTCGCGGCGCGCGCCCACGTCGCGCGGCAGGGAGCGGGCCTTCACCTTGGCCTCGATGGTGCGGCGGGCACCGGCCCAGTCCCCGGTCTCGGACTGCAGCATGAACAGGGTGTCGAGCACGCCCTCGTGCTTGGGCTTCAGGGCGAAGGCCTTCTCCGCCAGCTTCAGGGCCACCTCGGTGTTGCCCTCCGCGAGGCGCTGGTGCATCAGGCCGCGCACGCCGACGAAGCGGGTGCGGTCATCCTCCAGAAGCTGCTTGTAATACTCCTCCGCGCGGGCGGTGTTGCCGGCCATCTCGGCGGCCTGGGCGTTGAGCAGGCGGGTGAGCTCGGGGCGGTCGAGCAGCTTCTCGGCCTTGGTGGCCTTGGCCATCGCCTCCTTGCCCTCGCCGCCGGCCAGCGCGATCATGCCCTTGGCCAGCGCGTCGAAGCCCCGCCGCTCCCGCGTGCGGTCGAAGTGGCGCGAGATGGCGGTGTCATCGCCGTTGAGGAAGCGCAGCACGGCCACCAGCAGCCCGGCGATCCGGATCAGCACCCACACGGCAAGCAGGGCCAGCAGCAGCACGATGATGAAGGCGATGGGCTCCAGGCTCACCTCCTGTCCGCCGAAGGCGATGCGCACTTCGCCGGGGGTTTCCACCACGTATCCCGCGCCCCAGGCGACGAGCGCCGCGAGAACCACGAAGATGGCGACTTTGAGAAGCGACCAGATCATTGTTTTTCTCCCCCCGGCATCAATTCGCGACAGGCGCTTCGCGCAGCGTCTCGTAGGCGGCCAGCGCGTCGCGGCGCCTGGCCGCCCGTTCGAGCCAGCCGGCCATGGCCTCCTTCGCCTCGGGGGGCAGGGCCTCGGCCTCGGTGAGGGCGGCGTCCAGCTTGTCCTCGCGCAGGCGCGCGTCGACCCGGCTGAGGATGGCGTCGGTGCTGTCGCCCTCCTGTTCGGTGAGCGAGCGGCTGGCCACCTGGGCGGAGAGGAAGGCCGTCGCGCGGTCGAAGATCCCGGTGCCGGCGCCGGCCTTCAGCGAGGCGCGGATCGCGGCATGGGCGGCGTCGGGGAAATCGGCCCGAAGCGCGGCGAGCGTGGGCACACCGGTCTGCGCGGCCGAGGTCAGCCCCTCGGGCACCTGCGTGTCGCCGATCTGCGAGAGGGCGGCGATGGGGCCGGTGAGCGGCGCGCCGGTCTCGATCGCCGCGCCGATGTCGTTGAGCGCGGCCTGATACTCCGCGCTCTGGCGCACGGTCTCGGCCTGGGCGGCGACGGCCTCGGATTCCTCGGCGCGGCGGGCGCTGGTGGCGGCCACCTCGTCCACCTTCTGCGACAGGCCGCCGACCCGGCCGGTGAGATCGGCCAGCTCGGCCTTCACCCCGTCCACGGCGGCGTTCAGGCTGTCGAGCCGCGCGGCGTTCTCCTGCGCCAGCCCGTCGCCGAGCGAGGAGATCTGCGCCTCAAGCCCCTTGAGCTGCGATTCCGCCTGGGCGAGCCGCGTCTCGATGGCGCCGCTGTCGCTGGCGGCGATCTGGTCCGAGAGCTGGTCGATGCGGGCAAGCTGGGAATCCAGCCGCTGCTGGCGGTCGGTCGCGTTGTCCTGCAGGGCCTGGGCGACCCGGGTGTTGACCATGTCGGTGAGCGCGGCCTCGTCCGGCCCGGTGTCCAGCGCGTCGATCCGGCTGTCCAGCTCGGCACGCAACTGCGCGATCTCGGCCTCCAGCGTCTCGCCGCCGGGGGTGAGCCAGGCCGCGACCGGCGCCATGCCCGAGGGCAGGTGCGGCGCAAGCTTCGGCCCGGCCCAGAGGAACAGCGCCCCGCCGATCAGGATCAGCACCAGCCCGGTGAGCACGCGCCCGGCGATGGAATAATGCTCCTCCTCCTCGTGCTCGTGCTCCTCGGGCAGCGGGGCGGGCGCAAGCGGCGCCTCAGGCTGGCCGGCGTACGCGGCATCGGGGATCGGGTCCGCCTCCGGCATGGCCCCGGGCAGGGGCGCGGCGGTGGCGGGATCGGGCGCGGGCGCGCCGGCTCCGGGGGCATGCGGGCCGGCGGCCGGGCCGGCCGGCGCGGCCATGCGCGGGCCGGAAGGCATGTCGGCAAACGGGTCCGGCGTGGTCAGTTTCGGACCGGCTGCATGGTCCGGGCCGGGCTTCGCGGCATCGATCTCGGCTTCTGTCCTGGTGTCGCGTGTCATGGGACCGGCACATCCTCCTGCAATTCTGGCAGGCGGCAAGACACCGCCAGCACCCATCCGCCTGTGGGGGGAAGGTAGGTCAGCCCTTCGCCCGGGGCAACAATTCTTCCTGTCGGATGCGGGGTTTCACCGCCCGACAAACTGTCCCAGGCCCTCGATCACCGCCTCCGCGTCCGGCCGGTCGGCCAGGCAGAGGCGCTCGAACCCCAGGCCGGAGAGCGGGGCCGAGGCGGCCCGGGAGATGCACAGCGCCGCGGTGGCGCCCAGCGCCCAGCCCTGCCCCTGCGCCAGGGCCGTTTCGGCCAGCCCGGCGAAGAGACGCGCCGCGCGCGGCGACAGGAAGGTGGCGACGCGCAGCCCGCCCTCCTCCAGCCGCGCCGCCACGGACGCGGGGATGCCGGCCACCGGGCGGGCATCGTAGACCACCGCCTCGCGCACCCCCACCCCCTCGGCCGCCAGCGCGCCGGCAATGTCCCCCGCAGTGCTGCGGCCATGCGGCCAGAGATAATCCCCGCCGCCGGGCAGGGCCGCCCGGGCCGCGAGCGTGGCGAGGGCGGAGGCGTCTCCCTGCGCCGATTCGGCGGCGAAGCCGGCAGCGGCGGCGGCTTCGGCGGTGGCATCTCCCACGCAGAGCGCCGGCAGGTGGCGCGCCGCGCTCAGCGCGCAGAAGGCACGCACGCCGTTCGCCGAGGTGAACAGCAACGCCTGCACGCCGTCCAGCGAGATGTCGGCCGGCTCGTCCACGATCTCGGTGAGCGGCATCAGCAGCGGCCGGAAGGCGCCGGGCCAGGCCTCCGCCACCCGCTGCGCGAAGCCGGCGGCCTGCGGCTCGGGCCGGGTGATGAGCAGCTCAGCCGAAGAATCCGGCACCGGCACGCTCCCTCAGGCTCTCGCCGAGGGCCCTGGCCGCGGCGGCGGCGTCCGCCTCCGGGCCGGACCATTCGGCGGTGTGACGCTCGGTGCCGTCCGGGCGCAGGATCTCGCCGCGAAAGCTGAGTCCGCCGACGGAGACCCGGGCCAGTGCCGCGATCGGCGTGCGGCAGGAGCCGTCCAGCGCGGCGAGGAAGGCGCGCTCCACCGCCACGCAGGCGGCGGTTTCCGCGTCGCCCAGCGGGGCCAGAAGGGCTTGGGCGCGGGCATCGTCGACCCGGCGCTCGATGCCGATGGCACCCTGCGCCGGCGCGGGCAGCACCGTCTCCACGGACAGGGGGATGCCCAGCCCGGCGCGGCCCAGCCGCTGCAACCCGGCACAGGCGAGGAACGTGGCCTCGGCCACGCCCGTCTCCAGTTTCTTCAGCCGGGTCTGGACGTTGCCGCGAAACTCCACCACCCGCAGGTCCGGCCGCACCGCCAGCAGCTGGGCCCGGCGGCGCAGCGAGGAGGTGCCCACCGTGGCGCCCTGCGGCAGGTCCTCGAGCCCGGTGTGGCGCGAGGAGATGAAGGCGTCCCGCACGTCGGCGCGCGGAAGCAGCGTGTCGATCACCAGCCCCTCGGGCAGCAGGGTCGCCACGTCCTTCATGGAATGCACCGCAATGTCGATCTCGCGGGAGAGCAGGGCCTCCTCGATCTCCTTGGTGAACAGGCCCTTGCCGCCGATCTCGGCCAGCGAGCGGTCCTGCACCGCGTCACCCGTGGTGCGGATGACCCTGATCCGGAAGGCGTCCTGCGGCAGCCCGTGCGCGGCCATCAGCCGATCGCGGGTTTCCTCGGCCTGGGCGAGCGCCAGCGGTGAACCGCGCGTGCCAATGCACAGCGGCTCGGCGGGGGAGCATTGCGTGGTCATGTCCGCGGTGTTACCTGCGCGGGGACGTGCTGGCAATCGGACAAAAATGACCAATGGACCGGACCCTGACCCTCCTCGGCCTCGAATCGAGCTGTGACGACACGGCCGCTGCCGTGGTGCGCGGCCGGCCCGGCGGCGCGGGGGAGATCCTGTCCTCCGTGGTGTCCGGCCAGGCCGAGCTGCACGCGGCCTTCGGCGGCGTGGTGCCCGAGATCGCGGCCCGCGCCCATGCGGAGCGGCTGGACCTCTGCGTGGAGCGCGCGCTGGCGCAGGCCGGGCTCACCCTGGCGGAGGTGGACGCCATCGCCGTCACCTCCGGGCCGGGGCTGATCGGCGGCGTCGTCTCCGGGGTGATGTGCGCGAAGGGGCTGGCGGCGGGCGCCGGGCTGCCGCTGATCGGGGTGAACCACCTCTCCGGCCACGCGCTCACCCCGCGGCTGACCGACGGGCTCGCCTACCCCTATCTCATGCTGCTGGTCTCCGGCGGGCACTGCCAGTTCCTCGCCGTGGAGGGGCCGGAACGCTTCCGCCGCCTCGGCGGCACCATCGACGACGCCCCGGGCGAGGCCTTCGACAAATGCGCGAAGATGCTGGCCCTGGGCTATCCCGGCGGCCCGGCGGTGGAACGCGAGGCCGCCCTGGGCGACGGCGCGCGCTTCGGCTTCCCCCGGCCGCTGCTGGACCGGCCGGACTGCGATTTCTCCTTCTCCGGCCTGAAAACCGCCGTGCGCCGCGCGCGGGACCGGATCGTGGCGGAAAAGGGCGGCCTCACCGTGCAGGACCGGCGCGACCTCTGCGCCGGTTTCCAGCAGGCGGTGGCGGAGGTGATGGCGGAGAAGACCCGCCGCGCCTTCCGCCTCTTCGCGCAGACCCACGGGCCGCAGACCCTTGCCGTGGCCGGCGGCGTGGCGGCGAACGCGGTGCTGCGCGCCGCCCTCACCGGGGCCGCGGCGGCGGAGGGCTTCGCCTTCCTCGCCCCGCCGCTGGCCCTGTGCACGGACAACGGCGCGATGATCGCCTGGGCCGGGCTGGAGCAGCTCGGCCTGCGCGGGCCGGACGACATGGCGCTGGGCGCCCGCCCGCGCTGGCCGCTGGACGCCTCGGCCGCCGCCATGCTGGGCTCGGGGCGCAAGGGGGCGAAGGCATGAGCGCGCCGGCGGGCGTGATCCACATTCTCGGCGCAGGGGCCTTCGGCTCGGCTCTCGCCACCACGTTCCGGGAAGGCGGCGCACCCGTGGCGCTGCATGGCCGCGGCGCGGCGCCGGAGCGGGCGGAGGGCGACATCCTGCTCGCCGCCGTGCCGGCAGGGGCCACGGCCGGGGTGCTCGCCGCCCTGCCGCCGGGCCCGCCCGTGCCGCTGGTGCTCTGCGCCAAGGGGCTCACGCCGGAGGGGCTGGCGCTGCAATCGCAGGTGGCGGCGGGGCATGCCGGGCCGCTGGCCGCGCTCACCGGGCCGGGTTTCGCCGCCGATCTCGCCCGGGGCCTGCCCACCGCGCTCACCCTCGCCTGTGCCGGGACCGCCGCCGCGCAGGCCCTGCAGCGCAGGCTCTCCACCCGGGCGCTGCGGCTCTACCTCACCGACGACATCATCGGGGCGCAGCTGGGCGGCGCGCTGAAGAACGTCTTCGCCATCGCCTGCGGCGCGGCCATCGGCGCCGGGCTGGGCGACAGCGCCCGCGCCGCGCTGATGACCCGAGGCTTCGCCGAGATGACCCGGCTGGGCACCGCTCTCGGCGGACGGCGGGAAACTTTCTCCGGCCTCTCCGGCCTGGGCGACCTGTCGCTCACCTGCAACTCGCCGCTGTCACGCAACTTCGCGCTCGGCCATGCGCTGGGGCGCGGCGCGGCGCCGGACGCGGTAACCCAGGAGGGCCGGCCGACCGCCGCCGCCGCGCTGTCCCTCGCCCGCCGCGGGGGGGTGGAGGTGCCGATCATCACGGCGGTTGCACAGCTGCTTTCGAGGGAGATAACAGTGCGCGAGGCGATGGCGCAGCTTCTCGCCCGGCCGCTGACGACCGAATCCAAGGGGATGACATGAACTACTGGCTCTTCAAATCGGAACCCGGCACCTGGTCCTGGGACGACCAGGTGGCCAGGGGCGCCGCGGGCGAGGAATGGAACGGCGTGCGCAACTACCAGGCGCGCAACAACATGCGCGCGATGGCCCTCGGCGACCGCGGCTTCTTCTACCACTCGGTGAACGAGAAGCGGATCATGGGCGTGGTGGAGGTCTCGGCCCTGTGCCACCCGGACAGCACCACCGAGGACACGCGCTGGGAATGCGTGGACATCCGCGCCGTGGGCCCCTTCGCCACCCCGATCACGCTGGACATGTGCAAGCAGACGCCGGCGCTGGAGAAGATGATCCTGGTGAACAATTCCCGGCTCTCGGTGCAGCCCGTCACGCCAGAGGAATGGGCGGTTCTCTGCGAGATGGGCGGTTTCGAGGGGTAGGGGACGGGGCTGTGGCGCCCGGCCCCGGCACTCCGGATCCGGCCCCCACGCCCGGCCTCCGAACCCAGCGCTCCGGGTGCGACCCCCGCGCTCATCGTCCGGCCCCGCGCTCCGGGGGCGGCCCCCGCGCCCTGCATCCAGCCCCGGACCTCCGGGTCCGGAACACGCATTCGGCGTCCGACACCAGCGCTCCGGGTCTGGCCCACACGCCCTGCGTCTGACCCCAGAGTTCCTGGCACAGCCCCCCGCCTTGTCTCCAGCCTCGGAGTTCCGGATCCGGCCCACGCGCTCAGCGCCCGGCCTCGACGCCGGGCCTCTCGCACGCAGCGTCCGACGCCAGCACCCGGCGCCCGGCCTCGACGCCGAGCCTCTCGCACGCAGCCGCTCGGCGTCTCCCGCACTGCCGGCCTCAGCGCGGCGCGGCGGCCCTGTAGCAGCGCCTGGCCCGAACGCCACACGCCCACGCAATAAAGTGGCGGAGAGCTCCTGCCCAGGAAGCTCTCCGCCGCCCCACCTGGCCTGGCGCAGTGATGCGCCTGGCCGGCTCCCACGGGTGTTCCGTTCCCTGCATCGACAGGTCTGCTTCAACTGCGCGGAGACGGCCGACCGCTGACACGTCAGACGGGGGCCTCCGGGCCTTGGAATATCCGCCCTCCGAGGAGCGGGTCGATGTCGGGAGAAGCTTGCCGAAGGCGATCAGGAGACGCGCGGGAGATATCCCACCTTGCGTTGATCCGGCTTCCGGCGCCCATTCTAGGCTTGCACAGATACTATCGCGGAAAATGCCTGTCCGGGCAAGCACATGATGCGTAAAATTCAATGATTACAGAGGTATGAACGAAACGGGGCAGCCACTTCGGCTGCCCCGTCGTCGTCGGGCCGGTGCGCCCGGCTGCCCGGGCGCGGGCTCAGTAGCGGTAATGGTCGGCCTTGAACGGGCCCTCGGTGGGCACGCCGATGTAGGCCGCCTGCTCGGAGGAGAGGGTGGTGAGCTTCACGCCCAGCTTGGCGAGATGCAGCGCCGCCACCTTCTCGTCGAGATGCTTGGGCAGCACGTAGACCTCGTTCTTGTACTGCGCGCCGCGGGTCCAGAGCTCGATCTGCGCCAGCACCTGGTTGGTGAAGGAGGCGGACATCACGAAGCTCGGGTGGCCGGTGGCGTTGCCGAGGTTCAGCAGCCGCCCCTCGGAGAGCAGGATCAGCCGCGCGCCCGAGGGCATCTCGACCATGTCGACCTGCGGCTTGATGTTGGTCCACTTGTGGTTCTTCAGCGCCGCCACCTGGATCTCGTTGTCGAAGTGGCCGATGTTGCCGACGATGGCCATGTCCTTCATCTCGCGCATGTGCTCGATGCGGATCACGTCCTTGTTGCCGGTGGTGGTGATGAAGATGTCGGCAGAGGACACGACATCCTCCAGCGTCACCACCTCGAACCCGTCCATCGCCGCCTGCAGGGCGCAGATCGGGTCGATCTCGGTCACCTTCACCCGCGCGCCGGCGCCGCGCAAGCTTGCGGCGGAGCCCTTGCCCACGTCGCCGTAGCCGCAGACCACGGCCACCTTGCCGGCCATCATCGTGTCGGTGGCGCGGCGGATGCCGTCGACCAGCGATTCCTTGCAGCCGTACTTGTTGTCGAACTTCGACTTGGTGACGCTGTCGTTCACGTTGATCGCCGGGAAGGGCAGCTGGCCCTGCTTCATCAGCTCGTAGAGCCGGTGGACGCCGGTGGTGGTCTCCTCGGAGACGCCCTTGAGCATGTCGCGCTGCTTGGTGAACCAGCCCGGGTTCGCGGCCATGCGCTTTTTGATCTGGGCGAAGAGGCACTCCTCTTCCTCGGACGTGGGCGTGGCGATGAGGTCGGTCTCGCCCGCCTCCACCCGCGCGCCCATGAGGATGTAGAGCGTGGCGTCGCCGCCATCGTCAAGGATCAGGTTGGCGCCCTCGGCAAAGTCGAAGATCTTGTCCGCATAGTCCCAGTACTCGGCCAGGGTCTCGCCCTTGATGGCGAAGACCGGGATGCCGGCGGCGGCGATGGCCGCGGCGGCGTGGTCCTGGGTGGAGAAGATGTTGCAGGAGGCCCAGCGCACCTCGGCCCCGAGCGCGACCAGCGTCTCGATCAGCACGGCGGTCTGGATGGTCATGTGCAGGGAGCCCGCGATGCGCGCGCCCTTGAGCGGCTTTGCGGTGCCGAACTCCTCGCGCAGCGCCATCAGCCCCGGCATCTCCGTCTCGGCGATGTCGAGTTCCTTGCGGCCGTAACCGGCCAATCCGATATCCTTGACAATGTAATCCGTGGACATGAAAGGCTCCTCTGAGACAATTGGGATGTTATGGCCTGTTACCACCTTCGCCGGGGGCCGACAATGTCGGGCTTGGAGCTTGACGCGAAGTGAATACAGACAACTCGGGAGAACCCGTTTGCCCCGCAGTACCCGCGCCTGGCAGCGCATGCTTTCCGGACGCCGGCTCGACCTGCTCGACCCGTCCCCCTTCGACATCGAGATCGAGGATATCGCCCACGGGCTCGCCTTCGTGGCGCGCTGGAACGGCCAGACCATGGGCGCCTGGCCCTATTCGGTGGCCGAGCATTCCCTGCTGGTGGAGGAGTTCTTCGGCCTCATCGCCCCGGAGGCGCCGGTGAAATGGCGCCTCGCCGCCCTGCTGCACGATGCGCCGGAATACGTGGTGGGCGACATGATCTCGCCGGTGAAGCACACGATCGGCGCCGATTACCGCGCGCTGGAGGACAGGCTGATGCAGGCCGTCCACCTGCGCTTCGGCCTGCCGGCGGTGCTGCCCGCGCGGGTGAAGGCGCAGATCAAGAAGGCCGACCGGCTGTCCGCCTGGCTTGAGGCGGTGCAGATCGCCGGGTTCTCCGAAGCCGAGGCCGGGCGTTACTTCGGCCGCCCCGATGCCGCGCTCATCGCCTCCGTCACCCTCGACCCCCAGCCCCCCGCGGTGGTGCGCGGCGGCTACATCGAGCGCTTCCGCACCCTGATGGGCGAGATGGAGACCGCCTGACACGGGCGCCGCCCGAGGAGCGCCGCCGCAGGCGGGGCGACGAGGCAAGGGGAATGGCCCGGAACGGGCCTCCGCCGAACAAGCGGCGGGGTCAGAAGACCTTCGCGGCGGCGACATGGCCCTCGATGCGTGCCTGCAGCGCCTCGGGGCTCATCCCCTCCGGCAGGGCGGAGAGCGGCACCGGCAGGGTGCTCACGCCCGAGCGGATCACCAGCATGTCCTTCACCCGCTCCACCGCGTCGACATGCGACCAGAACAGTGAATGGCGCAGGCCGGGGCGGGTGAAATGCGCCCCTCCCCGTCCAGCGACAGCGCGCCGCCGGGCGTGTAGTGCGCGGCCATCGCCCGTGCCGCCCAGCGCCGGCGCAACAGCATTTCGACGATGATCAGAACCAGCCCGCACAGGGCCGCCCCGGTGATGATCCGCGCCGAGGCGGTGCCTTGCCAGCCCACGACACCCGATCTCAGCAGCAGCGGGGGAACGAACATGCTGCAGGCAAACAGCCCCCAGCCCGCCAGCCTCAGCCTGGTCAGCGGCCGGAGCATGTGCCGCGCCGCCGCGCGCGGAGCCCGGCTGTAGCCGAGCCCCTCGGGATAGGGCCCGATGGCGATGGTCTCGTCGGTCATTCCGGCCTCCGGGGAAAGCGGCCCCGGCCGGCCGGCCGATGCCTCAGGTGTTGAAGAGGAAGTGCAGCACGTCCCCGTCCTTGACCATGTAGGACTTGCCCTCGGCGCGCAACTTGCCCGCGTCCCGCGCGCCGGCCTCGCCCTTGCAGGCCACGTAGTCGTCGTAGGCGATGGTCTCGGCGCGGATGAAGCCACGCTCGAAGTCGCCGTGGATCACGCCGGCGGCCTGCGGCGCGTGGGTGCCGGCCGGGATGGTCCAGGCGCGGGCTTCCTTCGGCCCCACGGTAAAGTAGGTCTGCAGGCCCAGCAGCCCGTAGCCGGCGCGGATCATCCGGTCCAGGCCCGGCTCCGTGAGGCCCATTTCCTCCAGGAACATGTCACGGTCCTCGTCGCCGAGCTGGGAGATTTCCTCCTCGATCGCCGCCGAGATCACCACCGACACCGCGCCCTGCGCCGCGGCCATCTCGGCCACGCGGTCGGAATGGGCGTTGCCGCTGGCCGCCGAGGCCTCGTCCACGTTGCACACGAAGAGCACCGGTTTCGCGGTGATGAGCTGCAGCAGGCTCCAGGCCCGGGCGTCATCCTCGGAGACCTTCACGGTGCGGGCCGGGCGGCCCTCTTCCAGCGCCGCCTGGGCCTCCTTCAGCAAGCGCTCCTGATCGGCGGCCTCGCGGTCGCCGCCGCGCACCTTGCGGGCGAGGTTCTGCAGGCGCTTCTCGATGCTCTCGAGGTCGGAGAGCATCAGCTCGGTCTCGATCACCTCGGCGTCGGAGATCGGGTCCACCCGGCCCTCGACATGGGTGACATCGTCATCCTCGAAGCAGCGCAGCACATGGGCCACGGCATCGGTCTCGCGGATGTTGGCGAGGAACTGGTTGCCGAGCCCCTCGCCCTTCGAAGCGCCCTTCACCAGGCCGGCGATGTCCACGAAGGTGAGGCGGGTGGGGATGATCTGCTTCGAGCCGGCGATTCCCGCCAGCGTGTCGAGCCGGGCGTCCGGCACCGCCACCTCGCCCACGTTCGGCTCGATGGTGCAGAAGGGGAAGTTCGCCGCCTGCGCCGCGGCCGTCCGCGTGAGGGCATTGAAGAGCGTCGACTTGCCGACGTTCGGCAGCCCGACAATTCCGCATTTGAAGCCCATCTGGATCTCCGCATCTGTTCCTGGGGCGCGCGGGCCCTGTCCGGGGGCGTTTCTAGGGTTTTTCGCCGGGAAGGTGAAGGGCAAAGCTGCCCTCCGCCAGCGGCCGCGCGGTCCGATTTGCGGAGAGCCGCAGGGCCCCTGCGCGAACCCGCATCACGACGCTGCGTCAACCGGCGAGAATTGTTGCGGCGCAATACGGATTGCGCATTTGCAAAACGGTGAAGGTATTGAATTTCTTCTTGTTTGAGGCAGGACCCTCCAGTAGTTTTTCGGCGGGGCGCACAGATCGTTTGTGCGCCGGACCGCGAAAACGGCCCGTTCAGAAGAGCCGCGCATCGGGAGGACCATGTATGAAACTTTCTCTTCTGCTTGCAGGGGCCGCTGTGGCCGCGCTGTCGGCTTCGGCCTCGATGGCCCAGGAATTCACCCTGCGCATTCAGACCCATTACGCGCCGGAAACGGTGTCGGGCAAGCTTGCCGGCCAGTTCGTCGATGATGTGCAGACCATGTCGGGCGGGCGCCTCGCCATCGAGATGTTCTACTCCTCCTCCGTCGTGAAGACGGTGGAGACCTTCGACGCCGCCGCCTCGGGCATCCTCGACGGCGACATGACCGGCGGCGCCTACCAGACCGGCAAGAACGCCGGCTTCCAGTTCGTCGGCGACATCATGGGGGGCTACGACACCCCCTGGCAGCAGTATGCCTGGCTGTATGACGGCGACGGCATGGAGCAGGCCCAGGCCCTCTACAACGAATTCAACATGCACCTGGTCGGCTGGTGGATCTACGGGCAGGAATCGCTCGCCTCCAACAAGCCGCTCAACGGCGTGGCCGACCTGAAGGACTGGAAGTTCCGCTCGCCCCCGGGCCTGGAGACCGAGATCTTCGCCTCGCTGGGCGCGAAGCCGGTGGTGATGGACTTCACCGAGATCTTCACCGCGCTGGAAACCAAGATCATCGACGGCGCGGATGCCTCGGGCCTCGCGAACAACGTGGGCCTCGGCCTCTACGACATCGCCAGCCACGCCACCTACCCGGGCTTCCACTCCATGCCGTCGGACCATCTCGCCATCCGCAAGGACAAGTGGGACAGCCTGCCGCCCGACATCCAGCGCATCATCGAGGTCGCGATGCAGAAGCTCGCCTTCCAGACCTCGCTGAAGTTCGAAGTGGCCAACCGCGAGGCCGCCGCGAAGCTGAAGGCCCAGGGCGTCAGCCTCGACGACTGGAGCGCGGAGGACCGCATGGCCTTCCGCAAGGCCGCACAGAAGGCCTGGCAGGGCTGGGCCGAGAAGTCCCCGGAAGCCAAGGCGCTTGTCGAAAGCCACACGGCGTTCCTCGAGAAGCTGGGCCTGATCCAGTAACGCACGCTTCCGCGACCTTGAGACACTGGCCGGCGGGCGCCCTGACGGGTGCCCGCCAGCTGTTCTGACGCCGACACACAGGGAAGGGGTTTGACGTGGTCGAACATGAGAAAACCAGTGCGATGGACTGGATCAGCATTGCCGTGGGGCGCCTCACGATGGTGCTCATCGCCGGCATGGTCCTGGTGATGACCTACGAGATCGTGCTGCGCTACGTCTTCGAATCCTCCACGCTCTGGGCGACGGAGCTTTCCCTGTGGATGGCGGGCTTCGTGTTCCTGTTCTCCGGGCTCTATTCCATGCAGCAGCGCGCGCATATCCGCATCTTCGTGCTCTACGACCTGATGCCGCGCTCGGTGCAGCGCATCTGCGATCTCATCTCCACGGTGCTCATCGTCGCCTTCGCCATCGCCATCGTCTGGGGCGGGTTCAACGAGGCGCGCGACAAGCTGCTGCGCTGGGAGACCTTCGGCACCGCCTTCGACCCCCCGATCCCGGCGACGCTGAAGCCGCTGGTCCTCGTCATCATCTGCCTTGTCGCCGTCCAGGCGGTCATGAACCTGATCTGCGACTGGTCGAAGGACAAGGAATTCCACAACCCCGCAGACGACCTGGAAGATTGAGGCTCCGATAATGGATACTGGTACCATCTCGCTCATCCTGCTGCTGGCGCTGCTCGCGACGCTGGCCATCGGGATGCCGCTCGGGTTCGCCTCGGCCTTCCTTGCCGTCGCCGTCATGGTGATGAAATTCGGGCCTGACCTGCTGTTCGGAAATTTCGGAACCGGGCCGCTGAACATCCTCGCCCAGCGCGTCTACGGGCTGCTGACCGACTATGTGCTGATCTCGATTCCGCTATTCATCTTCATGGCGAACCTGCTGGAACGCTCGGGCATCGCCACGGCGATGTAT
Organism: Paroceanicella profunda; assembly: GCF_005887635.2. Classification (GTDB taxonomy): domain Bacteria; phylum Pseudomonadota; class Alphaproteobacteria; order Rhodobacterales; family Rhodobacteraceae; genus Paroceanicella; species Paroceanicella profunda. The sequence continues at coordinate 1,424,698 of NZ_CP040818.1, read as the reverse complement.
TCCTCGCTGAACGTCTGGCTGTCGCGCACCCGTGGCGGCATCGCCATCGTCACCTCCATCATGGCGGTGATCATGGCGGCCATGTCGGGCATCATCGGCGGCGAGGTCGTGCTGCTGGGCCTGATCGCGCTGCCGCAGATGCTGCGTCTGGGCTACAACCAGAACCTCGCGGTGGGCACCATCTGCGCCTCCGGCTCGCTGGGCACCATGATCCCGCCCTCGATCGTGCTCATCATGTACGGGCTGATCACCGAGACCTCGATCCGCTCGCTGTTCACCGCCTCCTTCCTGCCCGGCTTCATGCTGGCCTCGTTCTTCATCATCTACATCATCATCCGCACCCAGCTCCGCCCGCAGGACGCGCCGCTGCCCGACCCGGTTCCCGGTGAGCCGGTGGGCCGCGAGAAGGGGCTGCTGTTCCTCGACTTCCTGATGATGCTGGTGGGCGGCTTCGGCGCCGCGCTGTTCCTGCGCGCGGCCCTGTTCACCGTGCTGGGGCAGAACACCATCACCGAGGGCGTGGACCCGATCGTGCTGGGCATGGAGAGCGACCTGCTGCCGCTGGGCATCGTGACGCTGGTGGCCGTGGGCGTGATCGCCCTGCTGGGGCGCGAGCGCATGGCCACCTCCTGGGGCATGGGCAAGGGGCTCATCTCGCCGATCATCGTGATCGGCGTGGTGCTGGGCTCCATCTACGGCGGCATCACCGGCATCACGGAAGCCGCCGCCATGGGCGCCGTGGCGGTGTTCGTCATCGCGCTGGTGCGCGGCGAGGCCTCCGTCGGCCTGGTCTGGGACAGCCTGCTGCGCACGGTGAAGGCCACGGGCACCATCATCTGGGTGACCATCGGCGCCACGGCGCTGGCCGGGGCCTACACGCTGGCCGGCGGGCCCACCTATGTGGCCAACCTCATCACCGGCGCCGAGATGCCGGCGATGACCATCATCCTGGTGATGATGGTGATCTTCCTGTTCATGGGCGCGTTCATGGACTGGGTGGGCATCGTGCTGCTGGTGATGCCGGTGTTCCTGCCCATCGTGCTGAAGCTGCCGGTGGAGCAGCTGGGCGTGTTCGGCACCCTTTCGGCCAGCAACGTGTCGATCTGGTTCGGCGTGCTGTTCTGCATGAACATGCAGGTGAGCTTCCTCTCGCCCCCCTTCGGGCCGGCGGCGTTCTACCTGAAGTCGGTCGCGCCGCCCGAAATCTCGCTCACCGACATCTTCAAGGGGTTCCTGCCCTTTATCGGGATGCAGCTGCTCGCACTTGGTGTTCTGCTGGTGTGGCCGGGAATCGTCGAAATCTTCCTCTGAGAGGGCTGATACAATGGCTGACTGGGTCAGACTGGACGCCGAGGACAACGTGGTGACGGCCATCCGGCCGCTCGCCGCGGGTGCCGCGATCGAGGCCGGGGTGGAAACCACCGGCCTCGTGCCGCGGGGGCACAAGATCGCGCTGCTGCCCATCGCGAAGGGCGCCGCCGTGCGCAAATACGCCCAGGTCATCGGCTACGCGTCCGAGGACATCCCCGCCGGGGCACATGTCCACACCCACAATCTCGAATTCCGCAATGTCGATGTCGAATACGAGTTCGGCACCGACCTGCGCCCCGTCACCCTGGCGGCGGAGCCCGACACGTTCATGGGCTACCGCCGCGCCTCCGGCCGGGTGGGCACGCGCAACTACATTGCCGTTGTCACCTCGGTGAACTGCTCGGCCACCGCGGCCAAGCGGATCGCGGCGCATTTCACCCCGGAGAAGCTCAGCCAGTACCCGAATGTCGACGGCGTGGTGGCCTTCGTGCACGGCACCGGCTGCGGCATGGCCGGCGACGGTGACGGGTTCGAGGCGCTCAACCGGGTGATGTGGGGCTATGCCCGCCACCCGAACCATGCCGCGGTGCTGATGGTGGGCCTCGGCTGCGAGGTGAACCAGATCGACTGGTTGCTCGGCCTCTACGGGCTGGAGCAGGGCCCGCTGTTCCAGACCATGAACATCCAGGACGTGGCCGGCCTGCGCCGCACCATCGAGCTCGGCATCGAGAAGATCGAGAAGATGCTGCCGCTGGCCAATGACTTCACGCGCGAGCCCTGCCCGGCCTCCGAGCTGATGGTGGCGCTGCAGTGCGGCGGTTCCGACGCCTGGTCGGGCATCACCGCGAACCCCGCTTTGGGCTATGCCTGCGACCTGCTCGCCGCGCAGGGTGCGACCGGCGTGCTGGCCGAGACGCCGGAGATCTACGGCGCCGAGCACCTGCTCACCCGCCGTGCCGCGAGCCCCGAGATCGGCCAGAAGCTCATCGGCCTGATCAGGTGGTGGGAGGATTACACCGCCCGCAACAAGGGCTCGATGGACAACAACCCCTCGCCGGGCAACAAGAAGGGTGGCCTGACCACCATTCTGGAAAAGTCCCTCGGCGCGGCGGCGAAGGGCGGCACCTCGCCGCTCAACGGCGTCTACAAATACGGCGAGCCGGTGACGGCGAAGGGCTTCACCTTCATGGACAGCCCGGGCTACGACCCGGCCTCCGTCACCGGGCAGATCGCGAGCGGCTGCAACCTGGTGGCCTTCACCACCGGGCGCGGCTCGGCCTTCGGCGCCAAGCCCTCGCCCTCCATCAAGATCGCGACCAACACCGAGATGTACACCCGCATGGTCGAGGACATGGACGTGAACGCCGGCGCCATCCTCACCGAGGGCCGCTCGGTGGAGGAGGTGGGCCGCGAGATCTACGATCTGCTGCTGCGCGTCGCCTCGGGCGAGATGTCGAAATCCGAGGCCCAGGGGCTGGGGGACAACGAGTTCGTGCCCTGGCTGATCGGCGCGGTGATGTGAGCATGGGGGCCCGGCCGGCCATCCTGCTGATCGGCCAGGGGGCCGGCCTGCGGCATTGCGCGGGCCTGCTGGCCCGGCATGAGAGCCTGCGGCTGGCGGGGCTGGTGGCCACCGGCGGGCCCGCGGCGGTCGAGGGGTTCGCCCGGCAGGCCGACGGCGCCATCATCGGCGACTGCGCGGACCGCCCCGCGGTCATCGCCGCCGCAGCGGCGAAGGGCTGGCCGCTGCTGCTGGCCCCGCCCCTGCCCACCTCGCTGGAAGAGGCCGATATCGAGATCGCCGCCGCCGCCGGCGTGCCGGTCCTCATCGGGCTGGAGCGACGGCACCACGCCGCGGTGGGCGCGGCGCGCAGCCTGATCGCCTCCGGCGCGGTCGGCACGCTCACCGCCATCCAGGCGCAATGGGCGCTGCGCCAGCCGCGCAGCCTGTTCACCGACGAGCGCCGGCTGGTGGCCCGCGGCGGGCCGGCCTTCTCGGCGCTGGTCGAAGAGATCGACCTGCTGCGCACCCTCGGCGGCGAGATCGTGGAGATGACCGCCCTCTCCTCCGCCCATGCCCGGCGCGGGCCGGTGGAGGACGGGTTCGCGGTCTGCGGCCGTTTCGCCGGCGGCGGGCTGTTCACCCTGCTCGCCTCGGACGCCGCCCTCACCCCCTGGGGCTGGGACGCGGCCACCGGCGAGACACCGGGCGTGGCCGCCACCGGGCATGACTGCTGGCAGATCTCGGGCACGGAGGGTGCGCTCGGCTTCCCCTCGCTGCGGCTCTGGCGCTTCGAAGGCGACGGCCAGGCGGATTGCGCGCGCGCGCTCTCGGCCATCGATCTCGGCGCGCGGGGGGAGACCCCGGCCGCCCGGCAACTGGCCCATTTCGCCGACATGCTGGAAACCGGCGCCACGCCCGCCGTGGGCTTCGCCGAGGCCCGCGCCAGCCTCGCCGCGGCACTGCAGGCCCGGGGCGCCGCCGCCGCGGCCCTGCGCGACGCCGCCGCGCCCGGAAACGATTCCGGCGATGCGGGCGACGGGCCGCGCGGCTCCGGCAGCGCGCCGAGACGGGTTCCGACATGATCCAGTCCTGGCAGTTCTGGGCCTTCGGGGCCGCGGGCTTTGCCGCCCTCACCGCCATTCTCGCCAAGATCGGGGTGGAGGGGATCGACAGCGACCTCGCCACCTTCATCCGCACCATCGTGGTGGTGCTGGCGCTCGGCGCGCTGCTGGCGGTCACCGGCAAGCTCTCCCTGCCGGACCCGCTGCCGGGGCGCACCCTGCTGTGGCTCGCGGCCTCGGGCCTGGCCACCGGCGCTTCCTGGCTGTGCTATTTCCGGGCGCTGAAGCTTGGCGAGGCGTCCCGCGTGGCGCCGGTCGACAAGCTCAGCGTGGTGTTCGTCGCCGTCTTCGCGGCGCTGTTTCTCGGCGAGAGGCTTTCGGCCAGCGGCTGGCTCGGCATCGCCCTCATCACGGCCGGCGCGCTGGTGCTTCTGCGCCGCTGACCTCCACTTCCGAAAGGACCCCGACATGAGCAAACCCGCCATCGGCTTCATCGGCCTCGGCCTCATGGGATCGGCCATGGTCGAGCGGCTTCAGGCCCTCGGCTACCCGATGACCGTCACCGCCAACCGCGCGCGCCCGAACATCGACGCCGCCGTCGCCCGCGGCGCCACCGAGGTCGGCACCGCCCGCGAGGTGGCCGCCGCCGCCGACATCGTGATGCTGTGCATGGACACTTCCGCCTCGGTGGAAGCGCGGATGCGCGGCGAGGACGGGGTGATCGCCGGGCTGAAGCCGGGCGCGCTGGTGATCGACTTCGGCACCTCCCTGCCCGGCTCCACCAAGGCGCTCGGCGCCGAGGTGGCGGCCGCGGGCGCGGCCTACATGGACGCTCCTCTGGGCCGCACCCCGACCCACGCGCTGGAGGGGGCACTGAACATCATGGCCGCCGGCGCGCAGGAGGATTACGCCCGCGCCCAGCCGGTGTTCGCCGACCTCGGCGAGAACGTGTTCCACGTGGGCCCGCTGGGCGCCGGCCACACGCTCAAGCTCATCAACAACTTCTACGCCATGACCACCGCCTGCGCGATGTCGGAGGCCTTCGCCATGGCCGATGTCGCCGGCCTGCCGCGCGACAAGCTCTACGGCGTGATGTCGGCCGGGCCGAACGGCTCGGGCATGATGGATTTCATCAAGGCCTACGGGGTGGACGGCGACGCCACGAAGCTGCAGTTCTCCGTGTCGAACGCCCGCAAGGACGTGGGCTACTACGCCACCATGGCCGATGATTTCGGCGTGCCCTCCATCATGTCCCAGGCCGCGAAGACCGCCCTCGGCCTCGCCAAGGCCGACGGCGCGGGCGACCGCATGGTGCCGGAAATGGTGGACTGGTTCGCCTCCAAGCTGGGAGGCCGCGCATGAGGGTTCTCATCACCGGCGGCGGCGGCTTCATCGGGCAGAAACTGGCCCGGGCCATCGCGGCGGAGGGCGTCGTCGCCGGGCAGGCGGTGAGCGGGCTCACCCTGGTGGACATCGCCGCCCCCGAGGCGCCGGAGGCCGGGTTCCCGGTCACCACCCTTGCCTGCGACATCGCCGACCCCGGCGCGGTGAACGCGGTGTTCGAGGAGAAGTTCGACGCCATCTTCCACCTCGCCGCCGTGGTCTCCGGCGCCGCGGAGCGGGACTTCGACCTCGGCATGCGGGTGAACCTCTTCGGCACGCTCACCCTGATGGAGGCGGCGCGGGCGCAGGGCAACTGCCCGCTGTTCGTCTACGCCTCCTCCTGTGCGGCGCATGGCGGCGAGGCGCCGGAGACCGTGCGCGACGACACGCCGGCCAACCCGCAGACCTCCTACGGCGCGCAGAAGGTGGCCTGCGAGTACCTCGTCACCGACTACTCCCGCCGCGGCTTCCTCGACGGCCGCTCCCTGCGCCTGCCCTCGGTCACCATCCGGCCGGGCAAGCCGAACGCCGCCGCCTCCTCCTTCATGTCCTCGATCTTCCGCGAGCCGCTGCAGGGCGAGGCCGCGAACTGCCCGGTGGGCGAGGATTTCGTGATCTGGCACAGCGCGCCGCGCACGGTGGTACGCAACATCCTGCACGCCGCCGCCCTGCCGGCGGAGGCCTGGGGCACCAACCGCGCGCTGAACCTCAACGGCCGCTCCGACACGGTGGGCGAGATGATCGCCGCGATGACCCGCGTCGCGGGCCCCGAGGCCGCCGCCCGCATCACCTGGACCCGCGAACCGGAGATCGAGGGCATTCTCGAGGGCTGGCGCGCGAAGGTCGACAGCGCCCGTGGCCGCGCCCTCGGCTTCGAGACCGACGAGAGCTTCGAGGACTCGGTGCGCTGGTTCATCGAGGACGATATGGCCCGCGCCTGAACTCGCCTTTCGCGGGAAACCGCACTGGCAATCGCCGGGCGGATGCTCCATCCTTGAGGTATCCGCCCCTCCGAAGGACCCCCCCGATGAGTGACCTCAGACCGCAGGAAAACCGCCCCGTGGCGGCCATCCTGCTCATGCTTGCCACCTTCCTGTGCTTCGCCACCCTCGACACCTCGGCGAAGTGGCTGGTCACCCACGGGTTCCCGGCCTTCCAGGTGGCCTTCGTGCGCTACATCGTGCATTTCCTCGTGGTGCTGGCGATCTTCGCGCCCAGCCAGGGGCTCAGCTCCCTGGTGCGCTCGCGCGCGGTTTCGAAGGAGATCCTGCGCGCGGGCTTCCTGCTGGGCTCCACGGTGTTCAACTTCTTCGCCCTGCGCTACCTGCCGATCACGGTGACGACGGCGGTGCAGTTCGCCTCGCCGCTGGCGGTCTGCGCGCTGTCGATCCCGCTCCTGGGCGAGAAGGTGGGGCCGCGGCGCTGGTTCGCCATCGGGCTGGGCTTCGTGGGGGTGCTCATCATCACCCAGCCCTGGAGCGCGGAGTTCAACTGGGCGATCCTGCTGTCGCTCGGCTCCATGCTCTGCGCGGCGCTCTACTTCATCATGACCCGGGCGCTGGCGGGCATCGACCACAACATGACCATGCAGTTCTACGCCTCCGGCCTCGCCAGCGCGATGCTGGTCGCGCCGGCGGTGCCGGACTGGGTGTGGCCCACGGACACCTCCATGTGGCTGCTGTTCGGCGCGCTGGGGGTCATCGGCGGAGCGGGTCACTACATCGCGACCACGGCGCACCGGCTGGCGCCGGCCTCCACCCTCGCGCCCATCGTCTACGTGCAGATCATCTTCGTGACCTTCTACTCCTACGTCATCTTCGACACCCCGCCGGACGAGGACACGATTCTCGGCACTCTGGTCATCGTCGTCTCGGGGCTTTATCTGTGGGCACGCGAACGCAAGGTGAAAGGTGTCTGATGGCTGAGCTTGGCTTGATCGGGGCGGGAGTGATGGGCAGCGCGCTGGCGCTCAACCTCGCCGAAAAGGGGCATCGCGTGGTGTTGTCGGATCTCGACCTCGCGCGCTGCGAGGCCGCCGCGGCACGTGCCGTGGCCGAGGGACTTCCGGGCAGGATCGAACCGGTGGCCAACCCGCGCGCCATGGTCCGCGCGCTCGCGCGCCCGCGCGCGGTGATGATCCTCGCGCCGGCGGGCGACCCGACGGAAGCCGTCATCGCCGATACCGCGCAATACCTCGAACGCGGCGACGCCATCGCCGACCTCGGCAACGCCGATTTCCACGACACCCGCCGCCGGGCCGGCAAGATCGGCGACCTCGGCATCGGCTATCTCGGCATCGGCGTGTCCGGCGGCGCGGAAGGCGCGCGGCACGGCCCGGCGATGATGGCCGGCGGCTCGGCCGAGGCCTGGGACCTGCTCGCCCCCGCGCTGGAGAGCATCGCCGCCAGCTACGAGGGCACCCCCTGCTGCACCTTCCACGGCCCCGACGGCGCCGGCCACTTCATCAAGACCGTGCACAACGGCATCGAATATGCCGACATGGAGGCCATCGCCGAGACCTACGGGCTGATGCGCGACGGGCTGGGCATGGAGGCCGCCGCCATCGGCGCGCAGTTCACCGCCTGGAACGACGGGCCGCTCGCCTCCTACCTCGTGGAGATCGCCGGCACCGTGGCGGGCATCACCGACGCGGCCAGCGGCACCCCCCTGCTCGACGTGATCGACGACCGCGCCGGCCAGAAGGGCACCGGGCGCTGGTCGGTCATCGAGGCGCTGCACCTCGGCGCGCCCGCGTCCACCCTGGCCGCGGCGGTGGAGGCGCGCAACGGCTCGGCCCGCAAGGACGAGCGCCTGGCCTTCGAGGCGCAGTACGGCGCGGCACCCCGGCCGGTGACAGGGCTGGCCCCGGAAGACCTGGAGGCGGCGCTGCTGGCCACCCGTCTCGTCGGGCTGGCGCAGGGGTTCGCCATCCTCTCCGCCGCCTCGCGCACCTATGGCTGGGGCCTCGCGCCCGCCGCGGTGGCCCGCAACTGGCGCGCCGGCTGCATCATCCGCTCCGTGCTGCTGGGCGAGATCGCCGAGGCGCAGGACGGCGCGCCCGACGCCCCGCTGCTGGCCTCCCCGGTGCTGGCCGCCAAGCTCACCGAGGCCCTGCCGGGCCTGCGCCGCGTCCTCGCCACCGCGCTGGCCGCCGGCCATCCGGTGCCCGGCATGGCCGCCGCGCTCATCCATATCGATGCCATGCGCACCGGCCGCGGCACCGCCAACATGCTGCAGGGGCTGCGGGATTACTTCGGCAGCCACGGGTTCGAGCGCATCGGCGCGCCCGGCAAGGTGGCCCACGGCCCCTGGCTCGACGCCGGCTGAGGGCGCCGCGGCCGGTTTGTGGCCATACAATTTGCCACTGGAATTCCCCGCCGGCCGCAATAGGCTGGCGGCACTTTTCATTCCCCCCCGGAGCCTCCAATGTCCCTCGCGCACGGCCGCCATTTCCTGTCCATTCCCGGCCCCTCGGTCATGCCCGACCGGGTGCTGAATGCCATGCATCAGGCGGCACCGAACATCTATGAGGGCGATCTCATCACCCTCACCGGGGAGGTGTATGACAACCTCGCCAGGATCGCCCGCACCAGCACCGCCGTGCCGGTGATCTACATGGCCAACGGCCATGGCGCCTGGGAGGCCTCGCTCACCAACGTGTTCTCGCGCGGCGACACGGCGCTGGTGCTGTTCACGGGCCGTTTCGCGCGCGGCTGGGCCGAGCAGGCGGAGCGCCTGGGCGTCACCGTGAAGTCGATCGACTTCGGCCCCCGCAGCCCGGTGGACCCGGCCCTGGTGGAGGACGCCCTGCGCGCCGACACGGGCCATGAGATCCGCGCCGTGATGATGGTCCAGACCGACACCGCCACCTCCGTGCTCAACGACGTGAAGGCGGTGCGCGAGGCCATCGACGCCGCCGGCCACCCGGCGCTGCTGATGGTCGACTGCATCGCCTCCTTCGCCTGCGATTCCTTCGAGATGGATGCCTGGGGCGTGGACGTGATGGTGACCGGCTCGCAGAAGGGCCTGATGACCCCGCCGGGCCTGGGGCTGAACTTCGTCGGCCCGAAGGCGCTGGAGGCCCGCGCGAAGGCCGATCTCGCCACCCCCTACTGGGACTGGCAGCCGCGCTGCAACCCGCAGGTCTACTACCAGAAGTTCTGCGGCACCGCGCCCACGCATCACCTGTTCGGCCTGCATGAGGCGACGACGATGATCCTCGAAGAAGGCATCGAGAACGTCTGGGCCCGGCATGTCACGCTGTCGACCGCGGTGCACGCGGCGGTGGAGGCCTGGGGCAGGGGCGGCCCGCTGGAGTGCAACATCGCCGATCCGGCACACCGTTCGCGTGCCGTGACCTCGATCCGCACCGGGGCGATCGACGCCAACGCCCTGCGCCGCTACTGCGAGGACCAGCTGGGCCTCACGCTCGGCATCGGCCTGCCGCTGGGCAGCCCGGTGATGGGCGGGCGCGAGGAGGGCGTGTTCCGCATCGGCCACATGGGCCACCTGAGCGCGCCGATGATCCTCGGCACGCTGGGCTCCATCGAGACCGCGATGACCGCGCTCGACATGCCGCACGGCCCCGGCGCCGTGGCCGCCGCCGCCGCGGTGATCGCCGGGCACCCGCGCAGCTGAGCGAAGGCTGCCCCCGGGCCCGGCCGACCTCCGGCCGGGCCCGGGGGCCGGCGCACGGGCCCCGCCCGCGCGGGGGAAGCCCGGTCACGGCACCGCCGCGCGTCCAGCCGCCCGTTCGGGGGCTGACCGGCCCCGGCGGCGCGACCTTCCGATCGACCGACCGGGCAGCGCGCCGCCTGCCCGCCCGGCGCCGGATCCCGACGCAAGGCGGCATACCATCCACGAACGCCCTTCGGCTTTCCCGCCGCACTCCGTGCACAGCCACACGACCGGCCCCGCTCCGCGCGCAACCGGGCGCCCGGCTCGGCATCACGCACCGCGCACATCCGGCCCGGCACCGCACTCGGGGCACAGCCAGACGTCCGGCCCCGCTCCGCGCGCAAAAGGACGCCCGGCTCGGCATCCCGTACCGCGCATAACCGGACATCGGGCTCGGCACCGCGCGATGCGCACAACCGAGTGACCGGTCCGAGGAGGCGGGCCCCTGGCAGACCCGGCCCGTCGCCGGCGCGGAGCGCGGCCTCGCCGTGACACTGCCGGCTGTCCCGCCGCCGCCGCACGGCCCGGCCCGGCCGGGGCCGGCGGCGGGCCGGTGTCACCCGCGGAAGATGTTCAGGTTCAGCGACTTCGCCAGCTCCGCGATGGCCACCAGGCCGCGCACGCTGTTGCCCGCGTCGTCCAGCGGCGGGGAGAACGTGGCGATCGCGAGGTCTCCGGGCGCCACGGCCATGATCCCGCCGCCCACGCCGCTCTTGCCCGGCAGGCCCACGGTGAAGGCGAAATCGCCGGAGGCGGTATAGAGCCCCTCCATCATCATCTCCGCCAGAATATGCGGCACGTTCTGCGCGCGGATCACCCGCTCGCCCGTGGCGGGGTTCACGCCGCCATTGGCCAGCGTCGCGCCCATCATCGCGAGATCGGAGCAGGTGACGAGGGTGGAGCACTGGCGGGTATAGACGTCGAGCGCGACCAGCGGGTCCCCCTCCAGCGCACCGGCCGAGAACAGCAGCCAGGCGATGGCACAATTGTGGAAATTGGTGGTCTGCTCCGAGCGGTTCACCTCCTGCGAGAGGCGGATCCCGGTGCCGGCCATCTTCGACTGGAACGCCAGGATGCGGCGCCATTTCTCCTCGGCCGTGGCGCCGGGCACCAGGCTGGCCGTCGCGATGGCGCCCGCGTTCACCAGCGGGGAGAGCGGCTTGCCGTCATGCAGTTCCAGCGCGATGACGGAGTTGAAGGGCAGGCCCGTCGGGTCCGCCCCGATCCTGTCGCGCACCGCCTCGGGGCCGATCTCCTCCATCACCAGCGCCAGCGTCATCACCTTGGAGATGGACTCGATGGCGAAGCCGTAGCCGGTGTCCCCAGCGGTGTCCACCGTGCCGTCCGCCGTCACCACCGCGACGCCGCAAAGCTCCGGCGGGACATCGGCGAGATAGGGAATATAGTCCGCGTTGCGCCCCCCGGTCACTGCCCGTGCGGCCGCGAGCGCGGCGCGCACGGCCGCCCCGATGTCGCGCGGGGCCGCCGCTGCCGGAAGGCCGGCCCCCGCCACCAGTGCCGCCGCCGATGCGCCCAGCAGGGCGGCGCGGCGCGTCAGAGCATCTGCATCACGGCTCATCCGGCCCTCCCCGATGGGTTTCGCTGCTGCGCATCGTGTCGGCAAAGGGCGGAGGCGGCAAGCCGAAGCGTGCCGCCGGCCGCGGAATCTCCCCCCGGGTGTCTGGCCGGATGTCGGGCGGAACTTCGCGGAAGGCGGTCCGGCGGGCGTCCCGATGCGGAAAGCCGTCTGCGGTGCGCGCCACCGGGGTGGCACGCGGGTTGGCTGGTCTGCGATGGGCGGCCGTTTGGAGTGCAGGCCCCGGGCTCCGGCGGACCCGCGAGAGGCAGGCTGCCGAGGGCCGCGGGGGGTGGCACGCGGACCGACCGGTCGGAGATGGACGGTGGCTGCTTCGGGCTCAGGCCTCCGGGCTCCGGCGGACCCGTGATAGGCAGGCCGCCGAGGCCCGCCGGGGTGGCACGCGGGCCGACCGGTCGGAGACAAGCGGCTGTTTCGGGCGCCGGCCCCCGGGCCCCGGCGGACCCGCGAGAGGCAGAGGTTCGAGGACCCCGGCTCGGATCGCCCGCCGCAGGGCCGGAGCGGAAGATGTCAGACCTGCGCCGACCCGTCCCGCTCCAGCGTGAGCAGGATCGAGGGCGCCCCGCCGAGCGGGACCAACCCCTGTCGCCGGAACCCGAGCTTCTCCAGCACCCGCAGCGAGCCGGGGTTGGCCGGGCGCACCAGGCCGCGGATCTGCTGCGCCTTCACCGTTTCGAAGCCGAAGGCCACCGCCCGGGCGGCCGTGGCCGAGGCGATGCCCCGGCCCTGGCAGCGCGGGTGGATGTGATAGGAGATGTTCAGCCCGGCCCCGGTGCCGACGCGCGTCACGCCGCCGAACCCCACCAGCGTCTCGCCCTCCAGCACCGCCCAGCGGCCGAAGCCATGCGCCTGCCAGTGGCCGATCTCACGCTCCAGCCGGGCGGCGGAGACGGCCGGCGGGTCCGGCACCGGCTCGGGCCGGTGCGCCACCATCTCCGGCAGCGCGAAGAGCCCGGTGAGGAAGGGGAGGTCTGACGCGCGGGGCGCGCGCCAGCTCAGGCCCGGCACGGCCGTCAGCCGGCGACGGCCTCGCCCCAGGGCGACATGATCTCGGTGGCGCCGTAATTCTCCGCCCCGTCGCGCAGCACCCCGGCGGGGCAGGCGAAGGCGTAGGGGAAGGGCGCGCGCCGCGCGGTGACCACGGGGCCGCGCATCTCCAGGCTCTCGATCACCGAGGCGGGCAGCGTGTCATCCGCGATCACCGTGTCGCCGGAGGCGTCGATGCGCGGCTGGTGGAAGGCGGCGTCCAGCCCCATGCCGAAATCGGTGAGGAAGGAGGCAAGCTGCGCCACGGCCGGCATGATCTTGCGCCCGCCGGAGGCGCCGATGGCGAACTTCCGGTCTCCCGCCGCGCCGAGCACCGGGCAGACGTTCATCAGGCAGCGCTTGCCGCCGGCCAGCGAGTTCGGCCGCCCCTGCTCCGGGTCGAACCACATGATGCCGTTGTTCAGCAGCAGCCCGGTGGAGGGCGAGACCACGCGGCTGCCGAAAATCGACAGCAGGGTCTGGGTCATCGCCACCATGTTGCCCTCGGCGTCCACGATGGAGAAATGCGTGGTGCAGGAGGGCGCACGGGGGTCGTCGTTGCCCATGTCGCCGTCATTGGCGAGGCGCGCGGCATAGGCCGCGTCGCAGGCCTCGGCATAGGCGGCATAGGCGGCGGCGTCCGGCGCCTGGCCGGGGGTGAAGCCGGTGGAGAGTTGGGAGAACACGTCCGAGATCGTCGGCCCGGCGGTGAGATGCGGCGTGACCCAGAGCGTCGCGTCCCGGTAGGGCACGGCGCGGGCCTGCTGCCAGACCGCCTGGTAGGCCTGCAGGTCGGCCCGGCGCAGCGAGCCGCCCTTGGCCTCCACATCCGCGGCGAGGGCGGCGCCCAGGTCTCCGTCATAGAGCGCACGGGCGCCCTCGTCGGCGATGGCCTGCAGGGAGGGCGCCATGGAGGACATGTCGATGCGCTTGTCGGAGAGGGCCGTCCAGTTCGCCACGGTGGGCCACTGGCCATCCTCCAGGAAGCGGGCGGCGGCGTCCGGGTCGCGCGCCAGCACCCGGGTGGAGGAGGCGATGAGCAGGGCCACGTACCAGTCCGCCTCGATCCCCTCCTTCGCGAGCTTCACCGCCGGGGCGATGAGCTCGGCCCAGGGCATGCGGCCGTAGCGGGCATGGGCCTTGCCGATGCCGTCCACCACGCCGGGCACGGCCACGGCGGTGGCGCCGATCACGTTGCGGTCCTCCACCACGGCCTTCCAGGGGAAAAGGTCGCCCGTGGCCTTCTCTCCGGTGAGGGGGAAATCGGCCGGGTTCAGCCCGGCGGGGGCGCGCATGCCGTAGTAGAGCGCCTCCGGGCCGGTGCCGGCCATGTCGAGCATCATCGCGCCGCCGCCGGCCGGGCCGCTCATCCACGGCTCCACCACGCCGATGGCGAAGGAGACGGCCACCGCGGCGTCCACCGCGTTGCCGCCGGCGGCGAGCACCTCTGCCCCCACCTCGGCCGCCAGCCGGTGCTGGGCGGCGACGATGCCACGCGAGGACCGGGTGGCGGGCTTGGTGGTGATCTGGGCGCGGGAAAGCTGGGTCATCGGTCTCGGGTCTCCGTGGGGCGGATGCGGCGGCGCGGGGCCGCCCGGGATGCAGCCGCGCCGGGAACACCCCCGTGCGGCACGCGCGCCCGGCGTTCCGGGCGCGGCGTGGGCCGACGATGGCGGAAGTTCAGCGCGATGTCACGCCCCCGAACGGGGAATTTCACACCGCCCGGTTCGCCTGGCGATACGGCACACCAAGAGGGGGCAGCAGGCAGTGTCGCAGGGCGGCGCGGGCAGGACAGATGCCGGCCTGCTCCGGCGTGAGCCGGTCTCTGGCTGGCCGGGCATGGTCACTCGGGGGCGGAGCCGGTTGGTTCAGCTTTCAGGGGCGGTGAACCGACCGGGGCGGGCGCTGCCCGGCGCCTGCGTCCCGGCAGGGCCCCCCCGCAGCACGGGTGGCGGGCAAACCGCGCGCCATCGGCCTGCAAGGGATCTCGCCGGGGCGCCGCGCGGCCGCAGCATGCGCGCTGTGCCCCCGAGCGTGTGGCCCTGCAGCGGGTCGGTTCAGCCTGCGGCGGCGGTGTCGCGGCGCTTCTCGAGCTGGTGTTCGTCCTCCACCAGGCCGATCTTCCAGTAGCCGGAGACGTAGCAATCCTCGGCGGGCACCGCGCGGGCGCGCAGCCAGTCGCGCAGGGCGACGATGGTGCCGCTCTCGCCGGCGATGCCCACGCGCACCCTGCCCTCCGGCCAGTCCAGCCCTTCCAGGAAGTCGAGCTGCGCCGTGGAGCGCTCCTCCGGGTGGGGCAGCAGCTTCCAGGTGACGGCAACGCCCTCGGGCGCGTCGATCTCCTGGATATCGTCCTCGGAGGTCACCTCGATGACCGCGTGGCCGCGGGCGTCGCGGGGCATCTCCTCCAGCGCCACGCTGATCACCGGCAGGGCGGTCATGTCGGCGGCGAGCAGGTACCAGTCGGCGTCCCAGGTGGTGAGCTTCTTCGAGCCCGGGCCCAGCAGGCCCAGCAACGCGCCGGGCGCGGCCTCCTGCGCCCAACGGTTCGCCGGGCCGGCGTCGCCATGCACGGCGAAATCGATGTCCAGCTCCAGCGCGCCCGCGCGGAAATCCCGGATGGTGTAGGTGCGGATCACCGGCTTTTCCGTGCCCGCCAGGCGGGTGCGGAAATCGGCCTCGGTCTCGCCGGCCTGCGGGATCAGGATCTTGCAATGCGCGCCGTTCTGCCCCTCGGGGAAGCCGGCAAGGTCATCCCCGGTGAGGGTGACGCGGATCATGTGCGGGGTGATGCGGGCCGTGCGCAGCACCGTCAGGACGCGGGGCGGACGCTTCGGACGGCGCGGGACGGAAACAGGCATGCTGTCCATTGCGGCTCCTCTCGGGCTGGAACCCGGCCGGGCCGGGAGCCTCCTTCGGATCATGGTTGACAGAAATTGTCAAGTACGCGCGGCCCGCGCCGCGGGGGCGCCGTGCGCGGCTTCCAGCGAGGCGAGGAGATCGGCGAAGCGCTCGCCCTGAATGGCGATATGGCCGCGCATCAGCTCGCCGGCGCGCGCGCCCTCCCCTGCGGCGATGGCGAGCACGATCGCGTCATGCTCGGCGTGGCTGGCCTCCATCCGGCCCAGCGCGCGCAGCTGCAGCCGGCGATAGGGGCGCAGGCGGCGGTGCAGGGCGCGGGCCTGCTCCAGCAGGAAGACATGCCGGGCGGCAAGGCGGATGGCGTCGTGGAAGGTCTCGTTGGAATAATAGTAGAGCGCGCCGCCGTCCTCGGCCGCCCCGGCGCGGGCGGCACCGCAGGCGGCATGGGCGGCGCGGATGGCGGCGAGGTTCTCCGCCGTGGCCCGGCGCGCGGCCAGCCGGGCGCTCATGGCCTCCAGCTCGGCCATCACCTCGAACATCTCCACCAGCCGGTGCGGGCCCAGTTCGGCCACGATGGTGCCGCGCCGGGGCCGGTGCTCCACGAGGCCGGAGGCCGCCATCTGGAACAGCGCCTCGCGGATCGGGGTGCGCGAGACACCGAAACGCTCCGCCAGCGCCTTCTCCTCCAGCCGGTCTCCGGGGTGGAACACGCCGGTGAGGATCTCCTCCTCCAGCCGGTCGCGCAGGGCTTCGTTGCGGGGCTCGTCAGTGCTCATGCCGCCGCATAGCACGGATTGCGCGCATGCAGCAAGCGCCCTCGTGTATACACGAGGCTTGACAGCGCGTGCAATTTGCCCCGGAATGCACCGATGCAGAGCCGGGGTCACCGGCCGCAGGCGCGGGCCGAAGCACCGCGTGCAAAGAACAAGAACGAAAAACCGGGGCCGAAGCCCCCGGGTCATCGGGAGGATGATCATGCCCAGTACCCTGAAGACCGGCGCGCTTGCCGCCGCCCTCGCGCTTCTGGCCGCCTCGGCCGGGGCGACGGACCTGCGCCTGAGCCACCAGTGGTCGACCAGCGACATCCGCCACAAGGTGGCGCAGATGGTGGCCGACGAGGTGGAGGCCGCGGACGTGAACCTGCACATCCGCATCTTCCCCTCCGGCTCGCTGTTCAAGGCGCGCGAGCAGTACACGCCGCTCACCCGCGGGCAGCTCGACATGACCGTGCTGCCCCTGTCCTATGCCGGCGGCCAGCACCAGGAGTACAACCTCACCCTGATGCCCGGGCTGGTGAAGAACCATGACCACGCGGCGCGGCTCATCCACTCGCCCTTCATGGCAGAGCTGGAGACGATCCTGAACGACGACGACGTGATGACGCTGGTGCCTGGCTACCTGGCCGGCGGCTTCGTGGGCAAGGACAAGTGCATCACCAGGCCCTCGGACGTCTCGGGCCTGCAGATCCGCGCGGCCGGAAAGGCCTTCGAGGAGATGCTCTCCGGTGCGGGCGCCTCCATCGCCTCCATGGCCTCCTCGGAGATCTACAACGCCATGCAGACCGGGGTGCTGCAGGCGACGAACACCTCCTCCTCCTCCTTCGTGAGCTACCGCATCTATGAGCAGGCGGCCTGCTACACCCCGGCGGGCGACGTGGCGCTGTGGTTCATGTACCAGCCGCTGCTGATGAACAAGACCACCTTCGACGGGCTGGACGACGCCCAGAAGGAGGCGCTGCTGCAGGCCTCGGAGAAGGCCGAGGCCTGGTACCTGGAGGAGGCGAAGCTGGAGGACGCCGCCTCCACGAAGGTGTTCGAGGAGAAGGGCGTGGAGATCGCGAAGATGACGCCGGAGGATTTCGAGGCCTGGCGCAAGCTGGCCGCCGAGACCTCCTACAAGGCCTTCGTGGCCGAGGTGCCCGACGGACAGAAGCTGCTCGACCTCGCGCTCGAGGTGCAGTGACGCAGCCGCCGGGACGGCCCGGCAGCCCCGGAGGGCTGTGCCGCGCCCCCCGGTGCGGCACAGCCGGCCCGGAAGGCCACCGCAGCGGGCCGGTGCCGGGCGGCGCGACCGATCCGGGAGGTCGCCGCGGGCCGGTATCGGGCGGCACGGCCGGTGCGCAAAGCTGCCGCCGTGGGCCGGTTCCGGGCGACGGCTTCGGTCCGGAATGCCGCCGCGGCGGGCCGGTACCAGGCGGTGAGGCCGGGAGAAGAGCCTCCGGGGGCAGGGAAACCGCCGCCGCGCGGGGACCGGGCTTCCGGGCTCCGGCCAGCCGGGGCCCGTCCGGTCCGGACCCGTCGCGCCCGGCCCCGGCTCCCGGCTCTGCCATCCCGCCGGGATCGGCGCAGCCTGGCTGCGGCGACTTCCGGTGCGGGTCACCGGGCCCGGTCCGGACCCCGTCCGGACGGGACGCCGCCGCGGTCCGGGCACCCCTGGCCCGGCGGCGCGGCACGGGCCCGGCAGTCTTCCGTCGGGCGGGCGGGCCTCTGCCTCTCCGCCAGGCGCTCCGCGGTTCGCGCAGCACCAACGGCGTCCGGGCAGCGCTTCACCGCCCGGGCAGAGCACCACCGCCCCGGCGACCCTCCGGCCACCCGGGCCGCCCGCCGCCACCCGGGCGGGCATGTCACCCGGCGTGTGGCCGCGCCTGCAGACCTCCGGGGCCCGGACATCGGGCCCCCGCCTCCGATCCCCGACTTCGGGCAGCGCCCCGGAGCCTCGTATCAAGGATGAATGATGTCCGGCACCGCCCCAGCCACGCCCATGCCCCCTGGCACACAGACTGCTGCCACCGCCTCGCCCGTGCCGCGACGTGACACGAGCCACCCGTTCCTGCGCCTGGCCGCGACGCTGTCGCGCGCCTGCGGGGTGGCATCGGCGCTGATGATCGTCGCCTCCATCCTGGTCACCTGCCAGATGATCGCGGTGCGCTTCCTGCTCAACGGCTCCACCACCTGGCAGACGGAGTTCGTCATCTACATGATGATCGCCGCCACGCTCATCGGCCTGCCCTACGTGCAGCTGCTGCGCGGCCACGTGAACGTGGACCTGCTGCCCATCGCGCTGCCGCGCCGGCTGCGGCTGGGGCTGGCCTTCGTCACGCTGGGCACCGCCTTCGCGGTGATCGGGCTGCTGATGGTCTACGGGGTGGAGCTGTGGCACGTGGCCTGGGCGCGGAACTGGACCTCGGACACGGTGTGGCGCGTGCCGCTGTCGATCCCCTATCTCGCGATGCCGGTGGGCTTCGGCCTCTACCTGGTGCAGATCGCCGCCGATCTCTTCGCCGTGGCCTCGGGCCGCGAGACGCCCTTCGGCCTGTCGGAGGACCGCTGATGGACCCGCTCGTTCTCGGCCTGATCGTGGCGCTGGCCACCGTCTTCGTGCTGTTCTCCGGCATCCCCGTGGCGGTGGGGCTGCTCACCGTCTCCGCGCTGTTCCTGCTGGTCTTCGACGGCATGCGCTCCCTCTCGCTGATGCCCGAGATCCTGTTCGGCAAGCTCAACGATTTCGCCCTGCTCTCGATACCGATGTTCATCATCATGGGGGCGGCCATCTCCTCCACCCGCGCCGGCGCCGACCTCTACGAGGCGCTGGAGCGCTGGCTCACCCGGGTGCCGGGCGGGCTGGTGGTCTCGAACCTGGGCGCCTGCGCGCTCTTCGCGGCCATGTCCGGCTCCTCGCCCGCCACCTGTGCGGCCATCGGCAAAATGGGCATCCCGGAGATGCGCAGGCGGGGCTACCCGGACGGCGTGGCCGCCGGCTCCATCGCCGCGGGCGGCACGCTGGGCATCCTCATCCCGCCCTCGGTCACGATGATCGTCTACGGCATCGCCACGGAAACCTCGATCGGGCGGCTGTTCCTGGCCGGGATCCTGCCGGGGCTGATGCTGGTGATGCTGTTCATGGCCTGGTCGATCTACTCCACCTGGAGCTCGGGCAACATGGCGGTGCTGGGCCAGCGGAGCTATTCCTGGCAGGCGCGGTTCGAGATCCTGCCGCGCGTGCTGCCCTTCCTCGCCATCATCGCCGGCGTGCTCTACGCCATGTACGGCGGCGTCGCCACGCCCTCGGAGACGGCGGCGGTGGGCGCGCTGCTCTGCGTGGTGATCGCGGTGGTGATCTACCGGATGTGGAGCATCTCCGCCATCTGGGTGGTGCTGCGCGACAGCACCCGCGAGAGCGTGATGATCCTGTTCATCATCGGGGCGGCGGGGGTGTTTTCCTACATGCTCTCCTCGCTGTTCATCACCCAGTCCATCGCCGGCTGGATCGCGGAGCTGGAGGCGAACCGCTGGGTGATCATGCTGTGCGTGAACGTGTTCCTGCTGATCGCGGGGTTCTTCCTGCCCCCCGTGGCGGTGATCCTGATGGCAGCGCCCATCCTGATGCCGATCATCCAGGGCGCGGGCTTCGACCCCTACTGGTTCGCCGTGGTGCTCACCATCAACATGGAGATCGGCTTGATCTCGCCCCCCGTGGGCCTCAACCTCTACGTCATCAACGGAATCGCGCCGGACATTCCGCTGGGCACCATCCTGAAGGGCTCGCTGCCCTATGTGGCCTGCATGGTGCTGGGCATCCTGATCCTGGCGCTGTTTCCCGGCCTGGCCACCTGGCTGCCGACCCTCGTGATGGGAGCTGCATGATGCGCGCAACCACGATCGTCTCCGACCTCGTCTCCCGCGTGTCCGATCTCGGGCTGGCGCTGATGCCCCAGTCCGGCGGGCGGGCCACGCTGATCGACCGCTGCAACGTGCTGGTGAGCGGCAAGGGCGAGGCCACCAGCCTCGCGCTCGCCCGCGACATCCTGGACCGGTACCAGGCGCTGGAACCGCAGGCCCGCGGCGGCTTCTTCGTCGCCCTCGCCCAGCGCTTCGGCGTGGACGAGGACCGCATGCTGGAGGCCGCGCAGGCCTGGACGGACGACCCCTCCGACACCACCGCCCGCGCCCTGCACGCCGCCTCCGAGCCCCGCGCGCAGGAACTGATCCGCCGGCTCAACCGCGCGCCGGGCGGCACGCAGGCGCTCGTGGCCATGCGCGCCGACCTGCTGAAGATCCTGCGCGACCACCCGGAGACCGCGGCGCTGGACGGTGACTTCAGCCACCTGTTCTCCTCCTGGTTCAACCGCGGCTTCCTCACCCTGCGCCACATCGACTGGCACACCCCCGCCGTGGTGCTGGAGAAGATCATCGCCTACGAGGCGGTGCACGAGATCCAGGGCTGGGACGACCTGCGCCGCCGGGTGGGCGCGCCGGACCGTCGGCTCTACGCCTTCTTCCACCCCGCCCTGCCCGACGAGCCGCTGATCTTCGTCGAGGTGGCGCTCACCGCCGAGATCCCCCGCGCCATCGGCCCGATCCTCGAGGGGGCAAACCCGATGGCCGGGAAGGAGGCGCGCACCGCGGTCTTCTACTCCATCTCCAACTGCCAGCCGGGGCTGCGCGGCATCTCCTTCGGCAATTTCCTCATCAAGACCGTGGTGGAGGAGCTGCGCGCCGAGTTTCGCCGGCTGGAGACCTTCGTCACCCTCTCGCCGGTGCCCGGGCTGCGCGCCTGGGCGGAGTCGGAGGCCGCGGCGAAGGTGCTCTCGGGCGAGGACCGCGAGGCCCTTGCCGCCGGCGCGCCGCCGCCGCCGGAGCTGCTCTCGCGCATCACCGCGAAATTCCTCGTGCAGGCCCGCAGCCCGCGCGGCGGCCCGGTGGACCCCGTGGCGCGCTTCCACCTCGGCAACGGCGCCCGGCTGGAGCAGGTGAACCCGGAGGGCGATGCCTCGCCCGGCGGCATCGAGGCGAGCTGGGGCGCCATGGTGAACTATCTCTACGATCTCGACCGCATAGAGCGTAATCACGAGGCCTTCGCGAACGAGGGCACCATCGCCTTCTCCCCCGCCATCCAGAAACTGATCAAGAGCAAGTAAGGCTGCCCCGACATGTATGACGACAACCACCTCGCCACGCGGCTGCGCGCGGCCTCCCTCGGCGAGACCGACCGCCTCTTCGCCCTCGCCGGCTTCGGGCATCCGCTGAGCTATGAGGCGCTGTTCGGCGCTGCCGAGCGCATGGCCGCCGTGCTGGTCTCCGCCGGGGTGACGCCGGGAGACAGGGTGGCCGTGCAGGTGGAGAAATCGCTCGAGACCATCGAGCTCTACATCGGCACCGTGCTGGCGGGGGGCGTGTTCCTGCCGCTCAACACCGCCTACACCGCCGCCGAGCTGGACTATTTCATCTCCGACGCGGAACCCGCCGTGGTGGTGTGCGACCCCGCGCGGGAGGCGGAGATCACCCCCCTGGCCAGGGGCGCGAAGGTCCTCACGCTGGACGGTCACGGCGAGGGCAGCCTGCGCGCCGCCGCCGATGCCCTGGAGCCCGGCTTCAGGGCCGTGCCGCGCGGGCCGGAGGATCTCGCCGCCATCCTCTACACCTCCGGCACCACCGGGCGCTCCAAGGGCGCGATGCTCACCCACCGCGCGCTGGCCTCCAACTCCGAGACCCTGCGCGACACCTGGCGCTTCACCGCCGATGACGTGCTCATCCACGCCCTGCCGATCTTCCATACCCACGGGCTGTTCGTGGCCACGAACGTGACGCTCTTCGCCGGCGCCGCGATGATCTTCCTGCCGAAGTTCGACGCCGAGGCCATCGTGGCCGCCCTGCCCAAGGCCACCGCGCTGATGGGCGTGCCCACCTTCTACACCCGCCTGCTCGAGCACCCCGGCCTCACCCGCGAGGCCGTGGCGAACATGCGGCTGTTCATCTCCGGCTCCGCGCCGCTCCTGTCGGACACGCATGACAAGTGGCGTGAGCGCACCGGCCATGCCATCCTCGAGCGCTACGGCATGACCGAGACCAACATGAACACCTCGAACCCCTACGAGGGCGAGCGCCGCGCCGGCACCGTGGGCTTCCCCCTGCCCGGGGTGGAGCTGAAGATCACCGAGCCGGAAACCGGCGCCACCCTGCCGCAGGGCGAGATCGGCCTCATCGAGGTGCGCGGCCCCAACGTGTTCTCCGGCTACTGGCGCATGCCCGAGAAGACGAAGGAGGAGCTGCGCGAGAACGGCTTCTTCATCACCGGCGACCTCGGGGTGATCGACGCCGACGGCTACGTGAGCATCGTGGGCCGCTCGAAGGACCTGATCATCTCCGGCGGCTTCAATGTCTACCCCAAGGAAATCGAGGGGCTGATCGACGACCTGCCCGGCGTGGTGGAAAGCGCCGTCATCGGCCTGCCCCACCCGGATTTCGGCGAGGGCGTGGCCGCGGTCGTCGTGCCGGAAGCGGGGGCCGAGCTCACCGAGGCCGGCATCCTCGCCGCGATCTCCGACCGCCTGGCGCGCTACAAGCTGCCCAAGCGGATCTTCTTCGCCGCCGAACTGCCGCGCAACACCATGGGCAAGGTGCAGAAGAAGGCCCTGCGGGACAGCCACGCGACCACCTTCGCCGCCTGACCCCACCCGCGCGAACCCGGAGCACGCCTCCCCTTCCAGGCGTGCTCCCGCCTCCCGCGCGGGGACCCCGCCTGGTCCCACCGCTCCGGGCCGGAGCACCCGTTCTCCGCCCCCCGCGGACCGTCACTGCCCACCGCGCCCTCCCCTCACCCCACGCGGACCGTGACCGTTCACCCGGCATCCCATCGCCTCTCGCGGACCGGCACCACGCACCCCGGCGACCCCTCACCGCTCCACGGACCGGCACCGCTCGCCTTGGCGTCCCCTCACCCCCACGGACCGTCGCCATTCACCATGGCGTCCTGTCGCCGCCCCGCAGACCATCGCCGCTCACACTGGCGTCCCTCCGCCGCACGGCCCGTCACCGCTCGCCCGTGAGTTTCCGATCCCCCGGGGATGGCTTCCGCCCGGTTCCGGCGCGCCGACCGGGCTGAGCCGGTCGGCGCGCCGGGCAGTCCGGATCCCCCATTGGTCCACGTGGCTCTGCGGCACGGGCCATCTCTCCCGCGGCGTCTCCTGAAGCGCCCCCTGGCGCCCGGCGGCCACCGGCGCCCGGTGCGCGCAGCGCACCGTTTCCCGACGGGGGCTCGATGCCCCCCGAGGGGAAGGCCCGCCCGGGGTGCGCCGAACGGCCTTCGCGGGCACGGCCCCTGCGCCTCGGGCACGGTGGGAACGGGAACCGGCCGGCCGCACTCTTCGCGGGGGCGATGCCGCAGCGCAGCAAAACTCTTGATCCGAAGCGCGATTGGCGCTTGTCTGTGGGAACTGTGCGCCCTCCATCCACCGGAGCCCCCCATGCCCCCACTGCACATCGTGGTGATAGACCCCGACGCGGACCGCGCGGCGATGATCCGTGGCGGGCTGGAGGACGAGGGCGAATACCGGGTCACCATCGTTTCGGAAATGCAAGGGATCGCCGCCCGCCTCGCCCGGCTGGACGCCGACATCGTGCTCATCGGCCTCGAGAACCCGAACCGCGACATGCTCGAACAGCTCACCGCCGCCACCGGCCCCTCCGAACGCCCCGTGGCGATGTTCGTCGACCGCTCGGACCGCGCGATGATGCAGGCCGCCATCTCCGCGGGCGTCAGCGCCTATGTGGTGAACGGGCTGCGCAGCGACCGGGTGCGCTCGGTGCTGGAAACCGCCATCGCGCGCTTCCACTCCTTCGCCCGGCTGCAGGCCGAGCTCACCGCCACCAAGGCCGCCCTCGCGGAGCGCAAGACCATCGACCGCGCCAAGGGCATCCTGATGAAGGCCCGCGGCATTGACGAGGAAGCCGCCTACGCCCTGCTGCGCAAGACCGCGATGGACCAGGGCAAGCGCGTGGCCGATCTCGCCGAAGGCCTCGTCACCGCGGCAGGGCTGCTGTCATGAGCCTGGCGCAGGTGGAATGCGGTTTCGTCGCGCTCACCGACAGCGCGCTGCTGGTGGCCGCGCTGGAGATGGGCTTCGCCGCGGAGGAAGGCGTGGACCTGGTGCTGCGCCGCGAGGCAAGCTGGTCCTCCATCCGTGACAAGGTCTCGCTCGGGGTCTACCCGATGGCGCACATGCTGGCGCCACTGCCGCTGGCGATGTCGCTCGGGCTGGGCCCGGTGCCGGCGGAGATCGTGGCGCCCTTCGTGCTGGGGCTGGACGGCAACACCCTCACCGCCGCGCGGCCGCTGGCCGCCGAGCTGCGCGACCTCGGCGCCGCCTTCGGCGATGCGGATGCCACCGCCCGGGCGCTGGTGCGCCGCGCCCGCCGCGATCGGCTGCGCGTCGGCGTGCCCTACCCGCATTCCATGCACCGCGAGCTGGTGCGCCTGCTGATGGAGCGCGGCGGCGGCGACGCGGACCGCGATTTCGACATGGTCGTCGCCCCGCCCTCGCTGCTGAGCGAGGTGCTGATGGCCGGCGAGGTGGACATGGTGATGGTCGGCGAGCCCTGGGGCAGCGTGGCGGTGGAGCGCGGCGCGGCGGAGATGCTGCTCACCGGTGCCAGCATCCGCAGGCACACCCGCGAGAAGGTGCTGGGCGTGCGCCGCGACTGGGCGGAGGAGAACGCCGCCATCCTCGCACAGCTCATGCGCGCGCTGGCCCGCGCCGGCGCCTGGGCCGGGAAGGCGGATTCGCTGCAGGTTCTGGCGGAGATCCTGTGCCTGCCGACCTATCTCGACTGCCCTTCGCCGCTGATCGAACAGGCGCTGCGCGGCGCCTTCGTGATCGACGGTCACGGCCATGTCGGGCAGGACCCCTGCGCCCTGCTGCTGGACGGCGGCGCGCTGTGCATTCCCGACAGCGCGGAGGGGCTCTGGCTGGCTGACCGGGTGTCGGCGCCCTGGGGCATCGCGCCGGCCGACCTGCGCCGCGCCGCGACGACCTGCTTTGCCGATACCGCGGCCCGCACCGCCCTTGCCCCCCTGGGAATCACCCCCGGCTGACAGCCCGGCGGCCCGTTTCGCCCCTGCCGCAGCGCACCCGCCTGGCCGGGAGCGAATCAGCCCTGCGCCCTCTCTTCAGCATATTTGAGCAATTTATGGGCATATTTTGCTTAATATTCGGGCATAAAGCCACTTCAAATATGTGTCGCCTCATATTTTGGCACCTTCTTCCACAACGTATTTGACTCAAACTCCGCTGCAGCGCATACAGAAGGTGACGGAGGCAAAGGCGCCTTCCTTTCGAATCCCCGCTCCGAAGTCGGAGCAGACTTGAGCAATGCCGCTCGAACTCAGCGACCCCGCATACGGGTCTGCGACAGTTCGAGCGGCATTTTTTTTTGTTTCTGGAGATGCCCCATGCGACTGACCCGACTGCTCTGCGGCTCCGCCCTCGCTCTCGTCTCGGCCGTGCCGAGCATGGCCGAAATGCTGGATGTCGAGAAAGACGAACTGAAGTTCGGCTTCATCAAGCTCACCGACATGGCGCCCCTCGCCATCGCCTACGAGAAGGGATTCTTCGAGGACGAGGGCCTGTTCGTCACCCTCGAGCCCCAGGCGAACTGGAAGGTTCTGCTCGACCGGGTGATCGACGGCCAGCTCGACGGCGCGCACATGCTCGCCGGCCAGCCGCTGGCGGCCACCATCGGCTATGGCACCGAGGCGCATATCGTCACGCCCTTTTCCATGGACCTGAACGGCAACGGCATCACCGTGTCGAATGCGGTCTGGGAGGAGATGAAGAAGAACATCCCGGAGGAGGGCGGCAAGCCGGTCCACCCCATCTCCGCCGCCGCGCTGAAGCCGGTGGTGCAGGGCTACAAGGCCCAGGGCAAGTCCTTCAACATGGGCATGGTCTTCCCGGTCTCGACCCACAATTACGAGCTGCGCTACTGGCTGGCCGCCGGCGGGCTGAACCCGGGCTTCTACACGCCCGACAACACCTCCGGGCAGATCGACGCCGACGTGCTGCTCTCCGTCACCCCGCCGCCGCAGATGCCGTCCACCATGGAGGCCGGCACCATCGACGGCTACTGCGTGGGCGAGCCCTGGAACCAGCAGGCGGTGTTCAAGGGCATCGGCGTGCCGGTGATCACCGATTACGAGATCTGGAAGAACAACCCGGAGAAGGTGTTCGGCCTCACCGACACCTTCGTTCAGGAGAACCCGAACACCGCCATCGCGGTCACCAAGGCGCTGATCCGTGCCGCGATGTGGCTGGACGCCGACGACAACGCCAACCGTGCGGAGGCGGTGGAGATCCTGTCGCGCTCGCAATACGTGGGCGCCGACGCGGAGGTGATCGCCGCCTCGATGACCGGCACCTTCGAATACGAGAAGGGCGACGTGCGCGAGGTGCCGGACTTCAACGTGTTCTTCCGCCACAACGCCACCTACCCCTATTACTCCGACGCCATCTGGTACCTCACCCAGATGCGCCGCTGGGGGCAGATCGCCGAGGCGAAACCCGACGCCTGGTACGCCGAGACCGCGGCCTCGGTCTACCTGCCGGAGGTCTATCTGAAGGCCGCCGAATCCCTCATCGATGACGGGCTCGCCGCCCGCGAGGATTTCCCCTTCGGCACCGATGGCTACAAGCCCGCCACCGCCGAGTTCATCGACGGGGTGGAATATGACGGCCACGCGCCGAACGCCTATCTGGACCGGTTCAGCATCGGCCTGAAGGGCGACGAGAAGGTCGGCGGCTGAGGCCGGCCCCGCGGGAGGGGGGAGCCCCTCGCCCTCCTCCCGCACTTCAGCTTTCCCACCCACCGCTCCCCGGACCGAAAGGCAGGACCATGACCGCCCTCACTGATCCCACCCACGTCAAGGCGGCCCGCCAGGAGCGGCGCTTCGCCCGCATCACCAGGGCCGACAAGGTGTTCCGCCTGTTCGGCCTCGCCTGGATCGCGCCGCTGCTGCGCATCGCCGCCGGCGACCAGCCGGGCCCGAACCTGCGCGAGATCTGGCGCACCCTGGGCATTCCGCTGGTGGCCATCGCGCTGTTCCTCGCCGCCTGGGCGGTTCTGGCGCCCCGGGTGCAGACCTCGCTCGGCGCGGTGCCCGGCCCGGCGGCGGTGTGGGAGCAGGCGGTGTCGCTCAACGAGGACTACCTGCGCGAAACCGCCAAGGCGGACGATTTCTACGCCCGGCAGGAGGCGCGGAACGCCAAGCTCATCGCCGCCGGCAAGGAGGACGCGGTGAAATGGCGCGATTACACCGGCGCGCCCACCTACTACGCCCAGATCTGGACCTCGCTGCAGACCGTGTTCTTCGGCTTCCTGGTGGCCACGGCCATCGCGGTGCCGGTGGGCATCCTGTGCGGGCTGTCGCCGGTGATGAGCGCCGGGCTGAACCCGCTGATCCAGATCTTCAAGCCGGTCTCGCCGCTGGCCTGGCTTCCGATCGTCACCATGATCATCTCGGCGGTCTATGCCACCAATGACGGCCTGTTCTCCAAATCCTTCCTGATCTCGGCGATCACGGTCACGCTCTGCTCGCTCTGGCCGACGCTGATCAACACCGCGCTCGGCGTGGCCTCCATCGACAAGGACCTGGTGAACGTGGGCCGGGTGTTGAACCTCGACACCCGCACCCGGATCGTGAAGCTGGTGCTGCCCTCGGCGCTGCCGCTGATCTTCACCGGGCTGCGCCTGTCGCTGGGCGTGGGCTGGATGGTGCTGATCGCCGCCGAGATGCTGGCGCAGAACCCGGGCCTGGGCAAGTTCGTCTGGGACGAGTTCCAGAACGGCTCCTCCCAGTCCCTCGCCCGGATCATGGTGGCGGTGCTCACCATCGGGCTGATCGGCTACGCGCTGGACCGGCTGATGTTCGCGCTCCAGACCATGTTCACCTTCTCGGCCAACCGGTGAGTGTCATGAACCCCATTCTCGAACTGCGCAACGTTTCCAAGGGCTTCGGCACCACGTCGGTGCTGCGCGACGTGAACCTCTCGGTGTCGGAAGGCGAATTCGTGGCTATCGTGGGCTTCTCGGGCTCCGGCAAGACCACGCTGATGAACATCCTCGCCGGGCTGGAGACGCCCGACAGCGGCGCGGCCCTGTTCCGCGGCGCGTCCATCGAGGGCCCGGGGCCGGAGCGCGGGCTGGTGTTCCAGTCCTACTCGCTGATGCCCTGGCTGACGGTGGAGGGCAACGTGGCCCTGGCGGTGAACGCCGTGCACAAGCGCAGGACCCGCGCCCAGCGCGCGGAGCTGGTGCGCCGCTACATCGACATGGTCGGGCTCTCCCACGCGGTGGACCGGCGCCCGGCGGAACTGTCGGGCGGCATGCGCCAGCGGGTCTCCGTGGCCCGGGCGCTCGCCATGCAGCCGGAGGTGGTCCTGCTCGACGAGCCGCTCTCCGCGCTCGACGCGCTCACCCGCGCCAACCTGCAGGACGAGATCGAGGCGATCAGCCAGATCGAGAAGAAGACCGTGGTGCTCATCACCAATGACGTGGACGAGGCGATCCTGCTCGCCGACCGGATCATCCCGCTCAACCCCGGCCCGGACGCCACCCTGGCCGAGGCCTTCGAGGTGCACCTGCCCCGCCCGCGGGACCGCACGGCGATGAATGCGGACCCCGCCTTCAAGAGCCTGCGCGCGAAGGTGACCCAGTACCTGATGGGGGTCGGCATCACCGCCGCCAGCGCGCAGACCCGCTCGCTGCCCGGCATCACCGCCATCCACCACCTTGCGCCCAAGGCGGTGCGCGAGGCCGGCGCCTCGGCGGCCGATGACACCCGTTACCTGCAGTTCTCCGACGTGCACAAGATCTACCCCACGCCGAAGGGCCCGCTCACCGTGGTGGAAGGCTTCGACCTCACGCTGGCGAAGGGCGAGTTCGTGTCCATCATCGGCCATTCGGGCTGCGGCAAATCCACCGCGCTCACCATGGCCGCCGGGCTGAACGGCATCTCCAGGGGCGGCATCATCCTCGACGGCCGCCATGTGGAGGGCGCGAACCCGGAGCGGGCGGTTGTGTTCCAGTCTCCCTCGCTGTTCCCCTGGCTCACCGCGCGGGAGAACGTGGCGATCGGCGTGGACAAGGTCTACCCGAAGGCCAGCCGGCAGGAACGCCAGGACGTGGTGGAATATTACCTCGAGCGCGTGGGCCTGGGCGATGCGATGCACAAGCCCGCCGCCGAGCTCTCCAACGGCATGCGCCAGCGGGTGGGGATCGCGCGGGCCTTCGCGCTGAGCCCCAAGCTGCTGCTGCTCGACGAGCCGTTCGGCATGCTCGACAGCCTCACCCGCTGGGAGCTGCAGGAGGTGCTGATGGAGGTGTGGTCGCGCACCCGGGTCACCGCGATCTGCGTCACCCATGACGTGGACGAGGCGGTGCTGCTCTCCGACCGGGTGGTGATGATGACCAACGGGCCCCGCGCGCGCATCGGCAAGATCATGGACGTGGCCCTGCCCCGCCCGCGCACCCGCCGCGCGCTGCTGGAGCACCCGGACTATTACGCCTACCGCGCCGAGGTGCTGCAGTTCCTCGAAGATTACGAACACGGCCACGCGAAGAAGAAGTCGGCGGCCTGATACCGCGCCCCTCCCCCCGGCGGGAGGGCATTTCCTGAGCGATCCACCAGAAAGGATACCCACATGGGCAAGAAACTGGTTGTCATCGGCGCGGGCATGGCCTCAGGCCGCGCGCTGGAATACCTCTTCGAGACCGACCCCGCCGCCTATGACGTGACCCTGTTCGGCGCCGAGCCGCGCGGCAACTACAACCGCATCATGCTCTCCCCCGTCCTCTCCGGCGAGAAGACCTATGAGGAGATCGTGACCCATGACGCCGCCTGGTATGCGGCCCGCGGCGTGACCACCCGCTTCGGCGAGGCGGTCACCGGCATCGACCGGGCGCGGAAGGTCGTGCTCTCCGCGGGCGGCGAGACACCCTACGACAAGCTGCTGATCGCCACCGGCTCCAACCCCTTCATCATCCCGGTGCCCGGGCATGACCTGCCGGGCGTGATGGCCTACCGCGACCTCGACGACGTGGAGCGGATGCTCAGCGCCGCGCAGGCCGGGGGCGCGCGCGCCGTGGTGATCGGCGGCGGGCTGCTGGGGCTGGAGGCCGCCGCCGGGCTGAAGATGCGCGGCATGGAGGTGAGCGTGGTCCACATCATGCCCCACCTGATGGAACGCCAGCTCGACCCCTCCGCCGCCTTCCTGCTGCAGCGCGCGCTGGAGGCCCGGGGCATCGACGTCTACTGCGAGGCGAACACCGCCGAGATCCGCGGCACTGGCCGGGTGGAGGGCGTGCTGCTGAAGGACGGCCGCGTCATCCCCGCCGACATCGTGGTGATGGCCGTGGGCATCCGCCCCAACATGGCGCTGGCGAAGGAAGCCGGGCTGGAGTGCAACCGCGGGCTCCTGGTCGATGACGCGATGCGCAGCTCGGACCCCGACATCCTCTCCGTGGGCGAATGCGTGGAACATGACGGCGTGGTCTACGGCCTCGTCGCCCCGCTCTACGACCAGGCCCGCGTGGCGGCCGCCACCCTGCTGGACGCGGCGGACGCCTTCCGCGCGGTGGAAATCTCCACCAAGCTCAAGGTCACCGGCTGCGACCTGTTCTCCGCCGGAGACTTCGCCGAGGCCCCGGGCCGCGAGGAGATCGTGTTCCGCGACGCCATGCGCGGCGTCTACAAGCGCCTGGTGCTGGAGGAGAACCGCATCGTCGGCGCGGTGATGTACGGCGACACCGCCGATGGCGGCTGGTTCCTGAGCAAGATCAAGGCCCGCGAGGACATCTCCGAAATCCGCGACACGCTGATCTTCGGCCCGAATTTCGCCGGGGGGGCCGCGCTGGACCCTATGGCGGCCGTTGCAGCCTTGCCGGATGATGCGGAGATCTGCGGCTGCAACGGCGTGTGCAAGGGCCAGATCATCGCCGCAATCGGAAAGGGTGCGACCACGCTGGACGCGGTGAAGGCCGTCACCAAGGCTTCCACCTCCTGCGGCTCCTGCGCGGGGCTGACGGAGAAGGTGGTGGCCCTCACCCTGGGCGATGATTTCGTGCTGCCCGCCGCCGGCGGCATGTGCAAATGCACCGACCACAGCCACGACGAGGTGCGCAAGCTCATCCGCGTGCAGGGGCTGAAATCCATCCCGCAGGTGCAGCAGGCGCTGCAGTGGAAAAGCTCCGGCGGCTGCGCCTCCTGCCGCCCGGCGCTGAACTATTACCTGCTGTGCGAATGGCCCGGCGAATACACCGACCACGGCAAGAGCCGCTTCATCAACGAGCGCGTGCACGCCAATATCCAGAAGGACGGCACCTACTCGGTGGTCCCCCGCATGTGGGGCGGCATCACCAACCCGGCCGAGCTGCGCGCCATCGCCGACGTGGCGGAGAAATTCGCCATTCCCACGGTGAAGGTGACCGGCGGCCAGCGCATCGACCTGCTGGGCGTGAAGAAGGAGGACCTGCCGGCGGTCTGGGCCGACCTGAACCGCGCCGGCATGGTCTCCGGCCACGCCTATGCGAAGGGGCTGCGCACGGTGAAGACCTGCGTGGGCACCGAGCATTGCCGCTTCGGCACGCAGGACAGCACGGGGCTGGGGATCAAGCTGGAAAAGGCGCTCTGGGGTGCCTGGTCGCCGCACAAGTTCAAGCTGGCGGTCTCCGGCTGCCCGCGCAACTGCGCCGAGGCCACCTGCAAGGATTTCGGCGTGGTCTGCGTGTCGGAGGGCTACCAGCTCCACGTGGGCGGGGCCGCCGGCCTCGACGTGCGCCAGACCGAGCTTCTGTGCACGGTGAGGACGGAGGAGGAGGCCATCGAGTATTGCGCCGCCTTCTACCAGCTCTACCGCGAGAACGCCCAGTACCTGCACCGGCCCTACAAGTGGATCGCGAAGGTCGGGCTCGCTTGGGTGAAGGAGCAGGTGGTGGAGAACGAGGAGAGCCGCAAGGCCCTGGCCGCGCGCTTCTTCCACTCCCAGACATTCCATCAGAAGGACCCCTGGGCCGAGCGCGTGCGCGGCACGGATTCTCATGAGTTCGCCCCGTTGGCGGACCTGACGAAGGTGGCAGCAGAATGAGCGATTTCATCGATATCGGCGCGCTGGAGGACATTCCGCTCCAGGGCGCGCGCGTGGTGCGCACCCACATGGGCTGCATCGCGGTGTTCCGCACGGCGGAGGACGAGGTCTTCGCCCTCGACGATGCCTGCCCGCACAAGAAGGGCCCGCTGTCGAACGGCATCCAGCACGGCCGCGCTGTCACCTGCCCGCTGCACAACTGGGTGATCGACCTCTCCACCGGCCGGGCCACCGGCGCGGACGAGGGCGGCGTGGCCACC
Organism: Paroceanicella profunda; assembly: GCF_005887635.2. Lineage (GTDB taxonomy): Bacteria > Pseudomonadota > Alphaproteobacteria > Rhodobacterales > Rhodobacteraceae > Paroceanicella > Paroceanicella profunda. The sequence continues at coordinate 1,392,102 of NZ_CP040818.1, read as the reverse complement.
TACCCGGTCACCGTGGCGGAGGGGCGCATCCTGCTGGATGCCGCCAGCCTCGCAGCCCGGCTCGCGGCACAGTAGCATGGCGCGCGCGGGAGAGACGGCGATGCCGGGACAGGACGTCAGCACCACATGCCCCTACTGCGGTGTCGGCTGCGGGGTGATCGCAACCCCCACCGGCCCCGACAGCGCCCTCGTCCGGGGCGACCCGGCGCATCCGGCGAATTTCGGCCGGCTGTGCTCCAAGGGCTCGGCGCTGGGGGAAACCCTCTCCCTCGAAGGCCGGCTGCTCGCCCCCCGCATCGCCGGGCGCGAGGCCGGCTGGGACGAGGCGCTGGAGCTGGTGGCCCGGCGCTTCGCCGAGACCATCGCCGAACACGGGCCCGATTCGGTGGCCTTCTACGTGTCCGGCCAGTTGCTGACGGAGGATTACTACGTCGCCAACAAGCTGATGAAGGGCTGGATCGGCTCCGCCAACATCGACACCAACTCCCGCCTGTGCATGGCCTCTTCCGTGGCGGGCCACAGGCGCGCCTTCGGGGCGGACACGGTGCCGGGCACCTACGAGGACCTGGAGGAGGCGGACCTGGTGGTGCTGGTGGGCTCCAACCTCGCCTGGTGCCACCCGGTGCTGATGCAGCGCCTGCTCGCGGCCCGCGAGGCGCGCGGCACGCGCATCATCACCGTGGACCCGCGCCGCACCAACACGGCGGAGGCGGCGGACCTGCACCTCCCCCTCGCCCCCGGCTCCGACGTCACGCTGTTCAACAGCCTGCTGCGCGAGATCGCGGCGCGCGGTGCGCAGGATGACGCGTATATCGCCGCCCATGTCTCCGGCGCCGCGGACGCCTTCGCCGCCGCCGCGGCCGCCACCCCGGAGGAGACCGCCCGCGTCACCGGCCTCACCCCCGCCGCCATCGCCGCCTTCCACGACATGTGGATCGGCACGCCCCGCGTGGTCACCGTCTATTCCCAGGGCGTGAACCAGGCCTCCGACGGCACGGACAAGGTGAACGCCATCCTCAACTGCCACCTCGCCACGGGCCGCATCGGCACCCCCGGCGCGGCGCCCTTCTCCGTCACCGGCCAGCCCAACGCGATGGGCGGGCGCGAGGTGGGCGGGCTGGCGAACATGCTCGCCTGCCACCTCGACATCGAGAACGACGCCCACCGCGCCCTGATGCGCGGCTTCTGGGACAGCCCGCGCCTGCCCGAGCGGCCCGGGCTGAAGGCGGTGGACCTGTTCGACGCCTGCGCCACCGGGCAGATCAAGGCGCTCTGGGTGATGTGCACGAACCCCGCCGTCTCCCTGCCGCGCGCCGACCACGTGGCCGAGGCGATCCGGAGCTGCGATTTCGTCGTCGTCTCCGACATCGTGGCGGACACCGACACCACCCGCCTCGCCGACGTGCTGCTGCCCGCCACCGGCTGGGGCGAGAAGGACGGCACGGTCACCAATTCCGAGCGCCGCATCTCGCGACAGCGCGCCTTCCTGCCGGCCCCGGGCGCGGCGCGCGCCGACTGGCGCATCATCTGCGATGTCGCCGCGCGCATGGGCTTCGGCGCCGGCTTCGACTATGCCGGCCCGGCCGAGATCTTCCGCGAATACGCGGCACTCTCCGGCCTCGCGGCGCGCGCGGGCGGAGATTTCGACCTCTCCGGCCTCACAGGGCTGGATGACTGGGGCTACGAGGCCCTCGCCCCGCGGCACTGGCCGGTGCCGGCCGCGGGCCCGGAGGGCGGGCGCTTCTTCGCCGAGGGCGGCTTCTTCACCCCGGACCGGCGCGGCCGCATGCTGCCGCTCACCCAGCGCAGCAGTCCGAACGCGGTGAGCGCGGACTACCCGCTGCTGCTCAACACCGGCCGGGTGCGCGACCACTGGCACACCATGACCCGCACGGCGAAATCCGCCCGCCTCAGCCGCCACCTCGCCGAGCCCTTCGTGGAGATCCACCCGCGTGACGCCGCCGCCGCCGGCCTCGCCCATGCCGCGCTGGCCCGGATCGAGAGCCCGCATGGCGAGATGCTCGCCCGGGTGCGCATCACCGACCGCACGCCGCCGGGCCTGCTGTTCGCGCCCATGCACTGGACGGGGGAATGGAGCTCCAGGGGCCGGGTGGACGCGGTGATGGCCGCGGAGACCGACCCGGTCTCCGGCCAGCCGGAACTCAAGCGCACCGCGGTGCGCATCGCCCCGCTCGCCCCGGCCTGGTACGGCTTCGCGGTGACACGCCACACGCCCCGGCCCGCCGGCGGCTACTGGGCCCGGGCCCGCACCGAGCAGGGCTGGCGGCTGGAACTTGCCGGCACCGAGCGCCCGGGAGACTGGGAGGCCCTTGCCCGCCGCACGCTGGGCGTGCCGGCCCGCGCCATCGCCGTTTCCTATGTCGACGCGGCCCGGGGCCAGGCGCGCATCGCCTTCCTGGACCCGGAGGGCGGCATCTCGGCGGCCTTCTACGCCGCCCCCTCGCCGGTGGCCGTGGCGCGCGATTTCGTGAGCGCCGCGTTCACGGACGCGGGGCCCGCCACAGGCGACATCCTCGCCGGGCGCCCCGGCGCGGGGCGCGTCGACCCGGGCCCGGCGGTCTGCGCCTGTTTCAACGTGGGCGTGAACACCATCACCCTCGCCATCGAGGAACAGGGGCTGATCACCGTCGAGCAGATCGGCGCCGCGCTGCAGGCCGGCACCAACTGCGGCTCCTGCAAGCCCGAGCTGCGCGCCCTCATCGCCGCCTCGGGGCGCGGCAGCGTCGCCGCCCAGTGAGCCGGGCCATTGCCCCCCTCAGCCGGCCTCCTCGTCGGGGCCGGTGCCGGTGGGGCCGATGAGGTATTTCACCGGCACGGCGGTGGTGAACTTCATCTCCTCCATCGCGATGGAGGAGTTCACCTCGGAGAATTCCAGCCGCGCGATCATGCGCTTGTAGACCAGGTCGTAGCGCGCGATGTCCGGCACCACGATCTTGAGGATGTAGTCTGTCTGGCCGGTGAGCCGGTAGGCCTCCACGATCTCCTCCGTGTCCTCCACCAGCGCCCGGAACGCCTCCAGCCACTTCACCTCGTGGCGCGGCGCCTTCACCCCGATGAACACCGTCATCGGCAGGTTGGCCTTCGCATGGTCGACCAGCGCCACCCGGCGCCGCACCACGCCAAGCTCCTCCAGCCGCCGGATCCGCCGCCAGCAGGGGGTCTTCGACAGGCCCACATCCTCCGCGATCCGCGCCACCGGGTAATCGGCGTCGCGCTGGAGGATCTCCAGGATCCTCTGGTCCGTGGCGTCGAACATGCAAGTCTCCCCAGCGTCACCCTCAGGCACAGTCTGCCCCGTGCCGCGATGCGATTCCATCGCCGCAGCGCCCCTGCGGCGCCCGGTCACGCAGACGAGCACGGGCCGAAACCGCGTCGCACCAAACCAACCGAACACGCATCAGAATACCAGTAAAGTCAAATTTTCCGGAACCGCGTATTGACTCGCGGTCAAAACGCAGGCCAATCATAATTTACAGAAAATCCCGCAAAACTCCGGAGCCGCCCATGTCCGTCGCCCCCGTTCCCGCCATGCCCGACGCGCTGGTCGCCCGCATCCGTGACGGGGTGATCGGCGAAGGCGCCACCATCGACGGGCCCTTCGGCCCGCGCGCGCTGATCTATGCGGATTACGTGGCCTCCGGGCGCGGGCTGGATTTCGTGGAGGCGGCGCTGCGCGAGCGCGTGCTGCCGCTCTATGCCAACACCCACACCGAGACCTCCGCCACCGGGCGCGAGACCACCCGCCTGCGCGAGGCCGCGCGCACCGCGGTGCGCCGCGCCGTGGGGGCGGAGCCGCGCCACGCAGTGATCTTCGCCGGCGCCGGCGCGACGGGGGCGGCCGACCGGCTGGTGCGCGGGCTCGCCCCGGGGCCGGAGACGGTGGTGTTCATCGGCCCCTACGAGCATCATTCCAACGACCTGCCCTGGCGCGAGAGCGGCGCCTGCATCGAGCGCATCCCGCTGGACCGCGCCGGGCGCATCTGCCGCGCCAGCCTGGACGCCGCCCTCGCCCGCCACCCGGGTGCGGCGCTGAAGATCGGCGCCTTCTCGGCGGCCTCGAACGTGACCGGCGTGAAGTCCGACATCCGCGGCATCGCCCGCGCGCTGCATGCCGCCGGCGCCTGGTTCGTGTGCGACTTCGCCGCCGGCGGGCCCTACATGGAGATCGACATGGCCGAGAGTGCGCCGGGGGCCGCGGACGGCATCGACGCCATCCTGCTCTCGCCGCACAAGTTCATCGGCGGGCCGGGGGCCTCCGGGGTTCTGGTGGCGGACCGCGCGCTGTTCCGCACCGCCCGGCCGGGCATCGCCGGCGGCGGCACGGTGAGCTATGTCACGGAAACGGAACATGTCTTCCTGCGTGACATCGAACGGAGGGAGGAGGCCGGCACGCCCGACATCCTCGGCAACATCCGCGCCGGGATGGCGCTGGACCTGAAGATGGCCGTGGGCGCGGCGCGCATCGAGGCACTGGAGCAGGCCCATGTCGCCCGCCTGCTCGACGCGCTGGACGCGCTGCCCGGGGCGGAGCTGCTCGGCCCCCGCGACGCGCCGCGCTTCGGCGTGTTCGCGCTCAACATCCGCGCCGGCGCGCGGCTGCTGCACCACAATTTCGTCGTCGCCCTGCTCAATGACCTGTTCGGCATCCAGGCCCGCGGCGGCTGTTCCTGCGCCGGGCCCTACGGCCATGCGCTGCTCGGCATCGGGCCGGAGCGCGCCCGCGCCCACGCCGCCCAGGTGGCCGCCGGCCGGGCGCTGTTCCGCCCCGGCTGGGTGCGGCTGGGGGTGAATTATTTCCAGAGCGCGGAGACGGTGGAGCACCTGGCCACCGCCCTCGGTTTCATCGCCCGCAACGGCGCCGCCTTCCTGTCGCGCTACACGGTGGACGCGGCCAGCGGCACCTGGCGCGCGGCGGGGGAGCGCCGGCCCGCCCCCGCCTCGCTGCGCGCGCTGTGGGAAACGGAAGCGCCTGTCGCCGCCCCGGCTCCCGCCTTCGATGCCTGCCTGGCGGAGGCCGAACGGCTGGCCGCCGAACCGCAGGGCACGGCCGCCCCCGGGCCGGCCTTGCCGCCCGAGGCAGAGGCCCTGCGCTGGTTCTGGCTGCCCGGCGAATGTCCGGAGGCCGGTGAAGCCGCGGCCTGAGCCCGGCGCCTTCGCCGCACGCGGCACCGCGGGGCGGGCCCGGGCCGACGCTGATGCCGGTCCGAAGCTGACACCGAGCCGAGCCGAGCCGAGCCGAGCCGAGCCGAGCCGAGCCGAGCCGAGCCGAGCCGAGCCGAGCCGAGCCGAGCCGAGCCGAGCCGAGCCGAGCCGAGCCGAGCCGAGCCGAGCCGAGCCGAGCCGAGCCGAGCCGAGCCGAGCCGAGCCGAGCCGAGAACGGTGCCGCCGTGACGGACGGCCTGCAAGGCTCCGATCGGGGGTCTTCACCGACTGATGGCGCTCCCCCGCGGCCGGGGCCTCAGGGCGCCGCGCGGCGTTTGACCAGCAGTTCCCGGTCCGGCGAGAAGGACCGCACGATGGGCAGGATGGCGGCGCCCAGCGAGCGGGCGGCGAAGCCGATGGTTCCGGCGCGGATCTCCAGCGGGCTGGTGCCGGTCACGTCGATCTGCGCGAAGGCCCGGCGGGTTTCCTCGGTCAGCGCCTCCACATCCACGCTGTCCAGCATCGCGTCGATCACCACGCCCTCGAAGTCGATCACCGCGGCGGAGGCGGCGATGGCATGGGCAATGCCGCGCGCGGCGCGGGCGCGCCAGTCCAGCCAGGCCGGGTGCGACCGCGCCATGCGCACCTTCTCGCGCATCTCCCCGGCGGAGCCGATGCCGGCGGAGGCGAGCGACCGGTCCAGCCCCAGCAGCGAGGCCTGGCGGATGAGCTGTTCCGGCCCCGCAGGCCCGGGCACCGGCATCGAGCCGATGGCGCCCGCGTTGGCCCGGGTGCCTTCGAGCAGCCGCCCTTCCAGCACCACGCCGCCGCCGATGAACGTGCCCACGTAGATGTAGAGCGCGGAGGAGAACTCCATCGCCCGGCCCAGCATCATCTCCGCCGCGCAGGCGGCGGTGGCGTCGTTCCACATCTCCGCCGGCAGGCCGAAGAGCGTGTGCACGGTGCCGGTGATGTCGACCTCGTCCCAGTCCTGCAGCTCGCGCGGGCCGAGTTCGAGCACGTCGCCCCAGCCCGAGAGCGTGCCCGGCGCCGCCACGCCCACCCCGATGATGCGCGCGTGCTGCGCGGGGGTGACGCCGGACATCAGCGCCGCGGCCTCGCTGGCCAGCCGGGCCATCACGTCGGCGCAGCGCGGCACGTCGTAGCGCGCCTCGCGGGCCAGGATCACCTCGCCCAGGAAATCCACCAGCGCCAGTTCAAGGCTGCGGCGCCCGATCTTCACGCCGATGGAGAGCGCTCCCTCCGGCGCCAGCGCGATGGGGGTGGAGGGCTGGCCCACGCGACCGCGCACCTTCTCCTCCTTGCGCACCAGCCCTTCCTTGAGCAGCGCGTTCACGATGACCGAGGCGGATTGCGCGGTGAGCCCCGTGGCCCGCGCGATCTCCGCCTTCGGCATCGGCCCGCTCTGGCGGATGAGGTCGATGATCAGGCGACGGTTGTAGGCGCGGAGGCCGGCCTGGTCTCCGCCGGGAATCGTCGAGGGCGGCATGCTTCTAATTCACTCCTGGTGATCTTTTGCCAGCATCCCCCAAGGCGCGCGAAAGCGCAATGCGCCCGCGCGCCGTCGCCCCGGGGAGGGCCGGAGACGTCAGGTGATGACGTCGGGCCCGGCGCGGCCGGTGCGCCCGGCAATGTCGGCAAGGGTGCCGGCGGCGGAGATCACCTCGGCCAGGGCCTTCTGGGCGTCGAGGTCATGGCGCGCCGGGTCCGGCTCGAACCGCTCCACGTAGAGGCGCAGCGTGGCCCCCACGGTGCCGGTGCCCGAGAGGCGGAACACCGCGCGGGCGTCCTCCTCGAAGAAGATCCGGATGCCCTGCTGAGCGGCGCGTGAGCCGTCCACCGGGTCCGTGTAGGCGAAATCGTCGGCCTCGCGCACGGTGAGCCCGGCCAGCTTGCGGCCCGGCAGCTCCGGCAGCGCGGCGCGCAGGTCCGCCATCAGGGCCTCGGCGGCGGGCTTGTCCACGCCCTCGTAATCATGGCGGGAGTAGTAGTCCCGGCCGAACTCCGCCCAGTGTTCGGCGAGGATCTCGGCCACCGGCTGCTTGCGCACCGCAAGGATGTTGAGCCAGAGCAGCACCGCCCAGAGCCCGTCCTTCTCCCGCACGTGGTTGGAGCCCGTGCCCGCACTCTCCTCACCGCAGATGGTGGCGAGCCCGGCGTCCAGCAGGGTGCCGAAGAACTTCCAGCCGGTGGGGGTTTCATGCGCGCCGATGCCCAGCTTCAGCGCCACGCGGTCCGCCGCGCGGGAGGTGGGCATGGAGCGGGCGACGCCCTTCAGCCCGTCGGCGTACCCGGGCGCGAGATGCGCGTTCGCCGCCAGCACCGCGAGGCTGTCGGAGGGCGTGACGTAGGCGCCGCGGCCCACGATCATGTTGCGGTCGCCGTCGCCGTCGGAGGCGGCGCCGAAGTCGGGCGCGTCCTGCGACATCATCAGGTCGAAGAGCGGCTTGGCGTAGGTGGGGTTCGGGTCCGGGTGGCCACCGCCGAAATCGGGCAGCGGCGTTGCGTTCATCACCGTGCCCTCGGGCGCGCCCAGCAGGCCCTCGAGGATCTTCTTCGCGTAGGGGCCGGTCACGGCATGCATCGCGTCGAAGCGCATGGTGAAACCGGAGGCGAAGAGATCGCGGATGGCGCCGAAGTCGAACAGGCTCTGCATCAGGTCGGCGTAGATCTCCACCGGGTCGATCACCTCGACCACCATGTCGCCCAGCGTCGCCTCGCCCAACGCGGCGATGTCCGGCGCCGCCTCCTCGAGGATGTGGTACTCGGAGATGGTCGTGGTCCGCTCATGGATGGCGGAGGTGATGGCCTCCGGCGCCGGGCCGCCGGCGGGGATGTTGTACTTGATGCCGAAATCGCCGTCCTTGCCGCCGGGGTTGTGGCTGGCGGAGAGGATGATGCCGCCGTCGGTCTTGCGGGTGCGGATGACGGCGGAAGCGGCGGGGGTGGAGAGGATGCCGCCCTGGCCCACCACCACGCGCGCCACGCCATTGGCCGCGGCCATGCGCAGGATGGTGCCGATGGCCTCGGTGTTGAAGTAGCGGCCGTCGCCGCCCAGCGTCAGGGTCTTTCCGGCGGGGTCGATCGCGTCGAAAAGCGACTGGACGAAATTCTCGAGATAGCCGGGCTGCATGAACACGGCGGTCTGCTGGCGCAGCCCCGAGGTGCCGGGCTTCTGGCCGTCGATCGGTTTCGTCGCGATGGTCGTTTTGCTCATAAGGTCCTCGATGCCCTGGGCCGGGCCCTGGAAATGACATGTGGTGGCGGCGCGCCCCCGCGGGCCGCCCGGCACACCCTTGCAGGTGCAAATACATGGCCGATGCGGCCCGGCCTGTCCATGCCGCGCCGCACTGACCTGCCGCTTTGCCGCGCCCCGCCGCCGCGGACGGCGGGCGCCGCGGCGCCGTGGGGCTATCCGGCACGCGGCCGCGCGCCGTCACCCACCGCCGTTTACCTTTTCACCTTGTGGCCCGGCGCGCGACGGCGTAGGAAAAATCACTCTCAGTTATTTATTTACAAGGCTCCCGGGTGCTGGTAGCGACGAAGACCAACCGGCCGACAGCACGCTGGAATGGGAGGAAACGGAGATGGCAGCAAAAGCCATGGAAATGTCATGTTCCTGATCTGCGGCGAAGCGCTTTTCGATGTCTATGTCGGCGAAGCGACATCGACCGGTGTGATGCTCGATGCCCGCATCGGCGGTTCGCCTTACAACGTGGCGATGGGCCTGTCACGCATGGGCCGCACCGCCGGGCTGCTGACCGGCAACGCCCAGGACAGCCTGGGCGCGCGGCTGATGAAGGCCGCCACCGAAGAGGGCATGGACACGCGCTTCCTGCGGCCCAAGCCCGCGCTCACCACCCTGGCGCTGATCGGGGTCGCGCCCTCCGGCGCGGCGCAGTACAGCTTCTATTCCGAAGGCTCGGTGGACTGGGCGATCACCGAGGCCGACCTGCCCCGGCTCGACGACATCAAGGCCGTGCATGTCGGCTCCTACTCGCTGGTGCTGGAGCCGTCGGGCTCCTCCTTCCTCACCCTGGCGCGGCAGGCGCGCGGCACGCAGCTCGTCTCGCTGGACCCCAACATCCGACTCGGCGTCGTGCCCGACCGGGCCCGCTGGCAGGAGCGCATCGGCGATTTCCTGCGCTGTGCCGATCTTGTGAAGGTCTCCGACGAGGACCTCGCCGTGCTCTGCCCCGGCAAGGGCGTGGAGACCGCGGCGCGCGACTGGCTGGCCATCGGGCCGAAGCTGGTCGTTGTGACACTGGGCGCGGAGGGGGCGCTCGCGGTGTCGGACAGCCACATGGTGCGCGTGCCGGGCAAGGCGGTGCGTGTCGAGGACACGGTCGGCGCGGGCGACACATTTCAGGCCGCCCTGTTGACGGCGCTCGATGAAATGGGCCATGCATCTCCTTCCGCGATCGCGGAACTTTCGGCCGAGACGATTTCCCGTGCACTGGTGTTTGCCGTGGAGGCATCGGCCATTACCTGTCAAAGACGCGGTGCGGACCTTCCGCACCGACACCTGTTGCCGGCGCTCCTCTAACCGGCCAGAACCCGGAGGTCCCGATGGTTGCCCGCACGATCCCTGTCCAGCCCTTTGACCTGGTGGTGTTCGGAGCCACGGGAGACCTTGCCCGGCGCAAGCTCCTGCCCGGCCTCTACCACCGCCTGCAGGCCGGACAGATGCCCGAGGATGCCCGGATCTTCGGCGCCGCCCGCTCCGAGCTGGACGACGAGGGCTACCGTGCGATGGCCCGCGAGGCGCTGGAGAGCTTCGTCACCAAGGACGACCGCACGCCGGAGCTGGTCGAGACCTTCCTGAACATGCTGCATTACGTGGCGGTGGACGCGAGCTCGGACGAGGGCTGGTCCACCCTGGCCGAGCGCCTCGGCCCCGCGGACGACGGCCGGGTGCGCGCCTTCTACCTCTCCGTCGCGCCACGCTTCTTCGGCGCCATTGCCGACCGGCTGGCCGGCAGCGGCGTCATCACCCCCGACAGCCGCATCGTGGTGGAAAAGCCGCTGGGCCGCGACCAGGAGAGCGCGCATGCGCTCAACGAGCGGCTCTCCACCCATTTCACCGAGGCGCAGATCTACCGGATCGACCATTACCTCGGCAAGGAAACGGTGCAGAACCTGATGGCGATCCGCTTCGCCAACGCGCTGTTCGAGCCGCTGTGGAACGCCCGGCACATCGACCATGTGCAGATCACCGTGGCCGAGAGCATCGGGGTTGAGGGGCGCGGCAGCTACTACGACCAGTCCGGCGCCATGCGCGACATGGTCCAGAACCACATGATGCAGCTCCTGTGCCTCACCGCCATGGAGCCCCCGGCGCATTTCGACCCGGACGCGGTGCGCGACGAGAAGCTGAAGGTGATCCGGGCGCTCTCGCCCATGAGCCCGACGGATGTCGCCCGCAAGACCGTGCGCGGCCAGTACCGCGCCGGCACCGGCGGCGCGAGCTACCTGGAGGACGCGGAGGACGCGGACAGCGCCACGGAAAGCTATGTCGCCCTGCGCGCCGAGATCGCCAACTGGCGCTGGTCCGGCACGCCGTTCTACCTGCGCACCGGCAAGCGGCTGCGCACCCGGATGTCGGAGATCGCGGTGTTCTTCAAGGACCCGCCGCATTCCATCTTCACCGACCAGGTCTCCTCCCTGCACGGCAACGCGCTCATCATCCGGCTGCAGCCGGACGAGGGCATCACCCTGCGCATGACCATCAAGGACCCCGGGCCCGGCGGCATGCGCCTCACCGAGGTGCCGCTGGACATGACCTTCGCCGACGCGATGGGCGCGAAGAACGGCACCAAGGTGCGCATGCCCGACGCCTACGAGCGCCTGATCATGGACGTGATCCGCGGCAACCAGACCCTGTTCATGCGCGGTGACGAGGTGGAGGCCGCCTGGGCCTGGACCGACCCGATCATCGCCGCCTGGGGCGCCTCGGGCGAGAAGCCCCAGCCCTATGACAGCGGCTCCTCCGGCCCGGAGGACGCGCTGATGCTGCTGCACCGCGACGGCCGGCGCTGGCGCGAGATCGCGTCATGAGCCCCGCCGGCCCGCGCGAGGATTTCCCCGACAGGGTGACCCTGATGGCCGCTCTCGCCGGCCGGGTGGCGGGCCTGCTGGCCGAGGGCATCGCGGCGCGCGGCCGGGCCACGCTGGCCGTGCCCGGCGGCACCACGCCCGGGCCCTTCCTGGAGCTGCTGTCGGAGACGGAGCTCGACTGGAGCAGGGTCTCGGTCATGCTCACCGACGAGCGCTTCGTGCCCGAGAGCTCGGAGCGCTCCAACACCGCCCTCCTGCGCCGCACGTTGCTGAAGTACCGCGCCGCCGCCGCCACGCTCATCCCGCTCACCGCCGAGGGCGAGAGCCCGGAGGCCGTGCTGCCGGGCCTGGCTGAGGCGGTGCGCGCCGCGCTGCCGCTCGATGTCTGCGTGCTCGGCATGGGCGCGGACATGCACACGGCCTCGATCTTCCCTGGCGCCGACAAGCTGGCGGAGGCGCTCGCCCCCGACGCGCCGGAGCTGCTGCCCATGCGCGCGCCCGGGGCGCCGGAGCCGCGCATCACCCTCACCGCGCCGGTGCTTTCATCGGCGCGTCACATATTCGTGCTTCTCACCGGGGTCGAAAAGGCCGAGGCGCTCGCGCGTGCGCTTCTCCCGGGCCCGACGGAGGAAGCGCCTGTCCGCGCCGTGCTCTCGCATGGCGCAACGGTTGTCTACGCGCCCTGAACTGCCCCTGGAAGGGAGGAAGCGACATGAGCCTCAAGCCAATGGTCGCGGACGTTACCGCCCGCATCACCGCCCGAAGCAAAGCCACCCGCACAACCTATCTCGAGCGCTGCGCCCGCGCGGCCGAGAACGGCCCCGGACGCGCCCACCTGAGCTGCGGAAACCTCGCCCACGCCGCCGCCGCCGCCGGCCCGGACCAGGACAGCGTGGCGCTGGAGCGGGCGCCGAACATCGGCATCATCACCGCCTACAACGACATGCTCTCGGCCCACCAGCCCTACGAGCGCTTCCCCGAGCTGATCCGCGCCGCGGCGCGCGCGAACGGCGGCACCGCGCAGGTGGCCGGCGGCGTGCCCGCCATGTGCGACGGCGTCACCCAGGGCCAGCCGGGCATGGAGCTGTCGCTGTTCTCGCGCGACGTGATCGCCCTCGCCGCCGGCGTGGGCCTCACCCACAACGTGTTCGATGCCGCACTCTTCCTCGGCATCTGCGACAAGATCGTGCCGGGGCTGGTGATGGCGGCCGCCACCTTCGGCCACCTGCCGGCGATCTTCCTGCCCGCGGGGCCGATGCCCTCGGGCATCTCGAACGACGAGAAATCCGTCATCCGCAACAAGTTCGCCACCGGCGAGATCGGCCGCGAGGAACTGCTGCGCTCCGAGATGGCCGCCTATCACGGCCCCGGCACCTGCACCTTCTACGGCACGGCGAACACCAACCAGATGCTGATGGAGTTCATGGGCCTGCACCTGCCCGGCGCGAGCTTCGTGAACCCCAACACGCCGCTGCGCGACGCGCTCACCCGCGCCGGCGTGAAGCGCGCGCTGGAGATCACCGCGCGCGGCAACGAATACACCCCGGTCTCCGAGGTGCTGGACGAGCGCGCCTTCGTGAACGGCATCGTGGGGCTGAACGCCACCGGCGGCTCCACCAACCTGCTCATCCACCTCATCGCCATGGCGCGGGCGGCGGGCATCGTGCTTGCCTGGGAGGATTTTTCCGACCTCTCCCAGGTCACGCCGCTGATGGCCCGCGTCTACCCCAACGGGCTGGCGGACGTGAACCATTTCCACGCTGCCGGCGGCCTCGGCTACATCATCGGCGACCTGCTCTCCGAGGGGCTGCTGCATGACGACACCCGCACCGTGGCCGGCATCGGCCTCGCGCGCTACACGCAGGAGCCCAAGCTCGATGCGAACGGCGAGGTGCGCTGGGAAGAGGGCGCGACGGAAAGCCTGAACGACAGGATCGTGCGCCCCGCCGCCGACCCCTTCGCCCCCACCGGCGGCCTGCGCCTGCTGCGCGGCAGCCTCGGCTCGGCCTGCATCAAGATCTCCGCCGTGAAGGAGGAGCGCCACATCATCGAGGCCCCCGTGCGCATCTTCCACGACCAGGACGCGGTGAAGACCGCCTTCCGCGCCGGCGAGTTCACCTCCGATTTCATCTGCGTGGTGCGCTTCCAGGGGCCCAAGGCCAACGGCATGCCGGAGCTGCATTCCCTCACCCCGCTGCTCTCCGTGCTGCAGGAGCGCGGGCTGAAGGTGGCGCTGGTGACCGACGGGCGCATGTCCGGTGCCTCTGGAAAAGTGCCGGCCGCGATCCATGTGAGCCCTGAGGCGATGGATGGCGGGCCGATTGCGCGGCTGCGCGAGGGCGATATGCTGCGCCTCGATGCGGTGGCCGGCACGCTCGACGCCCTGGTCGACCCCGCGGAATGGGACGCACGCACCCCCGTGGTGGCCGATCTCTCCGGCAATGCCTTCGGGCTGGGCCGCGAGATGTTCGCCGCCTTCCGCAACGTGGTCGGCAGCGCCGAGACCGGAGCCGCTGTGGCGGTCTGACGAAGAAGGACGGAACATGAGCGACATCGACACGGCCTGGAAACGGCTGGAGACCGAGGGTGCCCGCCTGCGCGGCATCCACCTGCGCGAGCTCTTCGCGGCGGATCCCGGCCGTTCCGGGGCCTTCACGGCCACGCTGGACGACCTCTCGATCGACTTCTCCAAGGAGAAGATCGACCAGGGTGCCTTCTCGGCCCTGCTGGGCCTCGCCGAGGCGACCGGTGTCGCCTCCTGCCGCGAGGCGCTGTTCTCCGGCGCGCCGATCAACCTCACCGAGGGCCGCGCCGTGCAGCACATGGCGCTGCGCGCGCCCGAAGGCGCGGTGGTCGAGATCGACGGCGCCGACGTGATGCCCGAGGTGCGTGCCACGCTGGACCGGTTCCTCGCCTTCGCCGAGGACGTGCGCTCCGGCGCCTATGCCGCGGCGGACGGGCCCTTCACCGACGTGATCAACATCGGCATCGGCGGCTCCGACCTCGGCCCGGTGATGGCCACCCGCGCCCTGCGCCCGGACCATGACGGCCCGCGCCTGCACTTCGTCTCGAACGTGGACGGCGGCCATATCGCCGATGTCACCGCCACGCTGGACCCGAAGCGCACGCTGGTCATCGTCGCCTCCAAGACCTTCACCACGCTGGAGACCATGGCGAACGCCGACACGGCGCGCGCCTGGCTCTCCGCCGCGCTGGGGGATGGCGCGGGCGCGCACATGGCTGCCGTCTCCACCAACCTGGAGGCCACCGCGGCCTACGGCATCGACGCCTCGCGCGTCTTCGGCTTCTGGGACTGGGTGGGCGGGCGCTACTCGCTCTGGTCGGCCATCGGCCTGCCGGTGGCGATAGCCGTGGGCGCGCAGGCCTTCCGCGCGTTCTTGGCCGGCGCCGCCGCGATGGACGCGCATTTCCGCGAGGCGCCGCTGGCGCACAACCTGCCGGTGCTGCTGGCGCTCATCGGCGTCTGGCGGCGCAACGTGATGGGCTGGCGCACCGTGGGGCTCATCCCCTACGACCAGCGGCTGGAGCGTTTCCCGGCCTATGTCCAGCAGCTCGACATGGAATCGAACGGCAAGAGCGTCACCCGTGAGGGCCGCCCCGCCGGGGCCACCGGCCCGGTGATCTGGGGCGAGCCGGGCACCAATGCCCAGCATTCCTTCTTCCAGCTCATCCACCAGGGCGCGGACACGGTGCCGGTGGATTTCATCGCCGCCGCCACCCCGCGCGGCGCCGACCAGCATCACCACGAGCTGCTGCTGGCCAACTGCCTCGCCCAGGGCCAGGCGCTGGCCTTCGGCAAGTCCGAGGCCGAGGTGCGCGCCGACATGGAGGCGGAGGGCAAGTCCGCCGCCGAGATCGAGATGATCGCTCCGCACCGGGTGTTCCCCGGCGACCGGCCGACCACCACCATCCTGCATCGCGCGCTCACGCCCTACGCGCTCGGCCGGCTCGTGGCCCTTTACGAGCACAAGGTCTTCGTGCAGGGAGCGATCTGGAACGTGAACTCCTACGACCAGTGGGGCGTCGAGCTGGGCAAGGTGCTGGCCAAGGCGCTCATCCCCGCCGTGAAGGGCGAGGCGCTGCCGGAGGGGCTGGACGGTTCCACTGCCGGGCTGATCGCCCGTATCCATGACCTGAAAGGCTGACCCGATGAAGACTCCCGCCCAACTCTGCGCCCTGGCCCCGGTGATCCCGGTGATCATCGTGAACGATGTCGCCCAGGCCGCGCCGCTGGCGAAGGCCCTGGTGGCCGGCGGCCTGCCGGTGCTGGAGGTGACGCTGCGCACCCCGGTGGCGCTGGAGGCGATCGCGGAGATGAAGGCCGCCTGCCCCGATGCGGTCGTCGGCGCCGGCACCCTGCGCAACGCGGCCGACGTGAAGGCCTGCATGGACGCGGGCTGCGCCTTCGGCGTGAGCCCGGGCGCGCCCGCCGCGCTGATGGACGCGGTTGCCGAGGCCGGCATGCCCTTCCTGCCCGGCTGCGCCACCGCAACCGAGGCGATGGCCCTGGCCGACCGCGGCTTCGAGGTGGTGAAGTTCTTCCCCGCCGGGGCCGCGGGCGGGCCGAACCTGCTGAAATCCCTCGCCTCTCCGCTGCCGGACGTGAAGTTCTGCCCCACCGGCGGCGTGTCGCTGGAAAACGCGCCGGAATACCTGAAGCTGCCGAATGTCTGCGTGGTCGGCGGCTCCTGGGTCATCCCGAACGACGCGCTGGAGACCGGCGACTGGGCCCGCATCGAGGCGCTCGCCCGCGCCGCGGTCACCGCGCTGCGCCCGCTGCAGAAGGTCTGAACCGGGACCTCTTCCCGAGAGGGGCGGCGCCCGCCGGTGCCGCCCTTTTTCATGCCCGGCTCCCGGCCGCATCCCGGCACCGCCCCACCGGTCCCGCAGCACCCCGCCCGGATCGTTGCACGCCCCCACCGCCCGTTACGCCCGGGTGCCACACCCGGGCCGCGCCCCGGAGGGCGCGTCGGCGGTGTCATCCACAGCTCACGCGACACTGATGTTTCGGCGTGCCCAAGCCGGCCAAGGGGGGTACGCGCCCTCCATGCCGGGCGCGGCCCTCGTCGCCCGGCATGGTGAGGGAAGGGCCGGGCGCCGGGGCTGGCACGGCGTCAAGGCTGCGGGGGCCCCGGGGCACTCGACCCTTCGGGTGGGCGCGGCCTCCGGCGCGAGACGCGGCGGGGCGGGGCGGTCAGAGGCCGAAGGCGGCCTCGATCTCGGCCACGTTGTTCACATTGTCCCGCCAGTTCTTCACGATCTTCCGGGTCTTCGCCTCGCCCACCTGGTCGAACACGATGTCGGTGCCCGCCATCAGCTTGCGCAGCACCGGGCGCAGGACGCGCTCATCGGCGCCGTGGATGTCCTCGTAGGTCATCTCCTCCACCCGGCGCAGGCGGCGCAGGTAGCCGTTCACGAAGGCGATCTCGCGCTCGTACTGGCGGCACATGGTCTGCAGCTTTTCCGGGTCGATGGTGTACTTGCCGTTGATCTCGACATCCTGGAAGGTCACGTAGACCCCGGTCTCGCGGGCGAAGACCAGCGAGAGCGCATGCTCCAGCCGGTTCGCCCGGGTGAGATGCACGAACTTGTACCCGCGCTGGTGCAGCACCTTCAGCAGCGGCGGCATCTCGATCATGCTCATCCAGGTATTCGATACCGCCCAGAACGAGTTGTATTTCAGGTCCAGCACCGGCACCGGGAAGTCGCGCTCCAGGTCGTCCAGCCAGGCCGTGATCAGCTCACGCATCTCGGGATCCTTGCGGATCAGCGGGTAGGACCTGCCGTTGCGCTCCATCCAGGTGAAGAAATTTCCGTCCGCTCCGAGCGTGTCGGTGTGGAAGGCCTCCCCCACGTTATGCGCGTTGCTGGAGCTCGCGATGAGGCTGCGCAGGAAATTTGTCCCGGTGCGCTGCTTGGCGACGATGACGAGGCCCTTCATAAGGTCAGGCTCCTGAGGTTCCGGGCCGCAAGGGGCCATATTGCATCAGATGGTGCGCGCCGCGGTCAGGCGGACTTGCGCCCCGGGTCGCAGTCGAGAAGGGTCATGCCCGCATCGGCGAAACTGTCGAAACTGCGTTCCGCCCGCAGGATGGCGAGCAGCCGGGCCGAGGCCTTCGCCCGCTCCGACGGGTCCTCGTGCAGGCGCCGCAGCGCGGCGACATAGGCCGGGACATCATCGCAGTCGGGCACGTAGAACGGCCAGTCCGGGCCCAGGAAATCCGGGATGCCGCAGATCTTCGGTGCCACCACGGGCACGCCGCGCGCGCCCATCTCCAGCAGGATGTTGGGCGTGCCGTCGAACCGCGCGGTGTAGAGGAAGGCGAAGGCCTCGTCCGTCGGCAACTCGTCGACGGAGGAGAACGGCCCGCCGTAGCGCAGGTTCTGCGGCATCGCCGCCCAGTCCACCCTGGTGTCGTAGAGGATCTCGGATCCGTAGATCACGAAATCCAGGTCCGGCATCTCCGCCGCGATCCTGCCCACCACCTGCGGGTTCTTCTGGTGGTCGAGGCGCGAGGCCCAGAGCACGGTGTTGGAGGCGCGCGGGTTTGCCGCCGCGGCGGCCATGGCGGCCGGCGAGGGCAGCTCGGCCACCGGGTATTTCAGCGCCACGGTGCGCTCCTCCGGCAGGCCGTAGCGTTCCCGGATCTCGGCGCAGTACCACTCGTTGTCGAAGATGAACCGGTCCACCCATTCCACGATCTCGGGAATGTAGCGGAAATACCCGTCGTAATTGCCGGTGGCGTGAACGTGGTGGCAGAAGGCGGAGACATGGATGGTGGCGGCGGAGGCCCGCAGCCGACGCGCCAGATGCGGCGTCGCCAGGGCGGTGTAGCCGATCCAGGAATGGCACAGGTGCATCACCTGCGGCCGCAGCGCCGCCACCGCATGGGTGACGACCTCGGTGCGGGTCTCCACGGTGAGGTCGGTCCAGCCGCGCCCGGTGGCGGCCTCGCACAGCTCCGGCAGATCGACGATCGCGTCGCGCAGCGGTTCGTGCACCGGGGAGACGCCGGACTTGTCCGCCAGCAGGATCGCCACGCTCAGCCCGGCGCGCCGCGCCAGATGGGCGTGCCAGGCCCCGACCAGCTCGGCGCCGCCGACCCGCAGCGACGGGAGGATGATCACCACATCCGCGCCGGAGGGGAACCGATCCGTCACCTGCTCCTCGATGGGCAGGACCACGCCGGCATCCGTGGACCAGGGCAGCGGCTCGTTGCGCAGCTGCGACAGCGGCCCGCGGCCGGGGAAGGCGCGGCCGTGCTCGGCGATCTGGCGCAGGGCCTCGGGCGAGAGCCCGGTCAGCTCGCGCACCCGCTCGTTGCGCGAGATGCGGCCGAATTCCAGCCCGTTGTCCCCGGACACCAGCGCCGACCAGACCATGGAGCCCAGCGCGCCCTGGCGCCACCACCAGCCGAATTCGTCCCGCCACTCGCTGAAGTAGAGCCAGTCCGACCAGTCTACCGGAACATCGGCCTCGTCGGCGACGCGCCGGCCCTCGTGGCGGCCGAAATTCTCCCAGTGCCCGGTGAATTCCGCATCGGTCCAGTGGCCGAGCGCGTGCAGCTCCAGCATGTCCGGGTAGGATTGCCAGTAGATGTTCGGATCAAAGCTCGGCATCGGCGTTTTCCTGTTCGCCATACGGGTCTCCGTAGCGGGCGATGGCCACCGAGTCCTGCACGATGGAAATGCCCGCCCCGCTCCGGACCATGCGGTACAGGTGCCGGGCCAGGGCGCCGGCGGTGTCCAGCCCCGCATCCTCCAGCGGCGCACGGGTCATGGCGACCACGGGGATCCGGCCTCCTCCGAGGCTCTGGTCATACATGGTCGCGAACGCCAGGTCAGCCTTGCTGTAGTCATACATCGTGCAATGATACCTGCCTTCGCGGCTCCGTCCAATCGTGATGTGCGGCGAGAATATCTCCAGTTCGTCGTTCTCGATCAGGGCCTTGCCGGCCACGGCGAACCAGCTCGGAGAGATCCAGGCATCGCGGCTGCGATAGAGGTGGAGCTCCGCGTCGCGCACCCGCAGGGTGGAAATCTCGATCTCGCCGCTGATGCGGGTGTCCACCTGGAACCAGCGCGCGGCGGGGTGCGCCTCCGGCACCCCCTCCTCGCGCAGCGCGGGGGCCGGGTTTCCGGCCAGCAGCGCCGCGAGGTCGATGCTGCCGTCGCGCACCAGCCCGGCGAAGCGGCTGCTGGTGACGCTGGCCAGCGCCGCGGTGCTGCGCGCGTCCAGGAAATGCGGCTGCCACAGATGGTCATCCGTGAAGAGCGGCAGCGCCGAGGGGTGGATGCGCACGGGAACCGGCCGGTTCGCGTGCCGGCGCCACAGCCGGGCATTCTCCGCCAGCGCCGCCAGCGTGGGAGCCATCGGGTCGGTTCCCGTCTCGGTGTAGAGGAACATCACCTGCTTCTGGTTTTCCAGAATGGTGCGGTGGAATTCCCCGAACACGTCCCCGAAGATGGACGAGCCGGTGTCGATCACGATCGAGTTCATGAACTGCATCAGCGGACGCATCATCATGCGGCGGAAATACCATTCCCCGAGCCGGTAATGCTCCTGCATCAGGCGCACCGAGATCAGCTTGGCGCCATAGGTCGCCGCCAGGCGCGCCTCGGAGAACACGTGGTCGCCCTCGTCCACGATCAGCACCGGCTGGTAGGCGCCGCCGTCCAGGTCCCGCGCGCCTTCCAGCAGCAGTTCCACAATCATGTCGGCGGCGCGCATCCGCTCCATCGTGGCGAAGATGAACACCTTGGGCCGGCGGTCCAGCCCCAGCATCATGTACTCGGTGGCCGACACCACGTTGTAGTTCAGGTTCGGCAGCCACAGGCGCCGCTCGGCCACCGGCATGGTGTTGAACTCGGTGATCATCGATTCGAGCGCGCCCTGCAGGGTCACCTCCTGCCAGAACCAGCCGGGCAGCGGCGGCTCGCTGGAGATCGGCTCGGCCTTCATCGCGCTCAGCGGCGAGAAGCCGCGCAGCGGCGGATTGCGGCTGCCGCGCTCGCGGGTCATCTCGAGGATGTTCTGCGGGTCGAACAGCGGCGAGGCGTCCTGCATCATCCCCGGCGTCAGCCCCAGGCTGATGCGCGCCGGCTTCACCCGGTAGAAGCAGATGGTCTCCGGAATGTAGCTGTGCCGGATGCCCGCGTGCAGCGTGTGCGCGGACCAGTTCCAGTCCTCGTTGCCGATACCGGTGCGGGCGGAATTGTGCGGCAGGGGGAATTCGTCGAACAGCCCGCGGTTCACCACCAGCTTGTTGGAATAATACCACTCCGACACCAGGAACAGCGGGTGGAAGCGCGGGTCCTCGCTGTCGATGGTGGTGCGGATGTCCAGCAGGTCTCCGAAACGGGCGAAGACATGGGTGTGGTAGACCGCGCGGGGGTCGATGTTGCCGGCGCGCAGCTGGCGGAAGAAGGCGCGGTACCAGTTCGAGGAGAACAGGTCGTCGCCGTCATGCAGGAACACCCAGTCGTGGCTGGCCCTGCGGATGCCCCAGGCGCGCGCGGCGCCGAGGTCGCCGAGATCCACCTCCTCCACCCGGTCCACCACGCCCGGATACCGCTCCAGCACCGAGAGGGTGAGGGCGTCCGGCCGGTCGATCACCGCCAGCACCTCGATCTCGCCGCCCTCCTCGCGCGCGAGGTCCTTGGCGATGGCGATGGAGCGCAGGGTTGGGGCGAGCAGCAGCCCCTCGCGGTGGAGATTGAGCACCGCCGTGGCACGCGCATCGGCTGGAAGCCCGGGCCGGTTGCGCGCCGAGCGGGGCTGAAGCAGCCGCGACAGTGTTTCCATCGGGCTCCGGCGCATCTTTACTGGCCGTCTCGCAGCGTCACTCACGTATGTCACCCTGAAAACTGCCCTGTAAAGAGGCGGTACCGGAGCCGTCTTTCCATCCGGTTACGAATGTCCCGATACAAAAGTGAAAAAGCATCTTTCTTCCGGTCGTCGTCACGTCCCTGGTCCGCGGGAACCCAGCCCCCATGCCGAATAGCCGAGAAAGCGTTTCCGCCTCTCCGAGCCCCCCACACGCAACACGCTACCTGCCCAGATTTACGTATGCCTGCGTATCTGCCAAAATCGGCAGGGTCAACATGAGGGTTCTACACCAGAATGTCGCAATCGGATGCAGGCAGCGCGGCGGACCGGCCGCGAAAATCACTTCCGGAACGGGTTTGGCCATGCGTCTCGACCAGTATCTGACCGCCCATGGCCTGGCGGAGAGCCGCGCCCGCGCCCAGGCGGCGATCCGCGACGGCGCCGTTCACGTCGACGGGCGCGCCGTGCGGCGCCCTGCCTTCGCGGTGCCGGAGACGGCGCGGGTCGAGATCCTGGGCGAAACGCTGCCCTGGGTCTCGCGCGCCGCGCTGAAGCTGGTGCATGCGCTCGACACCTTCGGCCTCTCCCCCCGGGGCGAGGCGCTCGACGTCGGGGCCTCCACCGGCGGGTTCACCGAGGTGCTGCTGGCGCGCGGCGCGGCGCGGGTGCATGCGCTCGACGTCGGCCACGGCCAGCTCCACCCCCGCATCGCCGCCGACGCCCGGGTGCGCAGCCTCGAAGGCGTGAACGCCCGCGCCATCCCCGAGGGGCTGGTGCCGCCGGTGGACTGGGTGGTGAGCGATGTCTCCTTCATCGGGCTGGAGAAGGCCCTGCCCGGGCCGCTGGCGCTCGCCCGCCCCGGCGGCCGCCTGGTGGCGCTGATCAAGCCGCAGTTCGAGGCCGGGCCGGAGCATGTCGGGCGCGGCGGCATCGTGCGCGACCCCGGGGTGCAGGCCGCCTGCCGCGCCCGCATCGCGCGGTTCCTGGAGGCGTCCGGCTGGCAGGTGACCGGCGAGGCGGAAAGCCCGATCACCGGGAGCGACGGCAACCGCGAGTTCCTCGTCACCGCCGTGAAGGCGACGGCCGGCGCGCCGGTAGACCTATGATCGCATTGACCGGGCCGGCGCCGGGCGGCAGGGTCGGCTGACAGCGGGGCGCGGCACGCCCTTCCGGGGCGTCGGGCCCCGGGTGAGCGCGGCGCGTCGGCAGGGTCGGCAGGGTCGGCAGGGTCGGCAGGGAGGGACTATCGGATGATCGGCCTGCAGGACCACCCCCAGCGCTACGCGCTCGCAAATGAGCTGCATGCCCGGCCCTTCCCGGAGCTGCACGCGCCCTGCCGGGCGGTCTATCTCGCCATCAAGCCGGAGCGCGACGCGGCCAGCCGCGACCGCAGGCGGGACCTCGCGCATCTCATCGCCCTGCTGGACCGGCACGGCGCGCCGCATCCGCCGCCCGGCGCCGACCATTATTACGGCACCATCGGCCGGGTCTCGCTGAAGTGGGAGCGGCACACCGAATTCGTGACCTACACCATGTTCACCGACGGCGTGGCCGACCCGCCGTTCAGCGGCCAGATGGAGGAGATCTTCCCGCGCGACTGGCTGGCCGAGGCGCCGGGCCGGCTGCTCACCTCCGCGCTGGTGCGGGTGGAGCCGGTGCCGCCCGGCATCGACCCGGACACCCCGCTGGCCGACGCCGCGCTGGCCGGGCATTTCGACGGCTGGTTCGTGCGCGAGAGCCTCGCCGTCTCCCGCGTGCTGGACGACCAGGCGGTGATCGCCGGGGATTTCCGCATCGACGCGAACGGCCACACCCGCTTCGCCGTGCTGGCCCGGCCCGGCATGGGCTCACGCCGGCTGGGCCGCATCGTGCAGCGGCTGCTGGAAATCGAGACCTACAAGAGCTCCGCCATGCTCACCCTGCCGGTGGCGCGCCAGGTGGCCAGCCGCGCCGCGGAAATCGACGCCGAGCTCTCCGACCTGGTGAGCGCCATGGCCCGGGGCGAGGGCGACGAGGCCGCCACGCTGGACCGGCTGCTGGCGATGACCGCGGAGATCGAGGCGCTCTCCACCCGCTCCGCCTTCCGCTTCGGCGCCGCGGAGGCCTATGAGGCCATCGTGAACCAGCGCATCGAGGTGCTGCGCGAGGAGCGCCTCGCCGGCCGGCAGACCTTCGGCGAATTCATGACCCGGCGCTTCGACCCGGCCATGCGCACCTGCCGCTCGGCCAAGAAGCGGATGGACGAGCTGTCGCTGCGCGCCGCGCGCGCCGCCGACATGCTGCGCACCCGGGTCGATGTCGCCGTCGCCGCGCAGAACCGCGCCCTGCTGGAGAGCATGGACCGTCGCGCCGCCCTGCAACTGCGCCTGCAGGAAACGGTGGAGGGCCTGTCCGTGGTGGCGATCAGCTACTACGCGGTGAGCCTGGCGGGCTACCTGCTCGCCCCGCTCGGCCATCTCGCGGGGGTGGACAAGGGCACGGTGACGGCCATCGCCACCCTGCCGGTGATCTTCGTGGTCTGGCGCATGGTCAAGCGCATCCGCGCGCACCTGGGCGGAGACTGATCCGCCCCGCCTCCTTGCGCGGAACGGCGCGACCACGGCGGCAGATGGCCGGCGCGCGGCGGTCACTCACCGTGCGGCACTGGCGCGCCCGGGGGTTCGGGGACCCGGTTCCGGCCCGGCGCGCGCTTCCGGCCCCGCGCGCGCGGGAGAAGGCGCAGGGAAGACGCCGCCCGCCAACCGACCGGTTGCCCCGGCCTGCGCGCGCCCGGAATCCGGGCGGGGGGAGCACCGCGCCGCCGGGAGGCCCGGTCGAAGGAGCCCCGGGGCACGATCCCCTCCCGTTCCGCCACCCGGCGTCCGCGCCGCTGCCCGGCCCACGGGTGCACACTCCCCCGGGGGCCGGGCCGCGGAGGCAACGGCAGCGGGCCCGGCATTTCCCCGCCGCCCACATCAGCCCGTGAGCCCGCGTGTCAGAGCGCCATCCGCGCGAAATAATCCGCCACGCTCTCCGGCTCCTGCCCGGTGAGATCGCGCACCGCGCGGCTCTCCACCGCGTGCAGCCCATGGGCGGCCTCCACGTCGAAGGCCACCAGCGCATCGACGAGGAACGGCGGCAAGCCGGCTGCGAGCAGGCCGCCGTGCAACGCGTCCGGCGACAGGTCCACATGCGCCACGCCCGGCCCGATCAGCGCCGCGATCTCGGCCTGGGTCACGGCCGCCGGGCCGGTGACGAGGAACACCCGGTTCTCCGGCGCCAGGCGCAGCGCGGCGGCATCCGCCCGGGCACAGTCCGCGCGGGTGACGTTGGAGCGCCCCTTGCCGGCCGTGGCCGAGAAAAGCTGCCCGCTGGCCCGCGCCGCCGGAACGCTCATGCCCAGCAGGTCGGTGTAGAGGCTGTGGCGCATCAGCGTGAAGGTCATCCCGCTGCGGAAGATCGCAAGCTCGGTCTGGAAATGATCGTTGGCCACGCCCGAGGGCCCGGGCAGCGCCGCCACGTGCGAGGTGTAGACCACGTGCTTCACCCCCGCCGCGGCAGCCGTGGCAACGGCGGCCTGGTGCTGGGGAATGCGCACATCCGGCGTGTCCAGCCGGTCCGTGCTCACCAGCAGCAGGCGGTCGACCCCGGCGAAGGCCGGCGCGAGGCTGTCGGGCGCGTCGAAATCCGCGTGGCGGACCTCCACCCCGCGCGCGACGAGATCGTCGAGGGAGGAGGGCGTCCGCGAGGTCGCGATGATCCTGTCATCGCCGCCGGCATCGAGAAGGGCTTCCACGACCCCGCGGCCCAGGTTTCCCGAAGCGCCGGTAACCAGAAGTGTCGACATTTTGCTTTCCTTTCCGTACCAGGTCTCGAAACGAGACTTGCTTCTCATACGAGATCACCCGAAAACCGAAAGAAGGCAGATTCTTCCCCCATAGGCACAGCGAGGGTACCAGCATGAATGATCGCGCGGTGATCGGACCCGTGGCCACGGCGGCCGCACTCGGGGCGTCCATGGCCGAAAACCACCGCACGGGCCATGACAGCGGCACTCCCTTCGGCGATTGCCACGTGCGCCAGGTGCTGGGGCCGCTCAGCTCCAAGTGGAGTTCGCTGCTGCTGCTGATGCTGGCGGGCGGGCCGAAGCGCTTCGGCATGCTGCGGCGCGACCTGCCGGACATCTCGCAGCGCATGCTCACCCAGAACCTGCGCGCGCTGGAGCGCGACGGGCTGGTGAGCCGCACCGTGTACCCTACCAAGCCGCCCTCGGTGGAATACGCGCTCACCGATCTGGGCTGGAGCTACATGGAGCCGCTGTCGCGGCTGGTGCTCTGGGCCGACCAGAACCACGCCCGGGTGCGCAGCGCGCGCGAGAGCTTCGACACCGCCAATCCCGACAGCTGAGCGCCCCTGCCCCGCCCCCACGGCCGCGCCCGGCAGGACGGCGCCCCGCAGGCCCCCCGGCCCAGGGCGGCCCTTCTTGCAGGCCCCGGGCGCGAGCCGGCCCGTCCCGCCGGCCCGCTGCCCCCCAACGCTTCGGGCGCCGGGTGCAGGAACCGCCACGTGGGTCCTTCGGGGTGAGGCCTTCCGGGTGAAGGCAGGAGGGCAGAATGCCGGCGCGCAGCCGCCGTTACCTTCGGTGTCGGACGGGCCTTCCCGCCAGCCGCGACGCGCCCACCTCAGAGCCGGG
Organism: Paroceanicella profunda; assembly: GCF_005887635.2. Classification (GTDB taxonomy): domain Bacteria; phylum Pseudomonadota; class Alphaproteobacteria; order Rhodobacterales; family Rhodobacteraceae; genus Paroceanicella; species Paroceanicella profunda. Next base: position 1,366,339 of record NZ_CP040818.1, on the reverse strand, counting down.
CGGCCTCGGACCAGCGCGCGGCAGGGCTGCGGACCAACCGCCCGACTTGCCCTGGCCGGTCCACAGGTTGGCGGCAATGAAGGCCAGCGCGATCCATGCGAGGCCCGGGAGCGCCTCTCCCGGACGGCTGCTCCCGGCCGCCATGCCCCCCCCACGGGAGGGCCGAACAGAAACCGGCCGCGAACCGGGCCGGGGAAGGCGGGCGGGGGCGCGGGTCTGCGCGATCGTTGCCACCACCCTGCTGCCGATGGCCGGGACTGCCGCCACGGCGATGCCTCCGCCATCGGGGTGCACACCCCGTGCAAGGAAGGGGCTGGCAGGCAGCGTCGGCTCACTCCGTTGCGCATCAGCGTCGGGCAGGACCCGCGTGCAGACCGGGACCGCTCCCCACGTCGCCACCGCCTGCCCGGCCGCCGCCACCGCAGACCTGCGCCCGGGCATGCACGGCGTCATCGGCGCCGCTCGGCCATCACTTCGACCGCGATCCGCATGTCCGCGTCCACGACGGGCAGCACATGGACAAGGCTCATCGCCGGCGGCGCTGCGCAGAAGGCCTCGGCATGGGCGCGGCAGGCCTCCGCCGCGCGGCTGATATCGGATGTGGAGAGACGCGTGTGCAGGACATGCGCCATGTCCGATCCCGCCTGCTCCGGAATGCCGGCCATCTTCTTCGGGATGGTTCCGGTCTGCCCCTCCGGGTCGCCCCTGCTGACCCGCTTGCCCCGGCCATCCGTGGCCGCCGTGGCCGAGATGCTCAGGATGTCCGGCTATGCCCGCCGGCATGCCCGCACCGCCGGCCCGGGCAGCCCGTCTTGGACCGGTCCGCGATTTCTGCTACGCGCGCTGGAAGGACTGACTGCGCCGGCCCCCATGCGGGCGGGGCGCGCCTGCCGGGAGAACAGCCGATTGCCCCTGGACACCGACAGGTCTGAGGCGCGTGCGCAGGCCATTTTCTCGCATCCCGACGTCAGGTCCGTGGCCCGCGTGTTCGGAACCGCGGCGGTGCTGCTGGTGGCGCTCTCGCTTGCCGCCGGTCCCGGCGGGGCGGGGCGCTTCGAGGTCACCTTGGCCGGGGTCGCCGGCGGGCTGGCCTGGTGGAGCTTCCTCGAATACGTGCTGCACCGGTTCATCCTGCACTGGGAGCCGCGGGGGCCGCGCGGGAAGGCCCTGCGCCGCCGCCTGCCCGGGCACCGCGGCCATCATGACACCCCGGGCGATCCCGAGCGGGTGGTGAACACGCGGCGCTCCATCGCGCTGCCGATCGCGGTGCCGCTGGTTCTCGGGATGCTCGTGCCGGGCGTCTCGCCGCCCCTCGCCATGGCGGCGCTCGGCGGGGGCGCGGCGGGCTACGTGGCCTATGAATGCGTGCATGTCGGCTGCCATCTGGGCCAACGGCCCGGCGGCTACTGGCGGATGATCCGCCGCCACCACGCCCTGCACCACCACCGCGACGAGACGGCGAACTTCGGCGTGACATCCCCCCTCTGGGACATCCTGCTGCGCACCCGCTTCCACGCGCCGGGCAGCTCCCGCCGCTGAGCGCGCCGCGCCGGGTTGCCTCGCCCCGCCCCGGCCCTGCACTATATGCCCTCACGCCACCCCGTGGCAGGCAGGACAGCGCCGGGGCACCGGCTCGCAGGAGACAGATCGCATGGACCTCACCACCCTCGCAGCTCTCGTCGTGGCCGCTGGCGCCGCGGCCGGAACCGGTGTGCTCTTTCAGCCGGGAGAGTGGTACCGCGGCCTGGTGAAACCGGCATGGACGCCGCCGAACCGCGCCTTTCCCATAGCCTGGACGGTGCTCTACGTGCTGATGGTCTGGGCGGGCTACCGCATCGCCCAGCGCCCGGACGCCGGCCCGGCACTGGCGCTCTGGGCGGCGCAGATCGCGCTGAACGCGGTGTGGTCTCCCACCTTCTTCGGGCTGCACCGGCCGGGCATCGCCTTCCTGCAGATCGCCCTGCTGTGGATCGCCGTGGCGGCGATGATCGCCGCCTTCTGGGCGCGCGACATCTGGTCGGCGCTGCTGATGGCGCCCTATCTGGTGTGGATCAGCTATGCCGGCGCACTGAACCTGGTGATCTGGGACCGGAACCCCTCCATCGCCTTCGGCCAGCGGCGCCCCTGACAGGCGCGCCGCGCCCCGCTCCCGGGACGCCGCGCGGATTTCCTCCGGGCGCTGTCCCCCGCGGCACCGCCGGACACCGCGCCCGTTCGTGCCCCGGCGCTGGGGCGCCCCATCGGAGGCGTCGGCTTCCCGGCCACACAAGCCGGGCAGCACCCCGCCCGCATCCGGCCCCGGCCGTGCCGACGCGGCAAGGGCGGGCCCGCCCCCCCGGCCGATGGCGCGGGTGCGCGGCGGGCGCGCGCCGGGCCGGGGTCAGCCGCGGATCACCCGCAGCATCTGCTCCACATGCGCCGGGTCCGCGTCCGGCGTGATGCCATGGCCGAGATTGAAGATATGCGGCTTGCCGGCGAAGGCTTCGAGCAGGGTGCGCGTGCCGCGCTCCAGCGCCGCGCCGCCCAGCACCATCAGGATCGGGTCGAGGTTTCCCTGCACGCAGGCCAGCGGCGAGAGGTGCTTCGCCGCCCAGGCCGGGTCCACCGACGTGTCGATCGCCAGCCCCTCGCAGCCGGTTTCCCGGGCAAAGCTGGCGTAATTGCCGCCCGCGCCGCGCGGGAAGCCGATCACCGGCACATGCGGGTGCCGGGCGCGCAGCCGGGCGAGGATGCGCAGCGCGGGCTCGATGGCGTAGCGCCGGAACAGCGCCCCGGGCAGCGCGCCGGACCAGCTGTCGAACAGTTTCACCACCTCGGCGCCGGCGTCGACCTGGGCGATGAGATATTCCGCCGTGGCCTCGGTGATCCGGTCCATCAGCGCGTCGAACACCTCCGGCTGGCTGTACATCAGCCGCCGGGCCGGGGCCTGGTCCGGGGTGCCGCGTCCGGCGATCATGTAGGTGGCCACCGTCCAGGGCGCGCCGGCGAAGCCGATCAGCGTGGTCTCCGCCGGCAGGGCGCCCTTCAGGATGCGCAGGGTCTCGTAGACCGGCGCCAGCGTCTCGTGCACCGCCTCCGGTGCACGCAGCGCGGCCACGCCTTCGGCGGTGTCGGTGGGGGCAAGCCGCGGCCCCTCGCCGGTGACGAACCACAGGTCGGCGCCCAGCGCCTGGGGGATGAGCAGGATGTCGGCGAAGAGGATGGCCGCGTCGAACCCGTAGCGGCGGATCGGCTGCAGGGTCACCTCCGCGGCGAGGTCGGGGGCATAGCACAGGTCCAGAAAACTTCCGGCGCGGGCACGGGTCTCGCGGTATTCGGGCAGATAGCGGCCCGCCTGGCGCATCATCCACACCGGCGGCACGGCCTGCACCTCGCCCTTCAGCGCGGCCAGCAGCTTCTTGGTCTCGGTCATCGTCTCACCTTCAGGGCCCCGCCCCGCGGGGGCCGTTGTTCCGGGGGCTGTCGCGCGCCGTTATGGCATACTGCCGGGCCGAGGCACAGGCCGGAGCCCGGCGACAGGCCGACGCGGCGCCGCCCCGGCGGCCGGCGCCGCGCTCGGGCGTCAGGCTGGCCGCCCTCGCGCGCGGGCAGGAGATGGCGGTGGACCGGGCGGAACGCATGGCGATGGCTGGCAGCCGCCCTCGCGCGGGCAGAAGATGGCACCACAGCCGGATGCGCAGGGCCCCGATGCCGGCAGAGCCGCTTCGCCCGGGCCTCCGGGACCCGCGCCGCAATGCGCCCCGGCCATCGCCACGCATCCACGGCCCCCCGGGCCCGCGCCGGTTCGGGGGCGCCGGGGATGGCGGCTCCCCGTCCACCGGGCCCGGGCCGGACAGAAGGGAGACCGGGAGGCCGGTCCGCCCGGGGGCCGGGAGGGCAGGTCGGAGGTCAGGCCGGCGGAAAGATCTGGGCCTCGTGTTCGAGCAGGTAGATGCGCAGCCAGGCGGTGAACCGGGCCGGCTCCGCCTCCACCTCGCGGCGCAGCTCCGCGCGGTCCACCCAGCGGGTTTCCGACACCTCCGCCGGGTCTGGCTGCAGGGTGAGCGTGGCCGGGTCCACCTCGGCGGAGAACAGCGCCACCACCTCGTGCTCGGTCATCCCCCCGCCCACGTCGGCGCGGTATTCCACCCGGCCGCGCTTGCGCAGGGTGAGGCCGGTGACGCCCAGTTCCTCGCGCAGGCGGCGGGCGGCGCAGATGGCGTTGTGCTCGTTCCAGCGCGGGTGGGTGCAGCAGGCATTCGCCCAGAGACCGGGGGAATGGTACTTCGTCTCCGCGCGCCGCTGCAGCAGGGTGCGCGATCCGTCGATGAGGAACACCGAGACGGCCGGGTGGCGCAGCCCCTCGCGGTGCACTTCGAGTTTCTCCATGGGTCGGGCGATGCCGTCCGGTCCCCAGGCGGGGATCAACTGCTCAGTCATCGGGCTTCCGTTCGCATTTCGTGCTGCCGGCACGCCGATAGCACGTCCGGGCCCCGGCCCCAAGGGCGGATGACCCCCGCGCCGGGAAACTCCCTCCCGCAGACGTGAGCGCCGCCGCCTTGCCCCCGGCGCCGCGCGGAGTCACACGGGGTCAGAATTTCGTAACACCTTGGTCGGAATGATCGGCCGGTCCGAATGCGTCACTTTCGTCCCTTGAAGCGGGGGGCGTGGCGTAGACAATCGCCCGGCCGACTCACCGACGGCCCAGTTCCGCCGGGATCGCCCAAGCATCCGGCCCGCGGCACCTTCGCGGACCCGTCGCCAGGAGATTGGTAAATGAACTATGATGACCTGTTCCAGACGCAGCTCGACGCCCTGAAGACAGCCGGGAACTACCGTGTCTTCGCGAACCTGGAACGGTACCGGGGCAACTTTCCCCGGGCGCGCAACCATGCCGGAGGCCGCGGGCCGGACGAAGTCACGGTGTGGTGCTCGAACGACTACCTCGGCATGGGCCAGCACCCCGATGTCATTTCCGCCATGCACACCGCGCTGGACGAATGCGGCGCCGGCGCCGGCGGCACCCGCAACATCTCGGGCACCAACCATTACCACGTGGCGCTGGAGCGCGAGCTCGCCTCGCTGCACGGCAAGGAGGGGGCGCTGCTGTTCACCTCCGGCTACGTGTCGAACTGGGCCGCGCTCGGCACGCTGGGCGCCCGGCTGCCGGGCTGCGTGATCTTCTCCGACGCGCTCAACCACGCCTCGATGATCGAGGGCATCCGGCATTCCCGCGCCGAACGGCGGATCTGGAAGCACAACTCGGTGGAGGACCTGGACCGCCAGCTCTCCGAATACGGGCCGGACGTGCCGAAGATCGTCGCCTTCGAGAGCGTCTATTCGATGGACGGCGACATCGCGCCCATCTCCGAGATCTGCGACGTCGCCGAGAAGCACGGCGCCATGACCTATCTCGACGAGGTGCATGCCGTGGGCCTCTACGGCCCGCAGGGCGGCGGCATCGCCGACCGCGAGGGGCTGTCGCACCGGCTCACCCTCATCGAGGGCACGCTGGGCAAGGCCTTCGGCGTGGTGGGCGGCTACATCACCGGCTCGGCGGCGCTGTGCGACTTCCTGCGCAGCTTCGCCTCCGGCTTCATCTTCACCACCTCGCTGCCCCCCGCAGTGGCGGCGGGCGCGCTGGCCTCCATCCGCCACCTGCGCCGCTCCTCCTCCGAGCGCGAGCGCCAGCAACAGCAGGTGGCCCGCCTGCGCGCGAAGCTCGACGCCGCCGGCATCCCGCACCTGCCCAACCCCAGCCACATCGTGCCGGTGATGGTGAAGGACCCGGTGAAGTGCAAGATGATCTCCGACATCCTGCTGGAGCAATACGGGATCTACGTGCAGCCGATCAACTATCCCACCGTGCCCAAGGGCACCGAGCGGCTGCGCTTCACCCCCTCGCCCGCGCATACGGACGCGGATATCGACCATCTGGTGCAGGCGCTCAGGGCCCTCTGGTCGCAATGCGCCCTCTCGCGCGCCGTGGCCTGAGGCGGTCCTGAAGCGGGGCTGAGCCGGGGGCGCCTCTCCCCCGGCCGTTCCACCCCCGGTGAGGGTGCGACGCGGCGGAGGCGGGAAAGGCGGGGCGATGGGGGGGGCGCAGTGGCGCTCAACCCCGTCCTCGCGGCGAATTTTCCACGGTTTCGGGACGGCCGGCAACCGAGATTATTCGCTGCGGTGCGAAAATAATCCTTTACAGGCGGGGGTGCTGCTCGCACCATATCTCGTATCGGGAAGCAAATTCTTCCCGATTTATGGACAAGCTCTCAGCCCCTAGCGGGGCCCTCCCCGCGAAGGCGCCACAGCTAGAGGGAGCGACGGCATGAATGCCATCGAGCACGACCTGTTCACTGACGACATCCACCCCATCGATATTGTCGAAACCCTGGCCGCGCACCACGACTGGGATTTCGACCGCGTGGCCGAGGACCAGATCGCCATGTCGATCGAGGGCAGCTGGCGCAGTTACTCGCTGTCCCTCGCCTGGTCGGGGCACGAGGAGGTGCTGCGCCTCATCTGCACCTTCGAGATGGAGCCGCCGGAGGACAGGATTCCGGAACTCCTCGCCCTGATGGACAAGGCGAACGACCGGCTCTGGACCGGCGCCTTCACCCTCTGGTCCGAACAGAAGATGATGATCTACCGCTACGGCCTCACGCTCTGCGGGGAGCAGACCGCATCCGCCAGCCAGATCGACTACATGGTCCAGGCCGCGGTGATGAGCTGCGAGCGCTTCTACCCGGCGTTCCAGCTGGTGTGCTGGGGCAACCGCAGCGCCCAGGAAGCCCTTGGCATCGCCATCGCCGAGGCTTACGGTCGGGCCTGATATCGCACTGCCCTCCCCGGCCGGGGCTTCGGGCCGGACGGGGAGGAAGACGCCTTGAGCGCCATGGAAACGATCGCCGCACGCGGCTTGGTCCTGCTGGGCTGCGGCAAGATGGGAACCGCGCTTCTGGAGGGCTGGCTGGCCGGGGGCCTGCCGCCCGGCGCGGTCTGGGTGATGGACCCCGCACCGCATGACGGGCTGAGGGCGCTGGAGGCGCGCGGCCTGCACCTCAACACCGACCTGCCGGAGGCACCGGCCGTGTGCCTGCTTGCGGTGAAGCCGCAGATGATGGGCGCGGCCCTGCCGGCCGTGGCCGCCTTCGGCGGCGGCGGAACCGTGTTCCTCTCCATCGCGGCCGGCACGCCGATCTCCGCCTTCGAGACCGCCTTCGGCGCGGCTTCCCCCATCGTGCGCGCCATGCCGAACACGCCGGCGGCCATCGGGCGCGGCATCACCGGCTTCGTGGGCAACGCGGCGGCGGACGCGGCGGCGCTGGACATGTCCGAGGCGCTGCTCTCGGCCGTGGGCCAGACCGTCCGGCTGGACACCGAAAGCCAGATCGACGCGGTGACCGGCGTCTCCGGCTCCGGCCCGGCCTATGTGTTCCACCTCATCGAATGCCTCGCGGCGGCGGGGGAGGCCGAGGGCCTGCCGCACGCCCTCGCCCTGCAACTTGCGAAGGCCACCGTGGCCGGCGCCGGCGCGCTGGCCGAAGCCTCGCCCGAGGACCCGTCGCAACTGCGGGTGAACGTCACCTCGCCCGGCGGCACCACGGCGGCGGCGCTGGCGCACCTGATGGACCCGGACACCGGCTTCCCGCCGCTGGTGAAACGCGCCGTGGCCGCGGCGGCGGCGCGCGGGCGGGAACTCTCCGCCGGCTGACACACGCCCCCGCACCGAACCCGACCGGGAAACGTCGGAGGGCTGCGGACGGGAAACCGCCGGTCCGGCCCGGCGCCCGCAGACCCGGACCTGCCAGCTCCGGCGGGCCCTCCTCGCAAACGCACCGCTGCCGGGGCCGACCCGTTCGGGCGCTCCCCGTGACGGCCCGGTGCGCCGGCGTGGCGGACCCGTTGGCGCCCGGTGCGCCGGTTTCGGATGCCGCCGGACGGATGCGCGGGCCGGGAGGTGCGGCAACGTGCGCGCCGGCGCGGGGGACAAGGGCCCCGCCCGGCCCCCACCCGACATGCCGGACCCCGGGCGGATCCTGCGGAGGCCCGTGCCGGGCCACGCCGTTCGAGCCCCGGCCGCGCCGGAGCGCGGCCCGGGCAGTGGGCGCGCGATCAGAGGCGGCGCAGGATGGGCGCCTGGGCGCGGACCTCGTCGAAGATCTTGCCCGCGAGGCTGGGCGCGTTGAGGATCAGCAGGCCGGAGCCAGTCATGCCCTTGCCGTCCTTCAGGGTGAAGCCGACCTCGTCGCGCAGCACCGGCAGACGGGACAGCCCCTCGATCAGCGCCTCGTGGCGGCGCGCGGGCAGCAGCGGGTACCACACCATCACCACCGCCTCGGACCATTGGCCAAGCAGCGCGCGCACGAAGCGGGCCGTGGCGGCGTATTCGTCCTTCACCTCGTAGGACGGATCCACCAGCACCAGCCCCTGGCGCGGCTTGGGCGGCGCGATCGAGAGCAGCCCGGCGAACCCGTCGCGCTTGCGGATGACGGTGTTCTCCCCCGTCATCGCGCGCGACAGGGCGGCGTGCTCGGTCGGGTGCAGCTCGAACAGCGTGAGCGGATCATGCGCGCGCAGCAGGCTGCGGGCGATGAGCGGCGAGCCGGGATAGGCCCGCGGCCCGTGCGCCGCCCGGGTGGCGGCAAGCGCGCGGCCGAAGGGCGTGTCCGGCGCGGGCGGCGGGATGAGGTCGATGCCCTCCGCCGCCTCGCCGGTGCGGGCGCTCTCGGGGGCGTCGAGATCGTAGAGCCCGCGGCCGGCATGGGTCTCGAACACCGAGATCGGCCGGGGCTTGCGGCACAGCCGCTCCAGCAGGCCGGCGAGGGCCATGTGCTTGTGCAGGTCGGCCGGGCCGCCGGCGTGATAGGCGTGCTGATAGGAGAGCATCACCCCTGCTACCCGCTTGCGCGCGCCGATGCCAGAGGGAAGCGCGAACGACGGCGGCGCGCCTGCCCCCGGACCGCCCCCCCACCGGACGGCCGGCGCCCCCGGGGCGCCCGGAGCACGCCTCCCCCTCTCCGGGCAGGAGGGGCGCGCCCCGGTCCGCATCCCGCGGCACGCGCCACGCTTGCGCGGCGGCGGGCACCGGCGTATCAGGAGGCATGACACACGCGGCCCCGATGTTCCGGACCTTCTGGTGGCGCTCCTCCTGAGGAGCGGCCGCGACATGTCATGCCCTGTCCCGAGCCGCCGCGAGCGCGGCCCGGTCTGACTGACGGACAGGAACACTCCCCTTGCGGCGGCCCGGCTTCCCAGCCCCAACCCGACCAAGGACGAGAGAAATGCCGAACCCCGTGATCCTCACCGGCGACCGCACCACCGGCCCGCTGCACATCGGCCATTACGCCGGCTCGCTGAAGAACCGCCTCCGCCTGCAGGACAGCCATGAGCAATACCTGCTGCTCGCCGACACCCAGGCGCTCACCGACAATGCCTCCGACGTCGCCAAGGTGCGCGACAGCGTGCTGGAGGTGGCGCTGGACTACCTTGCCGTGGGCATCGACCCGGCGAAATCCACCATCTGCCTGCAGTCCCACCTGCCGGCGCTGGCGGAGCTGTCGATGCTCTACCTCAACTTCGTCACCGTGGCGCGGCTGGAGCGCAACCCCACCATCAAGGACGAGATCCGCGCCCGCGGCTTCGGGCGCGACATCCCGGCGGGCTTCCTGTGCTACCCGGCGGCGCAGGCGGCCGACATCACCGCCTTCCGCGCCGGGCTGGTGCCGGTGGGGGCGGACCAGGCGCCGCTGATCGAGCAGACCAACGAGATCGTGCGCCGCATCAACGCCGCCTGCGGCCGGCCGGTGCTGGTGGAGGCGGAGGCGTTCATCCCCGAAAGCGGCCGCCTGCCCGGCGTCGACGGCGGCGCGAAGATGAGCAAGTCCGGCGGCAACGCCATCCGCCTCTCCGCCTCGGCCGACGAGATCTCCGCCGCCGTGCGCCGCATGTTCACGGACCCCGGCCACCTGCGCGCCGAGGACCCGGGCCGGGTGGAGGGCAACGTGGTCTTCCAGTATCTCGACGCCTTCGACACGGAGCGCGCCGAGGTCTCCGCCCTGAAGCGCCACTACCGGCGCGGCGGGCTGGGCGACGCCGTGCTCAAACGCCGGCTGGAGGACATCCTCCAGGCGCTGCTCGCGCCGATCCGCACCCGCCGCGCCGCGCTGGCGCGCGAGCCGGGCCACGTGCTCGACATCCTGCGCGCCGGCACCGCGAAGGCCCGGGAGGTGACCGGGGCCACCCGCGACAGCGTGGTCGAGGGGCTGGGGCTTCTCCGGCTGTTCGAGGCGGAAATGGTCGCGAATGCCGCAAAATCGGACGCGGCGGGGAAAGACCTGTTCACACCTGCGTGACATGCTGCGGCAATGGAGAGCCCGCACATGCCTCTGCGCCGGCCCGTTCCGGGCCGCGCGCGCCCCCGAAGACAGATCGAATGGCCCACATGGATCGCGCTTGCGGCGTGTTATGTGGGGTGGTGCGGGCTGCTCGCGCTCTGGCCGGTGGCGGGCGCCTGGGTGCTGCTGCCGGTCGCGGTGCTGGTCACGTTTCATTCCTCGCTGCAGCATGAGTGCCTGCATGGCCATCCCACCCGCAACGCCCGGCTGAACGAGGCGCTGGTGTTCCCCGCGCCGGGGCTGTTCGTGGCCTACCGCCGCTTCCGCGACACCCACCTGCGCCACCACAACAACGCCCTGCTGACCGACCCCTATGACGACCCGGAGAGCTGGTACGTCGCGGAAGGAGACCATGCCCGGCTGCCGGCGCCCCTGCGCCTGGCGCTGGCGGCCTGCGGCACGCTGGCCGGGCGGCTCACCCTCGGGCCCTTCCTCTCGCTGCACGGGTTCTGGCGCAATGACATCCGGCTGATCCGGCAGGGCACGCCCGGCGTGGCGCGGGCCTGGGGGCTGCATGCGCTCGGGGTGCTGCCGGTGCTCGGCTGGCTGTGGCTCTGCGGCGTGCCGCTCTGGGCCTATGTGGCGGGCGCGGCCCTTCCCGGCTATTCTCTGCTGATGATCCGCACCTTCATCGAACACCGCGCCGGCCATGACCCCGCCCACCGCTCCGCGGTGGTGGAGGCGGAATGGCCCTTCCGGCTGCTGTTTCTCAACAACGCCCTGCACGCGGTGCACCATGAGCGCCCGGCCGCGACATGGTACGAACTCCCCGCCCTCTACGCCGCCGACCGCGAGGGCGTGCTGCAGCGCAACGGCGGCTACCTGCTGGGCGGCTACCGCGAGGTGGCCCGGCGCTGGGGGCTGAGGCGGCGCGAACCCGTGGTCCACCCCTTCCTGCGGCGGACCCCGGGACAATGATCGCAGCCCTGCCGATGTACGACTGGCCGGAGATCCGGCCCGCAACCGACGCGTTCTGGAACCGGATGCGCGAGCGCCTGGCGCGGGACGGCATCTTCACCCCGGAGCGGCTCAGCCGGGAGCTTACCGCCGCGGAGAGCTGGGCCCACCCCGACCTGCTGCTGGGCCAGACCTGCGGCTGGCCGCTCACCCACGGACTGGCCGGCCATGCGGTGCCCGTCGCCCGGCCGATCCACGACCTGCCGGGCTGCGGCGACGGGGTCTACCGCTCCGCGGTGATCGTGCGCAGCGGCGAGGACCGCCCGCTCCACACCCTGCGCGCCGCGGTGAACGGGGCGGACTCGCTGTCCGGCCACCACGCGCTGCGGCGCTGGTTCGCCCGGCGCAGCATCGCCCTGGTGCCCCATCTCGTCACCGGGGCGCACCGCGCATCGGTCATCGCGGTGCGCGAGGGCAAGGCCGATATCGCGGCCATCGACGCGGTGAGCTGGGAGCTGGCCCGCCGTCACGAGGACACCCGCGGCCTCGAACGCCTCGGCTGGACGGAGGAGGCCCCCGCGCTGCCGTTCATCACCGCGCCGGGCGGCCCCACGGCGGCCCTGGCCCGCGCGCTGGCCCGCCCGGGGCCGGAAATTGCCGCGGCGCTGGGGCTGATCGGCATCCTGCCGGCGGGGCTGGAGGATTATGCGACGCTTGCCGGTTGGTAGGCCCCGCAAGGCACGCCTTAGGGTTTGGTGATCCGAACCAGTTGCGTTACTCCTTGGGGCCGTGAGCCAGTGAGCAGGGCAGGGGGAGCATGGCGTCGGAACCGGTATTGCGTATGGAGGATCTCACCATCGCCTTCGGGCGTGGTGCGGCCTCGCATGTCGTGGTCGAGGGCGCCGGCCTCACCCTGCGGCGGGGCGAGACGCTGGCACTGGTGGGGGAAAGCGGATCGGGCAAGACGCTGACCGGCCGCGCCATCCTGCGCATCCTGCCGCGCGGCGCGAACATCACCTCCGGGCGCATCCTGTTCACCACCTCCGAGGGCCGCTCCGCGGACCTGCTCACCCTCTCCGAGGCGAAGATGCGCAAGATCCGCGGCGGGCGCATCGCGATGATCTTCCAGGAGCCGATGAGCTCGCTCTCGCCGCTGCACACCATCGGCAACCAGGTGGCGGAGAACCTGCGCCTGCACCGCGGCCTCACCGGAACGCCGGCGCGCGACGCCTGCCTGGAGACCTTCGCCAACGTGGGCTTTCCGGACCCGGCGCGCGCCTGGTCGGCCTACCCGTTCGAACTGTCCGGCGGGCTGCGCCAGCGCGCGATGATCGCGATGGCCATGGTCTGCCAGCCCGAACTCATCATCGCCGACGAGCCCACCACCGCGCTCGATGTCACCACCCAGGCCCAGGTTCTCGACCTGATGCGCCAGCTGCAGGACGAGACCGGCATGTCGATGATCATGGTCACCCATGATCTCGGCGTGGTGGCGAACATGGCGGATTCGGTGGTGGTGATGAAGCGCGGCCGCGTGGTGGAGAGCGGGCCGGCGCGCGCCGTGCTCACCGCGCCGGGCCATGCCTACACCCGCGCGCTGATCGACGCCGCGCCGGAGATCCCGCGCGACATGCCCTCGGAGACCGGGCCGGTCGCCGACCCGATCCTGCGCGCCTGCAACCTGTCGAAGACCTATCCCGGCCGTGCCGGCAAGCTGGGCCGCCCGGCGGCGCCGGTGCGCGCCGTGTCCGGGGTGGAGATCGCCGTGGGCCGGCGCGAGACGCTGGCCATCGTGGGCGAGAGCGGCTCGGGGAAATCCACCGTCGCCAAGCTGCTCCTGCGCTCGGAGGAGCCGGACCCCGGCGCCACCATCCTGTTCCGCGGCGCGGACGGGGTGGAGGAGGACGTCGCCACCATGGACCGGCAGGCGCTGAAATCCTTCCGCCGCAAGGTCCAGATCGTGTTCCAGGACCCGTTCTCCTCGCTGTCGCCGCGCATGTCGGTGCTCGACATCCTCACCGAGCCGCTGCGCATCCACGGCATCGGCACCGGGGCGGAGCAGAAGGCCCGCGCGGCGGAGCTGATGGCGCGCGTCGGCCTGTCGCCCGCGCATCTGGGCCGGTTCCCGCACGCCTTCTCCGGCGGCCAGCGCCAGCGCATCTGCATCGCGCGCGCCCTGGCGCTGAACCCGGAAATGATCATCTGCGACGAGCCGACATCGGCGCTCGACGTCTCCGTGCAGGCACAGGTGATCGACCTGCTGAAGGAACTGCAGGCCGACATGGGGCTGAGCTACCTGTTCATCTCGCACAACCTCACCGTGGTCGCCGGCCTTGCGGACCGGGTGGCGGTGATGCGGCGCGGCCGCATCGTCGAGCAGGCCCCGGCCCGCCTGCTGTTCGAGAACCCGCGCCACCCCTACACCAAGGCGCTGATCGCCGCCTCGCCCGAACCGGACATGGACCGCAGGCTGGACCTCGCGGCCGTGGCCCGGGGTGCGGGCGACCCGCACTGCTGGCCCGAGCCCTTCGCCTATCACGGCGACACGGCACCGGGCCTTGTCGAGATTGAACCCGGACATTTCGTGAGTGCCGCTGCATGAAACGCTTCATCGGACTGCTTTTTCTCCTCGGGCTCGCCATGGCCGCCCCGCCGGGCCAGGCCGCGCCCGCCCTGCAGGAAACCCCGCTCTTCGCGAAGGACGTGGCCGCGGGCAAGCTGCCGCCGGTCGCCGAGCGCGTGCCGGAGGATCCGCTGGTCGTCGACCTCGCGGCGCGCGGCCGCAGCATCGGCACCCAGGGCGGCACGCTGCGCACCTTCATCACCCGCCCGCGCGACGTGCGCTACATGGTGGTCTGGGGCTATGCCCGGCTGGTGGCCTATGACGACAAGTACGACCTGCACCCCGACCTGCTGCGCGCCGTCGACAACGAGGACGACCGCATCTACACCTTCCACCTGCGCCGCGGCCACCGCTGGTCGGACGGCGCGCCCTTCACCACCGAGGATTTTCGCTACTTCTGGGAGGACGTGGCGCTGAACCCCGACCTCTCGCCGGGCGGCCCGCCGGAGGTGATGCTGGTTGACGGCAAGCCGCCGAAGGTGACGGTGATCGACGAGGTGACCATCCGCTACGAATGGGACACGCCGAACCCGCGCTTCCTGCCCGCCCTGGCCGCCGCGCGCCCGCCGTTCATCTATCGCCCGGCGCATTACCTCAGCCAGTTCCACGCGAAATACGTCGACCCGGCGACGCTGGAGCCGCTGATGGCCGAGCGCAAGGCGCGCAACTGGGCGCAGCTGCACAACGGGCTCGACAATCTCTACAACAACGACAACCCGGACGAGCCCACGCTGCAGCCCTGGGTCACCGTCTCCGCGATGAACAGCCAGGGCTACGAGCTCACCCGCAACCCCTATTACCACCGCATCGATGCCGAGGGGCACCAGCTGCCCTACATCGACCATGTCGAGCTCACCATCGCCGCCGCCGGGCTCATCCCCCAGAAGGTGACGCTGGGCGAGGCGGACCTGCAGGTGCGCTCCATCTCCTTCTCCGATGCGCCGGTGCTCAAGCAGGGCGAGGGCCGCGGCAAGTACCACACCTGGCTGTGGTCCACCGGCTACGGCTCCGACATCGCGCTTTACCCGAACCAGAACTACAACGACCCGGCCCTGCGCGAGCTGTTCCGCACCGCGGATTTCCGCCGGGCGCTGAGCCTCGGCGTGCGCCGGACCACGATCAACAAGACCCTCTACTTCGGCCTGGCGAAGGAAGCGAACGTGGCGCCGCTGCGGGGCTCCCCCTTCTATGACCCGGCGCTGAGCGCCGCCTGGGCCGACCATGACGCGGAGCGCGCCAACGCGATGCTCGACGCGCTCGGCCTAGGGAAGCGCGACGGCGACGGCACCCGCCTGCTGCCCGACGGCAAGCGCCTGGAGATCGTGATCGAGAGCGCCGGCGAACGCCCCGAGGAAGCCGATGCCATCGAGCTGCTCGCGGAGATGTGGGCGGAGATCGGGGTGAAGGTGATCTACCGCCCGCTCGACCGCGACATCCTGCGCAACAAGGTCTACTCCGGCCAGTCGATGATGCCGGTCTGGTATGGCTGGAACAACGGCCTGCCCACGCCGGAGGCCCCGCCGGTGGACCTCGCGCCGGTGGAGCAGACCAATTTCAGCTGGCCGGAATGGGGGCAGTACACCCAGTCGAACGGCCTGGCCGGCGAGCCGCCGCAGACCGACGTGGCCAAGCGCCTGCTCGAGCTGTTCCACGACTGGGAGCGCACCTCGCAGGACAAGAGGCGCCGCGAGATCTGGGAGGAGATGCTGCGCATCCAGGCCGATGAGGTGTTCGCCATCGGGCTGGTCAGCGCCGCGCCGCAGCCGGCGATCGTGGCCGACACCCTGCGCAACGTGCCCGAACAGGCGATCTACGCCTGGGAGCCGGGCGCCCAGCTCGGCGTGCTGCGCATGGACGAGTTCTGGTTCGCGCCCTGATCCATGGCCCGATACATCCTGCGCCGATGCCTGACAATGATCTGGACCCTCGCCGTGGTGTCGGCGCTGGTCTTCATCATCGTGAACCTGCCGCCCGGCGACATCCTGTCGAACCGGATCAACGAGCTCATGGCCTCGGGGGAATCCTCCTCCGTGGCGCGGGCGAAATTCCTCGCCGCGCAATACGCGCTCGATGAGCCGATCTGGAAACAGTACCTGATCTGGCTCGGCGCCTGGCCGGGGCCGCTGGGCTTCGAGGGGCTGCTGCAGGGCAACCTCGGCTGGTCCTTCGAGCTGGACCGGCCGGTGTCGGACATCGTGCTGGACGCGATGTGGATGACCATCGTGCTGAACCTCACCACCATCATCTTCGTCTACCTGGTGGCGCTGCCGCTGGGGGCGCTGGCGGCGGTGCGGGCCAACACGCTGATCGACTATCTCGCCACCTTCATCGGCTACATCGGGCTGGCCACGCCGAACTTCCTGCTGGCGCTCGTGCTCTACAGCAAGGGGTCGGAATGGTTCGGCCTGCCGGTGGGCGGCATGATGAGCCGGGAATTCGCCGGCGCGCCGATGAGCCTGGACAAGCTGGCCGACATCGCCGCGCACATGGTGGTGCCGGTGATCGTGATCGGCACCTCCGGCATGGCCGCCATGGTGCGCCGGCTGCGCGCCAACCTGCTGGACGAGCTGGGCAAACCCTATGTCGTCACCGCCGCGGCGAAGGGGCTCTCGCCCACCCGCGCGGTGATCAAGTACCCGCTGCGCATGGCGCTGAACCCGTTCGTCTCCGACCTGGGCAACATGCTGCCGCAACTGGTTTCCGGCTCGGTGCTGGTGTCCGTGGTGATGGGGCTGCAGACCATCGGGCCGATCCTGCTGCAGTCGCTCAAGAGCCAGGACTATTTCCTCTCCGGCTTCATCCTGCTGTTCGTCTCCGCGCTCACCCTGGTCGGCATGCTGATTTCCGATATCCTGCTGGCGCTGCTCGACCCGCGCATCCGCTTCGCGGGGCGCGGCAAATGATGGACCCGGACGCCCACTACGTCGCCCCCGGCGGGCATGACCCGGACGCGGAGCGGCAGGTCATCGAGCGCCATGACCTCGACGCCGCCACCTGGCTGCTGGTCTGGCGCCGCTTCCTGCGCCACCGGCTGGCGGTGGTCTCGGGCCTGTTCCTGCTGGTGATCTACCTCGCCCTGCCCTTCGTGGACTTTCTCGCCCCCTACGAGCCGGCGGCCCGCGACGACAACCACCTGCTCGCCCCGCCCCAGCCCCTCGGCCTGTTCGACGGCGGGCTGCTGGTGAGCTACCCGAGCACCGAGGCCCTGGACCTCTCCACCCTGCAACGCATCTACAAGCCGGAATACGACACCCCGCAGCCGGTGCGCTGGTTCGCAAGCTGCGGAACCGGCTACAGTTTCCTCGGCCTGTGGACCAGCGACAACCACCTGGTCTGCCCGCCGGAGGGCGGCACGCTCTACATCCTGGGCACGGACAGGCTGGGCCGCGACCTGCTCAGCCGGCTGATGCACGGCGCGCGCCTCAGCCTCACCGTGGGGTTGATCGGCGTGGCGATCTCCTTCGCCATCGGGATGATCGTCGGCGGCGTGGCGGGGTATTTCGGCGGCTGGGTGGATGCCTGCGTGCAGCGGGTGATCGAGATCATCCGCTCGCTGCCCGAACTGCCGATCTGGCTGGCGCTCTCGGCCGCGGTGCCGGCAAGCTGGGGGCCGGTGGCGGTGTTCTTCGTGATCTCGATCATCCTGGGCCTGCTGGACTGGCCGGGCCTGGCGCGCGCGGTGCGCTCCAAGTTCCTCGCCCTGCGCGAGGAGGAATACGTGCGCGCCGCCGAGCTGATGGGGGCCTCCACCACACGGGTGATCGGGGCGCACATGATGCCGAACTTCATGAGCCACCTGGTCGCGACCGCCACCCTCTCCATCCCCTCGATGATCCTGGGCGAGACGGCGCTGAGCTTCCTCGGGCTCGGGCTGCGGCCGCCGGCGGTGAGCTGGGGCCTGATGCTCAACGATGCGCTGCAGATGGGGCAGGGCTCCATCACCGTGGCCCCCTGGGTGCTCTGGCCGCTGGCGCCGGTGATGCTGGTGGTGCTGGCCTACAACTTCGTCGGCGACGGCATCCGTGACGCGCTGGACCCCTATTCCTGAGTGCGTGCGCACTGGCAAAGGACGATTTCCGTGGAATTTCTCTTCAAGGGCCTTCTGATCGGCGCAGGCGCGACGCTGGTCTTCGACCTCTGGGTGCGCTTCGTTATCGCCGGGCTTCTCGGCCTGCCCGGCGCGAACTGGACGCTGGGGGGCCGCTGGTTCGCCCACATGCCGCGCGGCCGCTTCCGGCATGACAGCATCGCGGCGGCGGAAAGCATTCCGGGGGAGACGGCCCTGGGCTGGACGATGCATTACGTGATCGGCATTGCCTACGGGCTCATCCTGCTCGCCCTGTGCGGCGCGGACTGGGGCCGGGCGCCGACCCTCTGGCCCGCGCTGGCCTTCGGGCTCATCACCGTGCTGGCCGGCTGGCTGGTGATGGCGCCCTGCATGGGGGCCGGCATCGCCGCCTCGCGCGCGCCGCGGCCGATGCTGGTGCGCAGCGTTCAACTCTCGAACCATGCCGCGTTCGGCGTGGGCATGTGGCTCTGGGCGCTGGCCGCCGCCGCGCTCTGGGGCTGATATCCCCCGCGCCGGCGCCTGCCTCCGGCGGATCAGTCCTGCGCGTCAGCCCCCTCCGGGGCCATGTCCTCCGCCTCTTCCGCCTCCTCCGCGTCCAGCGGAGCCTCGAAGGCACTGGTCGTGGCGTCCGAAGCGGGCGCGCGCCCGATCACCACCGGCACGGCAACCCGGCCGACCCGGGCCCAGGCCTCGGCCACCGGGTCCGTCCAGTCCCGTATCCCGGTGCCGCCCGGGCGGCCGGGAAATGGCCGGTTGCGCAGCGCGAACAGCTTGTCGTCCGCATTCCCGAAGGCGGTGCCATGTTCCCCGAGAACAGGGCACGTTCGGCGGGCTTCCACCCTCCCATAGGTTATTTCACGCACAGATGACTTCCCCCGTAATCCGTACTGCTCCGCCTGTCTGCTCCCCCCGGAGCGCGCAAGCGGCTCGATTCCCGACAGGACTATGCCACATCCCGCAATCTATTGGCGCATGGAGTTAACAATACACCAACGGCGGGTGCTTGCGCGAAACTTTCTGCCTGTTGCGACCAACTTGCCAGCTTGCGCCGTGGTTCCCCGGCCCGCAGGTCCGCCGGCCGGGCGCCGGAGCCGCTGCGGGAGCGGCGGCGCATGACAGCCAGCCTGATCGGTTTCATCGCCTTCTCGCTGCGCAGCATCGAGGCGCTGTTCACCTGACACCGCCCGGCCCGGCTGTGCGGCGAGCCGTATGCTGAGACGGCCTCCGCGCTCCGGTCCTCACGGCCGGCATCCGCGTCATGTTCGCCGGGGCAGACACGGCCCCGGCCCGGCAGGGGCCGGTGGCGATGTCGAGGGCACGCCGCGGCCATGTGGCGTTCGCAGATCGGCGCAAGTCTGGCATGTGAGCATCGGACACCAGCGCACGCCGGGCCGGAAGCCGCAGCGCGACCGGGGCGGACCGCAGCCCGTTCTCCGGCGGTCTCCGACGCCGGAGAGCCCTCCTGCTTGGCCGTGCTGCGCGGGGCCGGGCTGGCGGCGAGCGAGTCCGCGAGATCCGGCGCACCCGGCGCGCGCGCCGGCACCGGTCTGAGGCAGGCGCGGAGCGTTCCGATGCCGGGTGGTATCACCGGCCCTGCCGCTCCGCCCGCTGCATCCCCTATCGGCCCTGCCAGCAGGCGGAGTGCCTCAGCCTTCCAGCGGGTGGTGGCAGGCCACGGCGGCGCCGCGCCCGTCGGGCAGCATCGCCGGCCGCTCGGCCTTGCACAGGGCGGTGGCGCGCGGGCAGCGGGTGTGGAAGCGGCAGCCGGAGGGCGGGTTCATCGGGCTCGGCAGGTCGCCGGTGAGGATGGTGCGCGCGGGGCGCGGCACATCCACCTTCGGCACCGGCACGGCGGAGCGCAGCGCGGCGGTGTAGGGGTGGCGCGGGGCGGCGAACACCTGGTCCACCGGCCCGGTCTCCACCACCGAGCCGAGATACATCACCGCCACGCGGTTGGAGATCTGCCGCACCACCGAGAGGTCGTGGGCGATGAAGATGTAGGTGAGGCCAAGTTCCTCGCGCAGGTCGGCGAGCAGGTTGACGATCTGCGCCTGGATGGAGACATCGAGGGCGGAGACCGGCTCGTCCGCCACCACCAGCTTCGGGCGCAGCGCCAGGGCGCGGGCGATGCCGATGCGCTGTTTCTGGCCACCGGAGAACTCGTGCGGGAAGCGCATCGCGTGCTCGGGCAGCAGGTCCACCCGGCGCAGCAGGGCGGCGACGCGATCCGGGATCTCGGCGCGGTCGCAGGCGGCGTGGATGCGGAACGGGTCGGACAGCAGGTCGCCCACCCGGCGGCGCGGGTTGAGCGAGGCGGCGGGGTCCTGGAAGACCATCTGCATCTCGCGGCGCAGCGGGCGCATGCGCGCGGCCGAGGCGCGGGTGATGTCCCGGCCCTCGAACTCCAGCCGGCCGGAGGTGATGTCCTGCAACCTCATCAGGCAGCGGCCGAGGGAGGATTTCCCGCAGCCGCTCTCGCCCACGATGCCGAGGGTCTCGCCCGGCATCACCTCGAGCGAGACCTCGCTCACCGCCTGCACGGCGCGGCGGCGGGCGGGCAGCAGCGACCGGCCCACGCGGTAGGTCTTCGACAGGTCGGTGGCGCGCAGCAGCGGAACGGCGGTCATGAGCGGGCCTCCCCGGCGGCGAGAAGTTCGGCCCGGTGCGCGGGGCTCAGCGCGCAGGCGGCGCGGTGGCCGCCCTCGCCGGTGAGCGCCGGCATGGCGGTGCAGGCGGCATGGGCATGGGCGCAGCGCGGGCGGAAGGCGCAGCCCGCCGGCAGGGCGGAGAGGCGCGGCGGCGCGCCCGGAATGGCCGAGAGCCGGGCCGGCCGCGCGCCCTCCAGCGGCGGGATGGAGGCGAAGAGCCCCCAGGCATAGGGGTGCTGCGGCGCGGTGAAGAGCGCGCGCTTCGTGCCCTCCTCCACCACCTTGCCGGCATACATCACCCGCACCGTGTCGGCGATCTCGGCCACCACGCCGAGATCATGGGTGACGAGGATGACGGCGGAGCCGAACTCGTCGCGCAGCCGGCCGATGAGCTCGAGGATCTGGGCCTGCACGGTGACGTCAAGCGCGGTGGTGGGCTCATCCGCGATCAGCAGCGCGGGGTTGCAGGACAGCGCCATGGCGATCACCGCGCGCTGGCGCATGCCGCCCGAGAGCTGGTGCGGGTAGCGCCCGGCCACGTCGGCCGGGGCGGGGATGCCGACGGCGGAGATCAGTTCCACCGCCCGCGCCCGGGCGGCGCGGGGCGAGATGCGCTCATGCGCGCGGATCTGCTCCACGATCTGGGCGCCGATGGTGTGCACCGGGGTGAGGGCGGTCATCGGGTCCTGGAAGATCATCGCCATGTCGCGGCCGCGGATGCGGTCCAGCGCGCGGCGGCCGAGGCCCACCAGCTCCTGCCCGCGGAAGCGCACGGAGCCCGTCAGCACGGCATTGGGGCTGGTGATGAGCCCCATGAGGGCGAGCAGGGTCTGGCTCTTGCCGGAGCCGCTCTCGCCCACCAGCCCCATGATCTCGCCGGGGGCGACGGCGAAGGAGATTCCGCGCACGGCCTCCACCAGCCCGTCCTCGGTGCGGAAGGATACGGTGAGGCCGGAGACCTCGAGCAGCGGTTCAGCGGGCATCGCGGGCCCTCGGGTCGAGAATGGCATGCAGGATGTCGACGACGAAATTCGCCATCACCACGAAGAAGGAGGCGTAGATCACCGTGGCGAGGATCATCGGCAGGTCGAGGGTCTGCAGCGCGTCATAGGTGAGCTTGCCCACCCCCTGCAGGCCGAACACCACCTCGGTGAGCAGCGCGCCGCCGCCCACGAGGGCGCCGAAGTCGAGGCCGAACATGGTCACGAAGGCCACCAGCGAGGTGCGCAGCCCGTGGTGCAGCAGCACCCGGGCCTCGCCGATGCCCTTGGCGCGGGCGGTGCGGATGAAATCCTCCTGCATCATCTCGATGAGCGAGGCGCGCAGCACCCGTCCGTAGAGGCCGACATAAAGGGTGGCGAGCACGGTCCAGGGGATGACGAGGGCCTTGAACCAGCCCCAGGGGTCCTCCGACAGCGGCACGTAGCCGAGGGCGGGCACCCAGGAGAAGGCCCATGTGTCATGCCAGCGCGACTGGGTGACGAGGTTCGCCACCTCGCCCAGCCAGAACACCGGCATGGAGATGCCGGCGAGGCCGAGCATCATCAGCCCGCGGTCCACGTAGCTGCCCCGCGTGGCGCCGGCCACCACGCCGACGACGAGCCCGCCCAGCACCCAGAGCACCGCCGCGCCGCAGACCAGCGACAGGGTGATGGGGATGGCGTTCATCACCGTGGGGATCACCTTCTGCCCGCGGTTCACGAAGGAGGTGAGGTCGCGGGTGACGAAGAGCCGCTTCATCATCAGCGCGTATTGCATCGGCAGCGGGCGGTCGAGGCCGAAGTCGTGGCGCACCTGCTGGAGGGTTTCCTGGCTGGCGTTGCGCCCGGCGATGCGGGCCGAGGGGTCGGCCCCCGGGGTGGCGAAGAAGATCAGGAAGGCGACCACGGAGATGCCGAACATCACCAGCACCATCTGGCCCAGCCGGGCGAGAAGCGCGAAGAGCATCAGCCGATCCTCACGGTGGATTTCGGGTCGAGCGCGTCACGCACGCCGTCGCCGAAGATGTTGAGCGCCAGCACGGTGACCGCGATGGCGATGCCCGGCGCCAGTGCCACGGCGGGGCGGGAATAGAGCAGGCCCTGGCCGTCCTGGATGATGGTGCCCCAGCTCGCGTCGGGCGGCTGCACGCCGATGGAGAGGAAGGAGAGCGCGCTCTCGATGATCATGTTGAGCGCCAGCATCAGCGGCACGAAGACGATGATGCGGGTGACGACATTGGGCAGGATATCCACCCACAGGATGCGCCAGGGCGAGGCGCCCAGCCCCACGGCCGCGGTGACGAACTCGGATTTCATCAGCGTGATCACGTGGTTGCGGATCGGGCGGGCCACGTAGGGGATGTAGACCACCCCGATGATGACGATGGGCAGCGCCAGCGAGCCGGAGCGGATCTCGAACGGCCCGATCAGCAGCGGCTGGGAGATCAGCACGATGGAGAGCGAGATGGCGAGCAGGAAGATGGGGAAGGCCCAGAGCACGTCGAGGATGCGGGAGAGCACCGTGTCGACCAGCCCGCCGAAGAAGCCCGCCACCACGCCCACGAAGGTGGCGACCACGAGACAGAGCACCGCCGCGGCGCCGGCGATGAACAGCGAGTTGCGCCCGCCGTAGAGCAGGCGCGCGGCCACGTCGCGTCCCTGGTTGTCGGCGCCCAGCATGTAGGGGCCGAACTGCCAGGTGGGGCCGATGGGCGTGAGGCCGAGGCCCAGCCCCTCGGTGGAGGCTTCCAGCACGTCGCGGCTCTTGCCGTCGACGGTGATGGTGCCGTTGAGATTGGTCGCGAACGGGTTCGTGCCGGAGACGAACGAGGCGTAGAGCGGCGCCGC
Organism: Paroceanicella profunda; assembly: GCF_005887635.2. Classification (GTDB taxonomy): domain Bacteria; phylum Pseudomonadota; class Alphaproteobacteria; order Rhodobacterales; family Rhodobacteraceae; genus Paroceanicella; species Paroceanicella profunda. The sequence goes on along the minus strand of NZ_CP040818.1, from coordinate 1,342,901 downwards.
GAGGCAGGCCACGAGGATGACGAGCAGCACGGCGAGGGCGGCGAGCGCCGCGCGGTCACGCTTCAGCCGGCGCCAGGCGGTGGCCCAGGGGCCCTCGGCCGCACGGGCTCTTTCGGGAAGGGGGGGTGTGGTGTCGGTCATCTCTCGGCGCTGGCTGGAGGGCTGGCATGGCGGCGGCCCCCCTTTGCCCGGGGGGCCGCCGCCCGCCTTTGTGTCAGGTCCGGCTCACTGGAGCCAGGACTGGCTCATGATCCAGTAGAACTGCGGGGAGAAGGTGAAGTTCTGCACCCGCTTGGACACGAAATCGACGCGCTTGGGGGTGAAGAGCACCGCGGCGGGCGCGGCATCCGTCACCGCGTGGTCCACTTCGGTCCACATCGCGGCCGACTTTTCGGGGTCGGTGAGGGTGAGGGCGGCGGCCTCGTCCATCTTCGCGTCGATGGCCTCGTCGCAGAAGCCGGAGATGTTCACCGAGGCGTCGGAGCCGGGGGTGAAGCTGTCGCAGCCGAAGAGCACCTGCAGGAAGTTCGAGGGCGACGGGTAGTCCTGGAACCACTGCGAGATGGAGATCTGCACCTTGTTGTTGGTGTTCTGGATGTAGGTGAACTGGATGTTCTGCGAGATCGGCTGCACCGAGGTCTTGTAGCCCAGCTCGTTCAGCACGCCCTGCAGGTAGACACCGATGGCGCGGGAGACGGTGTTGTCCTCCGCCACGATGGTGACTTCCTGGCCGGCGGTGCCGGACTCGGCCACCAGCGCCCTGGCCTTCTCCATGTCCGGCGCGCTCCAGGTGTCGGTATCGCCCGCGGTGTAGGGGCAATAGGGCACGTAGGAGGGGAAGCCGGGCGGCAGGATCTGGCAGGCGGGCTGCGCCAGCGCCGCGCCGCCGAACAGCTTCACGATGGCCGAGCGGTCGATGGCGTAGTTCACCGCCTGGCGCACGCGCACATCGTCGAAGGGCGCGAGGTTGGTGTTCATCGGCGCGTACCACATCGCCGTCAGCGGGTGCAGCGACACCTGGGAGGCATAGCGCGAGCCGATCTCGGCAAGGCGGTCCGGCGGGGGCGGATCGAACATCCAGTCGGCCTGGCCGTTCTGGATCGCGGTCACCGCGGCTTCCTCGGTGAGGCCGAAATCATAGTCGATCTCGTCGGGGTAGCCCGCGGGCTGGGCGTCGGCGCTCCACTCCTCGAAGTGGGGGTTGCGCACCATGCGCAGCCGCTCATTCGGGTTGTAGCTCTCGATCATGTAGGGGCCGGTGCCGGGCACGGGCGTGGTGCCTGCATCCTCGGCGGGGGTTTCGGCCGGCAGGATCGCGGCATGCGGGATGGCGATCTTCTGCAGGAACTCGCCGTCCGGGGCGGTGAGGTTGATGGTCACGGTGTTCGCCGCGTCATCGATGACCACGCCGCCCTCGAGCGTGCAGTCCGCCGGGCTTTCCAGGCAGGCGTCCGCGCCCACGATGCCGTTGTAGAACGTGCCGGAGGTGGGGCCGGAGACCTTGAAGATGCGCTGGAAGGAGGCGAGCACGTCCTCCGGCGTGAGGTCGGTGCCGTCGGAGAATTTGATGCCCTCGCGCAGCTTGAAGACATAGGTCTTGCCGTCGTTCTGCGGCTCCGGCAGCGCCTCGGCGAGGTCGGCCACCACGTCGAAGCCGGTGTCGTCCCCCGCCTTCCGGAAGGTCACCAGCCCGTCGTAGAGCATGTAGTTGATCTGGAAATACTGCAGCGTGTAGTTGATGTGCGGGTCGATGGTGCCCGAGGCCGCCTTGGCGAGCAGGCGCAGGGTGCCGCCGGGCGTGCCCGCTTCGGCGCGCGCGCCACCGGCCGGCATCGTGGCGGCGAGGCCCGCGAGGGCGATCCCCGACATCAATGCGGCAAGGGTCGTTCTGGGTCGCATGGCCGTGTCCCTCCTGAAAGTCGCATGGATGGCGCCGCGGCGGAGCGGGGCCCCGGCCGGACGGATGTTGGACAGCCGGGCCCGCGGCCCGACTCCCCCGAGCCTAGGAGCCCGGCGGGGCTTTCGTATAGCTATCGATTCTTATAGGTTCGCCGGGACTGCCGCCCACATGGGCAGGGCGGGGACACATCGACACCGTTTCGCCCGCGAAACGCGCAGATCCCCCCGACTGGCGATTTGACAAGCACCTTGGCGGGGATAAAATCTGGCAATGCTGCACGCGCTCACCGACCATGAACACGAATTCCACACCGGCATGACCGTGGACGCGGCCATGGAGGTGGCGCTGGCGCTGCTGCGCCCGGAAGGCTTCGACATCGCCACCTATGACTTCTCGCCGGTGCCGCTGAGCCATGAGGGCGAATTCATCACCCCCGCCGTGCTCAGCCTGTGCAATGCGCCGGAGGACATGGAAGGCCTGTGGTGCCGCGGCGGGTATTACCAGATCGACCCGGTGATGGAGGCCTCGCTGGCGGTGAGCCGCCCCTTCGCCTGGGCGCATGGCGGCCGGCAAAGCCCGGTGATGCGCAAGGTGCTGGCGGAAAAGCACTCTCCGGTGGTCTCCTACCTGCACGACACGCGGATGACCTGCGGCATCACCGTGCCCATCCGCGCCGAGGGCGGGGCGCTCGCCACCTTCTCCGCCATCCGGCTGGACCCGGAACGGGCCGCCGCGGGCGATGCGGAGCAGCTTCTGGCCGCGGTGGGCCAGCTGGGGCGGATCTTTCACGATGCCGTCTACCCCGGGTTCGACGCCGCCACCCGCACCAGCCGGCACATCCGCCTCACCCCGCGCGAACGCCAGTGCCTGCGCCTGTGCGCCGCCGGGCTCACCACCAAGCAGATCGCGCATGAGCTCAGCCGCTCCGTGCCCACGGTGACGCTGCACCTGAACTCCGCCACCCGGAAACTGGGCGCGCGCAACCGCTTCCAGGCCATCGCCCGCGCCGCGCATTACCGGCTGCTGGAGCCCGACGCCTGAGCGCCGGGGCCCGGCCGCGTCAGGCCCGGCGTCAGAGGATGTCGTCCGGGGCCGTGTAGCCGATGGCCTGTTCCATCGCCCGGTAGCCGGCGAGATAGTCCAGCGCGTCGAAATCCTGGTTCACCACGTCGTCGACCACGATGTTGCCGAGCAGCGCACCGCTTTCGCTGTTCGTCACCCGCACCACGAACCCGTAGATCGACGGGCGCCAGAGAATGTCGGCCTCCGTGTCCAGGTCGAGCACGATATGCGTTGTGGCCGCGGTGTGGAGGATCTGGCCGCCGTTGCCGTCCTCCTCGCCCCAGCCGAAGATACTGCCGGTGTCTCCGTTCAGCATGCGGTCGGTGCCGAAGGCGCCGGCATCGCGATAGATGAGGTAGGTGTCGGCACCGGTTTCGAACGTGTCGTTGCCGTCACCGCCGTAGATCACCGCCGACCGGGCATCCTCCGTCCAGCCGAAAACGGAGATCCGGTCGTTGCCGTCGCCGCCGTAGACGGTGGACCCCGCCCTGTCGGTGACCTTGGCGGTGATCGTGTCATTGCCCGCGTCGCCGTAGACGATGGCGCCCTCCGCCTCGACCCGGTCATTGCCTCCGCCGGCACGCAGGATGCTCGATGTGCCGTTGCCGCCGAGCAGGGTCAGGGTGTCGCCGCCGGCGCCGCCGATGATCACCGACGCCCGGCCGGTGTCCGCGTCGATGGTGATGTTGTCCGCGCCGCTGCCGCCGTTCACGCGCACCCCGTCGCCCGTGGCACGGATCCGGTCATTGCCGGCCCCGCCGAAGATGAGGCTGTCCGCACCGCCGAAATAGGAGCCGATGCGGTCATCCCCGGAGCCCGCGTAGATGGTGCCGTTGTCCGCCAGGGTGCGCAGGATGTCGTCGCCTGCATCCAGTTCCACCAGCGCGTTGTCGCCGAGGCCGGTGATGATGTCGTCGCCGGTTCCGCCATAGAGGGTGGCGTTCTCGCCGCGGGAGATGAACATGTCGTTGCCGGCGTCGCCGCGCAGAAGCTGGCCGTCGCCATAGCCGGTGAACCTGTCATCGTCGCCGCCACCGTAGAGCCGGGTTCCGTCCTCGTTGGCGTAGAGGATGTCCCTCCCCGCGCCGCCGTAAAGCCGGCTGTTCACCCCTTCGGTGGACAGGTTGTCCCGCCCCTCGCCGCCGAAGAGCACGTTCGTGCCCGCGCCGCCGTTGAGCAGGTCGTTCCCGTCCTCGCCGAAGAGCCGGTCATCGCCGCCCTCGCCCTGCAGGTCGTCGTTGTGGGCGCCGCCGTTGAGCAGGTCGTTGCCGCCGCCGCCGTTCAGCGTGTCGCCTCCGATGCCGCCGAACAGGGTGTCCCGGCCGGCGTATCCCACGAGCCAGTCGTTGCCCGCGTCACCCCACATGCGGGAGTCGTCGGAGGAGGAGGAATCGCCGCTGTAGAGCTCGTCGTTGCCGGCGCCGCCGTAGATCAGGTCGGTGCTGCCGCCGCCATGAATGAAATCAGCGCCGTCGCCGCCGTAGAGCCGGTCCACCGAGTCTCCGCCATAGATGAAATCGTCGCCGCCCTCGCCGAAGACGAGGCTTGCGCCGGCTCCGACGTCCAGCATGTCATCCCCCGTGCCGCCGAAGAGCCGCGCCGCGCCCAGGCCGCTGGAGATCTGGTCGGCGCCCGCGCCGCCGTAGAGCCGGTTCGCGCCGTCCTCCCCGGAGAGGGTGTCATTGCCCGCACCGCCGTAGAACACGTCCGCCGCGGGCCTGCCGGTGATGGTGTCGTCGTCCGTGCTGCCGGTGACGCTCAGCACACCCGGGGTGGCCTCCGTCTCCAGCCCGCCGGCCCGCACGTCCACCGTGCGGCGGATGGCCTCGAACAGGTTGCGCACCAGGTAGAGGTCACCGCCCTGGTCCGTCTGCTCCATCAGCTGCGCGACCTGGGCCGCGTTGACGGAGAGCCCGCCCCAGACCTGGAACACACGCCCGCCGTCCTGGAACACCATGCTGGTGATGGTGCCGCCGGTGAGATCTTCCCCGGCATATGTATAGGTTCCGTGGAGGGTAACCCGCAGGCCCGGGTCGCTCCAGCCCTGAAGGACAATCACATTGTCGTCCGCCCGGGTATCGCGTCCGTTGACGAACAGTGCGGTGAGGAAATCGAAGTCCTGGCCACGCGGTGCTGCAAGAATCTTTTGATAAGCCACTGAATGCTCCCGAAATCACTGAGCCTCGCACGTTAGGGGCGTGATTTCAGGGATCAACATGTTTGTGCCCGGCGCCCCTCCGGCCGGGCCCGGGCGCGAACCTATAAGATTCCCTAGCTGTCGGGCCGCAGGGGGGCTTTGCTAACGTCCTTGCCGCGGCCTCCGCCGGACATGCCGCGGATCGAGGAGACAGGTACATGAGCGACATCCCCACCACCGAAGGCTTTTCCTCATACCAGGGTTACCGGACATGGTACCGCGTGTGCGGAGACCTCGCGTCCGGCAAGCTGCCGCTGGTGGTCGCGCATGGCGGGCCGGGCTGCACGCATGATTACGTTGACAGTTTTCGCGAACTGGCCGCCACCGGCCGCCCGGTCATCCACTATGACCAGATCGGCAACGGCAACTCCACGCATCTGCCGGAGAAGGGGCCGGAGTTCTGGACCGTGGCCTTCTTCCTCGGCGAGCTGGACGCGCTGCTGGACCATCTCGGCATCCGGGACCGTTACGCATTGCTGGGCCAGTCCTGGGGCGGCATGCTGGGCGCCGAACACGCGGTGCGCCGCCCGGCCGGGCTGAAGGCGCTGGTGATCGCGAATTCCCCGGCCTCGATGGCGCTGTGGTCCGCCGGCGCGGCGGAGCTGCGCGCGCAGCTCCCCGAGGAGGTGCAACGGGCGCTCGACAGCCACGAGGCCGCCGGCACCCTCGACCACCCGGACTATCTCGCCGCCACCCGCGTCTTCTATGACCGTCACGTGTGCCGGTTGACCCCCTGGCCGGAGGAGGTGGCCCGCACCTTCGCCGCGATCGACGCGGACCCCACCGTCTACCACGCCATGAACGGCCCCACCGAATTCCACGTGATCGGCACGATGAAATCCTGGTCGGTGGTCGACCGGCTGCCGGAGGTGCTGGCCCCCACCCTCGCCTTCCGCGGCGCCCATGACGAGGCGACGGAGGCCTGCGTGCAGCCCTTCCTGGACCTGATCCCGCGCTGCGAGGGGCATGTCTTCCCCAACTCCAGCCACATGCCGCATGTGGAGGAGAAGGCTTCGTGCCTCGCCGTCGTGGAGGCCTTCCTCGCCCGGCACGAGGCCGGCTGACCGGCGCGCCGGGCTCAGGCCGTCCGGTCCGGCCGCGCGAGATCCGAGAGCCCGGCGAGCACCTGCTCCACCGTCGCCAGCGCCCCGAACACGCCGTATTCCACCGTGACCATGTGGAGCGCGGCGGCATGGGCATAGGCGTCGCCGCTGGCGCAGGCATCCGAGACGGTGAGGCACTGGAAGTTGCGGTCACAGGCCTCGCGCAGGGTGCTGTGCACGCAGACATCCGTGGTGCATCCGCCCAGCATGAGGTGGGTGACGCCCCGGGCGCGCAGCACGTGCTCCAGGTCGGTGTGGGTGAAGGCGCCGTTGCAGGTCTTGTCGACGAGGATGTCCTGCGGCAGCACCTCGATCTCCGGCACGATCTCGAAGCCGGGGCTCCCGCGCAGCAGCACGTCCGAGCCCTCCATGCCGGACTGGCGGCGGCGCCATTTCTCGTATTCGGTCATGTCGGCCCGGTCCGCGCGGTATCCCTGCCGGGTGTGGATCACCCGGATCCCGGCCGCGCGGCAGCCCCCGATCAGCCGTGTCACGGCCGGCAGGATGGCCCGCAGCGGCGCGGGGTCGTAGCCCTGGCGGGCGAAATAGCCGTCCGTGGACAGGAAATCCTGCTGCATGTCGATGATGACAAGCGCCGTGACGGCGGGGTCAAGGCGGCCGTCATAAGGATAGTCGAAGGGTTTCGCGTGGATCATTGCCCCGTCCTTTCAATGGGTTGCTACGCCCCGGCCACCAGCACCGGGCGGCGCGGCGCCGGTCACCCCGAGACTTAGCATCACCGGGTAGGACAGGGAGAGCGGTTTGTGCGGGGGGAGGGCGCCCCCCCTCCCAAGGCGGCGGTCCGCGGGGCCAGGCGTCAACGCAGCGTTCGGGGATATCGGCGCGGAAGACTGGTCGCAGGTCCGGCGGCCAGTGCGGTCCAGGGGCACGCCCGCACGACATCGCGCTGGGCCGCGGTGTCTCCCCTCACCGGTTCGCTGCCGCCATGCCCCGGGCGGTACAGCGCAGGCCGGGGAGTTCGATTGCGCCCGCGGGGCGGTGAGGGTGAGGTCCTCCTCGGCCGGGCCCGGCGGTCCGGAGTCGCGTCACGCGGCGCCGTCGGGGGCGGCCGACGCACCGAGACGTCAGGTCACCGCGACACGGAGACTTGACCCCGGCGCCTCCGCTCCCAATTAACCTGTCTCCGGCTACATTGATGCATAACTCATGCGGATTTCACATAAATGAAACGTGAAGAACTCGCGGACCTGATGGCCTTCCTCGCGGTGTGCGAGGAGCGCAGCTTCACCCGTGCCGCGGCCCGGCTGGGCACGTCGCAGAGCGCGCTCAGCCATGTCGTGAAGCGGCTGGAGGAGCGGCTGGACCTCCGCCTGCTCACCCGCACCACCCGCAATGTCTCCCCCACGCTGGCGGGCGAGCAGCTGGCCGACACCCTGCGCCCGGCCTTCGACGACATAGACGCGCGCCTGGCGGCGCTCAACCGGCTGCGCTCGAAGCCCGCGGGCCTGGTGCGGCTGAACTCCTCCCACCACGCCGCCTTGGAGATCCTCTGGCCGAAACTCTCCCCCGTGATGGCGGACAACCCCGATGTGCAGATCGAAATCACGGTCGACCAGCGGTTGACCAATATCGTGACCGACCGGTTCGACGCCGGTGTGCGGCTGGGCGAGAGCATCGAGAAGGACATGATCGCGGTGAAGATCGGCCCCGACATGCGGATGCTGGCCGTGGCCTCGCCGGAATATTTCCGCCGCCACGGCCGCCCGCAAACGCCGCATGACCTCACGAATCACAACTGCATCAACCTGCGCATGCCCACGCTGGGCGGGCTCTATGCCTGGGAGTTCGAGCAGGACGGCAAGCCGCTGAACGTGCGGGTGGACGGGCAGCTGATCAGCACCGACATGGATCTCATCCTCCAGGCCAGCCTGGATGGCAGGGGCATCAGCTGCATCCCGGATTTCCACGTGCGCAGACATATCGAGGCGGGCCAGCTCGAGGTGGCGCTGGAGGAGTACGCCCCGCCCTTCCCCGGCTATCACCTCTACTACCCCTCGCGCCGGCAGGCGACACCTGCCTTCTCGCTGGTGCTGGAGGCGCTCAAGTACCGGGGGTGAGGGCGGCGGCACGCCCCCCGGCCAACCGCGCCGGTGCCGGTCTGCGACGGATCCGGTATGTCATGCGCGATGAGGAACGTGCACACAGAATCGACCTCCCGCGGGAAGGCGCATGAGCCAGTTCGCCTTCCTCGAACAGCTCCAAGGCAGCGGTGTGACGTGGATGTCCGCGCGGATTGTTCCGGTGGACGATCAGGAACCCAGTTCAGAGGGACATTCCTGTGTCCGTCAGCTTTTGGGGATGAACATTCCTGGTCACGGGCGCCCCCCTGTGTCCGTCGGGGTGATTGGTTTGCGCTCGGTGTTCCTGGCGGAGCTTTTGGCTGGGCGTGTGGGCCAACAAAAAAGCCGCTACCCTGTGGGGTGCGGCTTGTTCGGTGTTTCTGGTTGCGGGGGCAGGATTTGAACCTGCGGCCTTCAGGTTATGAGCCTGACGAGCTACCGGGCTGCTCCACCCCGCGGTGTTTGATGTATCGTGAGGAGAGGGAATGAGGATGTATTGGTCTGGCGGCGACCTACTCTCCCACGTCTTGAGACGCAGTACCATTGGCGCGGCGGGTCTTATCGGCCGAGTTCGGGAAGGGATCGGGAGTTTACCTCGCGCTGTGACCACCAGACCTTCGGGGGAGCCGTTTTGGCGGGCTCCTCGGAAGGTCTGGCCGTCCTGGCCTTTTGGGCCTGGACAGTGAGACGCATTTTTGCCCTTTCGGGCGTCTTTCCAAGTCTTTGTGTATCTGACCTGAGTTGGGATCGGTTGTCTTGCGACTACCGGATCGGTTCAAGCCAATCGGGCGATTAGTACTGGTCAACTGAATGCATTGCTGCACTTACATCTCCAGCCTATCGACGTGGTGGTCTTCCACGGCCCTGATAGGGAGACCTTGTTTTGAGGGGGGCTTCCCGCTTAGATGCCTTCAGCGGTTATCCTGTCCGTACATAGCTACCCAGCACTGCCCTTGGCAGGACAACTGGTCCACCAGTGGTACGTCCACCCCGGTCCTCTCGTACTAGGGGCAGCTCCTCTCAAGTCTCCTACACCCACGGCAGATAGGGACCGAACTGTCTCACGACGTTCTAAACCCAGCTCACGTACCTCTTTAAATGGCGAACAGCCATACCCTTGGGACCTGCTCCAGCCCCAGGATGAGATGAGCCGACATCGAGGTGCCAAACGATGCCGTCGATATGGACTCTTGGGCATCATCAGCCTGTTATCCCCAGCGTACCTTTTATCCGTTGAGCGATGGCCCTTCCACTCGGGACCACCGGATCACTATGGCCGACTTTCGTCTCTGCTCGACTTGTCAGTCTCGCAGTCAGGCGGGCTTATGCCATTGCACTCAGCGAACGATTTCCGACCGTTCTGAGCCCACCATCGCGCGCCTCCGTTACTCTTTGGGAGGCGACCGCCCCAGTCAAACTACCCGCCACACAGGGTCCCGGATCCGGATGACGGACCGCGGTTAGACGCCAAACAGGACAAGGGTGGTATCTCAAGGGAGGCTCCACGAGGACTAGCGTCCCCGCTTCAAAGCCTACCACCTATCCTGCACATGACATGTCTGGCGCCAGTGTGAAGCTGTAGTAAAGGTGCATGGGGTCTTTCCGTCTGACCGCGGGAACCCCGCATCTTCACGGGGAATTCAATTTCGCTGAGTCTACGTTGGAGACAGCGGGGAAATCGTTACGCCATTCGTGCAGGTCGGAACTTACCCGACAAGGAATTTCGCTACCTTAGGACCGTTATAGTTACGGCCGCCGTTTACCGGGGCTTCAATTCAGTGCTTGCACACCTCCTTTTAACCTTCCGGCACCGGGCAGGCGTCAGACCCTATACGTCGCCTTGCGGCTTCGCAGAGCCCTGTGTTTTTAGTAAACAGTCGCTACCCCCTGGTCTGTGCCCCCCGCCCATGGTTGCCCACGGACGGGGCCTCCTTCTCCCGAAGTTACGGAGGCATTTTGCCGAGTTCCTTCAACGTAGTTCTCTCAAGCGCCTTGGTATACTCTACCAGTCCACCTGTGTCGGTTTAGGGTACGATCTCACGGAGGGCTATTTCCAGG